>CALITO010000005.1 GCA_938041455.1 uncultured bacterium | reverse complement strand
TCGACTGCAGTGAGAACGAAAAAGATTAAACAAAATAAATAACCTAAAAACGCTAAATCCAAAAATAAACCCCCATAAACCCTGTATAATCCCCTGAAATATAAAATATCCCTTTATAAACGCTAAAAAGCCAAAATTTCTACTTGACAAATTTTGATTTAAAAAACATAGTGTTACCACAAAGGGGGCGATCGACTGCAAATTCATTAGTAAATCCTCTCAAAAAGAGCCTTCGCTAACCCTATAACCTCACGCTCCATAAGCTCCTCGCAGGCTATCCCTATTCTCCATTCCACTATGGTGTGATTGAAACACTTCTATTGCCCTGTCCCTAGGCTTTTCACAAGGGAAAGTTAGTATGAATTTTCTTGCAACCAGTTATATTAGGGCGTAAAGACCCTGACTGCCCATCCACAACCTATGATACCTAATTTTACTTTTTCCTCCATATTATTCCTCCTCTTTGTTTTAACCAAAGGTAGGCAATAGGTCTCGATGCACCTCAAAAAGAGCATCAAAAACTTGCTCCGCGGTGCGGGAATCGGGAATTACGGGGTCTATAAGGAGAGCTTGAATGGCTATTTCTCTTGAACCTTTCACCGCGGATTCCACAACGAGTTCCTGTATGTCCATCTGGCGATGGCAGAGGCTTGCGATTGCAATTGGCAACTTGCCTATTTTTACCCCTTCGGGACCATCCTTACCCACAACGGCTGGCACCTCCACTATTCCATCTGGTAGATTCTCTATATACCCTTTATTTGGTATATTTACCGCTATCTCCAATTCCTTCTTGTCCTCAACAATCGCCTCAATTATATCTATTGCCCTCTCTCCCGACCTATGCTGAAGTAGAAGGTCAGTTCTCTCCTCCCCCTTCACAATCCTGCTTATTAGCGAGTGGAGATTTTTCCTCCCCTTCTCCTCCCCTTCGAAATTAAAACGCCAAAAAGTATCCCTTGTCGTTTCCCAAGGATAGCATTCCTCAACCAAACTATTCGGCAGGTATTCACCGATATGATTATCCCCAGGCGAGGGATAAAGACCGAACTTTTGGAAAAGGAGGAAGGAAAGGGGTTGAGGGGGACGGGATAGACTCCCAAGTCTCTCCCTTAGAAGAGGGTAAGCGTCCTTGCGATTTTCTTTGAAACGAAGTTCCGTAATCCAAGTAAAGTGATTAAAACCTCCAGCTATAGCGGAAAGTGCCTCGTATGGAACGCCTATAACATCTGCGATCTGGTCAAGGGTTCCTCTTAAACCGTGGCAGAGTCCTATAGCCTTTATCCTCGTATGGCGATAAATGGCGAGCATATTACAATGGAGAGGGTTGGAGAAGTTTATTAACCAGGCGTTAGGGCATTTCTCTTCCATAGCCTTAGCAATACCAAGAAGAAGGGGTATTGTGCGGAAGGCGTGGAACATCCCGCCAGGTCCACCATTTTCACCAAGAACCTGCTTGATGCCGAACTTTTGGGGTATCTCCCAATCCAGTTTCCAGGAAGCCATCCTCCTTTTCTCAAGGGAAGTTATGACGAAATCCGCCCCCGCTAAACCCTTTCTGTAATCGGTGGTTGAGGTTATATTCAACCCCCATCCGCTCGCCTCATTGAGGCGATGGGCAAGTTCGGTCATTGACTGGAGCTTTGCCTCATCTATATCGCAAAGGACAAGCTCGGCGCTCTTCATCAAGGGGGATTGAAAAACATCCGAGAGGGTGCTTAGGCCGAATGAGGCGCTTCCCGCACCAATGACCACCACCTTGAGTCTCTGTCTCTTCATTTCTTGCCCTCCTTTAAAGGCAATAGGTCGCAGAAGTAGAAGCGTTTTTCCCTTAATACCATCCTTCCTTTTTTGAAGTGAACCCTTTCCCTAAAGACGGGACCATCGTAGACGAAAGTATGAAACTCTCCGTTCTCTCCACCGGGGTCCAGGTGAGGTGGCAGGGAGGTGAGGAAATGATCGTCAAATTCCTTCCCCACGAATTCCCCCTTAAGAACTTCCCCATCTACACAGGTAGTTATAGCTCTGAAGCCAAGCCCTATGAACCTCTTCGCAAGTTCCCTGGTTTCCCACCCCCAGAGAGGGAAAACCGCCTTCATCCCAACCTTTGCCAGATTCCTTTCCCTATACTCCCGCACATCCTCAAGGAATACATCCCCGAAAGCCACTCCCTCCACACCCTTGCCTTTATAGAAAATCATCTTCTCCCTCATCCTTTTATCATATTCCTCATTAGTGCAGTTTCGGGGAATGAACACTATATCAAGGGGGAAACCGAGGATAGACGCCTGCTCCTCCACTAATTCCCTTCTTACCCCGTGCATACTCACCCTATCGTAACCTTCGGTAACGGTTGTCAATAGCCCTGTGATTTCAAATTCTCCCCTCTGGAGAAGTTCGTATAGAGATAGTGCGCTGTCCTTTCCCCCGCTCCAAGCGAGAAGGATTTTATCCCTCATATATTTTGTTCCCTTAATTTGAGGAATTTTTCATAGGCTGAATCCCAGCTGCTCGGGGAAACCGGTTCATAGGGTTTCACCTCAAAGGAATTTCTTATTATCTCCCTCATTTCCTTATGCGATTTTATATAGCCGAGCGCGAGGGCTTGAACGAGGGCATTGCCCGTTGCGGTAGCCTCCGCAGGTCCTGCTAAAACGAGCCTATTGGTAGCATCAGCGATAAACTGGCAAAGAAGGGGGTTTTGAGAACCTCCCCCAAATATGTGAATTTTTTCCAATCTCTTTCCCATCATCTCTTCGATCTTCTCCATCACCCACCGACATTTCAAGGCAAGACTCTCCAAAACACAGCGAATGATTTCACCTTTTGTTTGGGGAGGTTCTTGTCCTGTTTTCTGGCAAAAATTAGCTATACGGGCGGGCATATCCCCCGGCGGCAGGAAGGAAGGATGGTCCGGCTCCAATATAGATGGGAAAGGACGAGCGTTTTCCGCCATCTTGGTGAGCTCGCTGTAACTATATTCCTCACCCCTGCTCGCCCAAGTTCGCCTCGATTCCTGAACGAGCCAGAGCCCCATTATGTTCTTCAGAAAACGAAATGTTCCCCCCACACCCCCCTCGTTAGTAAAGTTTAGTTCGAAACTTCGTTGGTTTATTATCGGCTCTTTTATCTCAACTCCCATAAGCATCCATGTGCCAGCGCTTATATAAGCCCAATTCTCACCCTCGCCTGGGGCGGCCGCAACCGCCGAGCCCGTGTCATGGCAGGCAACTGCAACGACGGGAACCCCTTTGACTCCTACTTCCTCACCCACGGAGGGAAGGAGTTCCCCCAAAACCGTGCCCGAGGGAACTATTTTCTGAAGGTAATGGTGGGGAATATCCATCTCTTCTAACAATTCCCTATCCCAATCACCCTGAACTGGGTTATAAAACTGTGATGTCGTGGCTATGCTGAATTCGTTAACCTTGACGCCCGTCAGCCAGAAATTGAAAAGGTCGGGCATCATAAGAAATGTTTCGGCAATTTCAAGAAGAGGAGAGCTCTCCACCCTCATTGCCAAAAGTTGATAGAGGGTGTTCAATTGGATGAATTGGATACCTGTACGGAAATAGATTTTCTCCTTCGGCACCCGGCGGAAAGCTTCCTCAAGCATTCCGTTTGTCCGCTTGTCCCTATAATGGTAGGGGTTACCCAGAAGGATATCCCCTTTTCCCAGCAAGGCGAAGTCCACTCCCCAGGTGTCAACGCCAATTCCCCCAAGTTTCCCATATTTCTGTGCGGTGAGCTTTATGCTCGTTTTTACTTCCTCCCAAATCCTGAGAACATCCCAAAAAAGGCTCTCGCCGACCCTCACCGGACCGTTGAGAAAACGGTGGATTTCTTCCAATCTGAACTTCCCGTCCTCTAAGAAGCCAACCATACCTCTTCCGCTTTCTGCTCCTAAATCAAGGGCGAGAAAAGGGTACATAGCCAGCACCTCCATAGGTCCTTTTTAAAAGTATTTTAGATAAAAAAATCACCTAAGGGTAGTATTTCCAAGCTTAGCTTATATGGATTAAAATTAAAAATAGAAGGGAGGTCTTGGATATGAAAAAAGAATTCGTTTTGCTAATAAGCACAAGCTTGCTTTTTTTCCTCTTAGGCTGTGGTAAGAAGCAGGCAAAAGAAAGGGTGGAAACAGAGATGGTGAAAGTAGGCAAAGAGATAGTGCTGGGCTACTCCACCCCCGCCCTCAACAATACATTCTGGATAAGAGTGACCAATGGAATAAAGGAAGAGTGCAACAAGAGGGGGGTGAAGGTAATAATTACCGATGCCCAAGATAATCCCAATAAGCAGTTAAACGATGTGGAGGACCTCATTCAGAAGAAGGTAGATACTCTCCTTATATCTCCCTACGAGAGCGACCCTGTGGTCCCGGCGGTGCAATCAGCTAATAGAGCGAACATCCCTGTTATCATAGTGGATATAGGGACAAGCGGGGGAGAATATGCTTCATTAATAATCTCAGACAACATAAAGGGAGGCAGACTGGCAGGCGAGTATATGGTTAAGGCGCTACAAGGGAAGGGGAAGGTAGCACATATTCAATGCCAATTAGGAGCGGTTAACGCTCAGAAAAGGGGACAGGGGTTTGAAGAGACATTGAAAGGAACAGGTGTTAAGGTGGTAGTGAAGCGCCCTGCCAATTCCCGGCGCGACCTCGCTATGCAGGTTATGGAGGATATCCTTCAGAGGCATCCTGACCTTGACGGCGTCTTTGCCCAAAACGACGAAATGGCTCTCGGTGCCCTACAAGCAATAGAGGCGGCAGGGAAGTTGGGCAAAATAAAAGTGATCGGCTTCGATGGGAACAAAGACGCCTTGGAAGCGATAAAGAAAGGGAAAATGCTAGCCACTATTGCCCAGCAGCCAGAGGAAATGGGGAAAATGGCGGTGGATATCGCCTTAAAAGTGCTCAGGGGAGAGAAAGTGGAGAAAGATATATATGTTCCCGTCAGGCTTGTTACTAAGGAAAATGTTGATGAATTTCTAAGCAAATTGCAATGAAGGAGGTTTTGATACCCCGAAGACCAGGTGTATATCTCCTCCATATTTGGGTGGGGGAAGACCTCGGCCTTGAGATAGGCAAAATAGGAAGGCGTTTCTTCCCAAGGGAAATTATCTGTATGTGGGCTCTGCACAGAAGGGACTCGCTAATAGGGTAGCTCGCCATTTAAGAAAGGAAAAGGAGAAGATATTTTGGCATATAGATTATCTTCTCTCAGATGAAAGAGTCGAGATAATAGATATCCACTGGAGGGAAGGAGCGAGGAAGGATGAGGAGTGTGATATGGCCCATTCTCTCTCCTCACTCCCCCTTTGGATTATTCAACAAAGTAATTGATTATTTCTCCTCCACTTTTATAATAAATTTGAATCAGGATGATTATAGATGCACATCTCCACCTCCGCGACGATGTCTATGTGGGAGAAGAGGGCAGGCCAGAGAATCTAATCAAAATGATGGACGATGTCGGTGTTGATAAAGCAGTATTATTGAGACTTTATGTTCCCGCCCGAAGGGCAATTGAGGAGTTGGAAGAGGCAAGGAACAAGTATCCTGAAAGATTTATCCCCTTTGCCTATGCCCTTCCCGATTTCCGCGAGCACACGCTCGATTTAATAGAGAAAGCTATAAAGAATGAAAATTTCAAGGGGATAAAGATGCACGCGGGGATCTGCCGGCTTGAGGATTACCTCGTTGACCCTGTTTTAGAATTAGCAAGTGAGATGGGGGTGCCTTCCCTTATAGATTGCGCAGGCGACTATGATAATATGGAAAGAATAGCGAGGAAATTCCCCAACCTAAAGGTGATAATCGCTCACTTAGGTCTATACCTTTGCAGGGATGGCGAATTGATGGATCGCTTTATCACTTTAGCGAAAAACTATCCTAATCTCTTCCTTGACATAAGCGGTGTCCTTCTATTAGAGAAGATAGAAAAGGCCATTGAAGAAGTAGGGGTGAAGAGGATTATTTGGGGCACAGATGGTCCAAGCAGAAGCCCCGACCCCGTTTCTTTTGCCCTTAGGGAAATGGAAAAGGTGACGCATTTGAGGCTTACAACTAAAGAGAAAGAGATGATACTCGGAGAGAACATAGCACACCTTTTGGGAATAAAAAATGCCAGTTGAAAAGAGGTGTTATCGCAGATGGAGATAATAGATGTAAATGTCCAATGGGGCTTCTATCCCCACGCCCTGATAGATGCTAGCCCCCAGCGGGTTTCCTCACTTCTTGAGGAAGCGGGCATTTCTAAGGGATTGGCGATTTCCTTTAAATCCTCCCTACTATCCTATAAGGAAGGCAATGTAGAAACTTTGCTCGTCTCCCAGCGAAATCCTCTACTTCTTCCCGTTTTAACGGTTGACCAGCGCGATTACCCTCGCTGTGTGGAGGAAATCGAAAAGGCGAAAGATAGAGGGTTCGTCGCACTTCGTCTTTTCCGCCATTTCGGGGAGAGAGGAATGGTTTTGAAGGAGATATTTCGTCTCTGCGCTAATATCTCCCTCCCTATCTTGATCGATTTCGTCCCCCCCTATGAGGGGGTTGATAAACTCCCCTCTATTGTGCTCCTTGATATACCCTTTGAAGAGTTAGGAGAAGCCTTCCTACTTCTGAAGCAAGATGCTGTGTGCATAGAATTCTCCCCTTTCCTTCTCGCCTCGGGGAAAATAAACGAGGAGTTGAGGAACAAACTGGTATTCGGCTCACGGCTTCCCTTTCTCCCTCCCCCTCTACGCCTGAAACTAATAGAGGAGATTTTACCCTCACCCCAGGAAAGAGAGCTTTTGCTTGGTGGAAATGCTAAGAGGATTCTATCTCTTTCTTAACTGTTTTTTTATCCTCGCTCAGCCGGGTTTAAGCGAGGTGAATCTCCTCCTCGATGCCCGGTGGGATGTTAATCACCAATCCCGCCTATATCTCTTTGGGGGAGAATTGAACTATAAATACGATATGCCCGCAGGCTCTATATTCCTACAGATGTTAAACCAAACAACTGGAGGTGAGAGAAGCGATTTCCGCCTGGGAGAGGCTTGGTTCACTCTGAATTTCCTCGACAACACTTTGGTTGCGAAGGCAGGGCGATTTCCCCTTCCCTTCGCGTTAAACGCTTTTTATGACCCCCATTTTGAGGTTATCCAGCCCCTATATTCGCAGAGCCTTGGTTTGAGGCTTGACGAAGGAGCAAGTATATCCGGTAGTTATGGTCCTTATCTCTTCACATTTTCCGCATCCCGCGGCACAGAGAGTTCAAAAGGCGAAAAAACAACATATATACTGCGAGTGGAAAGGGAGATAAGTCCCAATCCCTTGGTAGAGGGCGATTTTGGGTTTTCCCTCTTGTCAGGTAGTCTACCACTGGTGAATGAGGAAGGAATAACCTCTGAAAGGATTGATAAAACGAGAATTGGCTTGGATTTTCGGATATATAAGGGAAAAACACGGTTCTTGGGAGAGGCTCATATAGGAGGGGATAAGGACATCAATGTAGGTGGTTTTTTCCTCCTCGCGGAAGTCCCCCTGAAGGAGAGTTTGAAGTTACTCCTTTCCTGGCGTTCGTTCAACTTTGACTTGGATAAGGGGAAGGAAACAAGGATGGCAAGTGGGGGTATAAACTGGGATATAGACCAACACAACAGGCTCACCCTGGTTTATCAAAGGGATTTTTACGCTAATAAGAACACCTACACCTTACAACTGCTCACTCATTACTCTCTAAGCGACTTGTTAAAGAAGCGGTTTTAGAAAGGAGGAGAGGATATGCTCGTTTTGAGCGATGCACAGATTTATACCCCCGAGGAGATTTTGAGAGGGAACATATTGATCGAGGAAGAGAAGATTTGGGCAATCGGAGACTTTACCCCTCCCAAGGAAGCCGAGGTAATTAGCTTAAGGGGCAAGATTATCGCTCCCGGGTTCATAGATATTCACATCCATGGCCTAGGGGGATATGACTGTATGGACGGGAAATCCGCGCTGGAGGAGATATCTGTCATCTTGCCTCGCTTCGGTGTCACTGCCTTTTTTCCTACGGGAGTTGCCTCCTCTCACAATAAATTGTTGGCTTTTCTTAAAGATGTGAGGGAAGCGGAGAGTAGAGGCGCGAGAATTTTGGGCGCTCATTTAGAGAGCCCCTACATAAGTATGAATAAGCGAGGTGCCCAGCCTCCGGAAGCCATTCGCCCCGTCAGCATAGAGGAAATAAACGAAATGATAAAAGAGGGAGTAAGGATGATCACAATTGCTCCCGAAGTGGAGGGCGCATTGGAAGCGATAAAAATTTTAAAAGAGGCAGGAGTAGTGGTGTCTTTAGGGCACAGCGAGGCGAGTTGGGAGGAAGCAATTAAGGGGGTTAACGCGGGAATAAGTAAAGCAACACACTTGTTCAATGCTATGCCTCCCCTACATCATCGCCAGCCAGGATGTGTAGGTGTTGCGCTAACGGATGAAAGAGTAGCTTGTGAGGTTATAGCCGATTTTGTGCATCTCCATCCTTTAACGGTGAAGTTAATAGTCAAATCAAAGGGTAAAGACAAAGTGATGCTCATCACCGACTCCACGCCCTTCACGAGCTTACCTGACGGAGAATACAACTGGCTCGGTGAACGGACGATTGTAAAACAAGAAGGAAGGATTTTCTTCAAAGATACCCCGGATGTCCTTGCTGGAAGTGCCCTCACACTTGACCAGGCAATAAGGAATGTCGTTTCACTTGGATTTCCTCTAAAAGATGCTATCCAGATGGCGACCTTAAATCCAGCCCGGGAAGCTAACTTAAAGGGCTTAGGCAGGATAGCTGTGGGCAATGACGCCGATTTGGTTGTGCTTGACGAGGAGCTCAGAGTCTGTATCACTTTGATAAAAGGTAAAATTATTTACAAGAAACTTGACTGAGCTAGTGAAATCCCCTAAAATTAAAAAGATATGATAAGAGAGGAACAATTAGCCCGAGTTATAGCGGAGAAGGTAGCGCAAGAACTCCTCACATTTCGTCGTTGTGAGGAGTGCGTGCGTAATCGAGATCGTCAGCTCGCTGGCAACCTCATTCCCATAGGTGTTTCTGCTCGCCATATGCATATCTCCCAGGAAGACCTGGAAATCCTTTTCGGGCAGGGATACCAGTTGAGGAAGGAAAGGGACCTCTATCAACCCGGGGAATTTGCCTCCGCCGAGGTAGTGCAAGTAGTGGGTCCGCGAGGTGTTCTGAGAGTTAGAATACTGGGACCTACGAGACGACAAACGCAGGTGGAAATATCACGCACAGATTGCATTACCATAGGTGTTGATGCCCCATATAAGTATCCCGGGGACCTGAAGGGAGCAGCACCTATAACAATTATAGGTCCTAAGGGAGCAATCTATAAGGAAGCGGCGATAATCCAGGCGCGTCATATCCATACTTCCCCCGAGGCAGCAGCACGGTTGGGCATAAGGGATGGGGATTTGGTAAGCGTTAAAGTGGCTGGAGAGCGAGGGGTCATCTTCACCAATGTATTGGTAAGGGTTTCCGAGAAGTACTTGCTACAGATGCATTTAGATACCGACGATGCCAACGCCGCCGGGGTAAACTGCAACAATTTAGCGGAGCTGGTGCGGTAAAGGGGGCAAGAAAGAGCAAGAATAGATATGCTTAAGATAGGCATCGTTGGCTGTGGAACAATAGGAAGAGAGATAGCCTCGGCTATAGATGAGGGCGAAATAGAAGCGGAGCTTTATGCTCTTTGGGATAAGGAAGAGAGCAAAGCGGAGGCGCTCCTTCAAAGCTTGAAAAATTCGTCCCCCAAAATTATCCCTCCACCTCTTCTCGTTAAGGAGGTTGATTTTGTAGTGGAATCAGCTTCCCAGGAGGCGGTGGGAGAGTTATTGCCCTTGGTGATTGGAGAAGGGAAGGATATACTGATTATGAGCGTAGGGGGACTATTGGGGAGGGAGGAACAGATAAGGAAAGCTAAGGAGAGAAACAGCAGAATCTATATTCCTTCTGGTGCCCTCGCCGGTTTGGATGCTGTGCAGTCGGCAAATGTAGGGGGGATAAAGAGCGTCGTTTTAACCACTATAAAGCCTCCCCCTGCTCTCTCAGGCACCCCTTATGTAGAAGAGAAAAAGCTGGATTTATTTTCCCTTAAGGCACCGACAGTGATTTACGAGGGGAATGCGGAAGAGGCGGTAAAACTGTTCCCTGCAAATGTCAATGTAGCAGCGGCCCTTTCTTTGGCAGGTATAGGAGCGGAAAGAACAATGGTGCGCATAGTAGTGGACCCCCAAGCGGAAGCTAATATACACAGGATAGAAGTGGAAGGAGAATTTGGAAAAATGAAAGCTCAGGTGGAGAACTATCCCGCTCCATCAAACCCTCGCACAAGTTATCTCGCAATCCTTTCCGCTATTGCTCTTCTAAAGAAGATATCCTCTCCTTTGAGAATAGGGTGAGCAGGAATGGTAACGGAGTTTGAAAAAGATAGGGTAGTAAGTGAGATAGAATGCAAGCGCGATTATGCTTGCCTAAAATTGAAACTGAGGGAAGGGCGTCAGGAGGTGGAAAAGATATTAAGGATTTTGACGGAAGTGGAGGTTCACTTTACCATCCCCAAAATCCATAAGGATACCTTGAATTTTGTGCTCCCTGGGGAAGAAACGGGCAAGGCTATGGAAAGGTTGAAAGGGGCAGGTTACAATCCCCAACTGCTCGCTGGTTGCTCTTTAGTAACGGTTTATGCCCCAGATATGCGCGACCTTTTTGGTATAATGGTCCAGATATTGGAAACGATGTTAAGGCAAGGAGCAGAGGTTCTTCAGGTAGGGGACGCTTATGATTCCGTTTCCTGCTTGATAAAAGAGGAAAAGTTGAAGGGAATCATATCCGCGCTTAGCGAGGTTTTCCCCAACACCGCTATAAAATGCGATTTGAGGTAAGGGAGAATGAAAATTATAGTGCAAAAATTTGGCGGGACATCCCTTGCTGACCAGAATATGCGGATTATGGCAGCAAGGAAGGTGATAGAAGCTTTGTATAGGGGTTTCTCCCCTGTTATGGTCGTTTCCGCAATGGGGAGAAGCCCCCAGCCTTATGCTACCGATACCCTCCTCGCCCTCCTCCAGAACATTGCCCCAGAGGTGGAAGTGGAGCCCAGAGAAAAGGATTTGATAATAGCCTGTGGCGAGATAATCTCCGCTGCTGTTATGGCCCAGCTCCTTAAGACGATGGGTATTAAGGCAATAGCCCTCACGGGAGCACAGGCGGGTATAATCACTACGGCCGACTACGGTAACGCCCGCATCCTTCGCATAAACACGGAGTATATTCTCTATGTTTTGAAGCAGGGATATGTTCCAGTGGTAGCAGGTTTCCAGGGAGCGACGCAGGCTGTTCCTCCACAGGTTCACGGAGATATAACCACTTTAGGAAGGGGGGGATCGGACACTACTGCTACTGCCCTGGGCGCTGCTCTCGGCGCTGAGCGAGTGGAAATCTATACCGATGTTGACGGTGTTATGACAGCTGACCCCTCTATCGTCAATGAAGCCAAGGTTCTCCCCCGGCTTTCCTATGAAGAAGTGAGCGAGATGACCCATCAAGGAGCAAGGGTAGTCCACCCCCGAGCAATTGAAATCGCTATGGAACATAAACTTGACCTCTGGGTGAAAAACACCAAAAGCGACCTCCCAGGTTCCCGTATAACCTCTTATGAGGAGCTTTCCTTTGAGGAAAAGGAAAGAATAACCGCTATAACAAACCTTGGCTCTATCGGCTATCTTCACATCGGCGTGCAAGAAGAGGATAAACCCTATGTAGAAGTGGAACTATATAAAATGTTGGGCAAGTTAAAAGTTAACGCCTACCTCGCCTCTATGAGTAGCGACAGGATAACTTTCGCAGTGACCCGCCAGAATCTTTGGAGGGTAAGACGCCTCCTTGACAGCGTGGTCGTGCCCGTTTGGAAGGGAGGAAAACCCCGTCTCTATCTCTTCGACACCGCTTCCGATAGGGTTTCATTTCTTATCCAGAAAGAGGAACTATCGAAACTGGGAGACTCGGCGGAAGTAGAGGTGCTCCCTGTAGAGATAATGGAGAATACATCCTTGGTATCTGTGATCTTCTCCCACCCCTCCTTACTTCAAAAAGTTATAGTTCGAATGTTAGCAGTTCTCAATAGGGAAGAAATCCCCTTCATCCAGATAGCAGATTCCAGGCTCTCTGCTTCCGTGCTCCTCAGTGATAGCGATACCGCCCGCGCGGTAAGAGCCCTTCATAAAGAATTTGCACTCAACCGCTCTTGAGTAATACTAAATTTATGCTGGAGCTTCAAAAACTTGAAAAAAGGTAGCGGGGAGGTTATTATTTATCCAATAGGCAAGTTATTAGTTGTTGAGCAAAACCTTTTAGGAGGTGAGTATAATCTTTCTTAGAAGATTTCTCTCTCTCCCACTCACCCTATTCCTGCTATTAGAGGTTGTGGGAGGATTGAGCAAGGAGGGAGAGATAATATGGACGATAGAGGAGATCCCTCCACCTACAAAAGTAAAGGCTGAAACAAGGTTGAGAGAAGGGATAAGGATTACCCTGAGGGAAGGAAAGCCGGGGTTAAAGAAGGTACGCTATGAGGTCGTTGTTGTGAATGGAAAGGAGGAAAAAAGGGTTTTAGGGGAAAAAGTTATCAGGGAACCCGTCTCTCGAGTTATCCTAATCGGGGCGGGTAAAAATCTCGCCTCCCGTGGCGGGGTGCAGCGAGTTAGAAAAGTGCTTGAGATGGAGGCGACAGCCTATTGCGCTGGGGCAAGGGGGGTTAATAGGGTAACCGCCACAGGTATCAGAACGGAGCGTGGTATAGCTGCGGTGGATAGTAGGGTAATTAAGCTTGGCACTCTCCTTTATATAGAGGGATATGGTCTGGCCTTGGCAGCAGATATAGGCGGAGCTATCAAGGGCAACAAGATTGACCTTTTTATGGAATCCTGTAAAGAAGCTAAAAGGTGGGGCAGAAGAAAAGTAAAAGTGTATATTCTGGAGTAGGGAAAGGGGCTCTCGCCACTCTTCTCAAAAACCAGGGAATAACCCTTTCCAAGGAAAAGGGGCAGCATTTCTTGCTCAATCCTTATCTGCTCTCCCGCCTCTGCGATGAAGCCAAGGTGCAAGCTACGGAAGATGTGTTGGAAATAGGTGCTGGTATAGGAAACCTAACCCGGGTTATTGCGAAAAGAGCCCGTAAAGTATTGGCAGTGGAGGTAGATAAGAGATTCCAACCCCTTTTGGAAAAGATTACCGCCCCTTACTCCAATGTTTTTCTCCTCTACGAGGATTTCTTAAAAATAAAGGGAGAAAGGCTTCTTTCCTATCTTTCCGCTCCCTTTAAAGTGGTTTCCAACATCCCTTTTTCCTCAACCGCTCGCATCCTTCAAAAGCTCGTGGAGCTGAAAGACCTCCTCTCTCTGGTGGTTATAACAGTCCAGAAGGAGGTGGCTGACAAATTGCTTCCTCCTCCTAACCGTCATATTACCCCTCTTTCCCTCTATATCACTTTCCACTTCCAAATAGAACGCTCCTTCCTTATTCCAAAAGGGATTTTCTTCCCTCCCCCCGAGGTGGACGCTCGGGCAATAAAGATGATACCCCAACCCCCTCCCGTAATTATAACCGACAAAGAAGAGTTCTTTCACTTCCTCCGGGAAATATTCAGATACAAAAGAAAGAACCTACGTAACGCCTTGCAAAGTTCTGGCTATTCCCCTTCCCTTTTACCTGTAGAACCGGATAGAAGATTAGAAACCCTTTCCTGGGAGGAACTGAAGTGCCTGTTCCTTGCGGTAAAGAAGTGAGACTCCGAGTGGGGGGTAAACTCAACCTCTATTTAGCGGTCCTGGGCAAAGAGGGCGATTATCATCTATTGGAAACGCTCTACCAAAGCATTGACCTTTATGACGAACTACAGATACGACTTCAAGGTGAGGGAGTGAAACTGGAATGTGAGGGAATGAAGGCAAGCGAAGATAACCTCGCCTACAAATCTGCCGATATTTTTAGAAAGGCTTTTGGAATAAAGGAAGGAATCCATATATGGTTGAATAAAGGGATCCCTATCCGTAGGGGACTGGGGGGAGGAAGTGCTGACGCAGCCGGTGTTCTTTTAGCCCTCGCTCGTCTATATGGGTTCTCTAAGGAAAATTTGTTGCCCTTAGCTTCTTCCCTTGGTGCAGATGTCTCATTCTTCCTCTATGGAGGTTGTGCTATCGGCAGGGGCAAAGGTGACATTATAGAGCCTTTGGATTTTTTGCCGCCTTTTCATTTTCTTTTGCTTATCCCACCTTTCCCCCTTTCCACTCCCCTCGTCTATTCCCACCTTCGCCCCCCCTATCGGCCTTCCTCTCTTCTCCAATTCCTTGAAATTCTCCGGAAAGGGGATATAATGGAGATAGGAAAAACTATGCGCAATGACTTAGAGAAACCTGCCTTTTCCCTCCGCCCTGAGCTGGGAGAGGTGAAGAGGGAGTTACATCGTGGAGGAACCCCAACTTTGATGACTGGAAGTGGTTCCGCCCTTTTTTCTATCTTTAAAGAGCAACCCCCTTCTTTCAAAAGAAGGGGATGGAAGCAAATGGTTGTAAAACCTACCCCCCAAGCGGTGGAGATGGAGGTGGTTGAATAAGTGGAAGCGGTAGTTCTTGCAGGTGGTAAGGAAAGGAGAGCTTTGAGGGAATTGGGGGGTAAACCCTTGATTTCTTATGTTCTTGAGGCTCTCCTTGCCTCCCGCTATATAAGCAAGATATATGTGGTGGGGGACGGGCTCCCCCTTCCTGAAAATGAAAAAGTGGTGTCCCTCCCCGAGGGTAAGAATTTCATCGCTAATCTAATAAAGGGAGTGGAGAATTGCCAGGGAGAATATGTGTTGGTATCCTCCGCTGACCTACCCTTCCTCACACCCTCCGCTGTGGATAAATTCATAGAGAAGGCAACCCCACTTAAAGCCGATTTCGCCTATCCCACCGTTAGTAGGGAGGTCTTCCAACAAAAAGCTCCGGGTATAGATAAGACCTTTGTGAAGTTGCGCGAGGGCCGCTTCGCGGGCGGGAACGTGGTGCTTCTAAGTAGGGATTTCGTTCTGAGAAAGCGGCAAATCATAGAGAAAGCCTATGGGATTCGCAAAAGCCCCCTGAAAATAGCCTTCTTCCTCGGTTTGGAATTCTTTCTGCGCTTTCTTCTCCAGCAAATTGGTATCCCTGTTTTGCCTCTTAAACAAGTGGAGAGATTGATGAGCAGGGCGTTGAAGGGCAATATAAGATCGGTGTTGGTGAATTATCCCCACCTCTCCGCTGATATAGATGACGAGGAGGACCTCCGTTGGGCAAGAGGAAGGCTCAAACATTCACCACCCATTTTGGAATAGGAAATTGCTGGTTTTAAAAATTAATCCCCAAAAAATATCCAAAAGAAAAATAGAAATAGCAGCCTGCTTGCTTAGGGAGGGCAAATTGGTCGCATTCCCCACAGAGACGGTTTATGGTTTGGGAGCCTCTGCCTTTCATAGAGAAGCTATGCAACGGATTTATAAGGTGAAGGGCAGAGAGGAAATAAAGCCCCTGACCGTCCATATCGCCAACGAAAAGGATATGGAGGATTTCGTCCTAACACTTACTCCCAGTGCTGAGAAATTGATCTCCGCTTTTTGGCCAGGTCCTCTTACTATCGTGCTACCGAAGAAGGAAGAAGTCCCACCGGAGATAACTCGTAGTAATAGGGTGGGCTTAAGGATGCCTGACCATCCCATTGCTCTTGCCCTTATAGAGAGAAGCGGTCCCCTCGTAGCTCCTTCAGCTAACCTTTCCGGGCATCCAAGTCCAACTACACCGAAGATGGTTGAGGAACAGTTGGGCGATAGGATAGAATGCTTAATAGACGGCGGAAAAACGCCTATAGGTATAGAGTCAACAGTGATAGACCTGACCGATAAGCCACTTATTTTGAGAATAGGTGCAATTCCTGTGGAATCTATAGAAGAGATATTAGGTGAGGAAGTAGAAGTAAGGGAAAAAAGAGGTGGACAAGATAAGGAAGATGGAAAAGGAAAATTACGGGGATGATAGTGACGAAGGGGGTTTGTAAAGTTGCACCTTGTGGATGGAAAAGACATAGCCAAGGAGTGAGAGGGATTTGAGAACAACCGCTCAAAAATTCTTCTTTTTTTCGAAGGATAAAAATTTATTGACTTATGTATCTAAATGGTTTGAATTATTATTAAGTAGTCAAAAGGCTCAGCGAGCCGTTGAGAGAAATCTTTTTAGAAAGGAGGCAAAGACACCTGGCGGGAAAAAGCGTCAGGTGGGAAGTATGGCAAGAGGTCATGTGAAGTGGTTCAATGACAAAAAAGGGTATGGCTTCATTACTATGGAGAATGGCGAAGACATCTTCGTCCATTACACTGCCATATCCGGCGAGGGCTATCGCACCCTCAAGCAGGGTGACGAGGTAGAGTTTGAGATAGTCCACAGCAAAAAGGGACTGCAGGCTTCCAAGGTAGTGAAGATATCCTAACTTTGGAAGAAAAAGTGTCTGCCACGCCTTAGGGGCGTGGCAGACACTCCTCACATAAAATAGGGAGGTAAGTTGTGATGCAGGTCATCATCACGGGTAAAAATGTGGAAGTTACCGATGCCCTAAAAAACTATATAAATAAGAAACTAAGGAAGTTGGAGAGGTTTTCCCAGGGGCTAATAAAGGCGGAGGTGGTGCTGGAACGTCAAAGAAACTGGCAGAAGGTGGAGGTCACAATTAGAGGGGATGGGTTCATCTCCAGGGGTGAAGAGCGGGCGAGCGATATGTATGCTTCTGTGGACGGAGCTGCCAATAAATTGGAGAAACAGTTAAAAAGATTCAAGGAGAAGTCCCAGAAGAAAGCAAGAGGGGAACTGCCCGTGGGAGAAGAAGAGCCTCTTATCATCCGTCGAAAGACCATCTCCCTCCGAGCTATGAGCGAAGGGGAAGCAGTGGAGCAGATGGAACTTTTGGGACACGATTTCTATCTGTTCTTACACTCCTCTACCAGAAAACCCTCCCTCGTTTATAGGAGAAAGGAGGGAGGCTACGGTTTAATAACGACGGAATAAAAATAGATCTTAGTATATATTAAGGAGGTGAATTCTATGCGCATAGGCGTGCTAACCGGTGGCGGTGATTGCCCAGGGCTTAATCCTTCTATAAGGGCTATCGTCTATCGGGCAGGGGATTACGAAGACGAGGTAGTAGGTATACGCGCTGGTTGGAAAGGGCTGTTGGAAAAGGACATCGTCCCCCTTCGTTTGGAAGATGTGGAGGAGATAATTTCCCAGGGAGGGACTATACTTCATACCTCCCGCGTTAACCCCCTCAAAAAGGAAGAGGATGTAGAAAAGTGTCTTCGGAACTTCAAGGAATTGAACCTCGATGCCCTCATCGCTATAGGGGGAGATGATACTCTCACAGTAGCTAATGCCTTATACAAGAGAGGAATGCCCACTGTAGGTGTGCCCAAGACGATGGACAACGACCTTTCCGGGACCGATGTTACCTTCGGCTTCGACACCGCGGTGAGCGTGGCTATGGAGGCCCTCGCCCGCCTCAAGGACACCGCTCGTTCTCACTTCCGGATCATGGTTTTTGAAGTAATGGGTAGACACGCTGGATGGGTTGCCCTCTACACTGCAATAGGGGGTGGTGCTGACTATGTCCTACTTCCTGAGGTCCCATTGGATATGGATGCTCTCGTGGAACATATAAAGAAAGTTAGGGCAAGGGGGAAGCCCTACGCTATAATTGTGGCTTCGGAAGGTGTAGAACTGCCCAAGGAAGAGGAGGCGGAAGTGCGGGTTGACGCTTTCGGGCATAAGATCTTACGAGAGCGTCAGGTAGCAAGCTGGCTCGCAGATGAGATAGAGAAGAGAACGGGATTTGAAACACGCTGGGTCCAGATAGGACATATCCAAAGAGGGGGACCACCTACCCTCTACGACCGCATAATCGCCACGAGAGTGGGGATAAAGGCTGTTGATATGGTTCATAACGGAGAGTTCGGCAAGATGGCGGCGATAAGAGGACAAGATGTTGTCAGCGTCAGCTTAGATGAGGCAGTGGGCAAACTCAAAACCGTTCCCCCTGAATTATTGAAGGAATTCAAGACCCTTTTCAAATAAAATAAAAATATGCCTGAAATAATCGCCCTGGGGGAAATCCTCATAGATTTCGTCTCCCTGCGAAAGGGTTTCCCCTTGTGGCGAGCTCCCGGCTTCTTGAAAGCGGCAGGAGGTGCACCCGCTAATGTGGCTGCAGGACTGGGGAAACTGGGAGTGAAGGTGGGATTCATAGGGAAAGTGGGAGATGACCCCTTCGGGCTCTTTTTAAAGAAAACGCTCGAAAATTGTGCTGTGGATACCCGCTTCCTTATGGCGAGTTCTCAATACAGGACTACCCTCGCTTTCGTCTCGCTAACGGAGAAAGGGGAAAGAGATTTCGTCTTCTTCCGTCATCCCGGGGCGGATATGATGCTTACGCCCGAGGAGATTGATGAGGATTATATAAAAACCGCACAAATCCTCCACTTCGGCTCCATCTCCCTTATAAATGAACCCTACCGCTCCGCAACACTCAGAGCTTTGGAGATAGCTCGGGAAAATGGACTCCTTATATCTTATGACCCCAACCTTCGCCTTTCCCTTTGGGAAAATGCGGAGAAGGCAAGAGAAGGGATAAATTTGGGCTTGAAGTATGCTCATATTGTGAAGTTAAGCGAGGAAGAATTGGACTTCCTCATCGGGAAACCCCCTCCCCAAGGGTGTGAGGAAATTTTAAGGGGAGGCAAAAAGATGGTAGCGATAACTTTTGGGGAGAAGGGTTGTTACTACTGCACAAGGGAGGGAAGTGGATATATAGAGGGATTTAAGGTGAATGTAGTTGATACAACGGGAGCAGGGGACGGTTTCGTTGCGGGTATGCTCTATAAGGTGCTGGAATTAGGGGATGATTTCACAAAAATGGGTGAAGAGGTGTTCCACTTTGCCAACGCAGTGGGTGCTCTAACTTGTGAGAAAAGGGGAGCGATAAGGGGCTTACCTACTCTAAGACAAGTGAGGAGGTTTTTGAAAAAGAGATGCGGATAGGTGTTTTGACAAGTGGGGGAGACGCCCCGGGAATGAACGCCGCTATAAGGGCTGTTGTGCGAACCGCTATTTATTATGGTGCCTCCGTGGTGGGGATAAGGAAGGGCTATGAGGGCCTAATGGAGGGCTTAATGGTGCCGATGGATGTCTCCTCCGTAGGGGGAATTATTAATAGAGGGGGAACAATACTGGAGACCGCAAGGGCGGAGGATTTTAAAAGAAAGGAGAAACAAAAAGAAGCGGTGGATAACTTAAAAAAGCATCACATCGACGCTTTGATAGTCATCGGGGGAAACGGAACATTGAAAGGGGCGATAGCCCTCTATAAGGGATGGGGAGTCCCCCTTAACCAGGTTGCTTCTACAATAGACAACGACCTCCCCGCTACAGATATCACGATCGGATTTGATACAGCGGTTAATACCGCCTTAGAGATAATAGACCGCATAAGGGATACCGCGGTTTCCTTTGAGAGAATATTCGTTATAGAGGTGATGGGAAGAGATAGAGGATTTATCGCTTTGGAGGTTGGCATAGCGGGAGGGGCAGAGTATATAATTATCCCTGAAGTGCCCTTTGAATTTAGCAAATTAGTGAGGAAAATAGAAAAGGGAAAGTTGAGGGGGAAGCGTTCTTGTATTATAGTTTTAGCCGAGGGATCTGGTAAGGCGGAGGATTTGGCGAGGAGAATAAGGGAAGAGACGGGCTTAGAAACGAGGGCGAGTGCAGTTGGGTATGCCCAGAGGGGTGGTTGCCCTACCGCAAGGGATAGGGTTTTAGCAACCCTCTTTGGTGCGGAGGCAGTGCGGTTAGCTGTTGAGGGTAAATTTGGCTACCTAGTTGGAATGAGAGAGGGACGGATAAACACGGTTCCCTTTGAGGAATTGGAGGGAGAGGAGAAAAAAATAGATTTGACAAAATTGGAAATAGCTGAGATACTTTCTATATAATATGAGATTAGAGGAATTGAAAGGGATAGTTAAGCGAGAGTTCGGACAAAGGTTGGAATATGCTACACCAGCTAATGTGCAGGAGTTCCTCGTTAATTTCTACGCTGGGCTGACGAGGAAGCGAGAAGGAAGATTTGATATAATAGAGGAAAGAGCGTCGTCTTATGAGGAAATCGTGAAGGAGTTCCTCGCAGAGGTTTTGGAACATCCTTCGGAAAATAACATAGTTCTTCTTTGGCTGCTCGCTTTGGAACTTCTTTTCGCCGTTATAGAACCGATGGAGAGAGAGAGGATCGGACGTTTTTTAAATCATTTGCAAGAAGATGTTTGACAAGGTGAAATATATTTGTCTATACTTTAGTTGTCTAAATATTACACCCAGAAAGGAGGTGAAATAAGTGGCCGCTGGCGGAAAGCAGGTTAGCCCGGCGGTAGCGGTGATAGTCATCATCATCGTGTTGGCTATCATCGTCGCGGTGTATTACTGGGCAACTAAGAAACCCGCCGCCGCACCAAATGCGCCGATGATGATGAACAAGATGGGACCGGGAATGAACAAACCGATCGGTCCGGGAAACATGCCCAAGGTACCCGTGGCACCGCCGAGCTCAGGAGGGCCGCAAACGGCACCTCCTACAGGAGAGTAAGAAACACACCGGGTGAGAGGATA
>CALITO010000004.1 GCA_938041455.1 uncultured bacterium | reverse complement strand
AGAGAGGAGAGCAGTGAACATAGTTTTACACCTCCAAACAACCATATTATACGATTATCGCTTTATCTTTCCAAGAGGAGATGTTAAATTTATTAAAATAGAGTTTTGTTGAATAATTCAAAGATGGTTTCTTTTCACTTTTCCTAAAGCTATTTATTCCAAAGGAAAGGGAGGAAACCGCTGAGGAGGAGAATGTTGTTTTCCTTTTCCCTTTATTCAACAAAACCTAAAATAGAATATTAAAAAGGGAGGAAGTTGTTATGAGAGTTTTTCCCTTGAACGAAGGCTGGAGGATTACCTGGCGTTCCTTCAGAGACGAGCACGATTTGGAAAGCCTTCTCCAAGGTCCCACGGACGCCTGGCTTCCTGCCTCGGTACCGGGGGATGTTCACATAGACCTTCTCAATGCCGGCAAGGGTCCAGACCCCTTCTACGGCTTAAATGCCGACCTTTGGCGTTGGGTAGAGGAAAAGGACTGGTGGTATCGCCTTGATTTCAAACCACCTCAGGTATCAGAGGAAGAGGTAGCACACATCGTTTTTCACGGTATAGATACCTTCGCCACTATATTCGTTAATGGTAGAAAAACCCTCACTCATAAAAATATGTTCATTCCTTTGGAGGTAGACATAACCCATTTAGGGGAAATGGGAGAGGATGTAAAATTAGCAGTAAAAATATCTTCGCCCGTTTTTTCCGTCGATATAAATAGCGATTTTGAAGTAGTGAGTGATTGGTATCTCCCTCGCTTATTCGCACGTAAGGCACAGTATAATTATGGTTGGGACATCGCACCACGCCTAGTTAGCTTGGGGATTTGGCGTCCCGTGTATTTGATAGTTTATCGCCTGGGAAGAATAGCGGATTTCTGGCTCCATACTGTTGAATATAACGAGAAAAACGCTCTTATCAAGGGGGAGGTAGAGATCGAGTGGTTGAGGGGGATACCTTCCGAGGCTAAATTAAAGCTGGAGATATTTGAGGGAACTAGGGATGAAAGAGGGAACAAACTTCTCGAACTTTCTCGGCGAATACTTCCCTCAGATTACGAGCAACGCTTGGTTGTTGAGTTTCCCATAAAGGACCCCAAGCTTTGGTGGCCCAACGGCCTGGGTGAACCTTACCTCTATTCTTACCGTATTTTCTTATACAAGGATGATGACATCCTCGATAAATGGGAAGGAAATTTTGGAATCAGAAGCATAGAGCTTGTGCAAGAACCTCTTCCCCAAGGCGGTTCCTCGTTTTATTTCAAAATAAACGGACGAGCATTCTTCGTCAAAGGTCTCAACTGGACACCTCTTGATGCCTTGCCAGCAAGGATAACCAAGGAGCGATATAAGGAAGTTTTGAAATTGGTTAAAGAGGCTAATGCCAATATGTTGAGAGTTTGGGGTGGAGGAATATACGAGGACGAGATATTCTACGATCTATGTGATAAATTCGGCATTTTAGTTTGGCAAGATTTTATGTTTGCCTGCGCCAATTATCCCCAAACGGAGATGTTTCTCAGGGAAGTAGAAAAGGAAGCAAATTACATAGTGAGAAGGTTGAGACGTCATCCCTGCCTCGCCCTTTGGAGCGGTGGGAACGAAAACGACGCTTTCCGCTATTGGCAGATGGGCAAGGATTACATAAAGCATAGGTTAAGTAGGGAAATACTCCAGAGAGTTTGCAAAAAATTGAACCCCCAAACACCGTTCATTCCCGATAGTCCCTTCTCCCCCACGGGAGATGACCCAAATAATACCAGGGAAGGAGATAGCCATCGCTGGGCGCATGGGACCAACTATCTCTCCAATTTCTATATGGAAGACGAAAGCAGGTTCGTCAGCGAGATAGGGCACATCTCCGTCCCTGATAAGGAAGTGCTCCTTCAATTCATTCCCGAGGATAAACTATGGCCTCCCTTCAACGAGTACTGGTTCTATCATGCTTCCGATACCTTAAGGGTCGGATGGGAGTATCGTATTCAGAGCCTCTTCAATTCCATAAAGGCTAATAATTTGCCTGAACCCCAAACTTTAGAGGAATTTATCGAGGTTACACAAGACTTACAAGCTAAGGCTTATGTTGCCTGGACGGAACATTACGCAAGCCTTCCTCACTGTGGAGGTATCCTTCTCTGGAATGTTGCCGATTGTTGGCCACAGATATCGGACGCCCTCATCGCTTATCCTCTTAAACCCAAGAAAGCATATTATGCTGTCAAGGAGGCATTTGAGAGAATAAGGAGATGAAGGAAAGCGATATAAGGGTTTTAGAAGTTATTCCTCGGTTTAGCCTTGAGGTGCCGAGGACGCCCCTCAAATTCGGTGCGGTCGTTATGAAGGAGACCACATATTGCCATATACGGGTTAAAGTTGAAAATAGAAGAGGATATGTGGCTTGGGGAGATGGAGGGATGTTTCTAAGTGCAGTGTGGGCTTTCCCCGATCCGGGTATAGAACTTGCTTTAAAGGATAAAGCGATGAGAACCGTGGTGGAGCGCTTTTGTAAGATGGTTCTGGAATATCCCTATTTCGCTCATCCTATGGAGATATTTATGGATTTGGAGCCAGAGCTAAACAGGATTAAAAATGAAATCAGGGAAGAATTTGCTTTCCCCCGAGAGTTTCCCTACTTGGCTGTTCTGGTAAGTGCCTCACCGGTAGATTCAGCTATCCACGATGCCTTCGGTAAGGTAAACAAGATTTGTAGCTATGATGGTTACACAGGGGAGTTTATGAACAGGGATTTGTCCGCTTGGTTGGGGAAGGATTACAAAGGGAAATATCCCGGAATGTATATCAGGAAGAAATACCAAAGAAGCGTTCCCGTTTTCCATCTCGTAGGGGGTTTAGATAAACTGAGCGAGAGTGAAGTAGATGAGAATGACCCACAGGATGGGTTGCCCAACTCCTTAGAGGGATGGATAAAGAGGGACGGGCTCTTTTGTCTTAAGGTGAAACTCAAGGGTAACGACCTCGCCTGGGATTTAGAAAGATATCTATCCGTTTTCAAAATATCCCATCAGACCAATAAAAAAGCAAGGCGATTCTACTTCTCCCTTGATACGAACGAACAATGTGAGTCCCCCCAATACATGGTAGAGCTTCTCTCCAAGATAAAGGAGAAAGACCAACTCGCTTTTGAGGAACTGCTTTTTATCGAACAGCCTACGGAGCGAGATTTGGAGCGTAATAAGTTTGATATGAGGGAATTGGCGAAATTGAAGCCGGTATTTATAGATGAGAGCCTTACTACATTAGAGGATTTCCAAAGAGCTTTGGATTACGGCTGGAGTGGCATAGCGGTGAAGACTTGTAAGTGCCATTCCAAAGCCCTAATTTTCGTCTCTAAGGCTACTGAGGAAGGTATACCCTATGTCATTCCTGACTTGACCAATCCTGCGGTAGCCCTCCTTCACTCCGCTGGCTTCTCTGGAAGAACCTACCCCTTAAAGGGTCTTGAGGCAAATTCCTGTCAATATTTTCCCCACAGCTCCCGTAGGGAAGCCAAGGTCCATCCCAAAATCTTCAAACGAGAAAATGGCAGATTGAATTTAGAAAGTTTGCAAGGATACGGATTTGGCTTTCGTATGGAGGAAATACTTAAGGAAGGAGAGGAATAAAGATGAAAGCGACAATTACTTTCCTCGTGCGTCCCCATCTTCTGTCTCAACTTTTCTCGGCCGATATTTTGGATGGCTTTGAAAAATTAGGTGAAGTAAGAAAATGGGATGGAGAATCAGGGACAAGGGATTCCCTCAACAATACCAAAGTTGTGATAACGAGTTGGGGATCGCCAAGG
This sequence comes from uncultured bacterium, assembly GCA_938041455.1. Classification (GTDB taxonomy): domain Bacteria; phylum Armatimonadota; class JACIXR01; order JACIXR01; family JACIXR01; genus JACIXR01. The sequence continues at coordinate 198,571 of CALITO010000004.1, read as the reverse complement.
TTAGAGGAGGAAGTTCTTGATGCTGCTCCTCATTTGAAGTTCATCTTCCACGCCGCTGGCTCAGTTAAACCCTATGTTTCACCACAACTTATGGAAAAAGGGGTGAGGGTTAGCTCTGGTTCAAACATTATCGCCAGAGATGTAGCATTAACTACGCTGGGTTATGTTCTCCTTTCCACCAAGAAAATCTTCTGGTGGAACGAACATATAAAAAAGAACAAAGGGTGGCGGGATGATGAAAAGCTTTGGAACTATACCGCAGACCTATGCGATGTCAAGATAGGGATAATCGCTATGTCCTGGGTAGGAAGGAGCTTACTGGAGCTCCTTCGCCCTCTGAGCGATAAGATATTTGTCTACGACCCATATTGGAGCAAGGGGGAGATAAAGAAGTATGGTGGTGAGAAAGTAGGCGATTTGTTGGATATAGCGAAGACCTGCGACATAGTGGTGCTTTGCGCACCCTTGACGGAAAAGACGAAGGGGATGTTGGGTAAGGAATTCTTTGAAAATATGAGGGACGGAAGCGTATTTATAAACCCAGCGAGAGGTGGAATAGTGGATGAGGAAGCGATGATTAGAGAACTGGAAAAAGAGCGAATCTTCGCCTGCTTAGATGTCACTGATCCCGTTGAACCTCCTGCGAAGGATAGCAAGTTGCGGAATTTGAAGAATGTCGTTGTATCACCTCATATAGCGGGTTGCATAAAGGGAGGATTAAAGGAAATCGGGAAGTTTGGATTAGGAGAAGTGAAGAGGTTCCTCAACGGTGAGCCGTTAGTAAACGAGATAACTTTGGAAAGATGGGACATCCTGGCCTAAATTTATAAGGAGGTTAAGTTATGCTCACAGCAGAGAAAGTGAAGGAATATGCGAGAAAGAGCGGAGCTGACATAGTGGGAATAGGCTCAATGGATAGGTTTGAGGGAGCACCGAGGGAGATGGATCCTCGCTATATATTTCCTGAGGCAAGAGCAATAATCGGCTTCGGCTTTCGCATCCTTCGAGGAAGCCTTAGAGGCATAGAAGAGGGAACATATTTCGCCGCTTATCCCTCTATGGGCTATGCTCATATAAATCTTGTTTACGCTCCGAATGTTTTGAGGGAGGTAGCCTGTATGATTGAGGACGAGGGCTACGAAGCAGTACCGATACAGAATATGGTGATCGGCTCTTCAGTTGATATATTAGAGGGCAAGCTCACTCACATCAGCGTGCCCGTTTCACCCGATAAACCCGCTCCCGATGTGCTCCTGCACTTCCGAATCGCTGCCGTTATCTGCGGTATAGGAGAGATAGGATACAGCAAGGTGTTTCTCTCGCCCGAGTTTGGTCCTCGCCAACGCCTCGCCTTCATTTTGACTGATGCACCTCTTCAACCTGACCCCCTTTATGAGGGTCCCCCTATCTGCGATAGATGTATGCTTTGCGTTAAGGAGTGTTCGGGTAAGGCAATAAGTGAAGAAAAGACGGTTAAAGTAAAGATCGCAGGACGAGAATTCGAGTGGGGGGAACTAAATGAAGAACGTTGTATGCTCGCTTATACCGGGGGAGCAAGGGAAACTAATCCCTTTTGGCCTTTAGATTTCCCCAACATTGATTTGGACTTGATAGATAGAAACGGAGCCGGCTACGCTCGCCCCGAGTTTCAAGCCATACAAAAAATCCCCTATAACGCCTCTTCGCTTTATGTCTTTCACCATTTTGGGGCAATTGAGGGAGCAAGGGGCTGTATCAGGGCTTGTTCAATTCATCTTGAAGAACAGGGTAAAATCAAGAACAAGTTCAAAGGACCCTTCAGGAGACGAAAACCTTGGTCCCTCGCTCCCTAACCTCATAAAGCTCGCTCAACTTGGAAGAAATATTCGCCCGCCTCTACCTCATAGACTACTTTGCCGTTTTCCTTCCCCAGGAATTTTATGCCCTCCTTTTCCTCTGGCGGTTGCCCGTTCTCCCATATCTCCATACCCTCTTCAAGGGGGATATAAACCTTCGCAGAGGTGTTGGGTGGAATCGTGATGTTCACCACCATCCCTTCTCCATCCTTGCTCCACTCAACCTTTATCAAACCGTTTATAGATTCATAGTGAGCCTTTACGAAATTAATCCTTCCCCGGGGATCGGGATTAGGCTCTATCTTGATCTTTTTATAACCCGGTGCATCTAAATCTATGCCTACTACTTGAGAGAACATCCATTCTCCCACTGCTCCAAAGGCGTAATGGTTAAAGGAATTCATAGCGGGGTCCTGGAAACCCTTTACCTCCGTCCAACTGTCCCATCTTTCCCAAATCGTTGTAGCACCTTGTTTCACCATATAGAGCCAGGAAGGGAAAGTATCTTGGAGAAAAAGTGTGTAAGCCAAATCAAGATAACCATATCGTGTGAGGATGGGCAAAAGCAGTTTTGCTCCCACAAAACCTGTGGAGAGATGCCAATTGCGTTTCTCAATATCCTCCACGAGATGTTGCAAGGCTAAAGGCACCTTCTCATCCGGTAGAAGAGCGAAACCCAATGCTAAAAGGTAAGAAGTTTGGGTCTCACCTTTTACTCTACCATCCTCGGATACATAGGCTCTATTAAAAGCATCCTTGACGCTATTGAAGAGCTCCTTATATTTGCGGGCGTCCTCGTCCTTGCCCAAAACCTTTGCTATCTCGCTCATAAGCGAGGCTACATAGGCAAAGTAAGCAGTAGCTATCACATCCCTTGGCGTTTCAGACTGGACACTCAACCAATCTCCGAACCCCTCCGCAGGACGGAGATAGTCTACGCTGTTGTTCTTCAGATACTCTATGTAACGAGCCATAGATTGGTAATTCCGCTCAAGAACCCTTTTGTCCCCATAAACCTTATAGAGGATATAAGGACAGATTATGCCTGCGTCGCTCCAAGCAGGCGAACCAGCACCCAAGTCTATATCTGGGGCAACGTGGGTATATGCCCCATCCTCGCGCTGAGAATCAGAGAGGTCAACAAGCCATTTGCTGATAAACGCAGCCACATCCATATTGTAGGTTGCTGTGCGAAGGAAGATCTGAGCATCACCCGTCCAGCCAAGCCTCTCATCCCTCTGGGGGCAGTCTGTTGGCACCTCCAGATAGTTCCCCCTCTCTCCCCAAAGGATGTTGAGGAATAGACGGTTTACCCTTTCATCAGAACAGCGAAAATCGCCTGTAACCTTCATATCGGAGTGCACCACAATTCCTATGATATCGTCCTCGCTCGGCTTTTGGGGATAGCCCGTTAGCTCCACATAACGGAAACCTCTAAAGGTAAAACGAGGTTCCCATATCTCCTCGTCCTCTCCTTTCTTTATATAGGTATCAGTGCATCGGGCGCTCCTCAGGTTCTCCCTATAAATCATCCCATCCGGTTGAAGCATTTCCGCAAAACGCAGGACTATCCTTCTTCCCCTTTCCCCTTTAGCTCTTAAGCGCACCCAACCCACCATATTCTGCCCCATATCAAGGACATAAACTCCTGGTTTAGGCTCACTTATCCTCACCGGCTTAAGTTCCAACTGCTTCCTCACAGGAACACCGGGGTGAGCACTTATTATAAGAGAGGAAATGGGGTAGACGGTCACCTTATCCCATTGTGAATCGTCAAAACTCGTCTCGCTCCAATCGGACATTTCCAAGCGAGCATCATATGTCTCCCCCATATAGAGGTCCGCCTCCCTGATGGGGCCGTAGCTCGCTTTCCAGCTTTCATCACTTACTATGCTTTCTTTGGTCCCATCCACATATTCCACATTCAATTGGAGAAGAAGCCGAGGGCGTGAACCGTAATAACCTCGCCCCTTCATATCCAGATATCCCGAGAACCATCCATCGGCAAGAATCACCCCAATCGCATTCTTACCCTGCTTTATCCTATCTGTCACATCATATGTTTTATAATATACTCGCTTGCGGTAATCGCTCCAACCGGGGGCGAAGAATTCATCCCCTACCCTCTGACCATTGAGATGAATTTCGTATATTCCCAGCGCAGTGGCATAGAGCGTGGCTTTGCGTATATCCTTTTTAATAGCAAATGTTTTGCGGAGATAGGGAGAGGGTAAGAGGAGAATCCCGCTGGGGGTTAACCATCCCCAAGGAGCTACCCCAAACTTCCCCACCACCCAAGCTTTATCCCACTCGGAATCGTCAAACGGGATTTCCAGCCATCCTTCGTTTTCTCTATCGCTCGTCTTCCAACTTTCATCAGAGCATATATCAATGACATCTCCGTCCTCCATCTCTACCCTCAATCGGCAAAGTAATCCCGCAGGCCCTCGAGATAAATTCTCTACCATGATAGCGAGAATGTTTTTGCCCTTTTTAAGGTATCTTTTAACTTGGAACACCTGAGGATTTTTCCAAGCATCCACTAAAGCTTCGCTTTCGCCGACTTTCTCCCCATTGATATAAACGACAAATCTATCATCAGCGATAATAGCGAGTTCCGCTTTTCTTATCCCTTTAGAGGGGAGAAACATAATTTTGCGGAAAAACCTCTTCCCTTTGGGAATTTCCTCCAATTTTCTCCCCTCAGGATACCAAATCCAAGAACAATCAAGGAAATAATATGCCTTAGCTTGTGCTTCCTCTCCCTCTTGTGGGGTAAAAGGAGCATCGTATCCTATCCATTTCCCTTGCCAGTCCTCTCTCTCCAAGAGCCCCATTGTCCAGTAAGCGGGCTCACTCCAGGGGGAAGCATTACCATTTTCATCCCAGACCCTCACTTTCCACCAGCACTCTTGTTCGCTCCCAAGAGGCTTGCCCTCGTATTCAATCTGTGAGGTTTCACTGCTTTGCACTTTCCCACTATCCCAAAGATCAGCCTCGTCTTTCTCCAATTTTTCCCTACTAGAAGCAACCATTATCTGGTAGGCGGTTTGCTTGGCACCTCGCAGAGCAGGTCCCCTTCTCTCAACTACCCAACTCAGCCTCGGCTTCCTTTCGTCTATCCCCAGGGGATTTTCCTTATATTCACACCTCAAACAACTGGGATAGATATGCGCCTCCTCGCCCTCCGCTTCCAGAGCAAAAAACAAAATGAACGGGATTCCATACAACATCTTTTTTTCCTCCTTTCTCTTAGCGCTCCGCTAATTTAATCGTTTTATTTTTCTTTACAATAATATACAACTTCCTCTAAAATTGGACAATGAAAATTTAGTTTATCAGGTATATAGAGAATCATACATTTCCTTGACGGGGAGGTTTTTATATTTTATCTTTCCCACTTAGAGCAGATATGAAAGGAGGTATATGTTTATGGAGAAGTTAGCTTTAGGAGTATTTTTACCTTGCCTCGCTCAGAGGGATATACCATCCGCTCTCTCCCTTGCAAAGGAGATGGGCTTCAGCGTCATCCAACTCGGTGCTGATGCCTTCTTCAATTATAGCGGAGAGAGTGAAAAGGAAAATTTCCTGCGGAAGAGTTTAAAGGCAAGCGGGCTGGAGGTTGTTGCCCTTTTCGCAGGCTTTCCTGGGGAACGCTATGATGATATCCCTACAGTGAGAGAAACAGTGGGTTTCGCCAACAAGGAGAAGATCCCAGAGCGGGTAGATATAGCGAAGAGAACGGCAGAGTTCACCGCTCGCCTCGGCATCCCCGCTATGGCAGCCCATGTGGGCTTCATCCCTCCCGACCCTAAGGACCCCCTCTACGATGTTATGCTCTCCGCTGTTGGCGAGGTGGTTGCCCATTGCGAAAAACTGGGACTTTACTTCGCCTTTGAAACCGGCCAGGAAACTCCCGAGGAATTAAAGGAATTCATAGAAAGACTCGGTTACCCCAATTCCCGGGTTAACTTTGATACAGCCAACCTTATTCTCTATGGCAAGGCTTTCTCCGTCGAAGGAATAGAAGTTCTGAAAGATTACATCATCAGCACCCATATGAAGGACGGTGTCTGGCCAGAAAAAGAAGGTTTATTGGGGCACGAAGTTATACTCGGAGAAGGACAAGCAAATATCGAAGAATGCTTGAAGAAGTTCATAGAAATAGGATACGAAGGACCATTAATAATAGAAAGGGAGGCAGGGGAGGATAGAGTAGCAGATATAAGAAGGGAAAAGGAATACTTGGAAAGTTTGAAGAAGAAATATCTGGGATAGAGGGCCTATCCTATATTTATCCAAAACAGTTATCGTTTCATCGGACCGATGTAGCTCTTGGATACCACTATATTATCGAACCAAACCTTGCTTATATGTTCCTTGGGAGCCTGCGTGATATAGAGTAGCACCCAAATAAAGTTAAGTTTTAGGTTGGGGTCTTTTCGCCAGCGGAAGCCTTCAAAAGGTGCTCCACCTTGTGGCACACTGAAATATTCTGGTCCCCCTTTTTCATCATTCCAAAGGACGCACTCGCCTCCCTGATTTGGTATGAACTTATCGTAAATCCACTTCCCTTTAGGGAAACCTTTGCCTAAGTGGCTTACAAGTTTTCCATTTATCCAGAGGGCCATCTCGCCGTTGCGCTCCTCCACAGGGTCGTTCATCTTCATCATTAGTTCAACACAAATCCATTTCCCTTTCTCCACTTTAAGCCTCGGGTTTCTGATGAAACTGTTGCCCCATGTCTTCCCCTCGGGTGGGCTACCTCGCATCTCCATCCAATAGGTATAGTAATCCCAAACCCAAGTGTCCCCGAAAGGTTCCACTCCCGTGCTGAATCGCTCATCTCCCCGGGGACGCTCTCCCGCCCCTCCCTGTGGCCAAGGGGTTGGAGGATTGTAGCCCCCTACATGGAAAAAATGATGTATTGGTCCACAATCAGGGTCAAACTTCACATAGAAGCGGAAGAAGAGTTGGTCGTAGCCAGGCAAGAGACGGCGATAGAGATGTCCTCCCGTGCCCTGTTCACCCAAGTGGGTCATAAGGAGAGAATGTCCATTTCCTGAAGGGGTGTCATCAGATAAGGACATAATTTGGGGAGAAGATATGTTTTCCCAACGCTTCTCCAACTCCGAAATTGAAGAAACCTCGAAATTCTCAAAAAAGATAACCGCAGGATCCTTTTCCAGCCCCTTGTCTTCCGGATATTTTGCGGATAACCCATACCCCTCCGGCAGTTTCTCCTTCCTTTGAACAGGAGCGCAGAAGAGCAAGGGAACGAAGAAAATGAGAAAGAAGCGTATCTTTTTCATTTTTCTTCACCTTGTTTAATTGTAGCAAAAAGGGTTTCGCTGAATAAGAGAGGAAATTTGACAAGTTAAGGAACCTCTGATATATTATAGAAAGAAGGGAGTGAAAGCAGTGCGAAATTTCAATTTATTGATAGCTTTCTCTCTTGTTATGGGACTTGTTGGCAATGTGGTCTCATTCCCTAAAGAAAATGCACCGACAGTAGTAGATGCTAACAACCGTTTCGCTTTGGAACTATACCGCCTCTATAGCCAAAAGTATAAGGAGGAAAACATCTTCTTCTCCCCCTTCAGCATCTCCAACGCTTTCGCCATGCTATACGAGGGAGCAAGGGGCAAGACAGCCCAGGAAATACTGAATGTCTTCTATTTTCCAAAGAAGGCAGAGGAAAGAAGGAAGGGATTTCAATCTCTTTATCAGGAGATAAACAAGCCCGCTAAGGAATACCAGCTCTCCATTGCCAACGCCTTATGGATGCAGAAAGATTACCCATTCTTAAAGAAATATTTAAAGATCATGAAGAAATATTATAGCGGTGAAGCAAATAACCTTGATTTCCCTAAGGATCCAGAGGGTTGCCGGCGGACGATAAATAAATGGGTGGAGGAAAAGACGAAGGAAAGGATAAAGGATTTGCTCCCCCCGGGAACGATAACCCCCCTCACAAGGCTTGTGCTTACCAACGCCATCTACTTCAAGGGATTGTGGGTCATCCCCTTTGACAAGAAATTGACGAAAGAGGAGGATTTTAAGATTGCTCCCAATAAGAGTGTGAAGGTGCAAATGATGCGTTTACCCCGAGTCCAAAACTTCCCTTATGCTGAGACAAATACTTTACAGATACTGGAAATGCCTTATAAAGGAAATAATATATCCATGCTCGTTTTATTGCCAAAAGATAGTTCCCTTGCTGAATTGGAAAAGACTTTGACTGTGGAGAACCTCAAGAAGTGGCAAGGGATGTTAAAGAGGGAAGAGGTAGAGGTATATTTCCCCCGGTTCAGGATGGAGAGGAAGTATTCAATGGCTGATGACCTGAAAAAGATGGGAATGCCCAGCGCCTTTGAAGAGGGCGAAGCCGACTTTTCCGGGCTTACTGGCAAAAGGGATTTATTCGTGACCGCGGTAATGCATAAAGCATTCGTTGAGGTTAACGAAGAGGGAACGGAAGCGGCAGCAGCGACGGGAATAGTTTTAGGTAAGACTGCACTTCCTCGCCATTTCGTCTTCCGTGCTGACCACCCCTTCATCTTCCTCATCCAGGATAGAAAGAATGGAAATATCCTATTCATAGGAAGATTATACAATCCCCATAGGTGAGGATAGGCGTTATCTCAGATACCCATATACCAACGAGAGCTGACCGTCTGCCTGAGGCTATCTTCCACCACTTTAAGGGAGTTGACCTCGTCCTTCATGCAGGCGATATAGAGGATATAATGGTGATTTACGACTTGGAGGAGATAGCCCCTGTAAAAGCGGTGGTAGGTAATATGGACCCTTATGAACTAAGGGAGGAACTACCTGTTAAGAGAATCGTTAAAGCAGGCGGGATTAACATCGGGCTGATACACGGCTGGGGTGAGCCCGAAGGATTACCTAAAAGGGTGTTGGAAGCTTTCTTGGGAGAGAATGTCCAATGCATAGTATTTGGACATTCGCATCAGCCCTTCAACCAAGAGATACAAGGTATCCTTTTATTTAATCCGGGAAGCCCTACTGACAGGGTATTTGCTCCCTATAACTCCATTGGAATATTGCATATAGAAAAAGGGATAAAGGGCGAAATAATAAGGCTCTGATATCATTTTTAGGAAGTTTTAATTCGAGATGAGAAAGACTTTTGGGGAAACCTCCAGCAAAATAATCGTCTTTTTACTTGTGATGGCGCTTGCCTATTTCTTATACAAGGAGCGCCTCCACTTCCCCCTTATACCCCCCCATATCCCGGTTGAATTCAAAGCAATACCCTCTTATGCCCTCTGGTCACTTATGCGTATGTTCTCCGCTTATGTCCTTTCCCTGCTTTTCTCCTATATTTATGCGTTCCTTGCTGCGACGAGCCCACGCAGGGAAGGCATAATGCTGGGAATATTGGACATACTTCAATCCGTTCCTGTGTTGGGTTTCTTCCCCGCAGCTGTCTACTTCTTCGTCAATCTTTTTCAAGGTTCTCGCATTGGCGTGGAGTTAGCAGCGATATTCCTCATCTTCACTTCCCAAGCCTGGAACATCACTTTCTCCATTTACGAATCCATAAAAACTATTCCTGAAGAGATTAGGGAGACGGTGGATTTGGTAGGGTTAAAGGGTTTGAGGAAATTCTTCACTTTGATAGTCCCTTCTTCCATTCCCCGTGTAGTTTATAATTCTATGATGTCCTGGGCAGGGGGCTGGTATTTCCTCATTGCCTGTGAGATAATCGCTATAGGTCCGATGAATTACCACCTCCCAGGATTGGGAAGCTTACTCCAGGAAGCTGTTGATAAGGGCAGGGTTGACCTCGCCTTAGCAGGTATAGGGACACTCGTTTTCCTCGTATTCTTTATGTATTTTTTCGTTTGGCAACCCCTTTCCTTTTGGGCGGAGAAGTTCCGCTACGAATACGAAATGGTTTCCTCTACTTCTGAGCCACCTCTTACTTATCGTTTGTGGCTATCATTAGGCAAAAGTAAGCCATTTATAGCAATCCTTCTCCTGTGTTCGCGTCTCTTTAGACCTCTCCTCAACATCCATATTAAGCCCATTCCGCTCTCTCCCATCACTTCCTCATTTTTGCGTCTTTCCCTCCTTACTATATTTCTTTTTGGCATCGCTTTTGGAACTTCCTTAGCTATCCTCTCTCTTTCTTCTTCCCTCCTTCATTTGGATACTACCTACATACTCAAGATACCAGCTGCCATATTAGCTTCAACTTTAAGGATAGGAAGTGCCTATCTCCTCGCCCTTTTATGGACCCTACCCACCGCGGTCTTCATAGCCTCACGCGAGAGCAGAGAGAGATTTTTTCTGCCCATCATCCAAGCTTGTGCTTCCCTCCCTGCAACCGCTTTTTTCCCTTTCATCGTGCGCTATATCGTTAGCGTAACGGGTAATGTCGATCTTGCCACCATACTGCTCATCTTAACCGGTTCCCAATGGTATTTACTCTTTAATCTCATAGGTGGGGTGAAGGCAATACCAGCGGATATAAAGCAGGTTTCCGCTGCCCTTGACATTAAGGGTTGGCGATATTGGCGAAAGATATTAATACCAGCGGTTTTCCCCGCCCTTATAACGGGAAGCATAACCGCTTGGGGCGGTGCTTGGAATGCTCTTATCGTTGCGGAATGGATCACTTATAAGGGAAGACTTTATACTGCTTTTGGGATAGGTTACCTTTTAGATTATGCGACATATGAAACCGGTAACCTCGCCCTCATTTTGCTATCTATAGCCTCTATGAGCCTTACAATAGTAGTATTAAATAAATTCTTTTGGAGAAAGATGTATGAACTCGCAGCAAGAAAGTATAAATTCGAAGCGTAAGATTTTGGAAGTTAGAAATGTCTATCGCACATATCACCACGAGGACACAAATATCGTGGTGCTTGAGGATATTTCTTTAGATATCTACGAAGGGGAATTCACCTCCCTTGTAGGACCTTCGGGCTGTGGCAAAAGCACCTTCTTGAGGATGATAGTGGGACTGGATAGACCTACCCGAGGGGAAATCCTTTACCGCGGTGAGGAGGTGAAGGGAGTGAACCCCAAGACAGCCCTTGTTTTCCAAAACTTTGCCCTTATTCCCTGGTTGACAGTTTGGCAGAATGTTGAACTTGGACTGGAAGCAAGAGGAATGAAGAAGGAGGAAAGAGAAAGAAGAGTGAGATACTGGATAGATAAGGTGGGATTGGATGGGTATGAGAATGCCTATCCTAGAGAGCTTTCTGGCGGTATGAAACAAAGGGTAGGGTTTGCTCGCGCCCTTGCCCTTGAGCCTGAGCTTCTTTGTATGGATGAGCCCTTCTCAAGCCTTGATCCCCTCACTAGCCAAAACTTACGAGAGGAACTCCTACGACTCTGGGGAAATAAGGAATTACCCACCTTGTCTATCATTATGGTCACTCACAGTATTGAAGAGGCGATCTTTATGAGTGACCGGGTAGTTGCTATGTCTACCCACCCTGGTAGGATAATCGGAGAGATAAAGGTAAACCTTCCCCGTCCTCGTAATCCTCGGGATGAGGAGTTTCAAGAAATTGTAGACAAAGTTTATTCATTGATAGTATAATAAGAAAGGAGGCATCTGTTATGGATGGTGAACCTCTGCCTAGTGCGGAGGTAGAACAGATAATAGGTTTATTAGAGATTTTAGATGATTCAGGCGGCAAAGAGGACATCCCAAGGCTGGCACGCAGCTTACAGTTCGAGCTTGATGACCTCTTGCCAGTTATAAGAGCAGCAGAACTGCTCGGTTTCATCGTTGCGGAGGAAGGAGATATAGAATTAACCGATTGGGGATACGAGTTCCTAAGGGGCAGTGTGCAGGAGCGGAAGGAGATATTTGCAAGGGCAGCAACGGAAGTTCCCTGGATTAAGAAAATTTTGGATATGTTAAGGGAAAACAAGGGGGAACCTTTGCAAAAGGAGGAAGTATTGGAGCAATTTAGAGAGGACTTATCTGAGGAGGAAGCAGAGCTCCTCCTACACACTGCTATAGGTTGGGGAAGATACGCGGAGCTCATCGGCTACGAACCCGATGAGGAAACTATATATCTCAAAGAGGAAAACGAAGATTAAGTTTTTAATATTCCCTTGAATAATTCAAAAAGTGGATAGAGTAATAGCATAAAGCCTACCCATCATATCCCCTATGAATATATTTTCCCCCACTATAACAGGTGTTGAAACGCAACACCCTCCCCGAGAAAGTTTCACCTTGTTTATCAACTTGCCCGCCTTTACATCTACAACGAAAAGCACATTATTGAAGGAAACGAGATAAAGCTTATCCCCTTTTATCAGTGGGCGGGCGTTGAAGCAAGGGCTACCCAAATTTAGACTCCAGATAATCTCGCCTTTTGGGGAAACGCAGAGGAGTTTCCCTTCCATAGAAGCAATATAAAGGTTCTCCCCTTGCACAACCGGGGTAGAGTAGCCGAAGTTTCCCTCTATCTGCCAGAGTATGTTACCCCCTTTATCAAGGGCTAAAACTCCTCCCCTTTTAGTTGTATTATCGTATGGTTGTGTGATTATCAGCCTATCTTTCCAAAGAATGGGAAGAGAAGTAGCGGGTGAGAAATAGCGGGAGCGAGCGGTTTCAATGCGCCACACTAATTCACCATTCTCGGAATTTATAGCATACAGACATTTATCCCAGACACCTATATAAAGGAGATCCCCTGAAAGAAAAGGACGGCTCTCCAAACTACCTCCTAACTCCTTTTGCCATAGGATTTTCCCATCCTTTTGATTTAAAGCAAAGAGGGAACGATTCGCGGGCACGAATAGCCTACCTTTATGGACTACTATGCGTCCTGTTATTGGCTGGGGCAGTTTTGTCTCCCAAATAACTTTTCCCGACCCAATTTCTAAAGCTTTCAAAAAACCGTTCAGAAAGGAAATGAAAAGCTTACCACCCTCAACAGCAGGCGAGGTCAAGATAGGTGAATCAAATCTCCTCTCCCACACTTTTTTTCTTGCCTTTGCGTCTACGGCGATAACTTCTCCGCTCCAACTGGAAAGGAAAACGAGATTATCCCAGGCAAGTAGGTCCGCTTGAATAGCCCCGTTTATCTTCAGCAAAGGTGGAGGAGCTTCATCTGGAAGAGAGCGACTTGGAGCAGGTTCCCCCGCCCGCCTTAAAGGAATCCTTAGCCTCTCGTTCTCCCTCTCCTGCCCAGCCAATCCCCAAGTTGATATTTCCATCTCTCCATCTCCTACCCTTATGAGGCGAAAACTTGCATTGGTGTCCATTATCCCTTGGGTCATCAAAAATGTTATGCCGTCCACTTGCCAAACCCTGTTAGAGTGTCCGTGTCCCGTCAAGAAGAGGACCACATTGTAAGGTTTTAGAAGCTCCAAAAGCGCTTCCCTTCCATAGAGGAAATTGCTGGATGGCAGTATAGGATGGTGAGTGAAAAAGATTATCGGTTGACTGTGAGAAAGCTGTGAGAGTGTTGTCTTCAGCCAAGCCAACTGAGAGGGCTCTATTATGCCGTATTGACTATAGGGGAAGGAGGAATCCAAGGCTATGAAGGTGATGCCCTCCTTTGTGAAAAAGTAGTTCCTCTTATAATTTGGGAAGAGTTTCTCTGCTATTACCCACCCTGCTCCATTCCAGCGCACATCGTGATTGCCAAGGATATGATAGATGGGAATATCTAAAGAAGAGATAATTTGTCCATAGGTTTGGAATTCCTCCTCCGTTCCAAACTCGGTTACATCTCCTGTGTGGATGATGAAGTCGGGCTTCTCAGGGAGATTTTTTATCAATTGGCAAAAGGTGGAGAAATTCTCTCCGCTACGCCCTGCACCTATATGTGTATCTGTTATGTGGATGAATTGGAGGGGAAAAGCTAACCCCACTAAGAGGAAAAGCAGGGAGAAAACAGGGTTTCCTCTTCTCACAGTATCTTACCTCCTTTCCATTAAAAGGAAGGTTTCAAGTGCAGAGGGCGGAAAAGGCAATATTATCACATTATCAAATTTCAGTTCTTTTCCCTTATATTCTGCCAAATCGGAGTGAAACATTTTACCGATGGGGAGTTTGATTTTGAGTTCCACTTCTCCTCCCTCTCGCTTCGCTCGCCATAACCGCAGAATCCACCCACTCCCATAATCCCTTTTCTTGATAGTGGTTAAAAGAGCCCCCTTTGCTTCTATAAAGGAATAGGAACCGGCGGGGAGCAAGCTTTTTTGGGGAGGAATAATTCTCGCGAGGAGAGGGTGAGCAAAGCTCCACGCTAATTTACTGCCTTCCTCATCCGAAACAACCCCTTTCAAGGAGAAAATAGCGTAGCGAAAACGGAAATCCCCCCCTTGAGATGCTTTGTAATTCGTGTCCCAATGGTTATGCATAAGATAGGAGTAGATATATCCCTTTGGCAGTTTCAACTCATTCAGCCACTCCTTGTGAATTGGCTCCCCTAAAGAGAGCAGAGGAGCATCCAAACTACACCATACAAGGGAGTGCTTCCCATCGTCCAACCCCGCCCATTGATGGATTGTATACCAATTCCTGCACGCTTGGGGAAATTGCTCCTTAGCAGGCTCGATCACACAGGTGGGATATTCAAGGCGCACTCTGGGATTTTCTAAAGAGAAAGGAAAGATTACAAACGCCGATTCCTTGTCAAGTGTTTCCTCCTTTTCAATATCAACCGTTATATCGCACCTCGCTAAATCTCCGTAAATTCTAAGGCGAAGATTAAAGGAAGAGGTTTTATAAGCAGAAGAAGAGAAGCATATGTCGGCAAAAACCGGTCCAACATTCTCTATATATACTCTACCTTTTTCAATCATATGGGGAGTTTGCTTCCCTTCTGGTCCAGTAAGGTAGAGATAAGCTCCCAATACCTTATTTTCCCCTAACAATTCCTTTTTATTAATCTTATCAAATAACGAGTATATGCCCATTTCATTGTATTTCACAGTGAAGAACCTATTTTCCACCCGCCCTTCCGAGAGTTGGAAGGGAACAGGGAAAGCGGAGGGCTTGCGTCTCTCTAATCTCAGCGTCTTATATCCCACAGAGGGGACATCCTTAACTAAAAACACGACTTCTTCTCCCTCTCTCTGCCAAGCTATTTCCTTTTCACCATCCAGAATGGCGAAATCCTCATAGGGAATTCTCACCCTCACGATATCAGAGCGAGGGAAAGAGAGGGGATTGAACACCAGAATCGCTTCCTCATCCGTAGAGACAAGTGCAGAAAAACTTTCGAAAGCTTCCTCCCGCACTCTTTTCGCTTCCGCATAGGCTTTGTGAGCGAATGAAGCTTTTATCTCCCATTGCTTCAAGGTAGTTTCCGCATAGGGAGCGGATACACTACACCAAGCTCCCCAGGTGTGTTCATCAAAAAGAAGTATGTTTTGCCAAAGTTCCTTAAGCTTTTGTGAAGGATAAGACAAAGAGGGGTTCAAGAGGGAAGCGAGGGAGAAAAGGGTCTCCGCTTCCGTTGCCCAGTTCTTTGCCTCCCTGTTAAGCGTTATTTCCTTAGCAGTTGATACCGCTCCATCCTCCCAGTAGGCACCAGCATCCAGTCTATAAGTGGGGATTTCACTCTTGTATTTCTCCTCCAGATAGCGGAAAAACTCGCTGTTGGTGGCTACGATTATTTTAGGATAGGCATATCTCGCGTTCCATTCTTCGACCAGTTTCATAAAGTGTGGGTTTATCAACTCGTTATCGCCAAAACCACCATAGAGAAGATAAGCATCATAGGGATAGCCTCCATTTTCCAAACTCTCCAAATGTGAGGTGAGCCTAAAAGCCAACACCTCCATAGATTCAAATAGCCCTATTCCCCTTGCCCATCCATAGCCTGGCGCGGGGAAGAAGAGAACTTTCTTCCCATCCGGTCCCTCCCAGTAGAAAGGAAAGGGTGGATAAGGAAAACGAGCTCTATATGTATTTATACCCTCCGCCAGATATTTTATTCCCGAGTTGCTGAGAATACTCGGTAAAGAGAATACGGCGGATGGGACATCAGTAAGGATGGCAGAGTCCACAGGAAAACAATAAAGGGAAGATAGTTGCTTAGCCAACAGACAAACCCGAGCGAGCTCTTCAGGACTACAAAGTCCAGTGAGCATATTGGCGTAAAGCCCCTCAAGGGATAAGCGCCCTTCCCTCAAAAGTTCCGTCAGTTCCCTAACCTTTTCAGGTTCGTCCTTGAGAAAATTTTCGACCTGCCAAGCCACTTCTAAATTCCATTTGAAATTGGGGTTCCTTTTACATTCCTCTATTGCTATTTTGATGTTATCGTTATGCCTCTTTATCACATTTGTTTGCACATCTGTGTAGCCTATATCGGTGTGCACGCTAGGAGCAAGGTATATGAGCCATTTCCTGTGTTTTCTAAGGGAAGCAATAACTTCCGTTTCATTCACCTTTATCCTTACTTCCCCCATCGAGAGAAAATCCCCGTCTAAGGGGACCTCGACCAGATTATCCCCAGTGAAGAGTTTTAAGGGCATCTTTCGGGTTTTTCTTCCCCCACTCATCAGCAAATCAACTTCACCTTCACCACCCACATTAGCTATCCAAATTTGCAAGACCTGTTTTACCTCCTCCTCTTCCCTTAGGAATAGTGGGACATCCTTCGCTTTTATCGCCGAGATTCGCGGTTTATCCAAATCCAATCCCTCCTCCAAAACAATAGCATCATATAAAAGCCAACTTCCTTTTCTGTTTTCTATGGTAATCTCGTTCTCTCCTATACGAAACTCCTGAGGATTGAGGAAGAGGGCTATTGTCCACCTTTGCCCTTGGGTAGGGTCGGTAAGGGAAGCATCGCTCCCTCCTTGGAGAAGTTGACGAAAAGCCACCTCTTTACCATTAAGGGAAAAGACAAGTAATGGCGGATCAAAATAGTGAGTATTCACCATGTAAATAAGAAGCCTGATCGTGGGCTTGGGTAAATGGTCAAGGTTAAATTTTATGCGAAATGTATGGCTCCTATACTCTGCCCAACTATCGGAAGGACCAGGATGGATATAAGGGAAATCAACTTCTTCTTTGCTTATACCGATCTTGAAATCGACATCGTTTGGGAAGAGACGAGAATAGAGAAAGTAATAACCTGCTATAGCGAACTCTTTGTAAGAAGCGTCTATTTCACCAACTTGGAATATCTTTTGAGGAGAAACAAGCGCGACAGGGAGGAGAATAAGCGCGACAAAAACGCTTTGGTATCTTCTCATAGTGTAAAATTATAACCAAAGAAAGAGAAACGGAAAACAACATTCTCCTCTTCAGGGTTTCCTCCCTTTCCTTAAAACTGCGTATCCCATATTTAGTAACGCTGAATACCCTGTCCCTTTTACATTTGAAGAATGGCTACGATGTCCACGGGCACAAGGGAAGGCATATATCCGACCGCCCACAGATAGCCTGGGCCGAGAGAGGCAAAAGCATTTAATTGCTTATATCCGCTCAAAACAACTTGCCAGGTTTTACCATAGTTGTTTGTTTCGTATAAGCAATCTGTAATATGATATATGTCGGTGTTATCTATGGAGGCAAATCCGTGTCCTACTTGGTCGAACCATAGAGCAACTACCCTTCTTTCTGTGGGCAATTTTAACCACTCCCAATTTTTGCCCCCATCTTTGGTGAAGAGAAGCCTTCCCCCCTCTAATCCAATCCAACCCATCCTGCTTGTAGGGAAGCACATTGCCACCCACGGTTGGAAAAGTATCTCCTCGGGCAAAGGCAAAATCTCCCAACTCTTTCCCCCATTATTACTCTTTATAAGTCTTGACACCCAGTTTCCTCCCTCATATACCGCTCCCCAGACATATATGGTATAGCCATTATCTCCCACATCTGCGGGGATTGCTAAACGGAATGCTTGCCCGATCAAATTATCAAAATTTACCTCTTGCCAGGTTTCCCCACCATCGGATGTATGGAAGGAAGGATTCCAGCCACAGATAATCCACCCTTCTTTGCCCCTGAAGAACATATCAGTATAGCCGCTCATTTTGTCTTTTAATGTTTCCACCATCTCCCAATTTTCTCCTCCATCTTTAGTATGCCAGAGAAAGACCCTCCCCTTGCCCCCAGGATGGTGTCCTTCCAATAGGTAAACCTCAGCAGGTGCTATCACCTTTATTTTTATCCAATCGCCGGGCGGTTTCCTTCGCTCCCAGGTCAATCCTCCGTCCTTTGTGAGGAACACGCCACCGTATCCGCAGGCCCAGCCCTCTTCCAAGTTGAGGAAGTCAACATCCGAGAGGTGAAAGTGGGGGTCGCCTCTTCCAAATCCACCTCCATACCCTCCTGTGTCAGTGAGGAAAAAGCGGGAGGGCTTCTCTTGAACAACTCTAATTGGCGGATAAGTATAGCCCTGCCATTGCCCTTCTCCCCAGGCTATCCTAAAGAAGATGACAAGAAAAAGGAGCACCCACTTGCCCTTCATCTTTCATTCCTCAACCTGAAACTTTCCCCAATATGATGGGTTTATCTGGGATTCCAAAAAAACATCCGTTACCAAAGCACCCAGAGGATTACACCAGAACATACGGAGTTCGTTAACCTTCCCCAGTTTATCGGAATATATGACGGCGAAATCACCCCTATAATATTTATCCTTCTGAGGTTTGAAATTTATATCTGCTAAGGGAATTACTATCCTCGCGCTGTAGTTATCGCCTCCTCTATCGAAGACTACCTTAGCATTCTTAAGAATTTTCACCTCGTCTATCAGGGTTGTGCCCACAGGGGAGGAGAAGCGACGAGGTTGGGTTGTGCCGGGCACCTTGTAGTTATAAAGAACCGCTATAGGCTGTCCTTGGAAAACACTGAAGAGTAGGCGAATATCCCCAGGGATAACCTCTTGCGAATCGTTGTTGGGAACAGTTCGGAGTTCCATAAGGAGGGCATCGCCGGTTTTAAAGAGGAGTTCCCAATCCTGGCCGTTATTTATCATAGGGGTATCGTCTGCTACACCTTGGAAGGCGATGTAAAGGTTTTTATCATCGTATGTCCAGGTGGCTCTCCAAACGGAGTGGTGGGCATCATAACTCCAATTCGCCACCCTTCGGTCGGTCCAATCAAAGAAGTCGTAATTGGGGACATTCTCAATCTGTTCTTTCGCTCGGGCAATGGCTATTGTTTTCCTCTGTGCTTCCTGCTTCGTCCTTTCCTTAAACAGTTTCTCCGCTTCAACATATGCTTCTTTGCTGAAGGTTATTTTCTGGGTAGGGAGACGATAAACTTTATCCAAACCTACAACCTTTGCCACAAGCGATGCTTCTCTACAACTTCCCACCGGTCCCTCAAGATAATAATTGCCATCCGAAGGGCTCTGGAAGAAATTACCATTGAATGGTTCTCCACCAGCGGTGCAATCCTTTATACTCATTCCCCGCCTCGGCTCATCTGGCAAGGCATCTGGAGCGCCCCGACAATCTTGAAACAAGGTAGCTATGAATAGACCGTCAATACTCATAAGATAGGTCTCGCCCAAGTTGCCTCTTAGAGCGAACACTTCTCCAACTCCATTACCCACCTCTACGGACCCACAAACAAAAAGTGGACCTATCACCCTTCCCCGTTTTGCTTTGAGAGCGGTATGGGAGCCGTGCACACCCGGCCAGGGATTAGGATAAGTCCATAGAAGTTTTCCCTCCGGGTCAAACATCATCATGGGGTTCTCCCCCAAAAGCACCTTTCCTTCCCTATTAGCCCAACTGAAGGAATCAACCGGAACCCATGGCATTTCCACAATCTTCTTGGCTTCCCTAACATCATAGAGGGGCGCGCCTACCTTGTTCCAGCCCTTCAACGGGAGCCGCCATAGTTGTAATCTTTTCCCGTCCTCGCTAACCCCTGAGAAATAGAAATTGAGCTCTGCATCATAAGCAGTTTGCCAGCCTCTCCCCCAAAGCCTCATTCCTCCCAATTCGCTCTCACGCTCGTTTCCTCGGAAAAATCTCATCTCTTCCTCATCAACCAAACCATCGCCATTCTCGTCAATCCAAAGGTAGATGCTTTTGACCCCGGGTTCGTTGAGCATAGAAGAAACATCGGGGTATGGAGCACCCAAGCCATTGAAAGCCTTGGGATGTTTTCGCTTCAGTTCTTCTAATCTCTCAGGGTTATCAACGAGGTTTTTGAGTATTATATCAGGCCATTCCTCTCCCGGGCGATACAACTCATACACCCAGCCCATAGCGCATAGAGGCTTAGCAAAGGTATCATATAATTCCGCAACGATGGTCGTGAAGGAGCCATTTGCTATAAGGAGATTTCTCCCCTTGTAATTCACCACATCTATCCTTCCCCCTATCCCACAATTGAGATAGAAAAGGTCATTAGGCTTAGTAGGACGATGCAAAGTTCCCACAATTCTCCAGAGTCCCTTCTCCCAATCAAGTTCGCAAATGTTGCCGAGAACGAAAGCCATTCGCGGATTCAAGCGATTTATAAAGGCGCCCGCGGCTGCGTAATATGTTGTTCCGCAGAATTCCTTTAAAAATTTGCCCGTTTGGGCATCCCAGACACTTATCCTGCGAGGGGTAGTATCGTATTCTGCTACCCACAAACGTCCTCCTTTATCAACCGCTATCCCCCATGGTCTAAACATCCCCTGAGGGTCATAGGGACCATTGAGAGGTCTTCCCCCTAATTTACCTATCACGAGGAGAAGGTCTCCTTGGGGTGAAAATTTCTTAACACACATAGCTTCCCCCCAATCGGAAACATATAGGTTGCCTTGAGAATCCAAAGCTAAGCCGATGGGGGCAGAAAGTCCCTCTGAAATAAGGGGAACTATATTGCCGTTCTCCTCGACCCTAACTACTTTCCCCGCACTTATGACATAGAGCCTACCCTGCTTATCACAAGCGAGCCCAGCAGGTCTTTCTACATTTATCTCCCCGATTGCTTTCCCCTCTTCTGGGTCAACGAGGACTATTTTATCCTCATAATATAAGGAGGCATATAGTTTTCCTCCCCCTATAGCGAGCCCCATCGTCTGCCTCTGACACCAATCCGCGTTGAAACCTTGCCCTGCTACTAACTCACCTTCGGGACGCCTTGGTTTCCACCACTTCTCTATAGGAGGGATGGTAGCGATTGTATGCATATCCTTGCCATCATTCCAGGGAGCATATTTCCCCGTCTTAGCATCCATCCTCCTTATCGCAACCTCGTTCTCGGGAGGACCACCCCATGCTATCGTTGGGCCACCTACAAGAACATATAAGTAACCATCGCTAATTGCCAGGGGACCACCGTTTATGCCGGGGATACCCCACTGGCGCTGACCGTTATAATCCATCTTCATAATGGTGCAAGCGCCCTCAGCGAAGGGACAAGCCACATATATCCCTTCCTCGTCAGCAGCGAGGGCTAAGGGATCAGTGTGATTGGAAAGCCATCCGCCTGTCCCTTTAGAATTATCATAGGGAGGATTACCAGGATTACCGTAGGCGAACTCGTAAAGGATATCCAGAGGAGCATGATACAAACCTCTTACCAGATACTCTCCGGGTTCGACCAATCTTTCCTGATCATCGGTTCCATCCCAATAATCTATATTTCTCCCCTTTTTTCGGGGATAATCACCGATGAGGTTCTTGACCCTTGTGCCATCGGGTTTCTCTATAACCAAAGTAACCCCAGCGTCAAAGGGTAGCTCATATTTTATTGCTACTGGTCCCTGGGTTGAGTATTCCAATTTCTCAAGAAGTTCCATTTGGGAAAGGATTTGGATAGAGGGAGAAGGGGAGATCTGCCCTTTGCTCATAAATTTGAGAGTTCCCCAAGCTTGGGGGTTAGTCCAGAAGAATTCCCTCTGCATTTTTTGAGGATTTACCACATCCGCATAACGATGTTCTGGCCAATCTTTGCCCAAAGGGGAACCCCAAAAGATCTCTACCCCTATCTTCCATATGTCGCCCGGCTTAGGTGGACTCCCACTTCTGGTTACCAGTTTCCAAGGAAGTGCTATTTCCTGGACATAGCCCTCAGCTTCTTTAGAGAAAGCCATCTTCGCTCCATATATGATGGCGTCTTCCAGATCGGCGTAATCAGGGTCGCTCTTTTCCCACATACCATAGTGGATATGGATACAGGGTTGTTTGTGCTCTGTAAAATACCATGCGGTGATGTGAGATATTCTATCACTTTGAAGACGGATCTGAACGCAATCTGCTCGCCAGCCTTCCCCAGGTTGAGTGTTAGGATCTATATAGTTGACCAAAGGGGTTTTATCTCTTATTTGGAAAGAGAAATAAAGATAATCCTTGTCATACATAGCGGAAGCATAGGCGGAGTGGGAATTTAGGAGTTTTTTCAAATCATAACAGATAAGGATTTTGCCCGAGAGGTCCCAGTCATTAAGCTTGCCATCTATAACAACCTTTCCCGGCGCGGGAACTACCCTTAACTCGTAATTGTTCGTTTGTTGAGCAAAGGCGAAAATCCCCATCCCAAACAAAATGACTAAAAACCAGTTCCCCACCCCCAATCCTCTCCTGGGGGAAAAATTCACATAAGAGTTATCGCCATTCAAGCGCCCCAAGGCAAAAACACCTCCTTTTTACTTTATATAATAGATTTGTTTTGGAAGATTGTCACACACATCTGCATTGAGAAAAGAGTTTTATTGACTAAATGAGAAGAGCATATTTATAATAAAGTTAACTACAAAGCGAAGGAGGGAAAAAGAATGAAAAGTGCTCTGTTATTACTTATGGTGGTAAGCGGGATCCTTTTAGCTGATACCTGTAAGAGCGTCTTGGTTGCGATAACGCCAGAGGAAAGGAAGGCAGAAATTGCGGAAAAGGAAGCAAGAGTGCAGAAGTTCCTTGCCGAGCGGAATCTCTCCGCCCTTCTCATCCTGGGGAAGAACAATTTCGCCTGGATAACAGGTGGCTGCGATAGCGAGATCGTCATCACTGATAGCGCAGGCTGTGCAGGTATTATGATAAGGAAGGACGGACAAAAATATCTCATTGCCAATAACATCGAAGGGCAGAGGTTTATGATGGAACAGGGATTGGGCGAGTTGGGCTACAAATGGGTAAGGTTTGAGTGGCCGAGAGAAAGGATGGACCCCGCAACTCTCAGCAAAATTGTTCGGAGATTATCGCTGGGTGGGCCGGTAGGTTCTGACCTTCCCCTCTCAGGCACCGTTCCTGTTGGCGAAGAGTTGAAGAAGATAAGGGTCCCCCTAACACAGGCCGAGATAAAGAAGTATCGCTGGCTGGGAGCTCAATGCGGAAGGATAATAGGGCAGATATGCAGGGATATAAAACCTGGTATGAGTGAGATGGATATAGCCGCCCTAGCCGATTGGTATTTTAGAAGAGAAGGAATAAAGGTGACCGTTCTCCTTATCGGAACTGATGGGAGAATGTGGCAGTATAGGCATCTCCCACCAACCAATAAGAAATTGGAGAAATATGCTCTCGTGAACATCTGCGCCGAGAAGTGGGGGTTAATTGTCGCACTTTCACGCCTTGTGCATTTTGGTCCCCTATCCGAGGAATTGAAGAAGAAGATAAAGGCATGCGCCTATGTAGATGCCACCTACATTGATGCAAGTAGACCGGGAGCAACATTGGGAGAGATATTCCAGAAAGGTATGCGGGCGTATGCCGAGGTTGGCTTCCCCCAAGAGTGGAGGAATCACCACCAGGGGGGAACCATTGGCTACGATGGTAGAGACCAATTCGCCTTCCCCGGTTCACCTGTGAAATTGATGGTGGGTAGCGCCTGCGCCTGGAATCCCACAATAAAGGGAGTAAAAGTAGAGGATACGATAATAATCGGAGAGAAAGGACCGGAAATAATCACTGCTACACCCGATTGGCCTATGATAGAGGTAAAGGTCAACGGTAGGACATATCTGCGACCTGATATATTAGTGAGGTGATGAGGATAATGAAACGCTGGCTTCTTTGTCTCATAGTCTTTGCCTTTCTCTTCTCCTTCACAGGATGTGGTAAGAAGAAGGAGGAGACAGCAGCACCCTCTACCCAAAGGGCGAAGGTCGAGAAAACCTATGTCTTCGCTCTGGTGCCAAAGTCTGTGGGTAGTCCTTACTGGTCGGCTTGCGAGGAAGGAATGAAGGAAGCTTGCCAAGAATTCGGTGTTCAAGGTTACTTTGTAGGGCCCGAAACAACCGATGTCGAAAAACAGATAAGGATAATAGAGGACTTCGTTTCCAAGAAGGTGGACGGAATAGCCATCTCCCCCAATGACCCCACCGCCGTCACTCCTATAATAGATAAGATATTATCCCAGGGCATCCCAGTCATCACTTTCGATTCCGACGCTCCAAAGAGCAAGCGCCTTTGCTACATAGGGACGGATAACTACAAGGCTGGTTACGCTGCTGGTGAGGAGATGATAAAGGTTTTGGGTGGAAAGGGTAAGATAGCAGTGATGACGGGTAGCCTTGGAGCTTTCAATCTGAACGAAAGGATAAGGGGTTTTAAAGATGCGTTAAAGAAGGCGCCCGGGATAAAGATAATAACCACCCAAGCCAACAACGACGATGAAGAACTTTGCTTTTCCCAAGCGGAGAGCATCTTACAGGCCAACCCCGACTTGGCGGGCTTTTTTGGTGTCAGCGGAACGGGAGGGCCGGGCTCGGGAAGAGCTGTGAAAGCAGCGAAAAAAATCGGGAAAGTAAAAATTGTTTGCTTTGACACCGTGCCAATGACCGTTCAGTTCATAAAGGAGGGGGTTATACAATCTACAATCGCCCAAAGACCAAAGCGGATGGGCTACCTTGCCGTCAAGACACTCTACGAAATGGCTAAATCTGGCAAGCTGGACAAGATACCAGATATTGATACAGGTATAACAGTTGTAACTAAGGAAAATGTAAGCGAGTTTGAAACGCCCCAGTAAATTAAGGAAATGACAAAAATTTCCCCTTTTTTTCAAAGGCGGGAGACGGCCGCCCTGGTAGCCCTTATTTTATTGTTCATAGTTCTCTCGGTCGTTCGCCCTGAGGCTTTCCCAACAAAAGATAACCTCGGTATAGTCGCCCGCCAGTTCTCGATGATAGCAACTATGGGCGTGGGAATGACGATGGCAATAGTTCTTGCGGGTATAGACCTCTCAGTAGGGAGCGTCTTAGCCCTCTCTGGTTGCATCACCGCTCTATTGATGACCAAAGGTTTCTATGTTCCTCTATCTATCCTCGCTGGACTCGTCTGTGGTGCATTTTGCGGGTTCATAAACGGCATAGCCATAGTGGGAGTGAGGATGCCTCCCTTCATCGCTACCCTTGGAATGATGAGCATAGCCAGAGGTTTGACCTATGTGATAACAGGAGGATGGCCTATCACAGGCTTGCCCGAATCCTTCTTCTTCCTTGGCCAGGGAATGATTGGACCTCTCCCTATGCCAGTGATAGTGATGCTCTTCTGCATAATAGTGGGACATATCGTGATGAGCAATACTGCCTTTGGGAGAAGCATCTACGCCATAGGGGGAAATGAACAAGCAGCGTTTCTTTCCGGAATAAAAATCAACAGGGTGAAGATAAGCGTTTATACCTTAGCCGGCTTGCTTTCTGGATTGGCGGGAATCGTTATGACATCCCGCCTTTCCTCCGCTCAGCCCAACTCCGGCTTGGGTATAGAGTTGGATGTCATAGCAGCGGTAATAATAGGGGGAGCGAGCTTTGCAGGGGGCGAAGGAACGATAGTAGGAACTTTCATCGGAGCAGCTTTTATGGGCATTTTAAGGAACGGGCTCGTGCTCCTCAATGTCTCCGCCTTCTGGCAACAGGTCGTTATAGGCGCTGTTATAATGAGCGCCGTGGCAATAGATTTCTTCCGCACAAGAAAATAAAGAGTTAGACAACAAATACATTTTCGCCTTCCTTATGCGAATTTCCCTGCCTTGGGGCGCACATTCCCAAATTTTATCTTTCAAATTCCGGATGATTGTAGGGACCAAGCCCTAAATCCTCAGGAATAAGGTCTATGTGTTCCTTCTTCCCCTTACCGAATACATTCCTTATAGCGTCAAGATAACCGAAGCCGTATTCTCTATAGGGCATAATATAATGTCCCTCGCCCCATTCGTTCCAGTTGTCGATCAATATCATCCTGCTTCCTAACTGATGGGGAGGCAACCCCTTGATGAATTCCTTTGCCTTCTCGCAAAGGATCTGGAAATCCTTTGGGGGAAGTTTCCATATACTCCCCTCATCTTGCCAGCCAGTCCAACCCATTGATAGAGTGATTATCTCGGGTATAATTCCCATATCCCTTGTCTTTGTCCAATATTCCTCCTGTTTTTTTATAGCTACATCGGGAGTTGGATTATCCGGTATCGGCCAAACATAGGCAGATGTATAATCGAGTCCTAAATCTTTCATCAATTGGAGATGGTGAGGGTCCAAGCCCCTATATTCCCCGATAATTATCAAGCCAGCGAAGCCCGCCTCTTTGCACTTCTCCCTCATCTTGTCTAACGCCTTCCGCACATTCTCCACACTCCCCAAATCATCCACCAGATATTCAGGACGGTAGATGAAGAGAAGAGGTTTGTTATCTATCTTTAGATAGCTTGGGTGTTTAAAGAAGGTTTCTATCCAATAGGGAAGAAGATTATTGAGGAGGTCATCCTCATCGGAAACACCCGCAACCCCTTTATTCTGATTTTCCCACATTATGGTGAATTTTATATAGGGCAGAAATCTCGCCTTGAAAAGCCCCTCCGTGATAGGACGCTCAAATATGGTCTGTATAGGTGTCTTTCCCTGGTTTATCCTATACCAGCAGAAGACGAAGAATTGTATACCGTGTTCCACTGCCCACTTTATTTCCCAGTCCTTCACCTCGGGATTAAGCTCATTATAGAAGCCCAGCACGGGCATCCTCCAAAGGTCTCGTAGAACTGTCTTCCATAAATCCACGCTCTCCCATAAGGGGCAGTTCCAAACACCTATGAGAACATCCGTCTCAACAGGTTCAGGCTCGGGAATATAATCCGCTTTCCTTATCTCTACAGGCGGGGTGAAGGAAATCTTGTAGGATGCACTCACATCCTCGCCCTCAGGAACCGAAACTTTCAACTTCAACTCCCCTTCCAAAGCCTCTTCCGCCTCCACTTCCCAAGTTATTTTCACCCTCTCTCCATAATCTATCCCCACCTCTTTTACATCCTCTCCTAAAACCTTGACCCCCTTACAAGGAATCAATTTAGCAATACATATTCCCTTCCCTCCTATATTGCTCAGATAAGCGAGAATCTTCACCGGCCTCTTAGCGCGATTCACACCCAACTCCGAGAAGAAGTAATCTACCTTTATTTGAGGAAGTGTAAGTTGCTTATTGAGGAATTCTATACTTGATATCTTGGCTTCGCACTTCTCATCTGAGGGGAAAACCGCAAACGCGAGAAGTTTCCCATCCCATCCCTCATAGCCTGATGCGCGGATACAGTAAGTGTGAATCACCCCATCGGACTTCAAGGGGAAATTTATCAGCCCTGCACCTTTGGAGGTCAAGAAGAACACCCTTCCCTCTTTGCCGGTGGATGTGCTCATCTTGATGACTATGAAATCTTTCTCAGTTAAAGGCACATCCAATGCGTTGTGCACCAGGGCAGAATCTCCACAAAGAGTTTTCACCACAAGGTTTCCCTCTTCCATTTCAACCCTTTCCAAATCTATCCCCCTCCAGCCTAATATCCCTCGGGAAAATCTGAAAGAGGATAACCTCTTCCTCTCCCTCGGCAGTTCACCTATGTATTTTCTGATAAGCGCTGAATAGTATAACTCCTTGATTTCCTCGGGAGAAAGCGCTTTATTATAAATCCTAACCTCGTCAATGATGCCTTGGAAATTTTCCAGGTTGGGACCATCTGCCGAACCAAGGACAAGAGAATCAGGGCTTTTATTTATCCTTCCCGTAACTCCTCCACCCATTGCCATGAGTTCCCCATCCTTATAGACCTTTATCTCCCCGCTCTTATATGTTGCTACGATATGGCACCACCGCTCCCTTGGTATTTTTTTGAATGGCAGGACCGTTCCAGAACTATACCAGGGGTTGTTCTCCGTAGCAATGACGAAGTGATCCCCCTCCGGGAGGAAAACGAAACGGTAGATGCAGTCCCTTTTAGCCAGGGGCGAATACCTACCATCACCTTTTATGTATATCCACAGGGAAACGGTCAGCTCTTCCATTCCATCGAGTAAGGGCGAGTCGAAGACTACACTTTCGTTCCCATTGAATTCTATAGCGGAGCCCACTATACCCCTTGCCCATTTCGCTCCCTTTATTCTTCCATTTATACCGTTCCCCGAGCTGTCCATAACAATGGTCCCCTTCGCCTCGTCAAATTTCCAGTATCCTATAAGCCCTTCCCCTCCATAGCCTTCGCTTAGGAATATAAGGAGAGATATTACCCATAGCAGTAGAATTACCTTCATAGGCCTTGTCCCTTTCTTATAGAACATACTTGAGGGCATCCCAGGGTAAAACTCCAGCGAGGACTAATTCCCTTATCGCAGATGGTATGTCCCCCTCCACCTTGACTGGATGGGCAAGGAGCCATAGGAACCATTCTTCCCACATATTATACTCCTCACCCGGCTTCAAGGTAACAAGAGGACTCAACACCTCCATCTCCAGATACGGCAATTCCTTTGAATTTGTGTAAACTTCAACGGAGCATCCTTCATCGGGATAATCCGCCCCCGGAAATGTAGGGAAGCGCTTTACATAAGCTAAATTTTCCTTTAGATAAAGCATCCAATTGGAAGAGCTGTCCAATCCCACCTTCCCTCTTTCTCCCTTATATTCAACTATCACCAACCCATCCTTAATCTTCCATTGGGAGCTTTCCCTAGATTGTTCATCAAAGAAGTAAAGTCCCTCAGGGAACCTGGAATTTTTCTCCGCGGGGAAGACGACAAAACAAGGGGTGGAAACCTGTGTTACATCCCAGATGCTCCATCTAACTTCCTTATCCGAGATGTTCTTCATCCTCACAACTACCCTTGCTCTACCCCGCTCTATGAGGGTTATCTCCTTTACGAACATAATACCAGCTTTAAGGGAAGGTGCACCGTAGACCCTCACCCCGTCCCCCATTATTTCCACATTCACCCTGCCGAAATCGAGAAAGGGGTCAGGTGGCCAGCCCCAAACCGCTTGGGGAGCGTTCCAGGTTTTATATCCTCCATAGTTATGCCATACATTTGCTATGGGATAAACCTTGCCATACTCCGCGGGATTCTGCCAGATGGGGTTTTTCCCTTTTAAAGAAAACTCCATTATCCTTCCCCCGATTCCTGGGACAATCACAAGCTTTGTATCTTCCCTCTCCAAAATTGTTGAATTAGGCCACCCCTTATAGTTTTCCTCTCTTATGGCAACCTGGGCGAGAAGAAAACCACCAAACAAAACCAACAGGGGGATTCTCCTCACTTTTCTCCCTCCCTTTTATAAGAAGGTTAGGGTATCTCTATTATGAATCCAGCGTTATATTTTATAGTTGTAAGCCCTAAAAGGGAAGCATAATGATGAATTGCCCCTTCCGCCTCCCCCCGATAGGAGAAGTCCAACTTTGCGGAAATGGGAACAGGTAGAGCTATGGGTCTTCCCGTCCGCTCGGCTAATGAGGCAAGGAGGGAAGCCGCTTCAACATCATTTTGAGAAAGGGAGACATAATTTGAGCGAGGTAGCCCCATAGGTAGGAAGAGAAGCCCTTCCGCCCATTTGATATTATCACTTATACAGGAAACTTTTATCCAATGAACCCCTTGGGAGAGGACTTGGATATCCACCGAGAAGGATACGGGATTAGCCAAGCTCCCTATATAATACTCTCTTTGCCTTGGTAGGAAAGGGTTGTTATTTGCAAGTGAGAGCCCAGGGGAAAGCAGGATGTTGAGCCAAACCCGTTCTTTCGGGCTGGGTGGATAAACCATTATCTCCACTTTTATCCTTCCTTGAGAATCGGGATAAAGCGATTGAGGAAGCAGTAGAACTTTCCCAATTCCCCTGGCGGAGATGATGGAGGGTGCTTTTTTAAGGGTAGGAGTAGGTAGGGGAGATAGCATTTCCCTTGCCTTTGTCCAGCGAGGGAGGAGAGAGAGGAGGGCGAAGGCGAAGAGGAGGAAAAGGGCAACCGCTGCGTAGGCAAAAGCCCGCCTTAGTTGTAATCCCCCAAGGAAAAAGGTTCGCCAGGGCGATACCTTCCTCTTTCGAGCGTAAAATCTCGCTAAAACCCGCTGAGCGAAACCAATGGGAGGTTCGAGGGATGGAAGAGAAGCGAGGATGGACCTCATCCTTTCCAGTTTGCTCAACTCGGCGCTGCAAGAGGCACAACATTCAATATGCCTCTCCACCAATACCCTCTCCGCAAGGGCGAGGTCACCATTTATATAATCGGATAGTAACTCTTTTATTCTGTCGCAATTCATTTTCTCTTTTTTAGACATCTTTAATCCTCAAAAAGTTCCCGATATTTTTCCAATCTTTTCTTCAATATCCGGCGCGCCCTGTTGAGACGGGATTTAACCGTTCCAATTGGCTTCTGCAATATTTGGCATATCTCTTCATAAGAAAATCCCTCTATATCGTAAAGAACCAAGACGGTTCGGTAATAGGAGGGGATTTCCCCTATCTCTTTTTGCACTATCTCCTGAATATTTTTCCTTTCCACATCCTTTTCTATGGAGGCCTCCTCATCCGCAAGTTCCGGTCTCCTTCTTTCCTCATCCTCCTCCCCATATACCATCTGGTTATAGGAAAGCTCCTTCTTTTTTCTCATATGGTCATAGAAGATGTTAGTTGTTATGCGATAAAGCCAAGTGAAAAGCGATGATTCTCCCTTGAAATTCCTCAAATTTTCAAGCGCTCGGATGAGCGACTCCTGGGCTATATCCTCCGCATCATCCCGGTCACCGCATAACCTATAGGCGAGAGTGAAGATAGGCTTTTGGAAAAGATTAACGAACTCCTCCAGCGCTTCCCTCTCTCCCAAAAGGCAACGCTTGACGAGTTTCGTCTCTTCTTCCCTTTCCAGTTTTTTCATCCTTATTAATTCAATCTTAATCCTTAAGAAATTTTCTCGCAAATTAGACGAAAACCTTGAACATTTGTTAAAATGCTTTATTATACTTTTAGAATGGAGGTGATGCCAACTGAGTAATACTAAAGGAGGGAAAAGATTCGCTCCCCTTCTCCCTCGCCGGAAGCTTCGGAAAAGACGAATGGGGCGAATGGAAAAATTAAAGGAGGTGCTTATACAATGTCCTCAAAATTTTTCTTAAAATTTGTTGACAAAATTGTTTCTGGTTTTATAAAATTTGTTAAAATAATCTAATGGAAAGGAGGTGAAAGAAGATGAGAAAGAAGGGATTCACCCTCATAGAGTTGTTGGTCGTCATAGCTATCATCGCTATTCTGGCGGCGATACTCTTCCCCGTCTTCTCGAGGGCGAGAGAACAGGCGCGGAAAACCGCCTGCCTTTCCAACACAAAGCAGATAGGGATAGCGCTCTCTATGTATGCCCAGGATTGGGATGAGACCTTACCCACTTGGCATTGGCCCTGCTGGGGACACGACGATGGTGGGCTCGCCTGGTGGGAACAGTTGGCTGCCTACACTAAGAATTGGCAGGTCTTTGAATGTCCGAGCTCCCTCAGCGGGGAGAGATACTGGGTGAGCGTGTGCTATCCCCAGAGATGGAGAAGACCTCAGAACTCACATCCCCTTGACTACGGCTACAACGAGAGAATAATGAACCCGCTAAACTGGTGTGGCAGAGGTAACGCATCTACAGCTAAGTTAGCCGCTATGGCTGCTCCAGCAGAGACAGTGGTAATCTCCGATGGTAGAATGGCAGTCTTAGGAGCTGCTACCTGTCCGGTAACAGGTATACATATCTGGCTATCTTTCACCAATCCTGGCCCGGGCTGGAATCACCCATCCGTTCTCACTTGTTGTCCTCCCACTGTTCATAATTTGGACGAGGCTATAAAGAGGTTCAGCAGGCACACCGGAGGGTCTAACCTCGTCTTCGCGGATGGGCACGCTAAGTGGTATAGCGTCCCCCAACTTAAAGCTCGTTGGATGGGAGGAACTGTTCGCTTCTGCCCGCCTGACATCTTCGGCATCCGCTGAAAGGCAGGAATTGTTGGAGTTATTGAGATGTCCCCTCTGTGGGGGAGATATCTCCCCCACAGAGGGGGAAATGTTCCTCTGCGAAAGATGCGGGAGGAGATATCCCTTGGTCAATGGCATTCTCAAAATGCTCATAGATGAAGAGGAAGGGAGAGATTGAAATGGGCAAATTTTTCCCCCTTTTAGGCCTTCTCCCTCTTTTTGCTTTTGGAGAGGAAAAAGTATTGCTCTCCTTTGAATCCACCGCTCTTAAGGATTGGAAGCCAAACCAGAGCATAAGCGATTTGAGGATGGAAAATGCTTATCTCACGGGCAAATGCGCCGGCGATGACCCTCAACTCTACAGCCCTTTATTTGAGATAAAAGCAAACAATTTTCAGGTAGTGGAGATAAAGATGAAAAGCAACAGGGATGGTTTAGCACAACTGTTCTGGTCGGGGACTTTAGAGGAGCCTTATGGAGGATTTCGCCCCAACAAATATAACAATTTCTATGTAAAAGGGGATAATAAATTCCATATTTATCGCCTTATCCCATTTTGGGGAGGAGAAGAGAAGATAATTCACCTTCGACTCGACCCTCCCGATGGAGCAACTTTTCAAATCGAGTATATCAGGGTAAAGGAATTACAACCTCTATCTCAGGGAAAGTGGGCTGTATTTGGGGGATTAAAAATAGAGAAGGCCACGGAGAATTCCCTCCAATTCAAGGTTATTTCAGATGAGGCACAAATTCTCCTTCCTCTGACACCTTTTGAAGGTTCCAAATTACCTTTTCTTTCCTTTTCCTTAAAGTTCAGAACTCCCAAGACAAACTGCTATGGAGAGTTATTTTTTCAGGAAGGAAGTCAGAGGCGCAGCTTTGCCTTTGACTTAATACCAGATGGGAAGCCTCATTACTACAATATCTTTCCTGGCTGGGCTGGCAATGTCTCCTCCCTTATGCTCTCCCTTCGTCACTGTGAAGGAGAGGGAGAGCTCAGGGAGTTAATGGTAGGTGTAGAACCAAGAGGAGAGGAACTCCAGATAACATATTTCGGTGTGGATGGTGTCGCTCGGGCCGGCAAGCCCTTCACAATCCTTCTCCAGTTGAAGAACGCTGGAGCATCTTTGAAGGAAGCAAAAGCTGACCTATTGCTTCCCAAAGAGGTAAAACTCCTCAAGGGTGCGCATTCAGAGAAAATAAATGATATCGCTTTCGGTGAGACGAGGTTCGTCCAGTGGACTGCTATATGCGATAAAGTTGGCGAGTTCAGAGCATCCCTTAAACTCAACTTTGGAAATGTGTCTCGGGAACACCGTGCCCTATTGAAGATAAGCAAAACCCCCTCCATTTCCTCCGCCGATTACCCTCCTGAGCCGAAGATAGTAAGGAGCGATTGGGAAGTCGGCGTCTATTACTTCCCAGGCTGGCCAACTGCTTCCCAGTGGCTTCCAGTTAAAAATTGGGGGAGAAAGCCGCTCCTGGGCTATTATAAGGAGGGAAATCCAGAAGTTATGGACTGGCAGATAAAATGGGCGTTGGAGCACGGGATAACCTTCTTCATATTTGACTGGTATTGGGTGCAAGGAAATAGGATGTTGGAACATGCTCTCCACGATGCTTTCTTAAAATCTCGTTACGGACACCTAATGAAGTTCTCCCTTCTCTGGGCTAACCATAATCCACCTAAGACATCCTCTCTCCCTGACTTACTTGATCTTACAAGATTTTGTATAGATAGATATTTCCGCCTTCCCAATTACCTACGCATAGATGGTAAACCGACTCTCTTTATCTTCACTCCTCGCCAATTAACCGATGACCTTGGTGTGGAGGGAGTTAAGGAGGCTTTTGCTCAGATGCGCGAACTTTGCAGGCAAGAGGGACTGGATGGACTTTTCATAATAGGCTGTATGCACGACTCCGATTGGGATTTGCGGGTGATGAAGGAAGAAGGATATGATGCAGTGAGCGGATATAATTATCCTTGGACGGGGGCGGGACCCGATGATAAAAGGGTTCCCTTCGATGAGATGACGAAAGGATTTATAAGAATTTGGGAAGGTATAGTGGGGAAAGGTTACGATTACATAGTGCCCACAACACCTGGTTGGGACCCCAGACCATGGCATGGTCCAAACACACTTGTGCGGACGGACCCATCTCCTTCTTCTTTTGAGAAAATGCTCCGTTTGGCTAAGGAATTTGTGGAGAAGAACAACCTCCGAAAGATGGTCATAATAGAAGCATGGAACGAATGGGGTGAGGGTTCCTACATAGAGCCAAGTAGAGAAGAAGGATTCGCTTATCTGGAGGCGATAAGGAATGTATTCATTGGAAAGGAGGAACACGAAGATATAGTTCCTCAGGATATAGGACTTCCCTTGATAGAGGCTGAATTCCCTCCCTCCAGGGATAGTTGGGAATTCGAAGATGATTTAGAAGGTTGGTCGGCAATGATGGGGATAAGCGATTTTAAGTTGGAGCAGGGATGTCTTGTTCTCCGCACCTCTACATATGACCCCGCTATAAATCTTCCACCCGTCCATCTCGATGCTAGGGAATACAAGAAAATCTTGATAAGGATGAAGGTCGATAAGGGAAGTGCAGGGCAGGTTTTCTGGGCGACAAGCGTATTCCCTATAAGTGAATTCACAAGCCAGCGCTTTCAGCTAATAGCGGATAGCGAGTTTCATATTTATGAACTTGATCTCGCTGCCAATCCTGCCTGGCAGGGAACGATAACTTCCCTTCGCTTTGACCCTACTGATGTCGCCGGTGCCAATGTGATGATAGATTATATAAAGATAGTGAAATAAGGTTAGAGGTCATCAAAGGGACAGGGGAAAAGTTGGGCGAGTGTCCACCTTTGGAACTTTCCCTCTTCGTCGCTTGAGATTATGAGAAACTTTTGGAGAGAAGAAACGAATTGAGAGAGCACTTGCAGACAAGCACCACAGGGAGGTACCACTTTAGAGGCAGAAATAGCGAGGGCGAGAAAATCTCTTTCACCTTCGGAAAGCGCCTTGAAAATCGCCACTCTCTCGGCGCAGATGGTTAATCCAAAAGAAACATTCTCAATATTACAGCCCGAGAATATCTTTCCCCTGGTTGTTAAAACAGCAGCGCCTACCGGAAAACCAGAGAAAGGGCAGAAAGCGTTCTCCCTCGCCTTTTTGGCAGTCTTCAACAAGGCTTCAATTAGTTCATCGGATAAGTCCATTTACAAGTAGCATAAAAGATAACGGGCTCTTTTTCAAGCTTTTGACAAGCCATATTTGACAGCAAATCCAAATTAGATATAATGGATAAGAGAATCGGAGAAAGGAGGTTCAGAGAAAATGAAAACTGACAAGATGCTTATGGGCTCAACTATATTCTTCATCATCTGCGTGCTGGCGACACTGGCGGTAGTTCTTATTTCACCGAGACCGCCAGCCCCGGCTGCCGCTACCACTACGGCACAAGCAGGAGGGAATATGCCCGCTGGCGGCACTATGCCTATGATGGGACCGGGTATGATGGGACCTGGCATGATGGGGGGGAATATGCCCGCTGGCGGCACTATGCCTATGATGGGGCCTGGCATGATGGGTCCAGGTATGACGAAGGGACCAATGGGAGGAAGTGCGCCCTCCGGTGGCACTATGCCTATGATGGGGCCTGGTATGATGGGTCCAGGTATGATGAAAGGACCAGCGGGTGCCCCCACTCCCAGATAGATTAATATAAAGTTATTTCTCGGGAGCGATTTTTAGGGCTTTGAGCTTCTCCCAATCGCTAAGGAAACGTTCTAACCCTATATCTGTCAGTGGATGCTTGAACATTGCTTCCAAAACCTTGAAAGGAACAGTGGCCACTGGGGCTCCCATTTCCGCCGCTCGCAATACATGAAGGGGATGCCTCACGCTTGCGACTATTATATCCGTTGTGAAGGAGTAATTTCTATATATTTGCAATGATTTCTCCACCACTTCCATCCCATCCTGTCCGATATCGTCAAGGCGCCCTACGAATATACTAGCGTATGTCGCCCCCGCTTCCGCAGCGAGAAGTGCTTGATTGGGAGAAAATACAAGTGTAACATTCGTCTTTACTCCCTCAGAGGAAAGTTTCTTAACCGCCTTTATCCCTTCCACCCCCATCGGTATCTTCAGAACAATATTAGGATGCCAACTCGCGATTTCTTCACCCTCCTTTACCATTTCTTCCACCTCCGTGGCTGTTACCTCTACGCTTATAGGTCCATCTACTATGGAACATATTTCCTCCACCAACTCCTTAAAGGGACGCCTTTCCCGGCTTACAAGAGTGGGGTTTGTGGTAACACCTTGCACTATGCCCCAGGAAGTCGCCTCTTTTATTTCCTCTATATTAGCAGTATCAATGAATATTTTCATAAAAAATCACCTCCTTACTATGAAGATAAATATCAAATTAATGTTCGTCAAAGAGTTGATAGCATTAATATATTAAACCGCCATTTATTTACCTGTTGTTTCCCTCAGTATTTTTAATAGGCTCCCGAACAACGCGCTTTACTAAAAACCAGGCAAAAAATACGAGCAGAGAAGTGATTATAAAGGAAGTTCTAATGCCTATAGTGCTTGCTAAAACTCCCCCAGTTAAAGGACCCAATAGATTGGCAAGCAAGGCGGCGCTGTTGGACAATCCGTATACGCCACCCCTTCGCTCCGCAGGAACATTGTGTGCTATTATGGACTGTGTGGAAGGAGGGACTCCGGAAGAGAAAATACCCAATATTACACGTAAGATAGCCAGTTGATAGGCGTTCCTCACGAAGGCGTGAGGGATATAACAAAGGGAGACACCAAACACACATATTATCAATGTGGATTTATACCCCTTCCTATCCGCTCTTTTTCCCCATAGCGGTGTGGCAAATATGTTCACTACCCCAGTAGAAGCGAAGATGGCACCGGTGACAGTAGCAAGCATTGTTTTCTTCACCCCCAAGCTGGATATGAAAAGGGCCAAAACGGGTTCAACCAACATCACGCTCAAATTCAGCACAAATATAGTGGAGGCAATAGCAAGAAGTTCTTTGGAGTGAAAAAAGAAGGAAACATTATCCCTCAGGCCATAAGTGTCGGTGTTTTCTCCCTTGGTTCCTCGCTCTTCTTTCACCCAGATAGCGACGGCGATAGCACTGAGAAGCACTATTAAACCCGTGAGGCGAAAGAGCGGACGATAGCCCATCATATCTGCAAATACCCCTCCGAAAAGGGGACCAATTATTCCCCCCGCTATCATAGATGTCTGGAGGAAACCGAGGGAGAAGCCCAAACGTTCCTCAGGGACCGATGTGGTGACAAGTGCCATAGTAGGACCTATAAATCCTCCCAACACGCCATGCAGGGCGCGGAGGAAAAACAATTGGTAAACATTTTCCGCGAAGCCCATTAATGTCACGACAATGGAAACCCCAAACATAGCTCGGAGAATCATTGGCTTCCTTCCATATAAATCACCGATAGTTCCCCAGATAGGAGCAAAAAAAGCAGAAAAAAGGAAAGGAATACCGAAAATCAACCCACTCCACCGAGCAACAGAGGCGAACTCTTTAACACCCAATTCCTGAATATAGAGGGGAATAAAGGGCATTATAAAGCTCATGCCGATGAAAATTAGAAGTTGGGCCGCCCAGAGCGTGTAAAGGTTCTTACGCCATTGTTCCACAATTAAGAGGATAACCTCTTAAAGCATCAACTTCAATAAAATAGTAAGAACGAAATGGACGGGAGGTAAAGCTAAGGGTAGGGACGGTTTTGATGCTATTAGGTCTATTATTGATTCTGGAGAACCTCCATAAGGGCAAGGATGTTTTCCACATGGACATCCTTTGGGATAGCATGCGAGGGAGAGGCAATGTAACCTCCACCCCTCCCCATTTCCTTTAAGATCCTTCTTGTTTCTCTCTTCACTTCCTCAGGCGTTCCAAAGGGCAAAAGCCTCTGCACACTTATCCCTCCGAAGAATGTCAACTTATCACCATATTTCCTTTTCATCTCAAATATATCCATAACCTCGGGCTGAAAGGGATTGAAAACATTTACCCCTATTTCTATCAACTCGGGGAAGAGTTCCTTGACATCCCCACAGGAGTGGATGAAAACAGGGAGTCCCGCTTTATGAACCTCCTCATACATTCTCTTCAAGCGAGGCTTGATAAACTCTCTCCAAAGCAGGGGACCCATTATCAATCCCCTTTGTTGCCCCCAATCATCCCCAAAGTAAAATCCGTCTATCGGATATTTTACCGCATTTCTTATTATCCTTATGTTAAAATCGGCAATAGCATCCATAAGTTCGTGAACGAAGGAGGGATTTTCTTTCATATCAACGAGCAGATTCTCCATTCCCCGCATAGACCAAGCCCTTTCAAAAAGGGAAAACCCTATCTCACATAGGATGAATTTGTCTTTATTCGCTTCTATAAACCTGGGGAACTGAGCGTATCTTTCTGGGTCATCGGGGTCAGGAAACTGGTAATCCTTCAAACTCGGTTCAAGGAAAATCGGCTCAGGATTCCCTATATCCCTATCTATCGTCCTATTCCACACCACTCCAAACTCATCCTTCCAAAAGTCCGGTTTCACCTCAAGCCAGGCATCCGGAGAAGTTGCGGATAGAGACACTATATGCAGTCCCAACTCTTCTATTGTAGGAGTTCGTCCGAGATATTCCACTAATTTTCCCCAAGCTGGAATGGTGAAGCCAATATTATAGGGAACGATGTCTGTCTCCTGATGGGCAACAGCTAATTTAACCCTTTCCTTCTTCGTCACCACTTCTCACCTCAATTCTATTTTTATCTCGGTAGGTTTCTCTATTATCTGCCTCAACCAGAGAACCAA
This sequence comes from uncultured bacterium, assembly GCA_938041455.1. GTDB lineage: Bacteria > Armatimonadota > JACIXR01 > JACIXR01 > JACIXR01 > JACIXR01. The sequence continues at coordinate 159,741 of CALITO010000004.1, read as the reverse complement.
ATTTTTTCTATTTCCCTCTTCCTCAATTCCCCAACTGTAGGTGCCGGACTCAAGGACCTCGCTTCCAACGCTTACTCCTGACACCTCCCTCGCTAAGTTGAGGATTAAGAAAGTAGGATTTATCAATGTTTCCCTGGGTTTTAATCGAATTGTGATAGCATTTGAAGGATTGTAACAATTCAAGATATAAGCTCTTTGAAGAATGTCAAAACCTTTTGCCTCTATTCCTGGGCTCTTGCTCTCCATCTCTGCTGGCTTCAACCAAGAGGAGGCAAAGAGAAGAAGCCTTTCATCACTTTCCTCTTCTCTTACAACCCCTATTAAATGCGTCCAGATTGTTTTATGAAGGGAGGAAGTTATATCTTCTTCATTCACCGGTTGATGAATCATAGAGATGAGGGAAGCGTGGGCGGGTCCTTCCTCCCACCCTATGGGGATATGTCCCACCGTTTGAAGATTTCTTGTAACAGGCCAGTGGTTTCCCCAATAGCAAGGGGATACATATTCTCCTTTTTCGTTCTTCCAACCATCCCATACCGCTGTGAACTCACTTATCGCTGGCACAACCATAATGGGATGATATCTCTCCTTCAGCTTCACCCTGATTATAGATGGCTTACCTGTGGGCCACTCAAGATGGGGCTGAGGCCATTTTACCACTTTCTTATTACCCTCTAAATCGAGGAAGTCAACCGCGTTTGAGGGCAAGACATCATTGGGATGGATGGCGGGAGGCAGAACAGTTATGAGCTCGTTCATCTCGTGCTTAACCCCGGGCGCAAGCCAACCGATGACGGTTCTTACACCTATACCATCGGGATAAAGGTAATAGTATTCGTCTACCCATTCGTTTTCGTAGATTCTGTAGTTGAAATCGCACAGTGCATATCGCCAATGTATGAGCACGCGGGCGGGATTATTATGGACGATGGCTACCCGAGAATAACGACACTCCTTATCCATTAAGGGTTCAATACAATCCACAAATTCTGGTGAGCGAGGGCTTATCACCTCCACCCACTCATAAGAGAATCCACTTCTCTGAAGAGCCCAAATGGGGATATAACTCGTTCCTCGCCAAAAGGCGAGGCGAGCGCCCCCAGGAAAGCGTACCAATACATCGGAATATGGACCGCTCCCCCAGACTTCCTCCCATTCCCTCTTCTCAAATTTACCCTCCTTATAAAAAAGGACGGGGAAATCATATTTCAAATCGCAATAAACCGCCCCAAAGGGAGAAAACTCTCCCTTACTCTCCACTATTACCTCCCACTCCTTCTCCTCAACTGTATTCTCCCTTTCTCTCAGAATCACTTTCAAGGAATGATTCCCCAGGGGAAGGGCGAATTCTTCTCTTATCTCGATTCTTTGTTTTGGAGATAGGAGGATTTCCTCCCTTTTCCCTATGTCCTTAAGGGAGGATATAATCTCAAGGAAGAGCCTTCTCTCGCTTGAGGAAATGTTCTCTATTTTCCCCTCTAATTTCAGGACCCCTCCCGCGGGCAAAACTATTATGGAAGGGGCAACCAGAATATGTCCTAAATCAACTGGGTTCTCCTCAGGTTCCGCTTGGCAGGTGAACTCAGCCCTTATGTCCTTCTCCCCTTTTAAACCAAGGGCAGCAGTGAAAAGGAAAAGGGATAACATCAAAGCAATCGCCTCCTTCATAAATTGTGTTTTACCCATCGTTTATTCATAGGAGTGGGTAAGGGAACGCATAACCCGAATTGTTTCTTCCAACCTCCTATATTTCTCCTCCAGTTTCCGCAACTCTTCCCAAGGGAAATTCTCCTCCTCCAACGCTTGATATATTACCGCCCCCTCACACTCCCTCGGAACAGGTAAGCCAGTAATATAGCAGATTGTGGGGACGAGGTCGGCGATGTTCACCTGCCTATCCAAAACTGCTCCTTTCTTTATTCCCGGTCCACTTATCATAAGCATACCCTTCATAGAGCCAAGCGAGTATTCACCAGAAGTGATATGACGCCCGTGCTCGCCGGGCGCCTCCGGATATGTCCCAAAAACCACATCCCCTACCCTTTCTCCTCTCAAGCCCAGCATAATCGCTTCCTCCTTCCTCAAAACAAAGGCAAACGGACATCTTCCTGTGCCTGGGTCACGATAGGAGAACAAAGCATCTATAATTCTCTGCCTAACCTCCTCGTAGTCTCCATCCTCCACTATGCCGAAGGGAAACCTACTCTTTAGGTTCACCCAAACATACACGGAGCGGTCTTCAAAGGCGAGCGTTTGCCCCCAATCTATCCTGCCATCTTCCCTGTATGTGAGCAAACCACTCTGCGCCAATATGCGGTTTATGCTCAATCCTTCAAATTGGGGATGAGTTGGGCAAGCACCATGGTCAGAAACAACGGCGATTATGGCGTCCTCCCCTGCCCCTTCTTTTATCTTTCCCACCATCCTATCAAGCGATTGGTAAAAATTCTTCTCCAACCTTTCTAACCTTTCCCTCAATCGGCTATCAGGAGAATGGTCCAGATTGTTTATGATGAGGTGATAAGTATGATCAGGAGCGTGGGCGTGCATATAGTAAATATCCCATTCCTTGTTCTTCATAAGATAATGAGAAACTTCAGCCAACCAGAGATTCTCTAAATCGAGGATTTCTCCGTAAGTTTCGTAATCAACCCATCCCAGTGTCACCGCGTCCTCCATCGCTCTCAGAGGAAGGCCCTTATCTATTTTCTCTTCTATCTCCCTTGCTATCTCTGGAGGATGTGTGGCGCCCTGAAGGGAGCAGAAAGTGGTGAAATAGAGCTTCACTTCCTTACCATCATCGGAAAGATTTAATAGCTTTACCTTAAAGTAGGCTTCTCTTTCACCCTTTTCCGTTTGAAACCTAAGCTTCGCCCTTTCACTCCATTCCCCTCTTCTCACCTTAAAAACGGGGCTCTCATCTTCCTTACCCTTGAAACCCAAAACCTCTCCTTTTTGGGGATTTATCAAAAGGAAAAGCTTTATAGGCTGGACGGGGTATAGAGTGTTGTATTTACCTACCTCCACTTGCGTCTCCAAATATTCGCCATCGGGAAAACTCCTCCAACCTCGGTTGAGAGTAATGCTCAACTTATCCGTGAGGGGAAGGTCTTGGGTAGTAGCACATTGATGGTCGGCGAGATTAATAAACCATTGCCAACCTCTTAGTCCTTTTCCGTCTTCCCTCATACGCCAGTCAGTTATATGTAGACCAAAACCTCCTATCTGGATACCATTTTTCATCTTCGGTGGCCAAGTGGTGGGATAGTTTATAACTATTGCCCTCTTGCCCACCCGTTCACCCGCCTCCCAAAGTGTTTCCGCCTTCACATCCGTTGAACGGAAGGCTTGTATGCATATCTCGGGTGAGCCGGGATAACCTCCCTCTTCAGGGATGTGAAAACAGGTTATCTGGTGAGTTCCCGGGTAGGCTCCCGTGGCTATAGTTGTCCAGTTTGGGGGAGTTATGGTGGGATGAGGGACGAGGCAGTTGTTGGTCCAAACTCCGTTCTTGCGCAAGTCGTCCAAGTTAGGCAACAACTTTTCCTCCATAAGTTTGAGTAGGGATTTTGTTATGGGAGCATCCAAACCTATGACAACTACCTTGGGCACTTTGAGCCACCTCCTTAAAAGGGGACTTTGTTTTTTATAATCTTAAATGAGGGGATCTTTTAAAGCAATCTTTTTATCCCAAAAACTTTGAGAAAGTGGTGATGTGCCTTGCTTCTTTTCTCGAGGTTATTATAATTGCTTATTGAGCCTGCGGAGGTGGCGGAACGGAAGACGCGCTGGACTCAGGATCCAGTGGACATTGTGTCCGTGCGGGTTCAAATCCCGCCCTCCGCACCAACAGGGCTTACCTTAACCCCCGTAGTGTTGAGCATTTTATCCCGCAAATCTAAGGGTAACCTAGCCCTTACATATACCCCTTTTAAGCGATAATCCTCCCCTAATACCCTCCCCCTCTCATATATAAGAGTGAGCAATTCACCTCGCTCATAAGGTATCCACAATTCAGCCAAGCAAAGTTCCTCCTCTAACATCTTCGCTATTTTGCCTAACAAGTGGTCTATCCCTTGATGATAAAGGGCGGAGATAAATACCACATTTGATATATCAGGGGGAAGCTTCTTCACAACCTCATGGATGCTTACCTTATCCATCTTGTTTATCGCATAAATCATCTTCTTTCCCCCTACTCCTATATCTTCCTCTAATATTTTGTTAACGACCCTCATCTGTTCCACCATTTTTGGATGGCTTCCATCAACCACATGGAGCAGGATGTCTGCCTCCTTTACTTCCTCCAAGGTAGCTCGGAAAGCAGCGATTAAATTGGGGGGTAAATCCCTTATGAAGCCTACTGTATCTGTGAAGAGGATAACTCCTCCTCCCTTCAACTTAACCCTCCGGGTTGCGGGGTCGAGGGTAGCAAAGGGGCGGTCATCCGCATAGAGGGAAGCATTGGCGATGGCGTTTAATAATGTAGATTTACCCGTATTTGTATAGCCGACGAGGGCTATGACCGGTATATCCTCCGCCCGCCTCAAAAGGCGCCGCCTTGCCCTCTGCTTTCTTACCTCCTCTATCTCCTTTTTGAGAAGGCTTATCCTATCCCTTATCCTCCGCCTATCCACCTCCAGTTTCGTCTCCCCCGGTCCCCTCGTGCCTATTCCTCCTCCTAAGCGGGAGAGAAATACACCCCTTCCTGTTAAGAGGGGAAGGCGATAAGTAAGTTGAGCCAGCTCTATTTGTAGTTTGCCCTCCTTTGTATGAGCGCGCTGGGCAAATATATCCAGGATGAGCTCCACCCTGTCAACTACTTTGATTTTTAGAAAATTCTCCAAGTTACGGTGTTGAACAAGGTTCAAACCAGCATCTGCGATGACGAGGTTGGCGCCCCACTCGCTCACCATAACAGCTAATTCCTCCATTTTCCCTCTACCAATATAGTAAACGGGATCTGGTTCTTCCCTCTTTTGGGTCAGCTCTCCCACCACTTCCGCTCCCGCTGATATAGCTAGCTCCCTCAATTCTTCCATCCTGTCCCGCCAATCATCCCCTCTCTCCAAGCCCACTAGTATAGCCCTCTCGTTTTCCACACCCCTTCGGGTAATCTCCCAACCCCTAATTATCGTCCCTCACCCCTTTTCAAAAACTCCTTTATCCTCCTCCCTGCCTCCCTAAGTATCCCCTTAACATCCTCACCCTTCACCGTGAGAGCAAATCGCACATAACCCTCCCCATATTCTCCATAACCTCTTCCTGGAGTAACAACAACACCCGTCTCATCCAATAGCCTCCCCGCCCAATCAGCCGAGGAAACACTTCCCGGGAGGGGAACCCATATGTAAAATGTAGCGGGAGGAGACGAAACCTCCAAACCTGCTTCCCTTAATTCCTCTACCATTATATCCCTTCTCTCTCTATATATTTCACGCATCCTTTCAGGATGACCATTGGGATTTCCCAAGGCGTAGGCGGCGACATCCTGAATAGCCATAAATACCCCCGAATCGATATGAGACTTGAAAGAAGTAAGGGTGTTTATGATATCCTTATTCCCTACAACGAAGCCCACTCGCCAGCCCGTCATATTGTAAGTTTTGGAAAGAGAATGAAACTCTACACCGATTTCCCTCGCTCCAGGAACACTTAGAAAAGAAATTGGAGGGGTCTCAAAGTATATCTCCGAATAAGCACAGTCGTGGCAGACGAGCACATCATATTTGTGAGCGAACTCAACCACTTCCATAAAGAATTCCTTTGGAGCTACGCTCCCTGTGGGGTTGTTCGGATAATTCAGGAACATCAACTTCGCCTTCTTCGCTATCTCCTCGGGGATGGCTTTCAAATCGGGTAGGAAAGCGTTCTCTCTTTTTAAAGGCATAGGGTAAGGTGTCCCACCAGCAAGGAGGGTATTATTTTTATAAACGGGATAGGCGGGGTCGGGCACTAACACTATATCATCTGTTTTTTCCACCAAAGCCCAGATGATATGGGCAAGTCCTTCTTTACAACCTATGAGCGAGAGAACTTCCTCTGTATCCAACTCCACTCCGAACCTTTCCCTATACCATTTAACAACTGCTTCACGGAATATAGGCAACCCTTTGTTAGTTTCATCATAGCGATGATATAAAGGGTTTTGAACTGCTTCTCTCATTCTCTCAACTATGTGAGGAGGGGTAGGGATATCAGGGTCGCCTATACCCAAATCAATGATTGATAGTCCCTTTTCCTCCGCTTCCCGGCGGGCAGAAACGAGTTGAGAGAATAGATATCTTGGAACTCTTTCCAACCTGCTTTTAGCCTTCACAACTATCACCTCTTCATCCTCAGAAATTTTTCCAGTTCAAATTCCCCTTCGAAGACTTCCTCCGCGGGACCGGATAGGAAAACCTCGCCATTTTCCAACCATTCCACATATAGCTCTCCTCCTTTAAGGTGAACCCTTGTTGAGCGATTTGTAAGACCCTTGAGGGTGGTGACGATAACCGAGGCGCAAGCACCCGTTCCACAAGCAAGTGTTTCCCCTACCCCCCGCTCCCAAACCCTTATCTTCAATTCATCTCTATTGATAACCTCCACGAACTCCACATTCGTCCTGTTTGGGAAAAGGGGGTGCTTCTCTATCTCCGGTCCTATTTTCTCCACAGGAAATTTCTCCACATTATCAACGAGGAGGACACAATGGGGATTACCCATAGATAAAGTTGAGACCTCCCATCTCCGTCCGCCTGCCCTCAAGGTGATGTTTAGGGGATCGTCCTTCCCCTTGATGGGAATGCTCTCCGGCTTGAAAACAGGATGCCCCATACCCACTCTTACTCCCTCTACCTTATTTCCCGCCCCGAATAGTTTGACCCTTTTCACACCTGCCAAGGTCTCTATATCTATGTGCCTTTCCTCCCAAAGTCCGTGTTGGTATACATAGAAGGAGAGGCAGCGGATGCCGTTTCCACACATCTCGGCTTCGGAACCATCTGCATTAAATATGCGCATCTTGAAGTTCGCCACTTTAGAGGGTAGGAGGAGAAGAAGCCCATCCCCACCGATACCAAAACGCCTCTCGCAGATACCCCTCGCCAAGACATCAAGGGGAACATCTGTTAAGTTTTCTCTAAAGCAATTTATCAGGACAAAATCGTTTCCCGTTGCCTGTAATTTGGAAAAATGCACCATCAAGATAGCTTCAACCCTCTTTCTAAGCAAACATCACGCAGAACTTCTTTAAAAAACATTTCTCCCTCCCTCCTTTTAGAAGGATGAACGACGAGAGAAAGACGAAAGGTCGTTTTTGTAGAGTCAAATGTTACGATGGTCTCCAGCCGAGGGGGTGAAAGGAGGTTATCACCTAATAAATTAGATAACCTATCGCTTACCTCCCTCAACATTCCCTCTATTTTCTCCTTACCATCCTCATGGGAAAAAGAGATATCCTGGTAGATGGTCAATCCGCCCCTCGAATGATTGCAAACCTGGGTTATACTACTATTGGAAAGGATGTAAAGCTTGCCATCCTCACCCCTTATATTTGTCGTTCTAAATGTCATCTTCTCTACTATCCCCGTTATTCCCCCTATGGTCACGATGTCTCCTTCCCTAAATTGGTCTTCGATCACTATGAGAAAGCCGTAGAAAGCATCCCTTACAAATGTCTGCGTTCCCAAGCCCACTGCAACTCCCACTACACCCGCCGCACCCAGTATCGCCGTTGTCTTAATACCTAATATATCCAAAATCATCAATAGCAACACGAAGCCCATAATTAAGGAAAAAATACTTCCTATAAGGGCCCGGATTGTCCTCACTCTTCCCGAGGAAGAAGCATCCTCCACCCTTTCTAAGGGTTGGGTTAAGCGCTGTATGAGAGACTTCCCCAATTTCCAAATCACCCAAAATAGGAGAATGAGCAAGACAATCTTTCCACCCTTATAGATAATCTGGGGGAGATTTGTTCTCAACTCGCTGAGAAGTTGCTCGCCCAAACCCATAGTTATTCGGAAGCGGTGACCTCCTCCCTTTCTACCGCTTCCTGATAATCACAACCCTCCCTGAGGCAGACCAAACCCACTACCTTCCCCTTGGAGAGCTTCTCTCCCAAAAGGAATCCACATCGCGGGCAACGCCTCTCTGTGGGCCTCAACCAACTGGCAAACTTACATTTGGGGTAATTAGAACAACCGTAAAAAACCCTCCCCTTTTTAGTTCGCTTCTCCACTATCTCTCCTTCACATCCTTCCATTGGACAGGGAATGCCCAGGGAGCTCGTTATAGACCTCTTATATTTGCAGTTGGGAAAATTAGAACAAGATACGAACTCTCCATATCTACCAAATTTCAAGACAAGAGGAGCACCACAAAGGGGACATCTTTCCTCTAATGGTTTATCCTCCCTTTCCTGTTTTTCAATTGACTGGAGGGCTCGCTTTAGAGTCTGGGAGAAAGCATCGTAGAACTTCTCCAGAACAAAATCCCAACGCAAAATTCCCCGCTCTATATCATCCAATTCCTCCTCCATCTTAGCGGTGAAGGAAACATCCACGATATCGGGAAAGTTCTCCACTAATAGTTCATTGACCCGAAAGCCCATCTCTGTGGGAACCAATTGCTTGTTCTCTCTAACTACATAATACCTATCCAGCAGTGTTTGAATTATCACCGCGTAAGTAGAGGGACGCCCTATTCCCTTCTGTTCCAAAGCCTTGACTAAACTTGCCTCGGTATAGCGAGGTGGGGGCTGGGTGAAATGCTGGCTTGGTATCAACTCTATAAGCTCGAGCACTTCGCCCTCCTCCAAAGAAGGAAGCACTATATCTTCCCTTTTCTCCTCATACATTGATAGAAAACCCGGAAACTTCACAACGGAGCCATTGGCACGGAAGAGAAAACCTTTAGCTTGTATGTCAACACTGGTGAGGTCCAATATTGCTTCCTTCATCTGGGATGCCAGAAATCTCCGCCATATAAGGGTGTAAAGTTTTAATTGGTCGAAGGTTAAATAGGGGGCAACCCGCTCAGGGGTGCGGAAAACACTGGTGGGGCGGATGGCCTCATGGGCATCCTGTGCACCTTCCTTCACTTTAAATCTACGGGGCTGGGGAGGTAGGTATTCTTTGCCATAGATCTGTTTGAGGAATTCCCTTGCTTCTTGGAGAGCGCTTTCCGCTATTCTCACGGAGTCAGTACGCATATAAGTTATGAGACCGACCGTTCCTTCATCTATCTCTATCCCTTCATATAATTGCTGAGCTATACGCATAGTGCGAGCAGGTGTGAAGCCAAGGCGATTGGACGCATCTTGCTGAAGGGTGGAAGTAATAAAGGGAGGTGGAGGATTGCGTCTGCGCTCCTGCTTCTTTACCCCTATTACCCTATACTCCGCCCCTCCCAAAACTTGAAGGATGTGATTTGCCTCCTCCTCGTTGTTGATTTTTATCTTTTCTCCGTTTCTCCCTATCAGAAGGGCTTCAAAGGGGAAGTATTCTCGCTTAGAGGTAAGGCGGGCGGTTATCGTCCAGTATTCCTCGGGAACGAACGACTGAATCTCCCGCTCCCTCTCACACAGAAGCCGAAGGGCAACGGATTGCACTCTACCAGCGGAAAGAGTCTTGAAACCAAGCTTCTCCCAGAGAAGAGGGCTGAGCTTATAACCAACTATTCTATCCAAAATCCGCCTTGCGTGTTGGGAATAGACCCTGTTCATATCTATTGAGCGAGGGTGAGCCAGACCTTCAAGAACAGCTGATTTAGTTATCTCGTTGAACTCTACACGAAGGGGATTTTTAAGATTCAAAACCTGTGCAAGATGCCAAGCAATTGCTTCCCCTTCCCTATCGGGGTCGGAGGCCAGATAAACCTCCTTGGCATCCTTCACCTCCTCCTTCAATTTTTTTACCACTTGTCTCTTTTTAGAGATAATGACAAACTTGGGAGTAAATCCATTGACTAAATCTACTCCTAAAGAACGCTCCGGAAGGTCCCGGATATGCCCCATAGAAGCGGTGACTTTCCAACCATCTTTGAGAAAACTCTTAAGGGTCTTGGTTTTGGCAGGCGATTCTACTATTATTACCTTTTTACTCATAGTATTTTAATTTTATCACTCAATACCTCTCTTTTCAACCCCCTTTCCCCTTAATTTGCCTAAATCGTCTCTGGTTCTTAGAAAATTTTCACCCTGTGCCTGCCTTCTCAACTTGCTAAGACAAAGTGATCGCCAGGGAGCCTCTTCACCAAGCCTCTCAGTTCTAAGAAGGTCAAAAGGGAAGCTACCCGAGCGGGAGGCAACCCTGCTTCTTTTGAGATATCCCCTATATAGCGTTCCTCCTCATAGGATAAGAGCTTGAGCAGTTGTTCCTCTTCGGGTGGCAGGAACAAATTCGAAGGTTGGGAAATAGGAACGGGATGGGAAACTTGGGAAGGGATACCGAGCTCGGTTATGATGTCCTCAACAAATTCCACAAGCTTTGCTCCCTCTTTTATGAGCTGATGAGGACCCTTTGAGCGAGGGTCTTCTATATTTCCCGGGATAGCGAACACTTCTCTCCCTTGTTCGAGTGCGAGGTCGGCGGTTATGAGGGCTCCCGAACCCTCGGGTGCCTGCACTATTACAGTTCCCAAGGATAACCCACTTATAATCCTATTACGAATGGGGAAATGCCATGGCTGAGGGGGCACTCCGGGAGCGAATTCGCTTATCACCGCTCCTCTTCGAACTATCTCCTCCATAAGTTCCTTATTCTCCTGGGGATATGCTATATCAATTCCACAACCTAAAACTGCTATCGTTCTCCCCCCTCCCTCTAATGCCCCTCTATGAGCGCAGGCATCAATACCCCTCGCAAGACCAGAGACGACAGTAAAACCCCTCTGGACGAGTTCTCTCGCCAATTTGTGAGCTACACTCCTACCATATTGAGTGGGACGCCTCGTTCCGACCACTGCAACAGCGAATTTGTCCTCCTCCTTTATCTCCCCCCTTACATAAAGCACTACAGGGGGGTCGTATATCTCCTTAAGATTGGGTGAATAGACAGTATCAAAGATTGTAATTATCTTAGCCCCCACCTTCTCCATAATCCGCTTTTCTCTATCCGTCCCTTCCCTGGCAAGGGCGAGTATTTTCTCAGCATTCTGCTCCGTTATCCCTTTAACCCCCAAAAGTGTTTCCTTGCTTGCCCGAAATATATCACAAGGTGAATCAAAAGACTGGACAAGAGCAAGTCTTTTCCGCGGGCTTATCTCTAATTTGCTTAGAAGGATCCAGGCATCTATCTCCTGCAAATTCTATCCTTCTCCTTCTCGGGAAACTCCGCTCCCCATTTCTACCTCTTCCTCAGCCTTTTGAGGGGGTATGCTCATCTTGAGCTCCATTTCCTCCACTTTACCCGCTAATCCGTCCAACTTCCTTCCCAGTTCCTCCATCCTTCTCTCCATCTCCTTCTCCCAACTCCTGTGGGCGGAACCCTTTACAAGGGCAATGAGTCCTATGAGAACCGCTGAGGCTGCCGCGGAGGCGAGGATTACCTCCCATACATAGGCTTCCAAGGTGTTAGCGCCTGGTGGAAGAACAATGGAAATAGTGGTTTGATTAAGTATCGCTAACCAACACATCCCGAAAGTGAACAGCAAGGCAAGCAATATAGCTAGTATATACATTTTATCCCTCCTTTATCGGAAGTAATAAATTGTAGGTGTTGTCCCCCTACCGGAGCCCGGAGGAAGAGAATTATCAACAGTGAACTTCCACTCCTTCTGTGCTACATTACCGAACCAGTCCGCTACCTGGAGGGTTATGGTGTGTTCACCGTTTGGAATCGGCGTGCCAGGCGCTCCGCCGGGATTGTAATCGCATTCCAGCTTGCCCGTGTTAGGATTGAATCTGTAGAGAGAAACGACCTTGCCACCAACAGTCCCACCGGATATTATCTTCCCGTCAACCTTGACCACTATGCTCATACTATCCACCCCTGAACCCTCATCGGTGAGGATAGCGGAAATGGTGAGGGGGACAGGGAGCCCGGACATAGGTCCTCCCTCGGGCCAAATATCGCTTATTATAGGCGGAGCGATGTCCAAAGGGTGAGAAGTGAAACAATGAAGGACCCCGTCGTCGCTGAGAAGGAAGAGATAACCATTAGCCCAAAGGGGAGCGGAGTAAATGGCAAATTGCTGGCTGAGCCAAGGTGAAACGGTAGGGAGGAGGGTATATTGATACTGGGGAATGGTCGGCGTTACCACTCTATATTGCCAACGCAGTTTACCATTTTTATCCACTGCCAGGAGAAGCCCATTGATGGTGCCGAAGTATATGTAATCACCATAAAGCATAGGGGAGGTAGTTATGGGAGCACCCGCATTATAGGGAGTGAAGTTCTTCAACGGTCTGGATGTATTTGCATCTATAGCGTAGAGCTTGCCATCTTTACATCCCACATATAGAACATCATCAACGAGAAGTGGAGTGGCAGTAACAACATCAGGTAAGTCTATACGGCGGATAACCTTTCCTGTCAATGGATTGATAAATAGAATGGTGTTACCAGCAGTTGCATAGAGATATCTTTTCCCAAGTAGGGGAGAGGAGGAAATTAGAGAGGAAGGGAGAGCTATTCGCCATTTAACTTCTCCTTCTGGGGTGAGAGCATAAAGATTTATATCAGCAGATTCACAGAAAATGAGCCCCCTACCGTAGACGGCGCCTCGGGGGATGTTGTCCCCAGCGCGAAATTTCCACTTAACGAGTTTTTTGGGGTCTTCAGCATCCGGATTGACGGCGTAAAGGGTGTTATCAAGGCAAGGAAATACGAGCATATCCTCAACCCATATAGGGGTAGCTGTCACTGCTCCTCCCGCCCCCACATTCAGGAAACGAACCTGTTGCCCCTGCTTATTGATGACATAGAGGTTTCCATCGCTTGCAGGAACGATGATAGTGTCTCTATGAAGGATAGGCGTCACCCTCACTGTGATACCTTGGGGCAGAGTGAATTTCCACTTCGTCTCGCCGGTGTGTAGGTTAATAGCATGGACATCGCTACCTGCGGCAAGGTAAAGTGTTTCGCCATCCATAAGGGGTTGAACGATGCTCCCCTGTAAATATGTCGTGGAATATTTCCATAAGAGAGCGAAGGGTGGCTTCGCCGTCTCCTGTGCTAACAAGGAAACAGCACAAATGAACACTAATAACAACACTCTCTTGAAATTCATAAGAAAAACACCCCCTCAACTATGGGTTTGAAATGATTATATGATAAAGTGAAAACATGGTCAAGTGTTTTATTCTTTGCTAATAATTTAGGGGGAACTCCACCGCCCTCCCTTCCCTTGAGGAAATGGTGCTCGCTTCTATGAGTTCGGTAAGGTTCCGCCCGTCCTCAATCGTTATATAAGTGGGGGTATCCTTGGTTATAGCATCAAGCCATTGCCTCATAGGCGTAGGGCGAGGCTCCGGCAATCTCGTTGGATTAATCCAGCCATCTATTCCATAGGGAGCTAACTTGGTTGATGTGAGTGCTATCCTTTCATTAACAGAGTTTATAACGAGGGAACCTTCCGTGCCATAGAGTTCCACTGGATTGCTCCCCCTCCGGTGGACCCAGGATACATCAAGGACACAGAGGGCTCTATTTTGGAACTCCACCAAAGCTACGGCGTTGTCATCAACCTCATAATTCCCCCAAAAATTGGTGAGCTTGGCGACTACACTCTTGGGTTTCCCCAGGAACCAAAGGGCAAGGTCTAAGGTATGACAGCCGAGGTCTATGAAGGCACCACCTCCCGCCCTTACCGGATCCCTGAACCAGTTCCCAGGTTGCCACCAGTAATCCAGAGCAGCTGAATGAGCAACACGCAATCTTGCCAATGTTATCTCACCAATTATCTTCTCCTCTATGACCTTCTTGGCAAAGAGAAACTCGGGTCTGCACCTATTAGGAAGTGAAATCATAAATTTTACGCCTGATTCCTTAACAGCCTTGACGATTTCATCCGCTTCCTTGAGGGTTATAGAAAGCGCTTTCTCGGTGAATATATGTTTTTTTGCTTTACAACTGCGGATTATTACATCGGGATGCATAGAAGTGGGTGTATCTATGATGACCGCGTCCACCTCGGGCATAGAGAGAACCTTATCCAAATCCGGCTCAAACGGCACACCGAATTTCTCCCCCGCCGCTTTTCCCCTATCTTCCTCCTCATCCCAAATTACTACCAGCCTGGCATCGGGCTGTTCAAGTACCTGCCTCGCATAACCCTCTGCATGCACATGAGCAAAGCTGAGCATTGCAATGCCTACCATAACCTTCTCTCCTTTCAGATCAAGTTTATCGCTTGTCCCGCCTCGGCTGATTTATATATAAGGTCAAGGATGCGAGTCACCTGAGCCGCCTCCTCAGCCTTAACCAATGGCTCCTTATCCTCCAACAAACATTCAACCCAGTTGGCTATTTCCCTATCTATTAGACTGTCCCTGCTTTGAGTGGGAAGGGGGACAAGGTCTATGAGCCTGTTGTGAGCTTGAGTGAAGATTTTAGTAGAACCTCCTCCTAAAACTGCTCCCCCTTTCGTTCCGCAGAGGTAGGACGGATGGGGTTCCTCTGTATTCAAAGCCCAGGAGGATTTCACAACTATTGTAGCACCACTTTCCAGTCTCACCATACCGAAGGCCGAATCCTCTACCTCGAATTTCTTTGGGTCCCAAGGTCCCCAGATGTTGTAGCCTCCCAAGGGAGCGAGTTTTTTATAAGCAGTGCCGAGGGCTGCGACTGGCTTAGAATAATCGCCCATCAGCCAAAGGATGAGGTCAAGGATATGGGTAGCTATATCAATTAATGGTCCCCCACCCTGCAATTCCTTGGAGAGGAAAACTCCCCAAGTAGGCACGCCACGCCTACGGATAGCGGAAGCCTCAGCGTAGTATATTTCCCCCAATTCACCAGCAGAAATCATCTCTTTAAGAAGTTGAGCGTCATCGGAGAAGCGGGAAGGGTAACCAACGCTCAATTTCTTACCCGTTTCCTTAGCGGTCCTTACCATCGCCTCTGCTTCCTCCGTATTCATCGCCATAGGCTTCTCGCAGTAGGTATGCTTCCCCGCTTTAAGAGAATCTATAGCCATTGGTGCGTGAAATTTATTGGGAGTGCAGATGTCAACTGCATCGAGATCCTTCAGCTCCAGCATTTCCCTGTAATCGGTGAAGCATTTAGCTTTGGGTGAACCGAACTCCTTGGCTCCTTTCTCCGCCCTTTCCAAAATCGTATCACAGAAAGCCACCAGCTCCACCTTGTCTTTTAATTTCGCATAGCCCTGCATATGAGCTTGGGCTATCCCTCCTACTCCGATGATTCCTACTCTCAATTTCCTCCTTGGCATCTAAAATCCTCCTTTCTCAAAATTTTTGAATTTATATGAAGAAAAGGGAGAAAGGTCAATTATTTTTAAGAAAGTTTCCCATAGAAGAGAAAGCTCAAAATTTAACCGGTTCCGGGCGGAAGGAACGGATATAACAGGGTATCTGGGTTATTTTCTGTTCACCTGTTTGGGGAAACCAATCGATCCACAAAATCATCGTCCTTGTGGCTGGGGAGCTGTGACTGTCAAAAACAAAATTGCCGAGGGAGTAGGCGATTGTCTTGTCACGATAAACCTCTATTTTTTGCAAGACATGGGGATGATGACCAACAATGATATCCGCTCCTTCCTCTACGCTTCTATAAGCCAAGCTCTTCTGCCGGCTGTTAGGCTCCCCCACCTGGCCCTCCACACCCCAATGAAAAGAGACAACCAAAAGGTCAACTTCTCTCTTAGCTTGCCTGATATCCTCAAACACCTGTTCGGTTCTGGCTGAAGCCACACCCGGCCGACTGCTTGTGGCTGAAGCAACTGCCAACCCAATGTTAGATAAGTCGGTGTAAGCGAGAAAACCGATCCTCTTACCCCCAACTTCTATTATCCTCAAAGACCTCGCCTCAAGTGAATTCCTGCCGGCGCCCACATACTTTATTCCCAACTTATCCAAAGTCCCCATCGTCTCGAGAAGCCCTTTTACTCCACCATCGTGAGCGTGATTATTGGCAAGGGAGACGATATCAATGCCACCTTTCACTAGACTTTCCCCAAAGCTTGGTGGCGAACAAAAAATATATACTTTTGAGGAACCGCTCACCTGCTTGCCGGTCAAAGCACCTTCAAGATTGGCAAAAGCGATATCTGCTTTTGATAGGATGTCCTTTACTTTGGCAAAAGGATAATCATTGCCATAGTTAAGTATCTTCCGCCCCACACCCCGCGCCAACATTACATCGCCGACAAAAGCGAGACTAATCTTTTGCGTGGGAACCTCTTGGGCAACAACACCGCAAGTCAGCAACACCCAGTTAATTAAGAGGACCGCGATCGCTCTTAATTTCTCCATCGGGGTTCTTAAATTAATTTTAAATGGGTGAAATCCTCCTCACCAGAACTTCCTATCCAAAGCCCTATATTGAATTGCTTCGCCGATGTGGTAAACCTCTATGTTCTCGCTACCGTCTAAATCCGCTATGGTCCTAGCTACCTTGATGATCCTATCATAAGCACGAGCGGAGAGGTCGAGCTTGCTTATCGCAGAGCGCAAAACTTCCTTCACCTCCGAGGAAAGGGGACAGAACTCCCTTATCTGGCGGGAATTCATATGGGCATTAAAATGGATATTAGTCCCCTCAAATCGCCTCGCCTGGATCTCCCTCGCCCTCGCGACCCTTTTTCTTATCCTTTCTGAACTCTCCCCCACCGTTTCCTGTAAGAGCTTCTCCTGGGGAATTCTTGGCACCTCTATATGGATGTCTATCCTGTCTAACAGCGGTCCCGATATCTTCGCCAGATACTTGTGAATCTGGGTAGGTGAACAGGTGCAAGCCTTCGCCAGATCACCGAAATATCCACAGGGGCAAGGATTCATCGCTGCAACGAGAGTGAAACGGGCAGGATAGGTAATGGTCAACTTAGCCCGGGATATGGAAACATATCCTTCCTCAAGCGGCTGACGAAGAACCTCCAGACTGTCCCTGCGAAATTCCGGGAACTCGTCCAGAAATAAAACCCCGTTATGAGCAAGGGAAATCTCCCCTGGGCGGGGAACCGTTCCTCCGCCTGCCAAGCCGGGGGTGGAAATGGTGTGGTGAGGACTTCTAAAAGGGCGCTGGAGGACTATAGGAGTATTATTTGAAAGCAGACCAGCGACGCTGTAAACCTTGGTAGTTTCCAAAGCTTCCTCCAAGCTCAAAGGAGGTAGTATCGTGGGAAGACGTTTAGCAAGCATCGTCTTTCCCGCCCCAGGCGGGCCAATGAGAAGCACATTATGACCTCCAGCCGCTGCTACTTCCAATGCCCTTTTGGCGTGCTCTTGTCCCTTCACATCGCTGAAGTCCACATCATACGCTACCTCGTCCCCCTTCGGCATTTCTCGGAAAGGGACGGGGGATATCTCTATGTTGCCCGAGAGGAAGGCAACGGTCTCGGCCAAACTGGAGACGGGATAAGCTTCCACTCCCTCAATGAAGGCAACCTCCTCAGCGTTCTGGTTTGGGATAATCAATTTCTTTCTCTCCCGCCTTGCCATCAAAGCGATGGAGAAGGCTCCCGATACTCCCCTAACCGTGCCCTCCAATGCCAACTCCCCTATGATCACGAAATCTCCCAAATTTCCCCTATCTAACTGCTCCGTGGCTGCTAAAAGCCCAATTGCTATGCTTAGGTCGAAGAACGACCCTTCCTTTCGGATATCAGCGGGAGCAAGGTTTATCGTCAGGCGTTTATTATAGGGAAAATCAAAACCACTATTCTTTATGGCAGAGCGGACGCGCTCCCTTGCCTCCTGAACTGAAGCATCGGGCAATCCCACTACATTGAAGTGGGGTAGACCAAGTGATGTATCCGCTTCCACCTCAACAAGGTGAGCATCAACTCCTACGATAACTCCACTATAAGTCCTGGCAAACATCTTTCACTCTCCCAGGAGAGACTTAAAATTACTCCATTATAGAGGAAATGTCAAGAAGAAGCAACATAATTTCTTCGGCTTTATGGGTGTTAAACCAGTTATCGCTAATCCTCTGAGAGGTCCCCTTATGCCTCATCCTGTAGGCTCTATCTTTATTGCACAACCCCCGTTTCTCTTCAATTCAACCCCCAGAACATCTCCTTTCTTCACCTCTTTTCTTTCGTGAACAATCACGGTTGGTTTATCACCATCCTTGTAGAGGTCCGCAATGTATTTAACTCCCTCTTTCAAAAAATTCAAAGGGATTTTGGCTTCCCTTGATATACCACCTCCACAGATTGAACCTATGAACCATCTCTCGCCATATCTCCTCGCTATCGTCACAAATCTTCCGGGATACCCTTCTATGAGTTTCGTATCATCCCAGGTAGCGGGACAAACCTTTAAGAACTCTATCGCCTCCCCCACACTCTCATAAGCCTCCGGCTTATCCGCGAGGTGCTGGATGTTGGATTCGAATATCACGGCTAAGGCGGTCTGATGGGCGTAGGTTGTTTGGTCCCGATTTTGGGAGTAAGTTACGGGGGTATAGTCCATAGGACCTACCGCATTGCGGGTGAAGGGCAGTGTGCAGTTATGTTCCGCAGTTGGTCCCTCAGACCATTTGTAATATTCCGCCCCCAGGACCCCTTCTCTGGTGAGGATATGGGGCCACCTGCGCCTCTCCCCTGCTGGCTTGGTTGCCCCATGATACACTACCATAAGCCTATACTTCGCCGCTGCCTTAGCCACTTTATCGTATATCTGTATCCTCTCTTGGCAATCACTATCAAAGAAATCCACCTTCACCCCCTTTACACCCAAGCTTGATAGCCAGGATAACTTCTTGTGCAGTTCCTCGTCCGTCTCAACTTCCTTATAGTGATACCAAACGAATATCCCAATATTCTTCTTTTTAGCATATTCCACTAATTGGGGAAGCCATTCTGGCCGCCAGCCCTCGTCGCAGAGGTAATACTCCCAACCCATCTTCTTGGCGAAATCAACATATTTCACCTGAACATCGTAATCGCTCGTGCTATCGCCCGACCACCAAGACCAGGCGGAGCGCCCCGGCTTAATCCAGGAGGTGTCCACCAGTTCGCAATCGGGACTTAAATTCTCTATCAAGGTCGACTCCACTATATCGGCGAGAGAACCCATTATCACCACCCTCCAAGGGGAATAAAAGGGACGAGTGCTTATCACGAAGTTCTTCTGGTCCGGAGCGAAGACAACTCTGAGCAAGCTTTTATCCGCATCTCCTTTGAGATGGGAACCACAATAATGCCCATATACACTTGCTTCAGAAATTAGAGCCCAATTATCGTCTATTTTTAAAAGAAGCGGCATAGCGTAATCCTCGCCATTTAAAAGTTCCTCGTAGGAACGCTGGGGATAGAAATCTTCATAGTTAGGGGTGAACTTCATAGCCCAACCGATTGATGATTTCGGTATCTTAAACCCGCTAATCTCAAAGCTTATGGAGATTGGACCCTCTCCAGGGACGAAATAGCGATAGGCAACGCCGTCATCATAGGCTCGGATTATGAGATACATAATATGGAGTTTCTTCCCTAACTTCAAAACGAACTCGTTGCAGTGGTCTTCATAAATCGCCTTTTTCCGTCCAATCATCGGATATCTTTCATTTATCACCCTCTGGGAAATGGAGAGAATGGAAAGACCCGCCGTGAAATCAGCCACACTGGTGAATATACCCAGAGGGGATTCCTCTATGAGCATTTTCCCCTCTTTTTCCACGCTGTAAACCAACCTCCCTTCATCGGTGAGCTTTAGTTTGAAGGTTATCTTGCGATTAGGAGATTTAACCTCCAAATCAGGAGATATCTCCATTTTCTTCTCCTCCTTCCAAAGGGGAGTGGTTTGCTCCTTTCGCTTAAGATTAAAGTTTATGATTTGGCTGTCAAGGCAAAATACCAGGAATGTAAAGAAGAAAAATGTTCTCAACTTTTTCTTTAGGTATAAGTTCTCCTTCATTTCAAAGGGTATTATAAACATAATATTTGAGGAGACGAATTAAAAATGACCAAGGTCATATTTTCACTTGATGAGGAGGATTTCATCACACCCGAAGCCGATGAAGCGGTGGAATTTTGGACAAAGGTGCTTCAAGAAAACGGTATTAGAGGAAGCTTCAATGTAGTAGGAGAGAGAGCGAGAGTTTTGAGGGAAAGGGGAAGAGAGGATATAATAAAGCTCCTCCAGTTCCACGAGATAAATTATCACTCCGACTATCATTCTCTCCACCCAACATTCCCCGAATATTTAGAGGAACTATCGTGGGATGAAGGGGTTCAGGAGGTTATAAGAAAAGAGAGCAAAGGGCTCAATGACATAAGGGAGATTTTTGGACAATCGCCAATCGGTTTTATGCAACCGGGAAATTCCGGAACACCCCAGGTATTCTACACAATGGCTCTTTTAGGGCTCCCGCTGATGGAAGCAAGCTTTTTAACACCTCTTCCCCCAGGTAATCTCCTTTGGTATTGTAATTCCCTGAACGGGTTTACCTGGGACCTGTGTTTTGAAAGCTATTTCAATGTGGATAATCGCCTTGAGGCGATGAAAGAAGATTTTGAAAATCTCTGCGAGAAACGGGAGATAGTGGTGTTAGGAACCCATCCTTGTAGACTTGTCACACGCGAGTTCTGGGATACGGTCAACTTCTCCCAAGGGAAAAATACCCCACCCCAGGAATACAAACCTGCTCCCCTTTACCCAAAGAGATTCGTCAAAGAGTTTATGAGGGATATAAAGGCATTCGTTGAGTGGTTGAGTGGACGAGAGGACATTGAATTCATTACCTATAGGGATGTTCTTGAAAGTTATAAAATGCCTAGTAGTTGGGTATCCTTGAATGTTATTTTCCATTTAGCGGAAAAGACTTGGGAGAAAATAGATTATCAAATAGCGGACAATATGAGTTTTTCCTCAGCGGAGATTTGCTCCCTGTTTGTCTGGACGCTGACATATTATAGAAGAAACCGCTGTTTGCCGGAGAGGATTCCCGTTCGGCGGACCATTGGTCCTGTTTCTGAGATACCAACGCTTGAGGAGGAATTTGATGTCCAAGCGGAGGATTTCTTGAAAGAGTGTGGAGAGATAAACGAATTCATTGTGAGATGGAACAGGGTTCCCTCGAGGAGGAAAATAAAAGGAAGGGATGTAGGGATAGGAAGCTTCCTCAAAGCTATGGCAGAGTTCTTATTGAGAATAAAAGAAGGGCTGGCCAGGGAAAGGATAAGGATTAAGAAAGCGGAAGCTTATCCCTCTATTGCTGAGGAACTCTCCCTACCCCATTACGCGAACACATGGCTATATAGTCCCGATTTCAAAGGAGAGAACATAATAAGGGTAGCCAAGTTCCAATCCTGGTCTGCCAAACCAGCCTAACGCTGGGGCGTTGTAGGAACATCTGTGAGGAGGGTGGGGCTAAAATATATCCCTTATCAATCTTGCTTTGCCGAGTTTGGGGAGGACTTCCACAACTTCAAAACGCATTCCTACTTCTTTTTTAACTCCTTGCTTCTGGAGATAGAGGAGGGCTACATCCTTCATTTTTTCTCTTTTGTGAGAGGTTACTGCCTCAGCAGGCAAGCCCCATTTGTCCACATCTTCCCTCATCTTTACCTCAACGAAGACGAAATCTTCCTCATCCTTCGCTATTATGTCTATCTCTCCTATTTTCGTCCTGAAATTTAAAGCAATTATCTCATAGCCAAGTGCCTGAAGAAAACGGCGGGCAATTTCCTCCCCAAATCTTCCTTTCCTTACCTTATTATCCCCCATCTATTCACCGGCCACCAAGTGAAAAGCGCTCTTCCTGTTATCCTTTCCCTTGGCAGAGGTCCCCAAATGTGGCTGTCACTTGAATCATTTCTATTATCCCCCATAACAAAGTAGTGGTTTTCGGGCACCTTATAGGGACCGAATTGATAATAAGGGGGCTCGTAAATGTAAGGCTCCTCCAGAGGTTTGCCGTTTATTAAGACCACCCCGTCCCTGACCTCCACGACATCCCCTGGAAGTCCGATAATCCTTTTTACGAAGTTCCTCTGCAGGGTATCTGCTTGGGGAGGTGCGCGGAAGACGATGACCTCACCCCTTTGAGGGTCTCGGATGTAATAGACGAACTTGTCCGCCATTATTCTATCCCCTATTTGGAGGGTGGGGATCATAGAGCCTGAGGGAATGAGGAACGCCTGGATTATGAATGGGTTGACGATAGCGACCACGACGCCCACCGCAAGGGCAATAGATTCCAAAAAATCTGCGCTCCCTCTCAACCAAGCTTCCGCCTTCTGCTGTGCTACTTTCTTGCGGGTGAAAGCGAGGGCGAGACCCTGATAAATTTTGCTAATAAAACTACGCCACCAAGAGAGGGGAATAGCAAGCAGTAGGCGGAGGAAAAGAGCCCCTCCCCCTATTGCATATAGTTTCCAGGATTCCCTTATTTCCCGCAGGATGGTCTGGAGGACACCATCCATAACCGGGATTATCTTCTCTCCTCTATCCTCGCCGCCTTGCCCTTCCGCTCCCGAAGATAATAAAGACGGGCACGCCTTACCCTACCCCTCCTCACTACTTCTATCTTCGCTATGAGGGGCGAGTGGAGAGGAAAGGTTTTTTCCACACCCACGCCTTGGTGAGATATCTTCCTTACAGTGAAGGTGGCGGATGCTCCGCCACCTCGCTTTCTTATGACCACTCCCTCAAATACCTGTATCCTTTCCCTATCCGCTTGACGCAGTATCTGATGCACTCGAACGGTATCGCCAGGAGAGAAATCTGGTAAATCCTCCTTCAACATCTTCTCTTCCACTGAGCGGATGAGCATATCTCCTTTCATATCTGCATCTCCCCTTCCTTTAAATTTTCAGTCTTTTTAGTTAATAGGTTTTTTAAATCTTCCATAATTTCCCTTAGTATCTGGATATCCTCTTTGGAAAGCTTTGCCCCCGCTAAAAGGTCGGGGCGACGGAACAAAGTTCTCTCCAGAGCCCGGCGTCTCCGCCACTTCGCTACCTCTTGGTGATTACCTGACCTTAATATAGGGGGCACCTCCTCCCTTTGAAATTCACTGGGGCGGGTAAACTGGGGATACTCCAGAATCCCTGAGGAAAGCGATTCCTCCCTCGCTGCCCCCTCTTCTGATAGGACGGAAGGTTGGAGCCGAACGACAGCGTCTACTATCGCCATCGCCGGTACCTCCCCTCCCGTGAGGACGAAGTCGCCCAGAGATATCTCCTCATCAACCCAGTCCAAAACCCTCTCATCAACTCCCTCATAGTGTCCACATATTATAACAAGATGCCCCTCCTTCGCCAACTCCTCAGCTAAAGTTTGTTTGAATGGTATCCCTTGAGGCGAGGTAAGAATTATTTTGTGTCCCTCACAACCCCCCTCCTTACACTCTCTCTTCACTTCTTCTAAGGCATTGTAAATGGGTTCGGGCTTTAGGAGCATCCCCGCCCCACCACCATAGGGATAATCATCGGTCGTCCTGTGCTTATCCAGGGCGTAATCGCGTAGGTTGTGGAGAAATATCCTTACTATCCCCCTCTCTACGGCCTTCCGCATCATACTCGTATGGATATAAGGCAAGAATACTTGGGGGAAGAGGCTTATGATATCTATCCTCATATAACCTTTGGTTCCTTCACGATGAACTTTTTCTCCGCTGGAGAGATGGAGAGTATCCATTCTTCAACAAAGGGGATAAGCACATCTTTATCAGTCAGCAAGACATCGTGAGCTGGGGTGGGGATAAGCTCGACCACTTTGCCGAGATATTCCCCGTTTTCCTTATAAATTTCCCAACCGACGAACTCCTCCTCAGGGAAAATGTTCTCCTCCACTTCCAGATAGCTATCCCTCAAACGCCATGCCTCCTTTATTGTATCTATACCCTTCAATTTGAGTATCCACATCCCTTTATGTATCCAAACTCTCTCTATTTCTACCTCCCTTGTTCTGTATTTAGAGGAAACAACCCCCTTTTGCCCTTCCAGGCGCTGAGCGTCGCCCCTTCGCAAGGGCATAAGCTTTACCTCGCCTTTTCTTCCAAAGGTAGAGAGAATTTTGCCGATGATAGGCATTTGAGGGTGCTATCTTCTTATCTCTATTACTTTGTCATCTTTAACGATTATTTGGGGAGGAGAGAAGATAGGGAGAGGTTCGTTTTCCTTTGCCTCAACATAGGCCTCAAGGGTTGTGAAGACGAATTCCTCACCGGCAGGGATGGTGCGCAATTTCTCCATCCTTTGTTCCATATCCCTTCTAAAAGCTTCCCTTTCTTCTCGCTCCTCTTCCCACTGACGACGGAAAGTAGCAGCCTTCT
Source organism: uncultured bacterium (assembly GCA_938041455.1). Lineage (GTDB taxonomy): Bacteria > Armatimonadota > JACIXR01 > JACIXR01 > JACIXR01 > JACIXR01. The sequence goes on along the minus strand of CALITO010000004.1, from coordinate 135,352 downwards.
GCAAATCCATTTTCTGAAGGTCAGCGAGATAAACTCGGGATTGGAAATCGATCCTTTGCTGGGCTTCCTTGACCTTCTTAAGAAGCTCCTCCATTTCCTGAAGGGTGCGCTGACGGAACTCCTCGGTCATTACCACCTTAACTATCACATTGCATTTGATAAGCGTGCTCATTGTAGTATTTCCAAAGAGACCTTCTTCCCTAACTTGGTAGCGGCAGCCTTAAGGATAGTGCGGAGGGCATTAGCTATTCGGCCCTCCTTCCCTATCACCTTGCCCAGGTCGCTCTCCGCTACTCTCACCTCATAAACAATCGTGCGCTCTCCCTTTATCTCCGAAACCTCTACTGCTTCGGGATTGTCAACAAGAGCTTGCACCAACTTCTCTACCAATTCCCTCGTCTTTAACCACCTCCCGTCTTTGCTTGCTTAATCTGCAGGAATTCGTCCCAAATTCCTTCCTTTTTGAGAAGGGAAAGGACGGTCTCTGTTGGCTGGGCACCATTAAGAAGCCACTTGATTATCCTTTCCTTTTCTAACTTCACGGTGGGGGGCTCACGCAAGGGGTTGTAATGCCCCAATAACTCCAAATATGGCCCTTGTGGCTTCTTCTTAGCATCAGTAGCAACGAGGCGATAGAAAGGTTTTTTCTTGGAGCCCATCCTTAAAAGTCTTATCCTTACAGCCATCTTCTCAACCTCCTTGACGATGATAGCGTCTTAGCTAACTGCTTAGCTTCTTCAAACCGCTTGAGCAGAAGATTAACATCCTGCACGGTTGTCCCGGAACCTTTGGCTATCCTCCTTTTCCTACTACCATCTATTATTGAAGGCTTTTCCCTCTCCTCCTTGGTCATAGAGAGCACTATAGCCTCAAATTTCTTCAACATCTTCTCCTCCTGGGGACCTACTCGTAAATTGCTTGCCCCGGGGATAAGAGCAATTATCTGTTCTAATGGACCGAGTTTATGCATCCTCCTTAGCTCCTTCAGGAAATCGTTAAGGGTAAATTGCTCAAAGGATGTGGGTATTTCCTCCCTCTCCTCCATCACCGATTCTATTTTCTCTATCAGGGTGAGCATATCTCCCATCCCCAATATGCGAGAGGCGAGCCTTTCAGGGTGAAACGGTTCTATAGCATCGTATCTTTCCCCTATCCCAATGAACATTATGGGTTTTTGGGTAAGGAAAGAAAGGGACAAGGCTGCCCCACCTCTTGCATCCCCATCTAACTTCGTCAATATATAACCATCTATCCTCACCTTGGAAAATCCCAGGGCGATGTTCACTGCGTCCTGCCCGGTCATACCGTCAAGAACCAAAAGCGTGTTGTGAGGTTGCAATGTCCTTTCCATTTCCTCCAATTCCCTTAAAAGTTCGTCATCCAAATGGAGACGCCCTTGGGTGTCTACGATTAACACATCGTAGCCCTTCTCCTTTGCATAAACCAATCCGCGCTCGGCTATTTTCAATGGGTCTTGCTCCCCATTGGGGGAGAAGACAAAGCATCCCACCGCCTTACCCACCTTCTCCAACTGTTGAACCGCTGCTGGTCTTCGCACATCTGTAGCAATGAGGAGAGGTTTTTTCCCTTGTTTCCTCAAAAGGAGCGCCAGTTTGCCTGCCGTGGTGGTCTTCCCTCCACCTTGCAAACCTATCAGCATAATTATTGTGGGAGAAGAAGAAGCGAAGCGTAGATTCCCTTCCCGCCCGAGAATATTTATCATCTCGTCCCTCACTATTTTCACCACTTGCTGAACCGGGGTAAAGGAAGACATTACTTCCTCACCCAATGCCCTCTGCCTAACCCTCTCCAGAAATTCCTTCACCACCTTATAGTGAACATCAGCCTCCAAGAGAGAGAGCCTCACCTCCCGCAAGGCGGAGTCTATGTCCTGCGGGCTGAGGCGAGCTTTCCCTCTCAACTTATTGAAAACGGATTGCAACCTCGCGGTTAGCGATTCGAACATCCTACCTTCCTAAATTATAAAGAGAAGATGGGCTTCGTCAAGATATGCATTGTCTCCTCTCACCAAATTAATATAATTTTAGGAATTGGAATGCGAGAAAAGAGGTCTTTTTTCTTTTATCTCAATGCCTTTCTCGGCGATATAGCAGTAGGGCTCAACATGATATGTGTTCCCCTCCTCGCCATAAAGATGGGAGCAACCCCCTTTGTCCTGGGCTTTACAGGCTTTTTAGCTTCCCTCGCCTACCTCATCTTCTCCCCCCTCTTCGGAACACTTGCTGAAAGAAAAAATCCTCTTTATCTTACGGTTATTGGTTGCCTTCTCTTTGCCTTCTCCTCTCTCTTCCTCGTGTTCTTCCATACTATCTCTTTCATACTCTTAGTAATGGGGCTTGTAGGATTGGGAACGAGTATGTTCTGGTCCCCTCTCGAGGTTTGGATAGCAAGGACGACAAAAGATTTGAAAAGAGCAGTAGGATTTTTCAATCTCTCCTGGTGTATAGGGCTATCCATTGGTTCCTTACTTAGTGGATTTCTCTTTCAATTGGACTGGCGTTTGCCCCTCCTATCGGTTTCTTTTTCCTGCTTCCTCACCGTGCTCTTCCTTTTCCTTTGCCCTAAAGCACCTCCTCCCTCCTTTGTAAAGGAAACGAACCCTCAAACTCCTTCCCAGAGGAGAAATCCTTTCGTCGTGATTGGTTGGACAGCCAATTTCCTGGGTTGGTTCACCATAGGCACTCTCAGATATCTCTTCCCCAAGTTAGCGGTGGACTTGAACATAACCCCCTCAACAATCGGTCTGCTAACCTTCGTTCTCAGTATCTCTCAGGCTGTTTCCTCCTATAGCATAGGCTATATGACCAGGTGGCATTATAACTTCGGCTTCCTACTCCTTATCCAAATAATTATGATTTTCGGCTTTCTCATAATCTTTTTCTCTAGCGCCACTCCCCTTTTCTTCCTCGCTTTTATACTCCTGGGCATTTCTATAGGCATTGCCTATTTCTTTAGTCTCTTTTATAGTTTGGAAAGCGAGGAAGATAAGGGGCAGAAAAGCGGAATTCACGAGTCAATAGTTGGTGCAGGTGGACTTATGGGTCCACTCCTCGGGGGAATTGTAGCTCAATATTCCCATATAAGGATGTCATTTGCCCTCTGCATCTTTGTCCTTCTTTTAGGAATTTTCTTGGAAATGGTATATTTCTATAAAAGCCTTAAAGAGGTGAAGTAGATGAACAACCCTACTGTAGTTTTCCCTGAGCCTGAGAAGGTCGTCATAGAGGAAAGGGAAATCCCTTCTCCTGGAAGAGGTCAAGTGCTCATAAGGAGCATTTGCTCTTTAGTTAGCATAGGCACAGAGTTAACCATTCTTTCCGGTAAATTTCCTCCCCATTCCGCCTGGGCAGAATATGGAAGGTTTCCCTTTGTCCCAGGTTATAGCAATGTTGGCACCATCTTGGAAGTCGGGGAGGGTGTAGAGAAGAAATGGATAGGGAGGAAGGTCGCAACTTATGCTCCTCATTCGGCCTTCGTTCTCTCTTCCATAGAGCATATTAGACCAATTGAGAAAGAGCTTCCCGATGAGGAGGTTGCCTTCTTCACCATAGGGGAGATTTGTCTTAATGGTATTAGAAGAGCAAAGCTCAGGCTGGGTGAGAGCGTGGCTATTTATGGGCTGGGGCTTTTGGGACAGCTTATCGCTCGTTTTTCTTGGCTGGCAGGGGCAAGACCCGTAATCGGGATAGATATCGCTGAAACGAGGTTAGAGAAGATGCCCCGGAAGCCAGGCATCTTCTCCCTCAACCCGAAGAGCGACTCTATCCAAGAGAAAGTGGCGAGATTGACAAAAGGGCGGATGGTTGATGTGGTTTTTGAAGTGACAGGGAACCCAGAGCTTATTCCCGAGGAGTTCAAGATTTTGAGAAAACAGGGACGCTTTGTTATCCTGAGTAGTCCTTGTGGACCAACCCCTTCCTTTGATTTCCACGACCTGTGTAATGCGCCAAGCTTCACTATAATTGGTGCCCATAATATGTCTCACCCCCAGTATCCTAACCCTGATAACCCCTGGACTCAGAAACGGCATTTCGAGCTGTTTATGGATTTATTATGGGGAGGAGAGTTGGACCTAAGAGACCTCGTCACTCACCGCGTTTCCTACAAGGAAGCGCCCCAGCTTTATCTCTCCCTATTAGAGGATAGGACCAAGGCATTGGGCGTTATCATAGAATGGAAATAATTTTTTAACCTATATGAACCGTTGCCTCTCCACCCACTCTTCCCAACTTAAGTTTACCTCCCTTAAAACTCTTTCCACCCATCCCTTGGCAGGCAGCCCTTTCTCAGCCTGAACCCTTAAAGGATCTGGTTTATTCTCCAACTTCTCCTCCAACCACATACATAGCTCCAATTCCATATCCTCCCCCCTTTCTCTTTCTATCTCGTAAAGATTCTCCTTTTCCTCAGGGTCACTCTTTAGGTTGAAAAGCTCTTTAGAAGGGGTTGAATAAAGTCCCTGGTCTATAGTTTTTATTAGTTTCCACTCCCCTTTCCTTATAGCTATCCCCGCTCGCCAAGTGCACTCCGTGGAGATAATCTCTTGGTGAACTTCTTCTACATCCCCCCTCATAAGGGGTAGCAAAGATTTCCCATCAAATCTCACATCAACTTTTATTCCCAGAATATCCAGGATAGTCGGCATTATATCTATATGTTGGACGAAAGCTTCTATACCTTTTGGGGAAAGCTTTTCCCCAAATCGCATTATAAGGGGAATGTGGATAACAGGCTCGTATAATCCCTGATGGTCAAAGAAGAAATTATGTTCCGTCATATTCTCCCCATGGTCTGAGGTTAGAATGATTAAGGTTTCTTCTTCAATTCCCAGTCTCTCCAAGGTCTCCAAAATCTCTCCTATCGCTTCATCAACATACCGTATCTCTCCATCATATTGAGCTATTATATAGTTGGTATCGGTGGGGTTACCCAGCAAATCGTAATGCCATTTCTTGAAGAACGGGTAGGGAATCTGCCTTTTGGCTGGTTCCATACTCCTGTTCTTTGGGTCAAAAGGATCCCCGCCCTGGTAGAACATCAACTTGTATTCCTCGGGAGGAAGGTAGGGAGTGTGAGGATCCCAATAATGAAGAAAGAGGAAGAACTCCTCCTCTCGATGCTCCTCCATCCATCTTATCGCCTCACGGTTTATCTCTTCTGCCTGGATAAGGTGAGGACTTTTGCTCCTTGGGTTGATGTAATATTCGTAGCCCTTGGCGAAATAGGGTTTTATAGAGTAAAGGTTGTCTATAGCGCAGGTTCTGAAACCATTCGCTCCCAAAATTTCCGAGAGTAGTAGAATTCCACCGGGTAAAGTTTCCTCCCCACCGTGGGAGACCACCCTATGTGTTAGGCTGTGAAGACCAGTGAAAATGGTGGTAAAGGCTGGGGTTGTTGGGATACCGTTAGCGTAGGCGTGGTAAAATATCACTCCCTCCCTTGCCAATCTATCTATATTGGGACTAGTCTCCTTTTTATATCCATAACAATGTAGGTGGTCTGCCCGTAAAGTATCTATGACGATGAGAAGAACTTTCGTCTTCTTCCTCAAAGTTCTTTTCATTGTGGGGAAGTTGAGAGTTTTATCCAGTCTATCTCAAACTCTATCCCGGTGCCACCGCTTCCTGGGTCAAGTCGTATCTGGAGTATCGTTCCCTTCCACTCCGGGGAATCCCCTACTTTCACATTATAGGTGTGCCATTCACCATCGGGGGTTAGGGGAAAGTGGATGCTCTTGTTTTCCGTCATAGTGTTATCGTCCTCCCTTGCCCAGAATATCTGGGCGTCAGGAACCGCGTCCGGAGGAAGTGACTCGATTTTCATCCTGAGCGAGATATAAGGATAGTCCTTCGCCTCCACCCTGAAGAAAGGACTTGTCATATATGGATCACCTCCTGTTGACCTTCCCTTGAGCACCCCTCCAGATACTGTGAATGGAGCGAGATGGTTAGTCTCCGACCAACCTTCTGTATCGTTATCAACATCGAACTCCCAATCTGGCTTAGCGGTAACAAGAGGCATTCTATTATCCCTTACCTTAACGCCCTCCACCCGCAGATTTATCGTTGACTTATCCTGTTTTATCTTGAGGATGAGCATTCCCCCATTTCTTTCCTCGTATCTCCACCATTCATCCTCGGCCTGATGTGTAGAGAGTTCCTTACCTTCTCGAAAAACGGCAGTGGGACGCTCCACAGGAGCAACGAGAGTGTAAGTGGAAATGGGCTGACCGGGTAGGGAGCGAGGGGCTTTGAGAGTAAGGAGGAGATTATCACCCGATATTGACCCTGCTATAGAAGGGGCTTCAGAGTTTATCATCATTTTTTTATCTCCCTTAAGAAGCATCATAAATGTGCTATCCTGGGGGTCTTCAGCAGGATTGCGAATCAAATATACATTCCTTGCTATTCCCCAAGGATTGAGCATTCCCGGATCGCTCTTTGTATAGCTCATCAGGTTGACAGAATCGGGATAACCTCCCTTATGTTCTCCCTCCGTTGTCTGCATCTGCATAGCGCAGAGGGTTATACCCTCCGCAATATGCCGCCAGGGATAACTATTGTCGTATTCCGCCAATTTGAGGAGGGCATAGGCATAGTCCAGACCACACCATTGCACGGGGATTCCAAACCAGGGTGCTGCATTGTAGAAACTCACACCGAATATTGGAATTGTTGCGTAGAGCATCATCCTGGGGCGGTCAGGGGCATTCCACATATAGACGAAGGGAAGTCCTGTCTTAGCCCAAAAGACTGCCTTTTTAAGATATTCCTTATCACCCGTTATCCTATATGCTTCAAGGTAAAGATGGACACCGTTGGCTGAAGCGAGGATATCAGGAGCGTGAAGAGGAATCTCCCAAGTCTGGGCTCCCTCAGGGCGGAGAAAATTGTCAGTTATATAATTGAGGGCTTTGAGGCCGGCTTCCCAAGTTATTTGATTGTTAGTGAAGCGAGTGTAGCGAAGAAGTGCAGTAGCTCTATTATTCAGGAATGTGCAGGTGCCTATTGTGGTATCGCCCTCCTCCCCCAAATTGGGACGCTTTGGATTGAACCTCCTCAACATCTCCGTATTCTGGGGGTCCATCTTGAAGCCCCAACTTCCGTCATCTCTTTGGGTGGTCATATCCAGAGCACAGCGCTGGGCAAGTGAATTGATCCATCCTACAAGGCGCAGGTAGCGAGGAGGTATATCAGGTAATCCGCAAAGTTGTAGTTCCATCTCGTAGTTACGAACCTTTTGAGGAAGAGGAGGCACTCCAAATCTCTCGAAGTAGAAATCGACCGAGTCGGTTATATCCAAGGGATAACCACCGATGAACCAACTACGAAGGGAGAGCTTTACCTGGGGATTAAGAAGATAGGGTTCGCTTGCCTTCTCCTCGTTCTCCCTCACCCAGCGAGGGATGGAGGGAAGGAATAGGGAGAAGAGGTGGTTGTCCTGTCCCTCAAGCCAGTTGGGAGAAGCGAAAAGTGCAGATGGACAAACATTTGCTCCGTCCCACTTCTGAAGGGCATCCCACATAATCCCTACAAGATGTTTATCCTTAACCAATGTCATCATAGGAATAGTTATCTTGTAAGGATGCGGAGAATGCTGGTCATTGAAGGGGGGATCAGCAAACTCGGTGGAAATGGAACTTTCTCCCTTCAGCATATAGAATAGGCCGGGGAAGAGAGCATAATCCTTGTCCCCTCCAAATTCGCCCTCACCAACATATAGACGAGGGCAATGAACAGCAAGGAGTTGGACGCTTCGCTCAGCTGAAAGGTCCCAATCTACATCTATCATCTTCTGCCCGCTCTTAGCAGTGAACTGAATATCCATCCTCCAAACTACGCCGTCATCGTCCTTAAATCTTATGGGAAACAGCAACTGAACCTCTCCTGGCTTTTCCCTCTTCTCATAAGATTGAGCATAAAGTTGGGCACTTGCTTCTTTTCCGATCCTCCGCCGATAAACCAATTTGGCAAGATAGGGCGATATGGCCATTCGCATATAGCCAGCCCTCGTGTCCTTCACATCCAAGGCGAAGACACCATAACCGTAAGGATTTTTGGGGAAAACCAAGCGGAGGTTCTCATTTTGAATCGCTACATCTCCATCCTTCTCTATAATCCTTGCTCCACTAACCCAATTAAGATGTGGGAAATGCTTGCTTACTGCGAGGGAAAGCTCCTTCTCCAATTTACTCCCTCCCCCACTCACAACCAACTTCAACTGATGCACACCTTCCTGAAGCGGTTTGAGTTCCCAATTCAGCTCTTCTTCTGATGAACCGAGAAGAACGGGAATTCCCTTCCTGGAGGGTTTGACCTGAAGGGAAGAAGGAACTGAAATAGAAACGCTAATATTTTTGGCACTCGCCAAACCCTCATTGGCAATGATTGACCGTAGGTTATAGGTATCACCTCGGAAAAGAAGGGCTCTGGATGTAGAGAATTCCTTGATAACAAGGCGTGGTTCATAGGTTAGAGGGTAAGAGAAGGATTCCCGCCTCTGGGAATTCACATCCCAGTAAAGGAGGAAGGCAACTCTTCCCACAGCCTCACCTTTCAGTTTCCATTTAACCTCCTTTTCCTCACCCGGCTTTAAATCCAGGCTTTTTTCCGAGGCATCAACCTCTATTCCCTGTGGAGCAGTAAGATTTGCTTTCAAGCCCTTGGCTTCAACATCCCCCACATTTTTGAACCCACAGGTGAAGTAATCCTTGCTAACTTCCACAGTAAGGGGAAGGAGAGAAGCGCCTACTGATTCTACATAATTTATGTCGTCTATTATTACCTCCCCTTCACCGCTTTTCCCTCCCTCGTTAATCCGGGGGGCAACTTGAATACTTCTCACATCAGGGTTGGAGGAGTAGTCATATGCAATGGCGCCAAAGTGCCATTTATCGTCTGCTAAGAGAGGGGGAATAACATAGGCTGTCCGGGCGGGACCGATTTCGTAATTATCTTTCCCCATAGGTATGATGTAGAAGCGGACATTATCAGCCTCTGCTTTCTTTAGTTTGTACCAGAAGGTGAAGCCACCCTTGAGATAAGGGAATAGTTCCCCAATAGAGGCTTGCTCCTCCCCTTTCTTGCCTATGGGGTATGTGCGGTTAAGCCCAGCGACCGAGTCCTTTTTGGCTTTTAATAGTATAGCGTTATTCCCTGAGTGGGCATCCTTTGTCAGCCTGACCTCTCCCTCTCCCTTACCGGCAATGTAGCCAATCCAACCAGTAGGAAATCCATCTCTCAACTCCTCAAAACCACCGTTGCTTAAAAACTGGGCCCCCGAATAAAGGGATAGGAAAAGACAGAAGGATAGGATAAACTTCTTAGCGATATCCATTTAAAATCACCCCTTTGCATATTTTATTGGAAATTAATTATACAAAGTATTTTAAATCTTGTCCCTTTCTTTAGAATAGAGGTGGTCTTGACAATCTATAGGATTTCTCTTAATATTTCTAAAATAATTAGAAAGGAGGCGAAGGCTATATGCCCATCGCTGAGATAAGCATCTATCCCCTTGGCACAGCATCCCCAAGCGTGGGAGATTATATCGCCGGTTGCGTGAAGGTTTTGAAGGAAATGGGGCTCAAATACGAGATAACGCCTATGAGCACCGTCTTTGAGGGAACTTTGGAACAAATCTGGGAAGCCTCAGCACGCATTCACGAAGTCGCTTTCCAAATGGGTTGCCAAAGGGTTGTGACTTCCCTTCATATAGACGATAGAAGGGATAAACCAGCAACGATGCGCTCCAAAGTGGAGGGAGTTGAGAGAAGACTTGGCGGAAAGTTATAAGATGCAGAAAGAGATAGAGGAACAGCCTCAGCGTTTGCAAGATACCCTCTCTTTAGAGGGAGATAAAGCAGAGGAAATAGGGAAAGAAATAAGACATTTTTCCCCGGAGTGCGTAGTTGTTGTCGCCCGGGGGACATCTGATAATGTAGCCACTTACGGGAGATATCTCCTCCAATATGAAAACCACATCCCCGTCGCCCCAGCCACTCCCTCACTCTATACCCTTTACGATGCTTATATGAGGTTGAATAAGACACTTGTGGTCGGCATCTCCCAATCGGGAGAAACACCCGATGTCGTCTATTTTCTCAGAAGAGCGAAAGAGCAAGGAGCTCTCACTTGTGCCATCACTAACACGGAGAATTCTCCCCTACAGGAGGAAGCTCATTTTCCCCTCATTGCTCGCTCCGGTAGAGAGGAAGCGGTAGCGGCGACAAAAACTTTCACTACATCTATGCTGACCATTGCCCTTCTCTCCTTTCATTGGGCGGAGGACAGGAAAAAGCTTGAGGAATTAAGCGTTGTCCATCATCAGGCTCAGCAAATACTTTCCTTATCTCCTTTGATAGAAAAACTCGTCCAACGATATACCTATACGGACGAGATGGCTGTCCTCTCTCGCGGTTTCTTCTATCCCATAGCTCTGGAAATAGCCCTCAAAATAAGGGAAACCACTATGATAAACGCAGATGGTTTCTCCTCGGTGGATTTTATGCATGGTCCTATAGCGGTATTGAAGCGGGGCTCGCCTGTATATTTAATTACCCCCAAGGGAAAGGTTTATGAAAATCTTTTAGAAATAGCAAAAACCTTGAAGAAGCGGAAGGCGGAACTTATAGTTCTTTCAAATGGTGACGATATGAGGAGATTAGCCAATACTTTCATTCCTATCCCCTTTGAAGGAGATGAGACAATTATGCCCATAAGTGTGGTTATAGCAGGGCAATTATTTGCCTATTTCCTTGCTCTTTCCCGCAATCTGAACCCAGATAGACCTCGTGGACTCACAAAGATTACAAGGGTATGGTGAAACCTGATTTTTCCCGAATGGAAAGAGCACTGCGGTTGGAAGGCGAACCTGACCGAGTGCCATTGGTAGAGGGTTGGATAGATTACCGCGTCGCTTCCGCCTTCTTGGGGAAGCCGATAGGGACATACGCAGATTGGGTTGAATTCTGGTGGAAAGCAGGCTATGATTTCATACACATCGTTCCTCCCTATTATTTCCCCAGCCCGCGTCAGGAAGCTCACCATACTTACAGCCTGTATGGAGAGGAAATAACCTCCCGCTCCTGGGTGGCGGAACATAAAGGGGCAATAACTAACGAAGAAGAATACGAATCTTTTGAATTTCCCTCGCCTGAAGAGGTGGATTATTCAATTATTGAGGAAACCAAAAAGGCTTTACCCCAAGGGATGAAGATTATCACGGGGACAGGAGGGATATTTGAGGAAACATCCTTCGCTATGGGCTTTGAGACACTGGCGATTTCCTTATACGATGAGCCCAAGTTGGTGGAGAAAGTTTTTCACAAGGTAGGTGAAATTCTGACCGAGATAACGGATATAGCAGCTGAGCTCTGCGGGGATGCCCTTGGCGCTCTCTGGCTTTCCGACGACATAGCATATACCGAAGGAACTTTCTTTTCGCCATCGGTTTATCGTAAGTATCTCTTCCCCTGGTATGAAAAGTTCGGCGATATATGCAAGAAATACGATGTTCCCTATCTTTATCATTCTGATGGGAAACTCTGGGAAATCTTAGATGACCTCATAGATTGCGGAGTTAACGCCATCCATCCCATAGAACCCAAAGCAATGGATATAAGGAAGGTTAAAGAAGAATATGGCGATAAACTTTGCATCCTGGGAGGGTTAAATCTGGACTATCCCCTTTCCAGAGGGACGCCAGATGAGGTAGAGAAGGAGGTAAAGAGGCTGATAAGGGATATCGCCCCAGGAGGTGGATACTGTCTCGGTTCCTCCAATAGCATAACCGAGTATGTGCCCCTGGAAAATTATAAGGCGATGTTGGAAAGCGTTATGAAATATGGAAGATACCCTATACAAATTGGTTGACGGGGAATCTTCCTCTTCTTTATCCTTTGTGAAGATGAAGAAAGCGACCACATATCTTCCCCTTTTTCTCCTCTTCTGCCTTTCTCTTTGGGGAGAGAATGTAAATCTCATAAGGGGAGCATTTGAGGTAACCGCTGGTTGGCAATTTCCTCCCCAAGCAACGCTAGATTATACCATCTTCAAAAGCAACCCTCCTTCTCTGCGAATAGAGGGAAGCGTTGGTGCAACTTACACTCTATTCACAGGGGAGGGAGAAAGGCTGACCCTATCGGGCTGGATTAAAACGCAGGATGTCAGGCCCACCGCCAACGGGGGTTATGCCTTTCTCGCTATTTACCAATACGATTTCCACGGTAGGATGCTCGGTTTCAAAGACATAGCTACACCTACCGACACCCAAGATTGGACATTTTACTCTTATACTTTCACCACCTTACCGGGAACATTCTATATCACGGTCTTCTGTGGACTCTTCCAGGCAAGCGGGACAGCTTGGTTTGATGATTTAGTTCTTAGAAAAGGAGATGAACCTCTTATGACAACCAAAGATAGACCACTTTTACCCCCTAAAGGACGCATCGCCATTCTGAAGGACGACATTCCAGCGAAATGCCCCTCTTCCCCCGAACTCTTCCATTCTCTCCTCCAAAAGGCAGGATTTTCTTCCTCCTTCCTTTCCGCTGATGAGTTGGATACTAAACTAAATCGGGATAACTTCGACCTTCTCATTCTCACCTGGGGGGAGTCCTTTCCCGCTGAGTCTGCAGGGGCTCTTTTCAATTTCTTGAGGGAAGGAGGAGCGCTCTTCACCACCGGGGGCTATGCTTTCCAGAACCCTGTTTACAAAGTAGGGGATAGATGGCTGGGAGAAGAGGAAGCAAATTCACTTCAACCCAACCTCTTTCCCCAGGGTGATTTCCGGGAGCAAGAGTTATGGAAAAAAGGGGAAGGTTGCTTTTTGGATTGGGAAAACCCCTTTCAAGGAAAGCCCTCCGCAAAGGTTTCTCTTCTTTATCCATCTTCAAGCGAATGGTCAACCGAGATAAGCCTACCAGTAGGTAGGCTTTATCGTTTTAGCGGTTGGCTCAAAGCGAGAGATGTTAAGGGGGGATTTGCTTTCTCGGCCGTCTATTGCTACGACGAGGAGGGAAATATCACCCTTTGGCGAGATGTAGGAAAGGGAATAGGCACTACGGATTGGCAACCCTTTAGTTGGGACTTCTCCCCCCCTCCAAATACCAAGAGAATCGTGGTCCGCTGCGGAATATATCAGGGGCAAGGTGAAGCCTGGTTCACCTCGCTTGAAATCAGGGAAAGATTGGAGACGAGGATAAACACCGCTAAGGGCGAGCCTCTCGATGGGCTCCAAGTCCAGCCCTTCCAAATAGGTATATTCGACCCCTCCTATAGACTGGAGAGAGTTGCCTATGCTGAACCCGCCAAGGAAGGGATAATAGATTGGGATTTCAGACTACAAGGTCCGTTCTCGGGCTATGCTGCCTCTGGTGTTACGGGGTCAAATGATGCTCGCTGGGTATCTTTGCTAAAAGGCTATGACAAGTATGGGAGGCTTAGAGGGAGTATTGGTGCCCTTCTCTATCATTACGCCGGCTTCTATGCCTCCTCCCGTTGGGCTTTTTTCGGCGTGGATAACAAGGATTTATTCCAAGACGAAAATATGCAGAAAGCTTTCCTCAAAATAGTCAAGCATCTACTGCAGGGAACTTTCCTACATAATCTAAATAGCGAGTTCTTTATCTACAATCAGGGCGAACCGGTGAGAATAAGTGTTAAGGTCTCTAATTTTGGCAACGATGTGAAAGAAGCAAAGTTGGTTTTGAATGTGGAGGAAAAGAACACATCTAAAATATGCTTTACTAAGAGTTTCAACTTTTCCCTTTCTTTTGGGGAGACTAAGGAAATCTCCACCGTTTGGCAAACTGAGAAATTCAATGATAACCTTTATCGTATATCTGCCACCCTATATATTAACGGAGAAAAGTGGGACACTATGGAAAGCGGTTTTATGTGGAGAGACGAGAACCTTCTTAAAAGGGCAAAGAAACTCTCATATCATAGCAACTATATCTGGTTGGATGGAAAACCTCGCTTCGTCCTGGGAACCGATGACTACTCGGATACCCTTCTTGCCGCGAGAATGAATCCCCTTGTTTGGGATAAGGAACTCCGAATGCTTAAGGATTACGGTGTTGACCTCTACGAGAATTTGTGGATAAGCCCAGCTTGGTATGATTACAAAATTCCCGAGGATATCTGGCGAAGAACGGATGCCCTTGCTTTTCTCACCCAAAAGCATGACCTCATATTCTTCCCTTGTATACTCTGCGGATACAATGTTGCGGTAAGCGAGGAAGAAAGGGAAAAACAAAGAAGACTTTGTTCCCAATTTGCCCAACGATATCGCATCCTCCCATCTCTCATCTATTACATAAATGGGGACCTCCAGTTCAACGAAAATGACGCCAGAAAATATCACAAAATCCTTTTCAATCAGTTCCTTCAAATGAGATATAAAAACGAAGAAGAGCTTAAGAGGGCTTGGAGAACATCCCCTCCTCAGGGGAAATGGGGAGATATAGAACTTCCCAAGCCCCAGTGGGGTAACTGGGAAGATACCGCCACAGCCGATCTTCTATCGTTCTATGGCTTCCTCTCCACAGGGTGGATCAGCACTATGTCCGATGCTTTGAAATCCCTTGACCCTCAACATCCCACCACCTGCGAATTCTACCAGTTGCCTGTGGGAGGAATAGACCTACGGGAGGAGATAGACAACCTCGACATCTCCAACATCGGCTACTTCGGCTCCCCGAGAGAAGATATAGTAAAGCTTCCCTCCACCCTCAAGTATCATGATTTGCGTTCGATGGGTAAGACATTCTCCCTCGGCGAGTTTGGGGCAAAGACCCACCCCGCTTGGCAGGGGGGCATCGGCTATCATATCCAAAGAAGCGAAGAAGACAGGAATAAGCTCTTCCTTGCCGCTATTTTCTACTCCTTTGGAATGGGTACTACAAGGGCAAATAATTGGTGTTTCCTTGACCCCTCCTCAAGCATCTTCCCCTGGGGGCTTTTTTATCCTTGCGATGAGGTTCCTAAGGAATCTGCTATGGTAATGCGGGCGGGTGGCTTCCTACTTAGACAAATTAACCCCGTTCCTCCCTCACCTCCCCCTCTCTACCTCCTTATCCCCACCCAGAACAGAGTTAGTGGAGGAAGAGATATAATTTATAACGCGATCCTCCGCTCCATAGATATGCTCATATCATTGGGCGTTGACTTTTGGGTTATAGATGAACCTCATATAAAAAACATCCCCGATAGCGTTAAAGCCATCCTTTATCCCATTCCCTTGTGTCCTCCCGAAGATGTTTATAATTGGCTCAAGTCTTTCGTCAAACGGGGCGGTAAGCTATTTGTCTCTGGAGATATCTCCTTTGACCACTCGCGCCAGCGAACGAGGATAGATAGATTGCTTGAACTGTGTGGGGTTGAATTCCGAGGGGAAGTCGTCAAACCTCTAAAGGAGCTTCCCCCAGGTGAGCCATTGATAAGAGTTCAACCCTTATCAGCCGAAAGTGTTCTGGGAAGCGATGTGCTCTTCCGAAACAGAGTAGGCAAAGGCGAGGTGTTCTTCACACCCTATGCAGAGGAATTTCGCCCTACCTCCCAGGCAATGCATGACATCTACCTCCGTTTCCTTCAACTCGCCGGCGTAGAAAGGATAAAAGAAATAGAGCCCGATGACCCATCTCTCCATCGCTTCCGTCTACTCACCTCGGATGGAGAGGTGTTAACAGCCTTCAATCAAGGGGAGGAAAAAACAATTTTCATCCGAAGTGGCTCCCATAGAATATCGGTCAGCGTGGGTAATAATATGCCAGCCTTTGCCCATATAACGAAGAAAGGAACTATTAAATTAGTGGGAAAGGGAGTTATAAAAGTAAATGGGAAAACAATATTTCAATCCCAGCCCCATATAATGCTCTATTCTCTTGATGGGAAGCCCTTGATAGATTCCGATTTTATCTTGCTTATCCCCCTTGAGGAAGGAGATATAAAGTTTTTCCGAAACTTCGACATAGAGATAGGCGAGTTAGAAAATGGTGAATGGAAAGTATTGGGAAGGATTTCCTCCCTTAATTCCTTGAAGGTAGATGGAGACCTCCGCTTCACACCCTGCATCCTCTATACAGGTAAGGCTCCCCCTAAGGAATGGATAGAGAAAATCCTTTTGCCTTAAAAACCCTGCCCCTTCTTATCCTTTGCTTTTCCTTTGCCTTCACCTTCTGTGGAGCAGGAGCATTACAGCAGTTTGTGATCCCTATGCTTCGCCAAAGGGGCTGGATGGAGTTTAGAAGTTATCTACCCCTCATAGTCATCTATTTTTCCTTTGCCTTCTTCCGCTTTTTCTCTGGGTTGTTTGTTAAACCTCTGGGTTTGAAAACCTCGCTCCTCCTTGGTTCCTTAACCTATGTTCTTTTTCCCTCGGCTTTCCTCTTCAATTTCCCCTACCCTTTGCTCCTTTTCATTATGTTCATTTGGGGTTGGGGAGCGGCGATATATTGGACAGCGGGAACTGTCGTTATCCTCACTTTTTCAAGAGAGGAAAGATTTGGCTCGTATTCCGGATTTCTTTACACCTCACTGAATGTAGGCTTTGCCATAGGCGTAGCTCTCCTCGGCGCATTAAAAGCTCTTGGAGGCGAGATATTAATGTTCAGCGTTGCATTGTTCTTATCTTTAGTGGGCACTGCCCTTTTCTTTTTACTCCCCTCACCCCCTATACCAATGGCTACCTTGCCTCCTAAGAGAGTTGCGAATATCGCCTTCGGGAAGGCGGGAAGGCTCGCCGGCTTTTATCTCTTCATATCCGCTTTAGCATTAGGGGTGATGTTCGGCAGTTTTGGAGAGTGGATAACAACCCGTTATGGTTTCACATATCTCACTTTCATAACCTTCATTGGCTACGCAGGGCGCATCTTCCTCGCCTATCCCGGTGGATATATTGCGGATAAGTGGGGTGAGAACCTCACTCTTACATTGGCTTTCCTTATAAGTGCCTTTGGCTTAGGGCTGGCCCTCCTTTGGACATCTCCTTTCACCCTCTCCTTCGCTTCCTTGACATTGGGCTCTCAGATGAGCATCGTCCCCATAGTATCAACCGCTTTGATTGGTAGGAGATTTCCACCGCACATCTATCACTTGGCATCTGGCGCTATTCTCGCCTGGAACTCCCTCGGCGTCGCCATAGCCCTTCTCCTCAGTGCATCCCTCCAAAGCCTCTGGAAAAACCTCCCCTCTGTCCTGCTTTTATTTGCCATACTTTTTGCCATTTGTGCTATATTTTCATTAAGAAAGGGGGATGAATATGCCCATTGAAACAATCGCTCCCGGCAGAATTTGCCTTTTCGGAGAACATCAAGATTTCCTCAACCTATGGGTCATCGCCTCCGCCATAGACCTACATATCCACATCAAGGGAGAGAAAATCAAAGGGAAGAAATTGCTGATCCACTTGCCCGATGTAAACGAAGAGGAAATTATCGACCTGGAAAAGGAAATTAGATATTCTAAGCCACGCGATTATTTGAAAGCAGGAGTTAAGGTCCTTTTGGAGAGGGGTTATGAGATAGATTTCGCCGTAGAATGCACAGTTAGGGGAGACCTTCCCATAAATGCCGGCGTCTCAAGTTCCTCAGCCCTGGTAGTAGGATGGATTAAGTTCTTATTGACCCATTTAGGAGTAGACCTTCCCCCCGATGAACTCGCAAGAATAGCACACAGGGCAGAGGTTTTGGAGTTCAACGAACCAGGAGGAATGATGGACCACTTCACCTCCAGCATTGGTAACACCATTCTCGTTGACTGTATGCCTCCCTTTTCCTATCAGTCACTCCCTGTGAATCTTGAAGGATTCGTTTTAGGGGATACCTTGGAGAGAAAGGAGACTTTGGAAGTGCTGAAGCGTTCCCACGAGGAAGCTGAAGAAGGGATAAAAAGATTGAAGGAACTCTATCCTCCTTTTGACCTTAGAACAACACCTCTAAAGGAGGTAGAACATCATTTGAAACAACTCCCCGCCGATCTCGCTGATAAGGTATATGTAAACATAATCAATCGCGACATTTTTCTTGAGGCAAGGGCAATGCTGGAAAGAGGGATAATAGAGGAGCCAAGAATTGGTGAACTTCTAACTAAACATCACAAGATGCTCAGGATTTTGGGTGTGTCAACCCCCAAGTTAGACATCCTTTGTGAAGCGTCCTTGGATGCAGGTGCTTTGGGGGCGAAGTTGGTTGGCTCGGGAGGTGGCGGGTGTATGATAGCTTATGCTCCTGGTAGGGAGAAAGAAGTGGCAAAAGCAATAGAGGAAGCAGGTGGTCAGCCCTACATAGTGAGGATAGAAAATGGCTGCTACAGCAAGATAAGCCCAAATTTATAGAGGAGGAAGTTCAAGAATGAGAAGGAGAAAGTTCCATTGGAACCTGATTTTACTTTTTCTTTGTTGCAATTTATTGAAGGCACAAGAATTCGTCTCAAGTGTGCCCGAGGAAACTCTAAAACAATATGAGAGAAGAATCGATTGGTGGAGGATGGGTAAGTTTGGAATCTTCATCCATTGGGGACCCGTTAGTCTAAAGGGAGCGGAGATAGGTTGGTCAAGAGGAAATCAGATACCCGTAGAAATATACGATAATTTATACAAGCAGTTCAACCCGACCAAATTCAATCCTCACCAGTGGGCAAAACTCTTTAAAGAAGCGAAGGCCAAATATGTCGTCATAGTATCCAAACATCACGATGGTTTCTCTATGTTTGATAGTGCCCTTACCGATTACGATTCTATGAATACACCAGCCAGGAGGGATTTCATCGGGGAATTGGTGAGAGCGTGCAGGGAAGAAGGGTTAAGAGTTATGTTCTACTACTCCCTCTGCGATTGGTATCACCCCCACTATTTACCTAAACCTGCTTATATCCAAGATCCCCTGGAACACCAACGGGATTTCAACCACTATCTTGAGTTTATGTTCGGACAGATACAAGAACTTTGCGAGAGGTATCGTCCCGATGGAATTTGGTTTGATGGAGGTTGGGAACATTCTCCGGAAGAGTGGCGTTCCCAGGAACTCTTCCAACTTATCCGCCAGATTTTGCCCGAGGCGATAATAAATGATAGGGCTGGTTTACCTGGGGATTATTCTACGCCAGAGCAAGAAGTAGGAACTTTCAACCCAAATCGCGCTTGGGAAAGCTGTATTACCCTTGGAACTCAGTGGAGTTGGAAACCAAATGACCGCATTAAATCACTCAAGCAATCTCTCCAGTTGCTAATCAGGTGTGCGGGAGGAGATGGAAACTTGCTCCTCAATATAGGACCTACACCAGAAGGAGAGATTGAGGATAGGCAAGCGAGAATATTAAGGGGAATGGGAGCTTGGTTGGCTAAATATGGAGAAAGTATATTCGGAACTCGTGGCGGTCCTTTTATGCCTGGCTATTGGGGAGCAAGCACTTATAAGGATAACATAATCTACCTCCATATTTTCAATTGGGACGATGATAAGTTAGAATTTCCCCCTATAGATAGGAAGATCTTGAAAAGCCTTGCCCTCACAGGAGGTAAGACGCAGGTTGTTCAAGGTGATAGGGGCATTACCGTGAGGATGTCCCCAAGATATCGTTCAGACCTTGTGTCAGTGATAAAGTTAGTTCTGGATGGTCCGGCTAAATATATATCTCCTCGTCCCGGACCAAGTTTTCCTTCAATAACTGCTAAAGCATCCAATATCTTCCAAAATATGTCTGCTTTTGGGGCGGATAAAGCGGTCGATGGTAACGAAACTACCCGTTGGGCAACCGATTTCGGCACATACTCCGCTTGGTTGGAAGTGGATTTGGGTAAGGCAAAGAAGATAAACGGAGTAAGGATAATAGAGGTGGTGGAATTCGGAGAGAGAGTAAGGAAGTTCGCTTTGGAATATAAGGTAGAGGAAAGGGGCGAATGGAGGACGATTTTGATGGGGACTAAGCTTGGTGCAAATTACCTCCGCAGATTTGTCCCTATTACAGCCCGTTACTGGCGCCTCAACATCCTCGAAGCCACGGAAGGTCCCACGATTTACGAATTTCAACTCTTATCCAGTGAGCAAGACAAAAATTAAAGTTTTAGTGTGCCTCCCCTTTTTCAACAAAACCAAATTTAAAATTTTGCAGGAAAAATTGACGATAAAAATTTGTTGTGCTAAAATTCCATCACTTGTCCTTGATTAGTTAGGATTAGGGGGTTACTAAGCCCAATCTTAATTAGCAAGGAAGAGAAAGGAAGGTATAGTAGAATGTTGGAGACGGAAAAGAACGAAAGAAAAAGGACTTTGTTTTTCCTTTTACTTCTTCTCCTCCAGTTACCCCTGTATGCTGGTTTGGAGGTCCCTATTTGCACTAATTCTTCGGACCAAGGTAACCCCGTCATTTGGGGTGATAAGATAGTTTGGCAGGATTATAGAAAGGGCAACTGGGACATTTATATGTATGACCTTACCCAGCAAAAGGAAATAGCGATTTGCGAGAACTCCGCAGACCAGCATGACCCTGCTATCTATAAGGACAAAATCGTGTGGGTGGATAGGAGGAATGGCAACTGGGATATCTATATGTATGACTTATCAAGAGGAGAAGAGAGGCAAATCACTAACACACCTGATACTTCCGAAATGTATCCAGCTATTTATGATAACAAGATAGTTTGGGTAGTAGTTGGCTCCTATGAAATCCACATATACGATATCGCTACTAAGCAAGACACCATCATAGGGAGGACATATGGAGACCCTGGGAGAGCTCCTTCCATTTATGGAGATAAAGTTGTTTGGATGGATTGGAGATACGGTGATCCAGATATATCCAAGAACCCCGTTATTTTTATGTATGATTTAACCCTACAGAAGGAGATACGCCCTATTGAAGGTTATGACCAGTGGTCTCCTGCCATATACGAAGATAAAATAGTCTGGATTAACGGAAAAACTGGTAAAGGGGATGTATACTTATACGATTTGAAAAGCCAGCAACAAATTCCAGTTTGCATTGACCCTCAGGTTCAATTTCGCCCTGCAATATATGGCGATAAGATAGTCTGGGTTGACTACCGGAATGCTGACCCACAAAACATCTCTTCAAACCCCGACATCTATATGTATGACTTAAAAACGAACAAGGAAATCCCTGTCTGCCTAAATCTTACCCCTCAACAAGTTCCTAATATCTATGAAGGAAAGGTTGTTTGGCAAGATTGGAGAAATAACAACTGGGATATATATATGTTCCTTCCTTCTTTCCCCAGCTCTTTCCAAAAAAAGGTAGATAAAACCTCGGCTTTTATAGGGGAAAATCTAACTTATACTATAACCTGTAAGAACGAGGGTGCCGAAGCGTTGGAGAACATAACTATAAGTGATAAAATCCCCTTAAACACAGAATATATTGAAGGAAGCGCAACAGGTAATCCCAATTATGATTCTCAACAAAGAAAATTAATATGGTCCATTTCATCCCTTGATACTGGTTCACAAATTTCCCTCTCCTTTAGTGTAAAGGCAACAAAAGAAGGAACAGTTTCCAATGAAGCTACCTTAATCTACTCGGGTGTATCGCAGACAAGCAATAAAGTTTCAACCATTATTAAAGTTCCCCAGCTCTCAATATCCAAAGCAGTGGATAAGATATCAACTGTTACGGGCGAGCAACTTACTTACACAATAACTTTTAAAAACGATGATAACATTGCCTTCCTAAATATCGTTATAACTGATGCACTTGCTCAAAACTGCGAGTATGTTGCAGAGAGCGCAACAGGTAATCCCACCTACGATACCTCCAAAAGGACCCTCACCTGGCAAATAGCATCCCTGAATGCCGGCTCCGAAACAAAGGTCTCATTCAAGGTCAAGGTATTGGGCGGTGAGAAGATATCTAATAAAGCTACCCTTACTTACCAAGGTTACTCTATAGATAGTAACGAAGTTTCAACAACTATAACTATACCCACCGTAAACGCAATAGAAGATGTTAACTTCTCCTTTGATGCTGGTCTTTTTGAAGGGATCTATTTAGAGGAAGGGGTGAGCATATCTAATTTCGGTTTGAAGGGAGCCGAGGCGGCTGTGGGAGCAATAAGTGGGAAAGGACTCAATTTTGCGATCTCAAACTCCAATAACATCTACGGCCTTGGTATAACACAGAAGAATACTACCGGTATGAAAATAGAGGGCGGTTTGGGGAAAATAGGGGCAGGCCCCATTAACCTAACAGCTTTAAAAGAGGGGTTAACTGCTTCTATCCTTAATGATTACTTTTACCTCTTTTCCAACCCCCTCAACGACGCGGACCAATCTGCCAATGCCTTGGCACTTTCTCTTTCCTCCGCCTCTTCCTTTGGATATAGCGTTTCTCCCGGGGTGGGAAGCTTCGTGGATGCTATCACCGCCTATTTCTCCCCTCTGGCACAATACGCTGATGCAACCGCTAACGGTGCACAATTAGAAGGCTCAGCGGGGGTCCTCTCCCTGGCGATAGGAACTGGGAAACAGACCAAAGCCGAGATAAGCAACGACGTTTTGGGGGCATACATAAGCGGAAAAGTGGAAACATTGACCAAACTACATCCCACAGGTTGGAAATTTCAAGATTCTTTCCAAATAGCCTGCGGTGGTAACATTGGGGTTCCTTTCATATATGGGAAGAGCGGGCAGGCTTCCTTCACCATCGGTTATAGAGGTCAGGATATCCAGAACCCTTCCCAATACTTCTATTGCGCTACCCTTGACGAGGGGACGAATATCCCCTTCACCCAATTACATACAATCCACAGTTACGAAGTGGAGTGCGAACCCGACCTCTGCGAGCAGGTTGCCCAACAAATAGTAGATAACGCTTTAGATGCTATAGTTTCGGGAGATTTAGCACAAATCCAACCCCAGCGAGTAATCCAGGATGCCCTGAATTTTGAGAACCTATTAGCTAAAAACGCCTCTGAGGGGGAAGCGGTCTATAGAAGAAACATAGAAGAAGCGACGCAAGTCGAGTTGGGCTTTAACCTTGATATAGGTGGAAGCCTCGGGATTGGAGGTGGAATTAGGATAGGAATTAGTGGACAAGTGCTAACATCATCTTCCTACCCCACAGAGGAAGGCGAACTGATAAATGGCGGTAGGGTCCTCCTCAAAAAGTTCAACCGAGTTCAATCCGATTATAGAGGTCCAGTGGGTATAGCCAATTTTTACCTCCAGATGATAAACAGGGCCCTTTCGGTTTCAGACTTCATAAATTGCCTCAAGAACTTCTTCAAATCCATCATCCAATCTATTCAACAGGGCGTTGAAAACACAGTGGAATGGGTAGAGGGTGGAGTAGAGTGGGTTGTTGATGGAGTAACCGACTTTTTCAGCATAAGTAGAGGAATCCCTCAAGCGGAAATGGTTCACTACGGTCTCAAATCTCCCCGCCTTCTCTCCACCACTCGGGGCTACTCCATCGGTTTCGTCCCCTACCGTTCCCCAAATGTCGTTATGCTATCCCGTCAACCAGCCCGGGAGTTCACGGGAATGAAATATGCGGTGAACCTCAATATAAAGAAAGGGGATGGTTCCTATGTCAGTTCCTTCCCCCCAAATTCCAACAGGTTGAGGATAGAGGTAGGAGATGACCAACTAATGGAAAGGGGATTTGCACCAACCGATTGGCAATCCCTAAATATATTCTGGTATGACCCCTCAAATGATACTTGGTATCAGTTGACCACAACGAGGACCCGCAAGCAAAGTTCCACTATTTTGGAAGCTTCGCCCCAAAAGCCCGGAACATACTCAGCTGGCATAGCTTCCCTTCCCCCCGATAGGGAAGCGCCAAAAATAACTATAATATCGCCCCAGAATTCCGCAAAGACTTCACCAACCCCCCTCCTCTCCGCTATCATCTCCGACCCTAACCTCAAGGAAAGCACGATTAAGTTCTACCTTGACGGGAAAGAGGTCCAGCCAATTTATCGCTATATTGACCGAGAAAGAAACCAATTCCTCGCCCTTCCCCCTCAGCCACTCAGCCAAGGTTCTCATACCTTTAAGGTTTTCGCTGAGGATAATTCTCAAAACAAAGGGGAGGTATCCGTCTCCTTCACCGTTTTGCCACCTAAGCTGGAGCAGAAGGTAAGCTTCCTCTCCCTGCCCTTTGTTCCCACCGAATCCCTCTCCCAATTAATGGAGTTCGAGCAATCCGCCGTTTGGACAGGGACGAATTACAATTATTCCAACGACCCCTATATCACTCCCTTCCAGGGTTTCTGGTTGAAAACATCCCAGGAATTCAGCCCCTCAAAGACTCGCCTAATGGGTTATGCCCTTGAAGCAGATGAGGAAATATCCATCCCCCTAACTAAGGGATGGCAAGCCATAGGCTTGCCCTGGAACTATCTTTTGCCCCTTTCCGGAGTGAAAGTAGAAAAGAACGGTGTTAAGATACCGTTCTCTGAGGCGGGAAACTTGATAGGGCTCATGCTTTTCCGCTGGGATGGAACAGGATATAAAGAGGTTGGGCTTCTCAGTGGAATGGAAGATACCCTCTATCCTTGGTTTGGATACTGGGTTAGAGTGAAGGAGGATTGTAGGCTCCTCTTCCCCAAGGAACCCTGGAGCATCAAAGCGGTGAGGGCTTCCTCAAAATACGGCTTTGCCATACCTATCAAGGCCGTCTTCCCCGATGGCACGAGCGAAGAGGTCTATTTGGGAATGGCTAAGGAGGAGATAAGTTCGCCCTTCCCTCCCCCTCCCCCTTATCAAAAGGCTCAAAGGAGAATGGCTCTCCTCCGAAATGGCGAGCTCCTCCTCCTTGATGTAAGGAAGGAAGGGGTAAGAGGGGAATGGGAGCTCTTGGTTAAGGGGGAAGCAACCCTCCTCTTCCCCAATCTTTCCCTTCTTCCCAAGGGTTGGCAGGTAATACTCCAAGATGGTGATAAGAGATACTATTTGAAGACGACATCTGCCTTAAGAGTTGAGGGTGAGAAAAGGCTTAAGATAGAAGTTGGAGAAGGGCTAATCACTCCCCTTCTTATCTCTATGTTGGATGTGGGGGCGAATAGGGGAGGTATGAATATAGTCTGGAGCATCAACAAGGATTGCGATGTCAAGTTGGTAGTGAGGGCGCCGGATGGGAGATTGGTAAGAGATTTGGGAGCGAGGCGTTCTTCAGCAGGTGCTAACTCCCTATTCTGGGATGGTAAGTCCTGGGATGGGAGGAATTTGCCCTCTGGCATCTACATAATAGAACTAACCGCAAGGGACGATATGAACCAGATGGTGAAAGCTATCAAAGGAGTGATTTTAAGATGAGGAATATCCACTTACTTTTAGCAGTTGTGCTGTTCTTACTTCTAACCAGCAGTTGTGGAGGAGGTGGAGGAGGAGTGGCTAAGCCTCCCGCTCCGGCGAACTTCTCCGCAAAAAGAGAGTGGGTGAAATCGGGAACGGACCTATCACAGAAGACGGAGCTTAGCTGGGATAGCGTAAACGGAGCGGAGCGCTACAAACTTTACTGGCAAGGGGAAAATGAAACCACTCCCCATTTTTTGGCTGAAGTAAGTTCTCAATCCTACACCCATACAATTCCCAAAGACTTTTATGCTTTGGATATAACCTACTTCGTATCTGCGGTAGTGAAAGGAACAGAAGGTGAGAAAGCACAAGCTTCCGCTCCAGCTCCACCTCCTCCCAGCCCTTTCTGAGGGAATAGCCCCCATTTAAAGACCATTACTTTGGTTTCCCTCCCTTTGGTAGAAGACTCAAGGAGAAAAAGGCAATTTGCTCATAGTTCTCCTTTCCAACCCTCCAAGGTTCACTTCTCATTTCGGTTTTTAAAAATTTGACTGTCCATTGTAAATTCCTTCTAATTTAAATTTAGAGGAGGTGCTATTTCTATGAAATATTTCCCTTTATTTTCTTTCTTTTTTGCTATGGCCTTCGCCCAAAAGGGTTGGGAACTATCCAATGGTTATATAAAACTCAGGATAGGGGAAAACCCCTTTCTCGCTTTTGACCCTAATGGTAGAGGAAAATATGGGGATAATTTTCTTAAGGATTTCTTGCCCAACTGGTTTTTGAGCTCTCCTCAGGAGGTGAAGGAAGGGAAAGAGCAAATCATTTTTAAAGGGTTAATTTATTGCCAACCCACCAAAATAGAGGTTAGCAGAGATTTCGCCGAGCCACTTAAAACCTCCCTTGGACAATCCCTCCGCATGCACAATACATTCATAAGGAAAGTAGAAGTGCTCGTTCCTACTTGGCATACAAGCGATTCTTCTTTTACCTTGACACTTAAAAGAGATGGACCACAAGGAGAAATCGTTGCCAGCAAAAGGGTAGAAAATGTTCCCGACAATTCCTGGCAGGGCTTTTCCTTCTATCCTCCTCTTCCCCCGGGCGATTACTACATAGAGATGTCTGAACCAAAGGGGATGATAGGCTGGTGGAGTGGCGAGGGTGACCGTTTTCCTCAAGGGGAAGCCTACCTAAAGGGAGAACCCATACCCGATGTTGATAGAGCTTTGAAGATAGAGGGTTGGGAAAAGGCGGGGCCAGCTGACCTTAAATTTTCTCTTAAAAATAACGAATTAATAATCGAAGCTTTGTTTAAAGAGGTACCCGGCTGGATTTACTTTCCCTTCGCTACTCCTTGGAAGAAATCAGGATATGATGTTTCAAAGGAAAGCGGTGTGCTATTTAGAAGGTTCTTCTCCAGTCTGGGACAATATTATCCCATTGAACAACTCAAAAGAAGATCTCATAGCGACCCCAATATTGTCCCCTGCGATTGGGTAAGAGCAACAGGAACAGGAAACTATGATTTGAGTTTTAGTGGGCAAGGTATCTCCCTCTCCTGGACAATGGAGGAGGAGACTATGCATTTCCACTTTTACACCATCCCTTCAAAAAAAGGAGCTATATCAATCGCTTCCTTCAAGATAACAGTCTACCCTCATTCTGGCTGGCTTCCCGATTTCTTTCCCAGGTTTCGTTCCTCAAATCCTCGCCTCGATACCCTTCTCAACAGATTCTATTATGAACGAGCTTTCACCTATCCTCCGGGGGGAGGTGGTTCACCTACTTGGAAGGAATGGGATGCTCTCGTAAGGGATTGGACCTGCTCGCCTTTAAAAGAAGGGGAAAGAAGAACTTTAGAAAGTATAAAAATTGATGAGGAGGGTTATGTTTATACTTGGGGTGATTTGAAGGGTTGGCCCTTATGGGACCAAACTATTTATGATACACGCCACTTTGACACTTGTGCCAAGTTTATCCTGGGCGTTTGGCGGTGGTTCTGTTGGACGGGAGATGAGGAGTTCCTTATTGCTCAGATAGGAAGGCTAAGAATGGCTATGAACTACCAACTTAAAAATTTGCAAGGTGAAAAAGGAATAATCATAACCAATTCCCCAAATGTTATGGGGAGACACGATGATTTGAGCTCAAATTATTGGGATATCCTACCCTTTGGCTATAAGGATGGCTACTGCAACATTTATTTCTATGCTTCACTCAAAGCTATGAAGGAAATAGAGAAGTTCTTAGAAGGAAAGGGGATAAAGGGCGAAAAATACGAACTTCGTCGCCCAGCTTCTTACTACGAGGAACTTATGAAGAAAGCTAAAGAAGCATACAATTACACCTTCTGGGACGAGGAGAAGGGACGCTATATAGGTTGTATAGATGTGAATGGAGTTAGGCACGATTATGGCTTCACCTTCTTAAATTTGGAAGCACTTGCTTATGGACTTGGAGACGAGGAAAAAGCGAGGAGGATTTATCATTGGATGGAGAACGAACCCACCTCCAGCGGTATCCCCGATACTTATAGCAAGTGGATTTTCGCACCCCGTGCAAATACCATCCATAACCCGATGAGGAACGAGCCTCAAGAGCCTTACCCAAGTTGGTGGGTTTGGGGGTGGTTCGGCACGCCATATGGTGACCAATGCCAAGATGGAGGCGCTATTCTTTACACTTCTTTCTATGATTTGATGGCTCGTGCAATGTATCTCGGAGCTGACAACGCATACCATCGGTTTTGGGAAATCCTCGAGCGTTACTCCTTACCAGATAAGCTTTGCGGTGGTCCCCCCCTTTTCAGAGGTGAAATACCCCAACAAGAAAATCCCGGGCAAGTGGGTGTTGACTTACCTTTCCCGGAAAGTGGACTGGTGCCAACGTTTTTCCTTTATGGAATTATGGGGATCAGCGCGGATATTGAAGGACTCAAAATAAAACCTAATCTCCCTACTGCTCTTCGCTTTGCAGAAGTGGAAAACCTCTGCTACAAAAATTTACCCCTCAAAATAAGGGTTTATAAGAACTTTGTAGAAATAACCTGCTATAAGAAGGGATATGAGTTTCACATTAAAAAGGAGTTAAAACCCGATGAGACATTCGTGTTCTCTTTGCCCTCAAGGTGAGCAGTTGAAAAACCCCCAATTATGAAGTGTTAAAAGCGTGCATCGTTTTCTGGTGAAGGACCATAGCTCGCACAGCCAAATCCTCGGGATAATTTTCCAGGGCAAGCAGTTCACTGTATAAGCTTTCCGCGAGGTCGTCTCTCCCTTTCCTCCTCAACCCTTCAATTGCAATCCTTGAGAGGTAGAGGAGTTCATCCACGAGATTCCAAGTCATATAGGGAAGGGAATAGAGCCAGGCATAGCCTTCGCCAAGATTGGAGAGGGGCTTTGGCTCTGAGAACTCCTCAACCAATTTTCTACCTCGCTCCTTTGCTTGAGAAAATGCTTCTTCAGCATTATATCGGGTTACAGGCATAGGCATAACTATGCGAAAGCCGAAAACCGTAAGGGATGTAGAAAGATCTTGCAAAGCTTTAACACAGCCTTTGCCTGTTCCACCAGCGGCAGCGATAGGCAGGGCAGGCTTGCCATTACTATGGTAATATCTCATCCTGTCGAGGAAATCTTTTACCAAGCCGTTTAGCCCAAGGAAATACACAGGGGCAGAGATTATCAAGCCATCGCACTCGTTAAAGAGCTTCCTTAAATGTAATCCATCATCATCCTTAATATTACATTCCATACTAGTCCAGCAAGGGGGGGAAGGGCAGGCGATACAAGGTTTTATTCGCTTTTCAGCGAGCAGGACTACCTCAACTTCTGCTCCCGCCAGTCTGGCTCCCTCAGCTGCCGCTTTTAAAAGTCCGGGAGATAAACCCTCCCTATGAGGTGAACCGCAAATAGCCAGAATTTTCATTCTTTAACACCTCCTTTGATAATAACTTTCTCCCCTCTCCTTGAGGCTTCATAAATGGCAAGGCATACTTCCAAGGCATCCCTCGCCTCCTCCGCTCTAACCTCCGCTTCTTTTCCATCTGATAAACAATCTATGAAATGGTCAAGGGCTCTTTTTATACTATCTTCGAACGAACCGAACTCAATATCGATAGGAAAGGGGTTATCATCCTTTACCAATATAAGGGGCTCTGAAACTTCATCCCTTATGTGAATTGACCCCTCCGTTCCGTATATATGCCTTGTTTCTTTCCAGGATTCTGAAAGGACAGTATAAGAAACGGCAATCGTTCCCAAAACATTGTTATCGAATTCCAAGATAGCTACGGTATTATCATCTCCCTTGTTTTCGGGTTCCACTATCAGCCTCTTCGCAACCGCTGTGACTGCCTGGGGCTTGCCGAAGAAATAAAGCATCATATAGACGGCATGATAACCTGTGTCAAACATAGCTCCCCCACCCGCTTTATCCCAACTTCCCTTCCAGTGATTAGGGTCGTTCATCCTTATGAATTCGTTCCCCATTATGTGGAAGATGGCGAGAAAAGGTCTGCCAATTGCTCCCTCATTAATCAACCTCTTCGCTTCCTTGTGGTAGGGCATAAATCGCTGATTCATCATAATAAAGAGCCGCCGTCCCCTCTTTCTCGCAGTATCTATCATCTCATCCGCCTCTTCTAAGGTCATAGCAATTGGCTTTTCGCATATCACATCTTTCCCTGCCCTCAAAGCCTCCATAACCATAGGATAGTGGAGATAATGGGGTGTGCAAATATCCACGATCTCTATGGGAGCTTCCTCTATCAGTTGCCTATAATCTTGAAATGTTCCCCTAACTTTGGGATATTTATCCTGGGCATCGCGAAGAGCTCGTTCGCTTACATCGGTGATATAGATCCCCCCTACCTTTCTGTTCAATGAATATGCAGAAAGGTGGGGACTGGCGATACCCCCCATACCGATGATGCCTATGTTCATCACATCTCTACGGGTTTCCCCTCTTCCCCAGAACGAGCAGCGGTGAGGACGAGTTGGAGACTTCTTGCACCTTCAATCATGGGTACTTTGGTTGGCCTATCCTGCTCTATGGCATCCAGCAGGTCCAAAGTTTCTGCCAAGTAGATATCTTTTCCGGAGGAAATCTCCACCTTTTTCTCCCAAGGATTGAGGGTTAGGTAGACATTGGCATGGTTGGCATCTATGAAGTTAGCGGTTAATCCTTTGGCTATAAGGTCCAGTTGGGCAATCCATTTACCGGGGATGGCACCATTAGTTGCTGAGACGGTGGCAATGCCGCCGTCTTTGAAAAGGATAACTGTCCCGCTTACATCTTCCACGGTGTAATCGGGTATATCCTTGTGAAAGATGTTATTCATCTGGGTGAAAACAAGCTTTGGTTCTCCCATAAAGAAACGGATGAGGTCAAAGATATGAATTATTTGCTCGACAATCTGCCCCCCACTCTTGGACTTATCTCTCCACCAGGGGGAATGGAGAGAATTACACATATATCTGCCCATCATCAACCCGACGGGGCCATAATTACAAAGCATCCCTTTTACCTCCTCCACCGCATCCCCAAAGCGAAACATAAAGCCTACTTGTGACTTCACCTTGTTCTTCTCCACAACTTCCACCATCCTGTTAGCGGTCTCCATATCCAGGGCGATGGGCTTCTCAATGAAGATATGGATGCCCTTTTCCGCCGCTATATCCACCTCGTCCTTGTGAGCAAACGGAGGGAGGCATATATAAACGATATCCAAATCTACCTTATCATACATCTCCCTGTAATCACTGAAAAACTTCGCCTTTCCCGCCGTATAGTTTTGAGAAAACCATCTTGCCCGTTCCTTTTCTATATCGCAGAAAGCAACCATTTCCACTCGTTCCCCTATCGAGGAAAGGGCACGGGCGTGAGCATGTGCGATGCCACCACATCCTATAAAACCTACCTTATGCATATTCTTTCAAACCTCCTTTTAAATTTTTCTTGGATTTTCCCTTTTCAGGAGATGGACATCTCCCGCTGGAAAAACAATTATATCCTCCCCTACCCTCACCCTCAAGAACCCCCTTTCATCTATGCCCTCTCCTACACCTTTTAAAGTCTGCCCCTTGCCTAATATGACCTCCAAAATTTCCCCCTTTAACAAATCCCTTTCCTCATACATATTCCTTATTTTCCCCCTTCCTTCTTCACTTAGACACAAATAATATTTCTCATTTAGTTCTTTTAAAATATCCTGTAACAGTTCCTGGATGTCAAGTTGTTTGCCCAAAGTCAAGCAAAGCGAGGTAGCGGTTTCCCTCAACTCACCTTGAAAATCCACTTCTTCTAAATTGACATTTATTCCTATCCCTACAACTACCCACTCTATTTTCTCCCCCCTGCTTTCCATCTCCACCAATACCCCACCCACCTTTTTATTTCCTATCAAGATGTCATTAGGCCATTTAAGACCACATACTATGCCCAATTCTTCAATAGCTTGGGCGCAAGAAAGGGCTGGGAAAAGGGATAGATAGGGGGAGAATTTGGGGGAGAAAGGGGGGCGCAAAAGAATGGAGAAGGTCAAACTCTTGGAAGGAAGGGAGAACCAACTCCTCCCCCATCTTCCCCTCCCCTTTTCCTGCTCCTCTGCTACAACTACCAACCCTTCAGGTTCACCCTTCTTTGCATAATCAATGGCTACATCCTGAGTGGATTCCAGAGTTTCAAAGTGGAGGATTACCCTTCCAATAAGGGACGGATTCCTCACTCTTTCGTCCAATGTGATATATATGTAGCAAAGACCCCCCCAGCCAAGATTTTCACCGCATCACCTGGTAGAAAAGGTAGAACCCCTTTTACCAGCGCTTGAGAGAGAGATAAGGATTGGACAAAACTAAGCCAGGTAGTCCCGAGGAAGAGTATTGTTATTTCCCCAATGAGCATGGCCAGATAGGTTCTTGAAATTTTCCCCTTTTGAGCAAGGAGACCTACTATATAACTGGCGATTAAAAAACCAAGAAGATAACCACCAGTTGGTCCTAACATGGTTTTAACTCCTGCTGAGAAGCCGGCGAAATAAGGGAAACCTGCTATACCTAAGAGGAGATAAAAGAGTTGGCTTAAGGAGCCCCAAACCGGTCCGAGGGCAACGCCTGAGGAAAGGACGAAGAAAGTTTGCAGAGTTATGGGAACAGGTGTGAAGGGCAAAGGAATTCTCAACTGGGCACCGAGGCCTGTTCCCAAGGCAAAAAGCAAAGAGAAAAAAAGCCTCCTGAGAATTACCTCCTCTTTGGTTCTTTCTCTGGCTATGCTCACAATTTGCGCACCTCCATATGGATATCTATCGCCTTGGCAGAGTGAGTTATGGCACCGATGGATATGAACTCTACACCCGTCTCCGCAATCTCTCTCACGTTCTCTAAGGAGACACCACCTGATACTTCCAAAAAAGCCCTGCCTTTTCCTTGCTTAACTGCTTCCTTTATGCTCGCAATATCCATATTATCCAAGAGAATAATGTCCGCCCCTGCTTCCAAAGCGAGCCTAAATTCCTCCAAGTTCCTTACCTCTATCTCTATTTTATGATAGGGAAACCCTTTTCTCGCCCTCTCAATTGCCCTTTTTACATCCCCTACCAGAGATATATGGTTATTCTTTAGGAGAACACCGTCGTATAGGGCGAAACGGTGAGAATAGCCACCTCCTACCTCTACAGCATATTTTTCCAATGCTCTGAGGAGAGGAATTGTCTTCCTTGTGGCGAGTATTTTCGCATTTGTCCCTTGGACTTTATCAACGAACTTCCTCGTGAGGGTAGCGATTCCCGATAAATGCTGGAGGAAGTTAAGGGCGACCCTTTCTCCTCCAAGGAGGGCTCTCGCTCCACCTCTCACCTCAGCGATGAGGGTGCCAGGCAAGAGCATATCTCCGTCTTTTAACAAAGCCTTGAAATCACAGTCCGGTTGGAGAACTTTAAAAACCCTCCTCGCTACTTCAATACCACATAAAATCCCCTCTTCCTTCGCAGAGATCTCCCCTATTGCCTCAACATCCTCTATAAGGCAGGATGTTAAATCCCGCCACCCTATATCCTCCTTTAGGGCAGATTGAACAATTTCCTCTATCAATAGAGGGGAGGGAAAAGATACATTCACAGTTCTATCAGGCTTTCTTCAAGGTCAACCACTATGAATTTATATCCTTTTTTAACGACTTTGTGCCCCTCTCCTTCTAAAAGTCGCTTCTGCAACTCCACTCCCCCGGGATATCTCTCATTTATTAATCCCCCGGGCTTTAAAGTGCGCCAGTAAGGAGTTATGTTTGTCTCACCTTCTCTCGCCGATTCCGAGGCGGCTCTTGCAGCGAAGAGCACAAAAATCCCCGTTGTCATTGGACAACAAGTAGTGGCACCGTGCTTTTCTGCCAGTGCTTTTCTAATCTCGTTCAAAGTTACAACTTTACCCGGAGGAACTTTCTTCATCATCTCGTCCACTTCTATTGGGGCAGGTATGACCATAGTGTCTCCTTCTTTCAAACCCCATTTGCCTATCATATAAGGTGGTACAGGCACTACCTTAGGTAGGTCCCTGTGGTCTAACAGTTTTTCTCTCCAAGACCTGCGGCTTTTGGGCCTCTCCATACATTTATACCTCCTCTCTCAAAAGAATGTTATCTATAAGTCTCGCTTTTCCTATATATAAAGCTACGGCCAAAATGGCGCCCTCTTCTCCGACTTCCTCCAACGGTTCCAAAGTTTCAGGGTGCACTATCTCCACATAGTCTATCCTCCTGACCAATGGCTCTCCTCTAAGTATACCTCCTACTATCTCCTTTAATACCTTAGCCTTTGTTTCTCCTTTACGGTAGGTTTCCTTCGCTTCAAGTAATGACCTGTAGATAACCGTTGCCGCCTTCCTTTCTTCGGTTGATAGATAAGAATTTCGTGAGCTCATAGCCAAGCCATCCGCTTCCCTAATGGTGGGGCAAGGTATTATCTCTATGTCCAAGTCCAAATCCCTGGTCATTCTTTCTATAACTTTTAATTGCTGGTAGTCCTTCATCCCAAAATAAACTTTATGGGGCTTCACTATGTTGAAGAGCTTGAGAACCACCGTGGTTACGCCTTGGAAATGTCCCGGCCTAAATCTTCCGCACAGACCCTCGGTCAATCTCTTTACCTCTACAAAAGTTGCATAACCCTCCGGGTACATCTCGGAAACAGAAGGAATGAAGAGAATGTCCACTCCTTCTTTTTCCGCCAGCTTAGCGTCTCTGTCCTCGTCTCGGGGATACAGGTGATAGTCTTCTTGAGGACCGAACTGGAGAGGATTAACGAAAAGACTAACGACGACGCGCTCGCATTCCCCTCTTGCTTTTCTCATAAGTGACAAGTGCCCCTCGTGGAAATAACCCATGGTAGGAACGAGGCCAATCACCTCGCCTCCTTCCCTAAATTTTTTGCTTAGGGACTTCATTTCCTTTATCCCTCTGACGACTTCCGTTGCGACCACTCCTTTCTAAGAATTTCCGCCTCTTCCTCATTCATAAAAACCGCATTATCTTCTTGGGGAAAGATACCTTGCCTAACCTCCTCTATATACCTTCTTACTCCCTCCGAAATAACCGCCTTCAGATCGATCATGACCTTAGCATGTTTGGGAACGAAATCTCCCCATCCAAAGAGGTCGTGGAAAACGAGGATTTGACCGTCGCAATGCATTCCTGCTCCTATGCCAATGGTGGGTATGGATAAACTCTCTGTAATTAACTTCGCCACTTCTACAGGCACCCCTTCCAGAACCAAGGAAAAGACACCCGCTTTCTCCAAGAGGTGAGCATCCTCAAGAAGTGCTAAAGCGTCCTTAGCCGTGCGTCCTTGTATCCTATACCCTCCAAAACTGTGAATCCATTGAGGGGTGAGCCCTATATGCCCCATAACAGGAATCCCCGATCGAGTAAGCCTCTCTATCAAGGGTATGAATTGCCTTCCTCCTTCTATCTTGACTGCCTCGGCTCCCGCCTTAATGAAGAGACCAGCATTTCTTATTCCTTCTTCTACGCTTGTTTGATAGGAAAGGAAGGGCATATCACCCACGAGGAGTGCGTTTCTAATTCCTCTCTTTACAGCTCTTGTGTGATGGAGCATTTCCTCCATTGTAACAGGAAGAGTATTCTCATAACCCAGAACAACATTTCCCAGAGAATCGCCAACGAGGATTATATCTATACCCACTGCGTCTAATATCTTCGCTGTAGGATAATCGTAAGCCGTGAGGGCGACTATCTTCTCAGCCTTTGCTTTCTTCTCCTTTATCGTCCTAATAGTTATCTTCACTTACCTACACTCCCTTTCCGATAGGTACTTTTTGAGAAACTCGTAGCCCTTCCTTGCACCTATCTTCGCGTCCTCTTCCCCTTCATATTCAATGCACAGTGGCCCATCATAACCAGAACTGAGGAGTTCATCCAAAAAGAGTTTCAGAGGAAGTTCTCCCTCGCCCAAGGCAAGAGAGATATACTTATCTCTAATCCCTTGTTTTACGCTACCATCCTTTAAATGAGTGTGCACACAATAGGGAGCAACCAACTTGTAAAATCGCTCTATCGTGGGTAGATCATGTCCATACCAGTAATAATTTGAAGTGTCCACGGTGAGTCTAACAAATGGAGAATCCACTTTCTCCAATATTTTCAACTCCAACTCTGCATTATTTGTTATGTAACCGTGATTCTCTAGACCGAGATAGATACCCTTCTTTTCTGCCTCGGATGCACATTCTTTCAAACCTTTGACGATTAAATCGACCCACTGACTTTCGGGAATATGAGGATTGGGCTCGCCACCAAAAACCCTTATCACCTTTGCTCCCAATTTCTCCGCTATATCCAAATACCTAACCACTTTTTTGACTTCCTCTTTCAGTTCCTCAGCCGTTACTCTTACGAAGTTTGTATACCCGCCCAAGGCGTATATTTCCAAACCGAGGGATGACGATTTCTTTTTTATTCCCTCCACTCCCTTGTCATCCCACTGCAGCGTGCCCTGATGCGCGCCTGGCGCAGTTGAGAGCTCGTAAGCTTTGAAGCCTATCTCTTTTGCCGAGTCCAGAAAATTGTCGAAGGTGTATCCCTTAAAAGAGAAAGATAAGCTCAAAATGCCGATATCCATTTCCTATTCACCTCTTTCCTTTTAAAAGCGAGGAAGTAATTTTTTCTATCTCTCGGATTTTCCCTCTAATTCCCTCTATCTCCCTTGCTATTTCTCTCGCTTTCTCCCCCTTGGGATGATTTCTCAACATCTCCCTCAATTGGTTTTCCACCTTTTGTTTTTCTTCTTCCTTGCTTTCGCCCCTCAAGCGCAACGCCATCTCTATCTCCCGTCCCAGCTTCTCCACCTCCAAGCGCAGGATCTTCTCCAATTCCCTGGCTCGTTTCTCCAGCCTATTTTTTGAATAAAGGAGAAACTCCAGTTCCTCGTTCATCGTTGTTATATGCTACACCGAGCTTTTCCAGAGCTTCCTTCGCCGCTATCACACTGGCTTCTTTCTTCGTCTTCCCCTTTCCTTCCCCATATACTTCCCCCTCTATGCTAACCTGCACGGTGAAAGTTCTCTCGTGGGGGGAACCCTCTGTCTTCACCAATAGGTAATGGGGCAAGGGTTTCCCCTGGGCTTGAAGGTATTCTTGTAAAAGGCTCTTATAATCTTTGAGGAAAGCATTCCCTTTTAATTGGGAAACCGCTCCGAAAGCCCTCCTAACAAACTTTCTCACTTTCCTCCAGCCC
Source organism: uncultured bacterium (assembly GCA_938041455.1). Lineage (GTDB taxonomy): Bacteria > Armatimonadota > JACIXR01 > JACIXR01 > JACIXR01 > JACIXR01. The sequence continues at coordinate 98,324 of CALITO010000004.1, read as the reverse complement.
CCGAGAAGATATATGGCTCCAATCAAAGCTTCCAGGGCATCGGATAAAACGGAGGGTTTATCTCTCCCCCCTCCTTTCTCCTCCCCTTTTCCCATCTGGATAAGAGCTCCTAATTGTAGGTTCCGTGCTACTTGTGCAAGGCATTCCTCACTGACAAAATTAGATTTGGCTCGGGAAAGTCTCCCGCTGTCAAAATAAGGATATCTCTTGTAAAGATATTCGGCCATTATCGCCCCCAAGATGGCATCCCCAAGGAACTCCAAACGCTCATAAGACTCCTCTTTCCCCTCCTGTTTCAGAGAGGGATGTGTAAGAGCTTGTTTTATCAGGGGATGGCGGGGTGGAATCCCTATTTCTTCAATTAGAAGAACAGCTTTAGGGTTATTATTTGGAATGGCTTAACTTTCACCTCCAGCTGTTTGTTGGCGTTGAGTTCTACTACATCCTCTTCAAGAAGATTAGCCAAAACCACTCTCTTTGGCATTTCAGTTAGGGTAATATTGCCATCCACTTCATAAGGGGCAATGTTATAGAAGCGAACCACGAGAGCATCTTCCTTCTCGGCTTTCTTGAGAGCACTTAGGATAAGTTCCCGCGGTTCTATCTTGAGGAGTGAAAATTCACCGGGAAGAGAACCTTGATGGGGTAAAGCAGGCACCGACCTCAAGGGAGCGATAAACTGATAGGCAAGGATCCAGGGTTTAGCTTCTTCAAAGGCATTGATAAAGGGGATAACCGCATAGCGGACCTTTTGTTTACCTAGGCACTGGGCTTCGGGAGCGGGGTATTGTGGGCCAGCGTTATAAGGTCGGGTCAGCAAATCGCCACGGGATAGCCAACCAACGCTGCGAAGCAGGGTAATCGCTAAGTCTACACCATTTGGAGTATCTATTGCCTCGTACTCAGGTAGGCCCTCGGCAACAACGCATAGCCCTAAACCTCTACTCTCAACCGCGACAAATGACTGCATTGCTTTAGTGCCAACCGGTTTCTCTATCCAACCCTCTCCCTTGGGTAACTGGATTCTCCTCCGCAAGACACCAAATTGGGCATCCGCTATGCACTCGTTAGCATAAAGATTAGTGGGGAAGTGAACTCGTAAGCGATGGTCCTTAACCCGATTGTCTATCTCCGTTTCTATATCCACCCGAGGGATGCCGGCATAAAGGGTGATATATGAGGTTATGGGATAGGAAACCAACTCTCTGGAGCGGGAGGTTCGTCCTTCGTCTATACCTTTCGGCAAACTGAGATTCAGTTCTACCTTTATGGTGGCGGATACAGGCCCCCTCTCCAAAAGAGATATTAAAGCACTGGCTCCTGCGGAAGTTATGGTTTCAGAATTTACCGCGGGTGAGTAATTGTATTCATCGCCTATATCCTCTGTATCCTCAAAGAGATTGCATCCCTTATAGACCTGCCCGCTTCTCTTATCGGTGATATCTATAGTGCCGTTGGGATTAACCTCCACTTTTAGGAAGGCATTTTCCAGGCTTGTGGATGTAGCCTCTAAGAGGGACGAAAGTTTCCTCGGCTCTCGCACCTCTTCCAGGTAATAAGTTCTGTAACCCAAGGGGGGAATGTTTTCTGCAGAAATAAGGATATCTCCTTCCCATACCAATTGATTAAGGGAATGGGGAAAGCGGGGAGAGGAAATCTTGACATTTGTAAGTTGACTTATGACAATTCTGCCGGTTTCGTCGCGCACAAGGATATTATGAATGGTTTGATCGGGAGGGATGGGGAATTCGATATGTGCTTTCGCTACATCTGTAACCTCCCAACTATGGGGATTGAAGACAACCACTGCTCCCCTTGCCCCTTCTTTCTTCATATTTATTAGTCCCGCCAGGTAGTTTGCCGATTCCTCAAAGTGGGTCTCCGCTATCTGACGTGCAGCGGCAAAGCGGGGGAGCATATCTCTATGCACTTCGTCTATTGAGCATCCACAGATAGAGTCATGAGGATGATTGGAGACGAGATATTTCCAAGCTTTAAGAAGGAAAGCTCCCTCATAAGGTTTGCCTTTCAGCCAGGCAAGGGAACAAACTGGCTCAGTATATTTCTCCAAAGCTCGCTGAGTTAGGAAGTTCTCTTTTTTAAGATATAGGCGGGTGGAGAAGACGCCGAGGAGAAGGGGGTGATATCGCCCCCAATGAAGTTCGCCCTTTATAGTGCCGAGTTTGGGATTCTCAGCCAGTATCTTCTCCACTAATTCTTCAAAGGTGGAATGCACGACTTCCACATCCTCAAGTTTGCTATTTGCGTAATTTATGATATCAGGTAGTTCAGGCTGAGGTTCCAGATGGTCACAACCGTTATTCAGGAGTATATAGCGCGTGGAAGCATATCTGCTCAAATCCGCTACCTCTCTTTTTATCCGCTCCACCGCATTGTCCAAGTCCGCTTGGACAGTTCCCGGCTCAGCAAACACCTGGGCGTAACCCAAACCCATTGCGTTGCAATAGCCGTGCATCTGGTAAATGGCAAGCACTTTAGAACCATCCAAGCCTTCCCACCAAAACTCCGTATTAAGACCTTCCCATTCGTCACCTAATCCCCTGTGGAATATAAAGGATTTTATACCAAATCCTTGAAGGATTTGGGGCATCTGCGCTATATGACCGAATGGGTCAGGTAGGTAACCCACCTTCATAACTCTTCCAAATTTCTCACCTATCAAATGCCCTATAAGAAGATTCCTTACCAGGGATTCTCCGGAGACGAGAAATTCATCGGGAAGCACATACCATGGACCGATATGCAGCCTTCCCTCCTGGACGAGCTTCCTTATTCTCTCCTCGTTTTCGGGGCGGATTTCCAGGTAATCCTCCAGGACTATCGTTTGACCATCAAATACGAAATACTTATATTGTGGATTGCTTTCCATAATGGAAAGCAATCGGTCTGTTAATCTAACGAGTAACCGCCTGAAGCCCTGATATGTCCGATACCATTCTCTATCCCAATGAGTATGGGAAACGAGCAAAGCAATCCATTTCTTCATTCTTTAAACCCTCCTTTTTGGTGTGTCGTTTTAAACATTGTTCATTTGGGAACAGGCATATTAACTGCTGGCACAGTTGGGGAAGGGAAAGTTTTACTTAAACTAACTTTCCAATCAAGGCCCTTCCTTACCAAAGTGAGAGTGGTCGAGCCTTGCAAGGAAGGAGGCAGACCCACCAGGGGAGGGATAGCCCCCTTAGCAGTTAGGGAGAGTTGGACCTTCACCTTTGCCTCACTAAAAGAGGTGCTTTCTATGTTAGTGTTCACGGATTGCACAGCTGGTTTGAGAGAACTTATCAGGTCCAAAATATCCATTCCCCCTATCTTCTCAGGAAGAGCAGTGCCCATTGAGCGAAGGTAACCCATCACCTTCTCTTTGAGTTCCTCCTTCGTTGTGGGTAGGGTTGCTGAATCAACGGGGTCTATATAGGGTTTTATCGGGGATAAATCTTGGTTAGCCAACCCTTGCACGAAGGCATTCAGGAATTCTTTAGCCACCTGCTGGGGTTTCTCTTGGAAAATCTTTGTATAGAAGAAAAATCCACCTCCACCTATAAGAAGGACGAGGACAATGCCCACGAGCCAACCCAGGGAAAGTTGCCTGCGGCGCGCTACCGTTATGGGCACCTCCCCCGGTGGCACCGCCTCTCTTATTTTTGCTACTCGCGCCTTCATCTCAGCCGCAGCTTCACCCTTCAAGGGGGCGAAACAGTTCCAACACGCCTCCCTTGTTTCTTCATTTTCAGCTCCACAAAACTTACATTCTAACATTTTTAATTCACCCCTTTTCCTTGTTTAAAGTATCCTCAGGATTTTTATTTCCTTCTTAGGTAATATTATATCCTTTTCTCCGGAAAAGCATATTTCTTCCCCCTTTTCTATGTCAATGGCCCGCTCGAAATCACCAAGCAGGGTTCCCTCCACTACCTCCCAGGAGTGATTGATCAGCCATAGTAAGGTATCGTCTCCCTGTTTTAGGGTCTCCATTTCCACCGAAGGATGGGTGAAATCAAGGGGGAATTCTACTCCCGCTTCCTTCGCCATCGCTTTGTATAACCTCCAAAGAGGAACGCTCCTATTTCCTTCGGGTTTCTCCCCCACATATTGTTCAAGAGGGAAGGGAGAGAAGAAAACCCTCCCTTTGCCTATCTCGTTCTCAAGGAGGGCAGGATTTCCCTCCTCATCTATGGCTAAAACTTTTGCGGATTTGACCTCCACAGGGCAAAAAGCGGTATGGAAAGGAGACCCTTGAATTGTGAAGTTGAATATCTCCCCCGCCTCAATTCCGGGCACCTCCTTAACAAAACTTATGGTCAATTGAGAAGGTGGAATATCGGGTATCCCATATCTCAACTTGTGACTACAACCTGTGAGGAGTTGGAAGTTGTGTATCCAGGGCTGATATCTATAGGAGAAGTACAAAGTGCCTCCCTCCTCCACGAATTTATAAAGTGCCTCCCAAGTAGGTGCAGTGAGCATAGGGAAGGAGGGGAGAATAAGGAACTTCGCTTCCTTAGGAAACCGGACTTCTTGATGGAGCTCTATATCATAGGGAACATTAGAAATGATAGGAGGTTCTCTCCAAAAGCCGGTGGTTATCTTCGCCATTTTTGCGGTAGTGAAAGCCTGTAGGAACAGCCTGTTCATCATTCCTTTATCCAACCAGGAGAAAGGATAAGGATAGAAAAAGAACGAGGGCACAATTATGTAGGTGCTTGGTGTAGGGAGCTGTAATTTTTCTAAATCTATCTTTTCCAATATAGCGGAGAATCGGCTGAATTCGTACCCTACCGGCTTAATGGATTTATCCGCCCTTGTTACTCCAAAGAGCATTTCATAGGGGTGGTGGGAATAGGGTCGTTGATAGGGGAGATTAAAGTCTGAATAGCACCATCCTAAACAACCACATCCCCCGTTTATCAGAACGGAATGAAAGGTAGTGCGATAATAATCTGCTTGATGTTCCTCACTGCAATGGGCGTTTGAACAACCAAATTCCTCAAGAAGGACTGGTAATCCCCAAGTCCTCGCTAGTTGCATAAGCATTCCAGGGATGAAGGAATGGCGGAGGGAATCTATCTCAGAGGGATAAGAATGAGGACCGAAGAAGTTCAATATACTTGATAAATCGTCCAGGTTAAACCCATTATCATCCCCACTCAAATACCAACAGCCGTCTCCAGTTGAGATAGGATGTTTAGGGTCTATTTCCCTAATCGCTTCGCATATTGTTCTAACCCAAATATAGCCTATATCTCGGGTAGTGTTTCCCCCGTAGAGAGGTATCTCATTGGAGAGAAGCCAGCCGAGGATGGCTTCCTCGTCCTTAAAGCGAGAAACTACCCCCTGAACATAGGCTATCTCTTGGCGAAGCATCCAGGGGTCGGTATAGAAGTTCCTTCCTTCTCGCCAGGGAACATCCCAGTTTTCTCCCGACATATGCCCAACGAAGAAGGAGGGAAAAGTATAGATTCCTTCCTCTTTGCAGATATTGAGAAACTCTCCGAATCGCTTTAACATCTCCTCGTCAAGTTCCCCGGGACGAGGCATAAAATCCGGCATATAAAGGAAGGACCTGCAGGTGTTCATACCCAGGGCTTTCATTTGCCGAATCTCTTCCCTAACCTTCTCTCTGTCCCACTTACGCCACATTAGGGGACCAGCTACCCTGGACCAATAATTTACCCCGAGGATATAAAGGGGCTTTCCCTTCCTTCCTAATAGTTTTAACTGTTCCATTTTCACTCAAACCTCCTTGCTATTAATGTGGCATTATGCCCCCCAAATCCAAAGGAATTGGAGAGAATAACATTGACCTTCGCTTCCCTTGCTTTATTGGGCACATAATCGAGGTCACATTGAGGGTCAGGATATTCGTAATTTATTGTGGGATGAACGATGTTATCCCTAATACAGAGAAGGGAAACTATGAACTCTACCGCTCCAGCGGCCCCTAATAGGTGCCCTATCATAGATTTTGTGGAAGAGATAGGGATTTTATAAGCTCTCTCCCCAAAGACGCTTTTTATCGCTATGGTCTCGGTTATATCGTTAAGCTGGGTGGATGTTCCATGCGCGTTTATGTAGTCGACTTCTTCCTTACTTATGCCCGCGTCTTGGAGGGCAGATTCCATACAAAGGATGGCCCCCCTACCATTAGGTTCGGGAGCAGTTATGTGATAAGCATCGCAGGACATTCCATAACCTATTAACTCTCCGTAGATCCTCGCTCCTCTTTTCTTAGCGAATTCCAATTCCTCAACTATCACTACCCCCGCTCCCTCGGAAAGAACGAAGCCATCCCTTTTCGCATCAAATGGACGAGAAGCTTTCTCCGGTTCCTCATTCCTTGTGGAAAGCGCTTTCATAGCACAGAAACCAGCTAAAGTGAGGGGGGTTATTGAAGCTTCGCTTCCTCCCGCGATTACTACCTTCGCTCTACCTTCCCTTATTAGGCGAAGAGCTTCCCCAATGGAGTGCGCTCCGCTGGCACAGGCGCTTACGATGGCATAATTGGGGCCGGTTGCCCCCAAAGCTATGGCTGTATTAGAGGCTCCCATATTCGCTATCAACATAGGGATGAAAAATGGGCTCACCCTATTAGGGCCTCTCTCAAGGAAAATCCTGTGCTGTTCTTCCCAAGTTGATATACCCCCTATACCACTCCCTATCATCACTGCCACCTCTTCAGGGTTGAGTTCCTTTAAGTCGAGGCCTGCATCGGTGAGCGCCATATTCGCTGCCGCTACACTGAATTGAGCGAAGCGGTCCATACGCCTCGCTTCCCTCTTATCCATATAATCCTCATAGTTGAAGTCTTTCACTTCCCCCCCTATCTGAGTAGAGAAACCACCAGGGTCAAAGGATGTTATTCGCCCGATACCACTCTCGCCCTTTAATAATTTACGCCAATTCTCCTCTACCCCTACGCCAAGCGGCGTTATTAGGGATAGCCCAGTTATCACCGCCCTTTTGGGGGGCATTATTGACTTTGGATTCTTGACCGAATGTAATTTATTGTATCCTCTATCGTCCTTATATTTTCCGCATCCTCATCCGGTATCTCTAAATCGAACTCCTGTTCCAACTCCATTATGAGGTCCATTACATCCAATGAATCTGCCCCGAGGTCTTCAAAGGTAGTTTCCAGCGTGATCTCTTCCGGATTAACATTCAACCTTTCCGCAATTATGCTTCGCACGCGTTCCGCGATATCCATATTACTTTTTCACCTCCACTTTCTCAAATGTATTCTTCGCTCCACACTTAGGACAACTCTTAGGCTTACAACGAGCTTCCTTCTCAAAACCGCATTCCTTGCATTTCCAAGTTGCCATTTAATAAATACACCTCCTTATGTGAAGAATTTAAGTTGTTAATATTAAACTACATCGCCATACCTCCGTCAACCCTTATTATCTCTCCGGTTATATAAGAGGCATCGTCAGAGCATAAGAAAGCCACCACCCCCGCCACATCCTCGGGCTTTCCCGGGCGTCCCAAAGGCACTTGTTTAAGCATTTCTTCCTTTACCTCCTGGGGTAGTCTCTCCGTCATCTCAGTGGTAATGTATCCCGGTGCTACAGCGTTTACGGTTATGTTTCGCCCTGCTAATTCTCGCGCCGCCGACTTGGTAAAACCGATCAATCCTGCTTTCGCCGCTCCATAGTTCGTCTGCCCCACATTTCCTCTCAAACCTATTACCGAGGAGATGTTTACTATCCTTCCATATCTCTGCCTAATCATATATTTAATAACGGCTTTGGTGCAGAGGAAAACGCTTTTTAGGTCCACCGCTATAACCTTGTCCCAATCCTCTTCACTCATCCTCAGGAGTAGATTATCCTTGGTTATGCCAGCATTATTCACCAATATATCCACCTTGCCAAACGTCTTGATAACCTCATCCACCATAGCGTTAACCATTTCCTCCTTAGCTACATCAGCATATATAGCTAATGCTTGAGTTTGGTATCTATTTCTTATTTCCTCCGCGGTTTTCTCAACCAGTTCCCTATCTATATCACAAATCGCCACCTTCGCCCCTTCCTCTGCCAACCTTTCCGCTATCGCTTTGCCTATCCCCCTTCCCGCACCTGTTATGAGGGCTACCTTATCAAGAAATCTCAACTTGCTTTTCCCTCCCTTCTTAACTCTTCTAACACTTTATCCAAGCTTTCTTTATCATTTATACTCCAAGCTCTCGCTTCTGGCAAAATCCTTTTCGCGAGATTCCTCAAAACATTGCCCGGACCTACTTCTATGAAGGTATCAACCTCCTCCCCCATCAAGCGGATACTTTCCTCCCAACGAACAGGGTTAACCATTTGCAGTTGGAGAGCTCCCTTTATCTCTTCACCTTTTGATAGTGGCTTAGCCCAGACATTGCACACTATGGGCACCAAGCTGTCTTCGAACTTTACTTTCTCCAATTCCTTTTTAAACTTATTATTTGCCTCCTCCATTAGAGGAGAGTGGAAGGCTCCACTAACCGCCAACTGCACACACCTCGCCCCCTTTTCCTCCGCTAATCTTGCCACCTCTCTCACTGCTTCTTCCCTCCCTGATATAACTATCTGCTCGGGCGAATTATAATTCGCTATAACACATTTTTCCTCCCATCCCTTTAATAACTCCTCTACTTGTTCCCTTTGCATCTTCATAATAGCGAACATAGTTCCTTTTCTTGATGTTTCCATATACTTCCCCCTTTTGTGAACTAGTTTGACCGCCTCCGTAAAAGGAAGCACACCTCCCACCACAAGTGCGGTATACTCGCCCAGGCTATGTCCAGCTATATACTTTAACGAGATGGAAGGCATTAATCTCCATAGGGCGATGCTTAATGTCAATATGGCTGGCTGAGCTATGGATGTTCGCCTCAGCTCTTCCTCAGGTCCTTCAAAGCAAATCCTTGTGATATCAAAACTCAACAGCCGGTTTGCAGTATCGAACAACTCCTTAACCCCCTCAAATTTTTCATATAAATACTTACCCATCCCCACATATTGGGAACCCTGACCGGGGAATAGGAGGGCAACGCCCTTCTTACTCATCGCCTTTTTTATAAAAACGAGAGTTCAGAAGTCCGAGAAGCTCCTCGGCTTCTCTAAGTATATCTTCTATTATCTCCTTGACAGGCTTTATATCTTTTATTAACCCGCTTATCTCCCCTGCCATTAGGGAACCGTATTCCACATCCCCTTCTACTACAGCCAAGCGAAGCTTTCCCCTTCCTAATTCTTCGAGTTCCTCTGGGGGAGCACATTGGTTTTCCAATTCCTCAAATTGTCGGGTCAGTTTATTTCTAAGGCATCTAACGGGATGCCCCGTAGAGCGACCTGTGACAACCGTATCCCTGTCCTTCGCCTTTACTATTGCCTGCTTATAAGCGGGATGAGCAGTGCATTCAAGGGAGCAGACAAACCTAGTGCCCATCTGCACTCCCTCTGCTCCCAGAGCGAGCGCGGCAAGGAAACCCCTCCCATCCGCTATACCCCCTGCTGCTATCACCGGGAGGGAGACCGCATCCACCACCTGGGGGACGAGCGCCATCGTGGAGACCTCCCCAATATGTCCACCTGACTCGCTACCCTCTGCTATAAGGGCATCCGCCCCTATCCTCTCAAGACGCATTGCCAAAGAGACAGAAGCTACCACCGGGATTACCTTTATACCCCTCTCCTTCAAAACGGGTAGATATGGTCCGGGGTTACCCGCTCCAGTAGTTATTACCGCCGGTCTTTCCTCCAAAACCACTTTCATTTGTTCCTCCACATAATCTGAGAGGAGCATTATATTTACCCCGAAGGGCTTATCAGTTAAGGAGCGGGTTTTCGCTATTTCCTCTCGTAGGAGTTCGCCCGGCATATTTCCCGCCCCTATGATGCCCAGTCCTCCTGCTTGGGATACTGCAGATGCCAACTCCGCAGTGGCGACCCAAGCCATCCCCCCTTGTAGGATGGGATATTTTATATTTAATAGTTCGCATATCCTCGTTCTGAACATATGCTTTCACCACTTTATTAGATAAGCTCCCCAGGTGAGCCCAGCACCGAAGCCAACAAGCATAACATAATCACCTTTCTTTATTCTGTCTTCCTTTAGCGCCTCATAAAAAGCAAGGGGGATGGAAGCAGCAGAGGTGTTACCATAGAGGTTCACATTGATGAAGAACTTTTCCAGGGGGATACCAAGGTTTCTTGCCGCTGTCTGAATTATCCTTATATTGGCTTGATGGGGGATGAATAGGGATATCTCCTCCTTTGAAAGGTGGGCCCTTTCCAAGAGGGCCACAACCGCATCTTCTATGACTCTCACTGCCAAGCGGAACACCTCGGGACCATTTAACTTCATATAATGGAGGCGCTCATCTACTGTTTTATGGGAGGGAGGATTTCGCGAGCCGCCGGCGGGAATTAACAGGTCATCTTTGTAGGAACCGTCTGAACGTAGATAAAAATTGAGGAGTTCTCCTTGCCCTTGAAAGGGGGTAACGACCACCGCCCCAGCCGCATCGCCGAAGAGTATGCAGGTGGAACGGTCTTGCCAGTCGGTTATTTTTGATAGAACATCGCTCCCTACCACCAAGATATTATCATAGATCCCGGTAGCGATGTATCCATAGGCAACGGATAGGGAATAGATGAAACCTGTGCATCCTGCTTCTATATCCATCGCTCCCGCTTTGGTAGCGCCTAACTTATCCTGAAGGATGCAGGCAGTAGCAGGGAAGGGATAGTCAAAGGTAACCCCACAGACAATTATTAAATCCAAGTCTTTTGGTTCCATGCGGGCATCAGCCAAAGCGCATTGAGCCGCCTGGAACGCCAAATCAGAAGAAGCTTGCCAATCATCAGCTATCCGCCGTTCCTTTATCCCCGTGCGAGTAGTTATCCATTCATCGGTTGTATCCACCATTTTTTCCAGATCTTTGTTGGTCAAGATTTTGGAAGGAACATAGGCTCCGACACCCGCTATCCCAACTTTTCTCATAAACTCACCCCCCCCTTAAATCGAGATAATGCGGAGGTTATCTTACCAATTATGTCCACTTCTACCGCCTCCTTGGCAACAGCTATTGCTTGCCTTATAGCCTTAGCGTTGGACCTCCCGTGACCCTTTATCAACACATAAGGGACACCGAGGAAAGGTGCCCCACCATATTCAGCGTAATCCAGATAAGGGATGATCTTCTCAACATCCATCCCCAATTTCTTAAGGTAGTAAAGAGCCAATTGGGCTAAACCCTCGTTACTTTTCAAAACCACATTTCCCACAAACCCATCGCATACTACCACATCCGCCGTCCCAGCGAAAATATCCTTCCCCTCCACATTACCAACGAAATTCAAGGGGGCTTTCTCCAATAGCTGATATGCAGAATGGGTGAGACTATTTCCTTTTCCTGTCTCCTCCCCGATATTAAGCAATCCTACTCGGGGATTGTTAATATGCAAAACTAAAGAGGCATATATACTGCCCATAATAGCAAAGTGGAGGAGGTGATGGGGCCTACAATCAACATTAGCCCCAGCATCAAGCAGGATAAATCTACCTTCTCTATGGGGCATAGAAGCAGCTAATGCAGGACGAGATATACCCTCTATTTTACCCCAACTGAGAAGAGCTCCTAAAAGGACTGCTCCGGTATTTCCCGCGGTAACTACTGCTTCGGCTTTCCCCTCTTTTACCGCCTCGAGGGCTACCATCAAGGAGGAATCCTTTTTCTGCTTTACAATAGAGGGCTTTTCATACGCTTCTATCTTTTGGGAAGCAGGTAGAACTTCTATATTATCCCTCTCGCCCGTATTCTCCAGCTCTTTATATATAACCCCTGGTTCTCCCACCAATAATATTTGGATATTTTCAACGCAATCTACGGCTTCAATTGCTCCTTTTACGATTTCCCGGGGAGCGAAATCGCCCCCCATAACATCAAGGGCTATGGTTATTTTCTTCACTTTTTACTTTTTTGGAGCACCAGGTTTCCTTTATAATAACCGCAGGAAGGACAAACTCGATGCGCCAATTTCAAAGCGTGGCAATGGGGACATAGGGATATCCCTCCCTCCTTTAAGGCCAACCAATTTGCTTTTCTCTTAGCTGTTCTGGAATGGGAGAATCGCTTCTTGGGATTCGCCAATTTTCATACCTCCTTTTTCTTGTAATCCAGCAGTTTCCTCCAGCGGGAGTCTACCTTCTGTTGAGCACACTGGCACTCTCCCTCGTTCAAATTTTTTCCACATATCGGGCAAAGCCCTTTGCAATCGGGAGAACAAAGGGGCGCAGAGGGAAGAGCCAATATAATATTTTGACGCAAAAACTCGCTTAAGTCAAGGTTATGTCCCTCAAAAATAGAGCGTATATCCTCGTCTTCCGTTACCAAATTTCCTTTTGTATCCAGCATCAAATCCTGGCGTGTATATACTTCTTGAAATGGGAAGTGGATAGAGAGAGGGAAATGTTTCAGACAGCGAACACATTCCGCTAAGATGCTCACATCCAATTCGCCTTCTATAATTATAGACCTGTGCGTATTGGAAAACTTGAAATCCGCTACTACAGGACTAAGAAGTTCCACACCTTCAACTTCGATTTCCCCCTCAAAATGGAAGGGTATCACCGCTCCCGTCGATTTTATCAATTCCGATAAATCGAGCTTCATTTCTCAAACGCTTCCTTTCATTAAAGATACCACCCTTCGGGTCTCCTCCGCTATTACTAATTCTTCATTAGTAGGTATCACCAAAACCCTAACCTCGGCGTTTTCCTCGCTTATATCCGCTTCCCTACCCTTTATCGTTTCCTCGTTCTTTTGAGGATTTATCTTAACCCCTAGGAATTCCAACCCTTCGCATATAGCTTCTCTTTCCATCGGTCCGTTCTCTCCTATCCCTCCTGTGAATACGATAGCGTGCACACCACCCATCGCTGCCGCATAAGCGCCTATATATTTCTTCACCCGATAACAGAATATGTCAAATGCCAATTTGGCCCTTTTATTACCTTTGGCTATTTCCTCCTCTATATCACGCATATCATTGGTCTGTCCAGATATGCCCAGAAGCCCGCTTCTCTTGTTCAGCAAATCATCCACTTCCTTTGGAGATAAATTCTCCCTCTCTATAATAAAGGGGACAATAGCCGGGTCTATATCTCCACACCTTGTTCCCATAACTAGTCCTTCCGCGGGAGTAAAACCCATACTTGTATCCACCGATTCCCCGCCCAGCACAGCAGTTATACTACATCCGTTTCCCAAGTGGCAGGTTATTATCTTACTATCCAAAGGGGGAATGCCAAATCTTTCCTCCAGGTATTTCATAGCTTTCCTTGAAACATAATAGTGAGAGGTACCATGGAATCCATATCTTCTTATACGATGTTTTTCATATAACTGGTAAGGCAAAGCATAAATATAGGCGTGCGGGGGAATGGTAGAGTGGAAGGCAGTATCGAAAACCGCTACATGGGGGATATTGGATAGGTAAAGCTTTGCCGCTCTAATGCCCGTTAAATTTGGTGGATTATGAAGCGGAGCGAGGGCAGCGCACTCCTCTATCGCTCTTTCCACTTCCTCATCTATTAGGACAGAGCCCGTGAACCTCTCACCTCCATGCACTACCCGATGCCCCACTGCCTCTATTTCTTCTAAGCTCTTTATCACGCCCATCTCGGGGTGAAGAAGCACCTTAACTACTTCCTCCATAGCTTTGTAATGGTCTGGCATATCAACATCATATTTCCAAACTCTCTCATTCACCCTATGGGTGAGAGAAGCACTCTCGTAGAGTTGTAGCCCTACCCTATCAGCTATTCCCTTGGCCATAACGAGGTATTCCCCAAGGTTCACTAACTGATATTTAAGGGAAGAACTTCCACAATTTATCACCAATACCTTCATTTCTTACCTCCTCAGCGTTTTTTCTTTACTCACTATTGCTTGGGTAGCTGTTATTATTATCACATTGATTATGTCATCGGCACTACAACCCCTTGAGAGGTCGTTCACAGGCTTGTTCAAACCCTGTAGGATTGGTCCATAGGCTTCTGCTTTAGCTAACCTCTGAACAAGCTTATAGGCGATATTACCTGCGTCAAGATCCGGGAATATCAACACATTTGCTCTCCCACCTACTGGGCTACCAGGTGCTTTCTTCTCCCCTACCCAAGGAATGATCGCCGCATCTACCTGTAGCTCTCCATCCAAGATGATGTCAGGGCGACGCTCCTTGGCTATCCTCGTTGCTTCCACCACTTTGTCCACCAAGTAATGCGAGGCTGAACCCTTTGTAGAAAAGGAAAGCATTGCTACTCGTGGTTCATATCCAAAGAGGTTCTTCATTGAGTCAGCGGTAGAAATAGCTATCTGCGCGAGTTCTCTGGGATTCGGGTCCACTACCAGGCCCGAATCAGCGAATAGGAAGAAACCGTTTTCTCCATAAGGGCAATTAGGAACTATCATTGCGAAAAAGGCGGAGGCTAACTCCACATCAGGAGAACATCTTATCACCTGTAGAGCGGGGCGCACAGTATCACTCGTAGGATGGGTTGCCCCTGAGACCTCACCATCTGCATCCCCCTTATAAACCATCAGAACCCCATAGTATAGGTAAGAAGCAGCTTTCTCATAGGCTTCCTCTTGCGTCATCCCCTTATGTTTTCTCAATTCATAAAGAAGCTTTGCGTATTCCTCCAATTTAGCCGATTTTTTAGGATTGATTATTTCTATCCCCCTTAGGCTTATCCCTTTCTCCTCGGCTAACTTTTTAATATCGTCCTCATCTCCCAAGACCACTATCTCCGCCACCCCCTCATCCGTGGCCTTTCTCGCCGCCTCTAAAATTCTTCCATCATTGCCTTCGGGCAGAACAATTCTCTGTCTTTTACTTTTAACAATTTCTCTTAGTCGTAGAAGGGGGTTCATTTTTGCTCGCCGCCTTCCTTTCTCTGTAATCTTTCCTCTAATTCGCTTATTCCCTTACGGGCAGCGTTCAAAACACGGGAAAGGTAATTTTCCAAATTGACCAAAACTTCCTTGGCATATTCCTCTGCCCCGCTCATTATCTCCTTACTCCTTGCCTGGGCCTGGGCTATTATCTCCATTCCTCTTTGCTGGGCTCTCTTTGTTATCTCGCTTTCCTCTACCAATCGCTCTGCTTCTTCCCTCGCTTTTCTCAATATTTCCTCCGCTTCCTCTCTTGCCTTCTGCAATATCTTCTCCCTCTCCTCCTCCAACTTCACTGCCCTTTTTATCTCCTCTGGGAGGCTGACCCTTATGCGGTTTAAGAGAAAGAAGAACTTCTCAACATCCACAAACAAAGCCTTGCCAAATAGCTGGCGGGAGGAGTCAAGTAGATCCTCCATCTGGTCGAGCAATTTAAAAAGCTCAACTTTAGTATCTCGCATTTTTCCTCTTCTCCCTTAGATAGTTTTCTACTAAAGGGGGGACTAAATTCTTTACGCAACCCCCTAAAAGGGCGATCTCTTTAACTAAACTGGAAGAAAGAAAGGACCACCTTTCAGAGGTCATCAAGAAAACAGTCTCTATATCGGGTGCTAACTTCCTATTCATCAGGGCCATCTGCATCTCGTATTCAAAATCGGAAACCGCTCTCAACCCCCTTATTATCAAGGAGGCTCCTTTCTCCCTCGCATAATTCACTAAAAGCCCTTTGAAATGGTCTACCTCCACATTGGGATATCCTTTGCAGAGTTCCTTCAACATACTTAACCTTTCTTCGAGGGAGAACAAGGGGATTTTAGCAACTTGTTCCCCCACAGCCACTATCAATACATCGAATAACCTCGCGCTTCTCTCTATTAAATCGAGATGCCCATTAGTTGGTGGATCAAATGTTCCTGGATATATCGCTTTTATCATATTCCCCTCCGGTAAAAAGATAAGGTAGTCGTCCCGAATACCTTGACGCTCTCCTTTTGCAATCTACCGATTTGCTGGGGAAGCATCAGGCCGGAAGAATGCTGAACTATGCACACCCCTCCCTCTCCTAAAATATCGGTTTCTCCTATCAATTGCAAGCTCTGGGAGAGAACATCTACCTTTAGGTAAGGGGGGTCCAAGAAAACGAAATGGAATTTCTCCCCCTTTTTAGCGAAGAGGGGGATCGCCCTCCTTACATCCATAGGAAAAACCCTCCCCCTTTCTTCCATATGGCACTCCTGCAGGTTGCTTTTAATCAAGTCTACACATTTCCTCGCCTTCTCCACGAACCAGGCTTGGCTTGCTCCTCTACTCAAGGCTTCTATTCCCACAATCCCTGTTCCGGCGAAGAGGTCGAGGAAGCGCTTATTTTTGAGACTTTCCCCTAGGGAATTAAACAATGCAGAACGCACCTGCTCCTCGGTGGGACGCAGGCTTCTCAAACTTTTCAATTTTCTTCCTTTCGCCGAGCCGCCGGCAACTCGCAACATTTTAACCTATATCCAACATTTCTATCGCTTCACCGAATCGTTCCCTTATTTCCCTTGCGAGCAACCTATGCTCGTGCTTTCTAAGGTGAGGGTCATTAGCTATTAATTCCATAGCGTCTTCTCTCGCTTCCTCTAATATTTTTACATCTTTTAATATGTTCGCCAACTTCAAATCGGGGAGGCCATGTTGGCGGGTGCCAAAAAACTCTCCCGGTCCCCTTATAGCCAAGTCTTCCTCCGCTATACGGAACCCATCGTTTGTTTCCGTCATAACTTGCAATCTTTTCCTTGCCTCTTCCCCCCGAGGGGTAGCAATCAGTATACAATAAGATTGCTTCTCCCCTCTACCTACTCTCCCCCTCAGCTGATGTAATTGGGCTAAGCCGAACCTATCCGCATCCTCTATGACGATAACGGTGGCATTGGCGACATCTATCCCCACTTCTATAACCGGGGTAGAAACAAGAAGCTCTATTTTACCTTCCCTAAAAGCTTGCATTATCTCCTCCTTCTCCTTCGGTCGCATTTGCCCGTGAAGTAGTCCTACTCTTATATCCGGCAGAAGACGGGATAAATCACCGGCCAACTTCTCCGCCGCCTCAGCCTGCAACTTTTCCGATTCCTCTATCAAGGGGCAAACCGCATAAGCTTGCTGTCCTTTTTTTATCTGTTCCCTAACGAAGGAGTAAGCCCACTTCCGCCTGGATTTTGGCACCCAGAATGTCTTTATAGGTTGGCGCCCAGGAGGAAGCTCATCTATAACGGAGATATCTAAATCACCGTAAACCGTGAGGGCAAGTGTCCGGGGTATCGGTGTTGCAGTCATAACTAAAACCTCGGGGTTCAACCCCTTCTGACGGAGGGTCGCTCTTTGCATAACCCCAAACCTGTGCTGTTCATCTATAATAACTAATCCCAGGTTCTTAAATTCCACATCTTCCTCCAGAAGAGCGTGGGTTCCCACTACCAAATCCGTTTCCCCTTGAGTTATCAGTTGTTTGGCCAATTTCTTCTCTCTCTGAGTTAAACCACCTACTAATAAGGTTACCCTTATCCCTAAAGGGAAGAGCATATTGCTTAAAACGATGAAGTGCTGCTCTGCGAGTATCTCTGTGGGGGCCATAAGGGCGCATTGATAACCACAACGAACCGCAATGAGTATAGCCGCAAGAGCTACAACCGTCTTACCCGAACCCACATCTCCCTGTATGAGGCGGTTCATCGGATGTCCTTCCCTCATATCCCTTGCAACTTCCTCTATCACTCTTCTCTGGGCTTCGGTTAACTTAAAGGGTAAAACTCTCTCCAGTTCTCCAAATACATCGAACTCCAAGCTCCTCCCCTTCTCCTCCTTATATTCCTTCTGTCTCAAGGCTATGATAACCTGGAGGAGGAAGAACTCCTCATATACCAGCCTCCTTCTTGCCTCAGAAAGGTCCTTAGCACTTGTTGGGAAATGAATTTCCCTCATAGCGACCGAGATGGGCATTAGCTTCCTCTTTTCCCTTATTGAAGGGGGGATAATCTCTACTAATTGGGGGGCAAGGAACTCCAAAGCACTATTGATTATCTTCCGCATTTGCAGCTGAGAAATCCCTTCCGTAAGGGGATAGATGGGCACTATCCTTCCCAAGTTCAAACTATCTTCCCCACCTATCTCTTCCCATTCGGGGTTCTCTATTTCCACCCCCCACTTGCTCCTCTTTACAGTGCCGTAGGCAACTATCCTCTTACCCTTTAAGGATTTGAACCTGCCCTTCATATAGGGTTGGTTAAACCAGGTGAGATAAGCTATCCCCGAGTTATCATCTATTATCGCTTTTACTATGACCAAACCCTTGCGACTGACCGTGCTCTCCGCATCGATTACCCTCCCCAAAATTGAAACCTTCTCCCCATCTATCAACTCACCTATCTTCTTGAAATAGCGCCTATCCTCCCAGCGCCGTGGGAAATGGTAAAGAAGATCTCTGGCTGAATGGATGCCTAATTTAGAGAGCACATAAGCTCTTTTCTCTCCAACACCTTTTATATATCTAACTGGGCTCTCCAACATCTCGGAGTTCTTTTTATTTTACATCCTCTTCTCCTTCAAGTCAAAGAAATCTTTAGGGTCTAATTAGGAAAACCCCCATTGCCTCTCTCCAAAAATTTGACTTATATTCCCGGGCTACTTATAATTTTTCCCAAAGGAGGTAGAAGATGAAACCGAAGTATACGCTCATTCTTTTGGCTGTATTAATAATTGGATGCGGATATGTGGTATATAAGAAGCCCTTCAAAAAGGGACTCGATTTGGCGGGTGGTATAAGACTTGTGTTGGAAGCTAAACCCACACCAGAGAATCCTCATATAACCGCGGAGCACCAGCGCACCCTTATGGATATAATTCGGAGAAGGGTTGATGCCTTAGGTGTGACCGAGCCACTCATCCAAGCCAAGGGAACAACCCAGATAGTTGTGGAAATTCCTGATATAGAAAAAGAAGAAGAAGCTCTAAAGATGTTAAAATCCACAGCGATGGTGGAGTTTCGCTATCTCCAGGATGTGCAGAGTCCGAACAATCCCACCGCTCCCTATAAGATGGAAATAATTGAGAGGGAAGGTAGAGAAGAGGTAATCTTTCACGATTTAAAGGGGAACGAAGTCCCTCATTCCAAAGTTTTGGAGAATGCCCCTGTTATCCTTACTGGCAAAGACCTAAACCCAAAGCAAAGAGCGAGAGCCCAACGTTCCCTTGCCCAACCAGAGGTTGCCTTCTCCCTAAGTCCAGAGGGACAAAGGAAATTTTCTGCTTTCACAGCTGGGCATATAAATGATTATTTGGCAATCGTTTTAGATGGTAAGGTCATAAGCGCTCCCATTATTAAACAGCACATTTATACCGAAGCAGTGAAGATAGAAGGGGGGTTCCGCGATTTAAAGGAAGCCCAACAATTGGCAGAGTTAATAAACGCTGGCACCCTTCCCGTCCCCTTGGAAATCGCCTCCATAGAAAAAGTGGGACCTACACTGGGACAGGACTCACTTGAGAGAAGCTTAAAAGCAGGGATTTTAGGAATTATCTTAGTTATGCTGTTTATGCTCGGCTACTATCTTTTTCCGGGTTTAATCGCCGACATAGCCCTTCTCCTCTACGCCCTCTTTATGCTCGCGATCTTCAAGGGGATACCCGTAACACTGACCCTACCGGGGATAGCTGCTCTCATTATCACGATCGGGATGGCCGTTGACGCGAACATCCTGATATTTGAGAGGCTCAAGGAGGAGTTAAGGGCGGGAAAGACCCTGCGTTCCGCTATAGATGCGGGATTTCACCGTGCTTTTACGGCGATATTTGATTGCAATACTACCACGGTCATATCAGCCATCGTTCTTTATGCTATTGGAACTGGGCCCATCCAAGGTTTCGCCCTTGTTCTGGGGATTGGAACCATCCTTTCAATGTTTACAGCCATAACAGTGAGCAGGACATTGCTCATTCTTACTGAGAGCCTTTTCCCTTTCCTTCGCAATGTAAAGTTTTATGGTGTATTCCCTCGGACAAGGAAAATAAATTTTCAATTCGTGAAATATTGGAAACGCTGGTTTGCTATAAGTCTCGCTGTGATAGTGCCCGGTATTGTTTTCTATACTCCCCCTATAAAGGGACTGCGTAAAGGGATAGATTTCACGGGAGGTACCCTCATAACCCTCCAATTTGATAAACCGGTCTCCTTGCCCGAGGTGAGGGCGAATTTATCCACCGCGGGGTTCTCCGACGCCTTCGTCCAGACGAGCAGAGATAATAAACAGTTATATATCAGATTAAAGGAAGCAACGGTGGAAGCAAGAAAGCAAATAGAGCAAGCTTTGGAAAGAAGATTTGGCACATTTGAGGAACTCTCCGTGGATACTGTAGGTCCTACCATTAGCAGAGAACTGACGCAGAAGGCGTTTTGGGGTGTTTTCCTCGCCTCCATTCTTATACTCTTATATCTTTCCTTTAGATTTAACGAGTTTAAGTATGGGGTGGGAGCGGTATCCGCTACGCTTCACGATGTCCTTGTGATGTTCGGCTCCTTTGCTATTCTGGGAAAACTGAAGGGTATGGAGATAGACTCGCTTTTTGTCACCGCTGTGCTTACAATGATAGGTTTTTCCGTTCACGACACTATAGTGGTCTTCGATCGCATAAGAGAGAATTGGCGGCTTAGGATGAGGGGTGAAAGCTACGGCGAAGTTGTGGATAAGAGTATAAATCAAACCTTGGTAAGGTCCATAAATACATCCTTGACCCTTTTATTGGTTCTTTTAGCGCTGCTCTTCTTGGGAGGAGCCACGATAAAGCATTTCATAATCGCCCTCTTGATAGGCACAATAACTGGCACCTACTCAAGTATATTCAACGCTTCCCCTATCGTTTACCTCTGGACCAAGCGGGGAAAGAGAGCCCCTGCAGAAACTCCCGCTCCAATTCCTATAGCGAGGGAAACAAGCCGACCTGAGTCCACACCTGTTTATATCCCCGTTCCCCAGAGCACCTCAAGCGGAAGCAAAGTTGTTAAAAAGAAAAAGAAGAAAAGAAGGAGAAGATGAATAGGGATTATGCCTTCCAAGGAGGCGAAGGCCTATAGGGCTACCCTTATTGCTATAATATCTGCTGTAATACTGCTTTCACTGAAGGCAGTAGTAGGAGTTCTTATCTACTCTCTTAGTGTGGTAGCCGATGCTTTTGACTCCCTCTTAGACCTTTTAGTTTCTATCCTTATGTTTTTTTTCCTCAAACATGCAGCACTTCCCCCTGATGAGGAGCACCCCTTTGGACATGGTAAATACGATGCGGTAGCTTCCCTTTTCCAGGCTACCATTATGGTGGGATTTGCCGGGATCCTGTGCACTGAGGCTATGAATAAAATTCTGCACAATTTGCCTGTTAGATTGCCCGAATTCGGCATCGGCGTTATTCTGTTGAACATCGTTTTCAAGGTTATGCTTATAAAATACCTCTTCCAAATTTATAAGGAAACAGGTTACCTTTCCCTTTTCTCTCTGGTGGGGAATTTCAAAGGAGACCTCTACAATTCGCTGGGTATAATCTTTGCTCTATCTGTAGCCAAAGGATTGGGAATCCACATTTTTGACCCTTTGATAGCAATACTCATTGCTGGTTTCTTCGTTAAGACCGCTGTAATCATCTATAGAGAAGCCTTTCACCAGATACTGGATAAAGCGCCTCGGGAGATCCAAAGGAGAGTGGAAAGGCTCTTGACAGAGCATTATCCTAACATAGTGGGTTTTCACAAACTAAGAGTTAGACGAGCGGGAAATAGTTTACAGATGGATATGCATATCCTTCTTCCCAATGGTCTCTCCCTTGAGGAAGCCCACGATTTATCAGAGCATTTGGAAAAGGATATAAGGGATATATTCCCCTTAGCGGTGGTAGTTATCCATATGGAACCGGAAAAGAAAGATGTTCAAGGAGATTTGGAAAGCAAAGAGGCAGAACACAGAGAAAGCAAGGGAGTTAGCTAATCGTCTTTTTATACTCCCCCTTACCGCTTCCTTGCTCATAAATAGAGGTATAGAGGAAGAGGGGGAAGCTAAGAAATTCCTCTTCCCTGCGCTTTCTCATTTAAACGATCCCTTTCAATTAGAGGGAATGGAAATAGCAGTGGGGAGATTAAGGGAAACGATAGTCAAAAAAGATCCTATATTCTTACAAGGGGATTACGATGTGGACGGTATCTGTGCTACCGCACTCCTTGCTAAGGTAATCACCGCTTTGGGAGGCAAGGTTTTCTGCTATATTCCCAATAGACACAAGGAAGGACACGGCGTCTCCGAATACGCAGTTAAGAAGGCGATAGAGTTGGGGGCGAGCGTTTTTTTAACAGTTGATTGTGGGAGTTCTTCCATTCACCAGGTAGAAAAGTTGAACCGCAACGGTCTCCAAGTGATAATCACCGACCATCATGAGATGGAAGAGCCCCCTCCCGCTTTAGCGGTGATTAACCCCAAAGCGGGAAATTCCTATCCCTTCAGAGAGCTAACGGGTGTGGGAGTAGCTTTCAAATTGGCACAGGCATTGACTATCACAATGGGGAGGGATTGCCGCCTCGTTTACGACAAACTGGACCTCGTGGCGGTGGGGACAATAGCAGACTTAGCATCCCTTCTGGGCGAAAACAGGGTGCTTGTAAAATTTGGTCTGGATAAATTGGGAGAGCGACCTTCCAATGGGCTCGATGCCTTGAAAAAAGCTACAGGGTTAAACCAATATGTAGATTCCCGCAAGGTTAGCTTCATCCTTGCCCCTCGGTTGAACGCTCCGGGAAGAATAAGCAGTCCCTCTAA
Source organism: uncultured bacterium (assembly GCA_938041455.1). Taxonomy (GTDB): domain Bacteria; phylum Armatimonadota; class JACIXR01; order JACIXR01; family JACIXR01; genus JACIXR01. Next base: position 75,542 of record CALITO010000004.1, on the reverse strand, counting down.
GGCTCTGCAATTGCTCCTTACAAACAACGAGGGGCAAAAGGAAGTCCTTTGTCAAGAGTTGGAAGCAATCAACAGGGAGCGACGCTCCTTAGAATATAAGATTTTGGAAGAGATGGAAAAGGAACTGGCAAAAGTAGAGTTGGACAATGATTTGGTGATAGTGATTAAAGGGGAGAATTGGAACAGGGGTCTTTTGGGTTTAATAGCTTCACGCTTGGTAGATATATATCAGAGACCCGTTTTCGTTCTCTCAAGATATGGGGATAGGATAAAGGGTTCGGGCAGGAGTATCCCTTCCTTCAACATTTTCAAAGCCCTACAAGAGATTTCTTACCTTCTTCTCAGTTTCGGCGGACACAATGCCGCAGTTGGTGTGGAAATGGAAGTAGCCAATTTCCCGAAGTTTGAAGAAGAAATTAAGGAGATAGCAAGGAAATATCTAACCCCTGAGGATCTTTACCCAAAACAGGAAGCGGAACACATCTTATCTTTTAAGGAAATAACGCCGAGATTGGCTCAAGAAGTGTCTTTGCTCGCTCCCTTTGGGATAGATAATCCCCAACCACTATTCATAAGCCAGGGTGTGGAAGTAAAACAGGCATCGCCTTTTTCAAGCGGTAGATACATCCTCTTCACCCTAATTCAAGAAGGGAAAGAACTCCCCTGCTTGAGCCCTACGAAGCTGGCAGAGGAACTCCCTGAAAAATTCTCTATAATTTACGCTCTGGACATTGACAAGCAACTAAACGAGCCGTTATTGATCTTGAAGGGTTGGGCTAGGGAGGGAATATCCATTATTTCCGAGGAAAGAACGCCCTATTTAGGGCAGCTCTTCCTCTGGGAGGAGTTGATATAGGATGTGGGAAGAAGTAAGAGAATTAATAAGAAGGTTAATCCATAAAATGAGGCAGAAGGGTCAGGCAGTAGATGAGGGACGAATTTACCTTGCTGCCCAAATAGCTTGTCTAGCACATCTTGATACCCAGAGAGAATCAGGGGAACCCTATATCTTCCACCCCTTAAATGTAGCTCTTATCCTCGCCGATTTATCTATGGACGAGGAAGTGATCATTTCTGCCTTGCTTCACGATGTGCTGGAAGATGGTAAGCACTTCGACCTTTCTTTTATAAAGGCGCATTTCGGGGAACAAGTAGGTGAACTGGTGGAGAGTGTAACTAAACTTTCCCACACGGAAAAGGAGTATTTCCGGGAAGAGAGGACACAAGCGGAGAACATACGCAAGCTTTTTCTCGCTATGGCAAAGGACATACGTGTCATCTTTTTAAAATTAGCCGATAGACTGCATAATATGCAAACTCTTTACGCTTTAACTCCAGATAAGCAGAAGAAGGTAGCCTTGGAAACGATGCAAGTGTTTGCCCCATTGGCTAATAGATTGGGTATCTGGGAGTTCAAATGGCGATTGGAAGACCTTGCCTTTCAATATCTTTATCCACAGGAATTTGAGGAATTGGAAGAAGAACTGGAGAAGATAAGGGCTGACCGGGAAGCAGAGGTAGAGGAAGCAGCCCAAGTTTTACGAGATAAACTGGCAAAGGAAAACATTGAAGCCACGGTCTATGGGAGAGCGAAACACCTCTGGAGCATCTACAGGAAGATGCAAAGGGACAGCATTCCTTTGGAAGAGGTCTACGATTTGGTCGCGTTACGGATAATAGTCTATACAAAAGAGCAATGTTACATTGCACTGAGTATAGTTCATGAAACTTGGCCGCCCATTCCCGGGATGTTCAGCGATTTCATCGCTTCCCCCAAGCCCAATGGCTATCGTTCCCTTCATACAAAAGTTATAGGCCCACGGGGCAAACCCTTGGAGGTTCAGATTAGAACCTGGGATATGCACAGGGAGGCAGAGTTCGGCTTAGCCGCCCACTGGTATTACAAGAAGGATGCGAAGGACGACAAGGATTTCTTGGAAAGAATCCGCCAGCTGCGAAGCCAAATCTTCGCCTGGCAGGCAGACTATGGAGACCCTGCAGAGTTCTTTCGCTCAGTTGTAGAAGACCTCTTCTCCGATAGAGTGTTCGTCTTCTCCCCCAAAGGAGACATCTTCGACCTACCAGCAGGTTCCACACCTGTAGATTTTGCCTACCTCGTTCATACAGATGTTGGAAACAAGTGCGCTGGAGCAAAGGTAAATGGAAGAATCGTTCCCTTAGATTATATTTTGCGCACGGGAGAAAAGGTTGAAATACTTACAAAATCGTCCGCTCGTCCCTCCTTAGAATGGCTGAGGTTCGTTAAAACCCCCCACGCCAAAAACTGTATAAAACGTTTCTTCAGACAACAGCATAAAGAAGAAGCAATAGAAAAAGGTAGGGCACTTCTCCTAAAGGAAGTGGCAAATATAAGCCATCTCCCCCCTGACTTTGACTTGGAAAAGGAAGTAGAGGCATTAACTTCTCGTCTCGGATTTGCCTCCCCGGAGGACCTTTTAGCTTCCATAGGTTATGGTTCCACTTCCATACACAATGTATTGGAAAAAATCAAGAGGAAATACCCCCCACCAATAACTACTCCCCAGCAGGCTCTCCTACGAGTTAGCCTGCCCGAGATAGGGGTAGACGGTATTGTTATAAAGAGGGCAAAATGCTGTTATCCCCTTCCAGGTGAAGATGTAATAGGATTCATCACAAGGGGTAAAGGTATAACAGTGCACCGCTCCAACTGCCCTAATGTGGAAAATCTCCCCCCTCAAGAAAAAGAGAGATTAGTAAAACTAAACTGGGTGAAGGGAGAGAGAGCTATACCAGTGGCAGTGCAGATAGAAGCAATAGATAGGATAGGATTGCTCTCCGACATAAGTGCAATTATAAGTAGCGAAGGAGTAAATATCAGTTCCCTTAGGGTTAAAACGAGGAGCGACAAGACCGCAACGATAAGCGCCTTTATTGATATCCAGGATGTAAAACACTTAAACAGGGTTATGGAAAAGATAGCCAAATTGAGTGATGTAATAGATATTTATCGGGTTGGCACCTCCAGCCAAGGCGGCAGGAAATTATGAGGGCAGTGGTTCAGAGAGTAGATAAAGCATCGGTGATGGTAGAGGGAAAGGAGATCTCCGCCATTGGGAAAGGCATCTTGGTTCTTCTTGGTGTGCACCGAGATGATGACGAGAGGGATGCTCGCTACATCGTGGAGAAAATAGTGAACCTTCGCATTTTTGAGGATGAGGAGGGAAAGATGAACCTCTCCTTATTGGATATCGGAGGGGAGATATTAGTTGTGTCTCAGTTTACTCTTCTCGCCTCAACAAAAAGAGGCAGGCGTCCCGATTTCATCGAAGCGGCTTCCCCCCAGGTTGCCGAAAATTTATTTGCTTTTTCCTGTTCTTTGTTCGAGCAGTATGCTCCAACGAAAAGGGGTATATTTGGGAAAAAGATGCTTATAAACCTAATAAATAATGGCCCTGTAACCATAGTTATAGACAGCAGGGATAAACCATGATAAACTTTTGAAAATGCTCAAGAAACACCAAAAGATGATAAAAAAGACTGCCAAATTTGGTCTTTCCTCCGCGGAGGCGTTTTTCAACCTGGGCGAGTTCTTCCGCTTTATAGGGAAATTGCGAATAGCTGATAAATTCTATCGCTATGCCATCCAAATTTCTCCCAAAAATTTTTATAAATATCGCCTCGCCCTTCTGCTTAAGGAGATGGGGAAATTCAAAGACGCTGCCCAACTTCTCCAAGAGGTGGTAAGGGAAGAGCCCAATGACCCGTTTTATCATTTCACTTTGGGAGAGATCCTTTGGGAAGTAGGGGATATGCAAGGCGTTCTCCATCATTGGGAATCCGCTGTAAAATTGGAACCATTTGATGATTTTTATCACGCTTGGTTAGGGGTGGCTCTCGTTTCTGCCAAGCGGTTGAACGAAGCGGAAAGAGAGTTTATAAGAGCACATAAATTAAGACCAGAGAATCCCCTCTATCTCTGTCTTCTTGGGGATGTATACAATGTGAAGGGGGACAGCAATAAGGCAGGATTTTACTATTGGTTGGTAGGTAATCTTAGTCCCTATGACGAGGTTAATCTCAGAAAATTCAGAAGCAAGTTCTACAGTAAAAGTTGCCTTTAAAAGTCTTAGAATGTATATTTATTTCCGTAGGGAATCCTTTCTCACTCTTAGCGGGGCCGTAGTTGAATGGGACAACACCTCGCTCGCAATGAGGAGATTGGCGGTTCGATTCCGCTCGGCTCCACCATTCCCAAAGGAGGTAAAGCTATGGAAAAGAAAGCGATAATCGTCATCGGAGATGGTATGAGCGATAGACCACTTAAGGAACTGGGGGGGTTTACCCCTATCGAGATAGCCCGTAAACCCCATATGTCCCAGCTTGCTAAGGAAGGTGAATGTGGGATTATGGACCCCATAGCCCCCGGTATCAGAGCGGGTTCAGATACTTCCCATCTTGCCATCTTAGGTTATGACCCCTATGCATATTACACGGGAAGGGGTGCGTTTGAAGCAGCGGGCATCGGACTGGATGTGGAGAAAGGGGACATCTGCTTTCGCTGCAATTTCGCCACAGTGGATGAGAATACATTTATCGTGAAAGATAGAAGAGCGGGAAGGATTAGAGAAGGCACACACCTTCTCGCTCAAGCAATAAATGGTATGGAGATAGAAGGTGTGAAGATATTCTTCAAGGAATCAGTAGAACATAGGGCAGGATTGGTATTGAGAGGTGAAGGATTAGGGCATAGGGTCATAGATGCTGACCCCCATCAAGAGGGGGTAAAGGTACACACGGTTGAAGCAATTGACCCTTCCGATATAGCCTCCCAGAAGACAGCGAGAATCGTTAATGAATTCGTTAAGCGTTCCTTTGAGATACTGCGGGACCATCCCTTGAATAAAGAAAGGAAATCTCAAGGTCTTCCACCCGCCAATATAGTCCTGCCTCGGGGAGCAGGAACTGCCCCTCATATACCGTCTTTTGAAGAGAGGTATGGTTTGAAGGGAGCGTGTATCGTAGAAGTAGGTTTATTAAAAGGTGTGGGAAGGTATCTCAAGATGGATGTGATAGATGTGGAGGGAGCGACCGGTTCACTTGACACTGATGAGCAAGCCATCGCTCGGGCCTCCCTCGAAGCTTTGAAAAACAATGACTTTGTCCTATGCAATGTGAAGGCGCCAGATGTAGCTGGACACGATGGGGAACCTTATAAAAAAATAGAGGCTGTTGAAAAAATAGACAGGATGTTGGGTACTATCCTCTCGGGAATCGCCCCCCACAACACCATAATAGTGCTAACCGCAGACCACTCTACCCCCGTAATAGTTAAGGACCACTCCGGCGACCCTGTGCCGATAGTTATCTGGGGTGAAGGGGTTCGCACTGATGAGGTGAATAGTTACGGTGAACGTTCCTGTGCTCGAGGAGGATTAGGCAGGATAAGGGGCCTTGATATAATGAATATCCTCACCAACCTCCTTTCTATTCAAGAAAAATTCGGTGCCTGATGCCTGTCTTCCAAGAGGGAGAACTCGTCATTCTCTACGATAATAGGGGTAGAAGATATCTTATAACCCTTCAAGAGGGGGGAGCTTTCCATTTTCATAGCGGAGTTGTGGCGCACAACGAGATAATAGGCAGGGAAGAAGGTAGCGTAGTTATTTCCTCTCTTGGTGCTAAACTATTTGTCTTTCGCCCTTCCTTAGAGGAATACATCCTGGAAATGCCTCGGGGAGCGCAAGTTATGTATGCAAAGGATTGTGCCCTTATAGGAGCATTAGCCGATATAAAACCCACTGATAGAATAGTAGAGGCAGGCACTGGCTCGGGAGCCCTTACCCTTTTCCTTTGCAGGCAGGCAAGCCAGGGAATGGTTTACACTTATGAGATAAGGGAGGATTTTGCGAAAATAGCAGAGGAAAATCTCAAAAGATGGGGCGCACAAAATTTTCTCTTGAAAATCAAGGATATTTCAGAGGGCATAGATGAAGAGGATGTGGACAAAGTTATTCTGGATTTGCCCGAGCCCTGGAAAGTATTGCAAGCGGTCAAAAAGGCGCTCCGTCCCGGCGGCTGCTTTGCTTCTTTCCTTCCAACCATTCTCCAAGTGCATCGTTTGGTTATGACACTCCGAGAAATAGGGGGCTTCTCCCAAATAAGGGTTCAAGAGGTTCTCGTGCGTCCCTGGGTTATAGAGGAAAGGATAGCAAGACCAGAGCTGAGAATGGTGGCGCACACCGGCTTTTTAGTGGTCGCCCGCCGCCTGGCTAACGAGTAAATTGAGAGCTAATTCCCTCTATAAGTGCAACGCTATTGGGGAGAAGTGTTAAGTTTATGTTCCATTGATCAGATTGGGGAATCTTACCCTCCCCATTACATTTCAGTTCCCTCACCTCAGGAGTGTGGAATATATTGTTGTGTTTAGGGTCCACGAGATATAGCCTGCTCTTTCCCCCTTGAAGAGTGAGGGGCACAGGGTTGATAATTAATTTTATTTTGCGAGGGACTCCATAGCGCTCAGCGAAATTTACAACCAAGATGGTCAAACGTTTCCCATTAGAGGATAGGGAAGCGAGAGCACATATATCTTCATCTCCCCCTCTAACTTCTAACCTCTGACTCTCCATCATAGAGAAAAACTGGTAAGTAAAATAGGAAGGCTTTGGGACATTACCTCCCATCAAAATTCCCCAACTTCCTCTAAAGCGGTTATCCCCATCTTTAGCATAGAAAAGACACAGGGCAGTTATTCCCATAGGAATCCCTGCCCTTATAACATTATTAGCCACCCACGCTGCCCCTACCTCGTTATCGTGGGCGAGGTCGTGCCACCACGCGTAATTGAACTCTGTGATAAAGAACCCTTTTACCTTTTTCGCAATGACCGGATATTTGCTCAAAATCGACTTCGTTTTCTCCATTTCCTCAATGTAAACTTTTGGAGGATGGAAATACTCGTGCCAACTGATGAAATCTAAAGGCAGTTTCTTCTCTGCACAAAATTTTACCAATCCTTCCATAAAGGTCTCACCATTAACACAATAAGGTCTTTCAGGGGAGTAATCCCAAGGTCCGGAGGCGTTGCAAGGTCCCCCTATTAAGGCATCGGGGTCAGCTCTTTTTATCCCTCGCGCGGAGGCCTCGTAAAGTTTAAGATAGGCTTCTAAGAGAGTTTCTCCAGGGGGTGGCTTCAACCAACTGGCATTTGCCTCATTCCAAACTTCCCAATAGCGAACCCTTTTCCCCCGTTCTATACATCTTTTCGCCGCTTTATAACAAAGGTCTTCCCACAAGGCATAATCTTTAGGGGCGCTATGGCGGTCGGGATCGGGAACCGCATCAAAGGGAATAGGCATATAAGAAAGGCAGAGAATTGGTTCAGCTCCCGTCTGAAAAATGAAGTCAATCCTCCTATCGAAATCTGACCAATCGTATACCAACCTTCCATTTTCCTCCCTAACGACCGCTGTTAACACATTATCCATACGGAACCAGCGGGGGCGTAGCTTTGCCAAGGCTTCCGCAGTTTCCTGCTCGTAATCCACCATCCCTCCTCCTTGAGATAAACCCGATAAAGGATGTGGTAAGGGTCCGGTTATCTTACCGGGATTGATGTAGATTTCACAGGGGATATTAACCTTTTTGGGGGAGATTATTTTCAATTCCGCTTGGTCAAAGCCCACATCCTTTTCTCCTGCAACGGGACCAAACACCCTAATAGCTACCGTATGGGTCTCCCCCACAACAGCGTGTTTGGTAAGGAGGGCAGCGCCAGGATGGTCGTTATCGTATCTACTTTGCAAATCCCCGTCAACATATATCTCCCCTCCCTCACCTGTTGAAATATGGAGCGCTATTGGATAGCCCTTTACCACCTTGCCATCTATTATTTCTGGAATGCTTATCCTTGCCCTAAGCCAACCGTTTTCTCCTTCTCCCATTTTAAATTTAACCCCTGGCGCAACGATTTCCCATCCGCAGGAGGGATAGTAAAGTTGAGCGAACTCTCTCTTATCCTCCTTTCGCCAATACCAGGTGATATCTTGGCTTGTTGAAGAGGGAGTTAGAGGTGAGGCAAGTAAGAACAGAAGAAGAAAATAAAGTTTTCCTCTTTTCATCCCCAAAAATGATATATTCGCCAATCCAAAAGGATGCCGATTATGTTAGCTAAGCTACCCACCGTGAACTCTCCCAATATCAAGCCAAAGAAGAAAGGAAGGGCAACCCGATAGCCCTTCAACCCTGTCGTCTTCATAATAGTGAACTTTATGAGCCAGGCGATGAATATGGGAAACCACATCCAGCTCATACTCCAGGAGGAGGAAACCGCATAACCCACAGGGTGAAAAGGCCACCAGAAAAAGGAAGTTTTCATAAATATCAAAAAGAGGCATACCGCAAAGCCAATCCCCGTGAAGACCGAGCATAGGGGATCCCTCTTAGCAGGTGTTTCTATCCAGGAAGAGAGCCTATTATAGGGCTCCCACCCAAACCATGTAGCGGGTCCTACCACCTTTGCTGATGCGGCGCCGATCTTATAATAAAGTTCTAAAAGCGCCCAAAAGGCGACAAAGGAGCCAATGAAAGTAGCAAGGAACATAATCCACATATATTGGCGATAGCTCGTGCGGGTGCGCTCCGCTATTTTAAAGCCTTCTATTTGATGGGGCATAGGGTGAGAACGATAAGCTCTGTTGAATCCCCAGTGAAGGGAAAGCACTGTGAGGTTTTGGGGGGAGATGTTTTCCACTCCCCATATGCGGGTTATCATTTGATCTGGACCAGCGAAGTGAAGATCATGAGCAGGGGAACCGAGCTCCGCTCGCATCCTCGCCACTGCTACGGAAAGGACAAAGAAAATGGCAAGTGCTACAAGGGAGACGCTCCAGCTCATCCCCGCTTTTACGAAGAAGTAGGCAGATAAGGGAAAGCAAATAATGATTCCCAATATAGCTGTCCGATAGGACATCGGTTCATCGGAGTCGTCAAGCTCGGACTTCATTCCTAACGCTTTCTTGAAAACCTCCTTGAGATAGTGCCTGGCTATCCAGATTACGAAGAAAGTGACCCCTATATACGCTCCAGCGGACTGGTCGTTGATATAGGGCATATCTGGTCTCCCCACATGGAGATTAAAGGCGACACTGAATACCCTTTGAAATTTCCAATACCAATAGAAAAACCAGCAGGAGAAGGAAAGGTCGAGAGGAAGTAGGAAACCAAGACCTATAATGCTGGGGAATAGGGCAAGCGGTGTCCAGCCTATAGCATTCCAAGGATGTGTAACGATGTATTGCCCAAGGTTATAGTCCCTTATAGGTATATGAAAGACGGCAGGGAAGTTAGCGTTAACATTATTAATTATGTCCACAAAAGCAGCTATGCCAAAGCCTACCCACATTAGCCTCTGCTTGAAAAGGGAGAAGTTCTCTTCTGTCATCGCCAGGGGAAGAAGGATTATTGGGAAGGTGAGTCTTTCTCTCTCCGTCCACTGCTTTCGGAAGATGATGTTTATACACATCATAATAATGATTAACAAAGTGAAGAAACCAGTCCAGAGTAGTATAGGTTTTAGCCAAGCGAGTAGATGCTCCTTCATATAGAAACTTGACCACCCCATAAAGTAGCCTTCCAATATATTCTTATCTGAAACCATCAACCACTTTGGTAGATATTTAAAGAAAAGGCTTTCCCATTTGTTCTCGGGTGTTGCATACCAAAAAGGATGAGTGAGACAAGCTATGAGAACCTGATACATATCGTGCCCTACCATGCAGGAGCCGAGCGCTAAGATGGAATAAATAACCAGCAGTTCTCCTTGACTGAACATATAACGGGGAGCGATTTTGCTTAGTAGGAAGTTGACGAGAACCAAAAAGAGGAGGGTGAAAACAACATTGAAGAAAAGAGACATAGTGGTGGGATGACCGGTGTAAGTGATAACCTCCATATAGGCAACCCACCAGGAGTTAAGAGGTAGTAGTAAAATGGCTATAAGGACAGCCCTAAAGGTTATCGCCTTCCGCATCGCTTCCTATACAAAGAGCCTCCTATATTTTTGCCCAGGCTTCGCTGAACGCTCTTTTGGCGCCTGCAATGACCACCTCCGGAATTTGCCCAGGGAGAGGTTTTATCTCAAATGATATAACAGGTAGACGGGTTGGCAGGCTGCGCTTAAGGTATCCTATGTAGATAAGGGCTTCTATAAAAGCCCGTAATTCCTCTACATCTACCTCCCCATCCCTAATGCCAAAAGGAGGATGGTTATCCCCATAAAATGGACTTTCCTTTCTTAATACGCAGTTGCCTATATGAACATGGATAAGATAATCCGAGACCGCTATGAGCGCTTCGTGTGGCTTCTCCCCCAAGAGGGGAAGATGAGAAAGGTCTAAGGTCAAGCCGAAATTGCTGAACTCCTCCTTAATTTTTGCCGCTATCTCTCCCGCTTCCTCTGAAGGTCCTATGAGAAATTTCTTGTCTATATCCCTGTCGAAGTTTTCCAAGGATATTGAAACTATATTCTCCTCTGCTTTCTCCTGGGCATAGGCACAAAGCTCCCTTAAAGAGTCCATCAGGCCTTTCTTCGCTCCCTCTCGTTTCTCCTTTCCCGGGTCCTTTCCGCTATGGATTGCTAAAATGCTCGCTCCTACCAGGTAAGCCTTATCTATATTTCTCTTGGATAGCTCGACCGCCTTCCTTCTTTCTTCCTCGGTCAAACTGCTGAGGCTAACCCCTTCGAGAAGGAGAGGAGGTTGTCCAGCATAAATCACATCCATATGCGCTGAGCGCAAAATCTCTCCCACCTTCTCCGCCAGTTGGTCGCTCAAGTTAGATACTTCTATCGCTCCGAAGAAGTCGTCTTCTACTACCTTCCTTATAGTGGACAACACCTCCTCGTCGCTCTTGGCATCGGGAAATGCCATTGGGTGGACAATCCCTATATTCACCATTCCTATCCATAAGTGTTCCATCAGCATTCACCTCCGTTTTTTTGACTTTGATGTATCCACGGGTTTAATCAATATCTCTTTTCCATCAACTTTTAAGGAAAGAGAGATATCGTTGTAACCCAGGTGTTTATTGACTAAAAGCCGGCTTTCCTTAACATCTCCCCTAAGAGTGAAGTTGAGCAAGGGGATATAGGAAGTTTCCCTATTTTTTATGATTTCGATCTCCGCTGGAAGAGGAGAGTTCTGCCCAAGGTTATAGAGTTCGTTTATAACTTCCCAGTTTATGCCCCGATAGAGCCATTTAGGAGCAGAATACTCTATCCGGGGGAGGTCGTCGGTGTTAATAGGGGAACCTCGGCTAAATTGACGCACACGAGCATCTGGTAAAAGAAATCCCTTCACCACATCCCAGACATTCCTCATATTTATCCGCTCGAGGCTCCTTGCCAGACGGGGATTCTCCCTTATTTTTCTCTCCACAGCCTCCAAAGAGAAACGGAAGGGTTTAGTGGAGCAGATTATCACCACATCCGGATAAATAGGGGGATAATTCCAAATTGTAACAAAGGGAAAAATGGAACAAACTGTGGCAATTACCCCCTTAAAATCCTCTAAGGATGTAATGTAAGCGGGAACCCAGAGAGCGAAGATGCCCCCTTCAGCCAAACGATCCTTACAAATTTGATAAAACTCCTTTGTGAAAAGGTTACCCAAGCCCGATATCCAAGGATTAGAGGGTTCGGAGATTATACAATCATATTTTTCGGAGGTGAGGGCAAGGAAATTGCGTCCATCCTCAATTACTACCCTTGCTCTTTTGTCCTTCCAATATTCCTCGTTGACATCTTTAAATAGTTTAGAAGCTTCAATCATCGCCGGCTCTATCTCGGCACATATCACCTCTTCAAGGGGATGGCAGAGAGCAGCGCCCAAAGTGCATCCGCTGGCAAGCCCTATGATCATCGCCCTCTTAGGAGAAGGATGAAGAAGGAGGGGGAGATGAGCAATCATATATTGAGTTGTAAGGTCCCCATGGGAAGAAGCTTCTGTTTTACCATCTATTTGTAAAGCAAGGGCGGGAGCACCATTTTGAGAGCCCTGCAAAACGGTTATTGTGGAAGTTATGCTGTCCTTATAATAAATAATCGGCCTACCCTCCATAGCTTCTCTCGCTTCTTTAAAGGAGCCCCTCTCTAAATACAAAGGAGCGTAAAGGTAAACCCCGCTGGTGAGCCTCTCTATATTCCAGCGGAAGGGAATAAGAGCGAAGAAGAGCACAGCTCCCCAGATGCCCCAGGCTTCCTTGAGACGAGGCTTAGGAACATCCACAACCCCCCTTAGCATAATCCCCCCAGCCAGAATATTCAGCAGAGAAGCTATCACTATCACCCCTGCTGCTCCCACCAGTCTTATTAAAATGAAACCGGAAAGGAAGGAACCCAATATGTTTCCCAAAGTGTTGAAGGCATATACTTTGCCCACTCCACCGGCAAACTGCTGCCTACTTCTCAGGGCTATTCTCATAGCTATTGGGAAAGATGCACCGAACAGGGAGGTGGGGATAAGGAGAACAAGGGAACAAATGACGAATTGGCATAGATAAAAAAGGAAGAAATTATTTTGGATATATTTAAATAGCCAAAGGAATAATATGGGCAGTGAATCAATTACACGGGAGAAGAGAAGGGCTGAGAAACCGGCTCCTATCTCAATATATGCTAAAAGCAAAGGTAAGTTCTCGACCCTCTCTATATAGCGGGCAATCAAAGCACTACCAATGACTAACCCTAAAAGAAACGAGGCAAGCATCGTCGTGAAAGCATAGGTGGTTATACCAAATACCATATGTAGAGCTCTCGCCCAGGCAACCTCAAGCGCCATAGCAGAAAACCCGGACACTCCTATCACTATTGTCGCCAAGGTAGCAGTGGTAGCTGGATAAATGATAGAAAGAGCAGGCACTTCCTCTATTCTTTCCCCTTTCTTACCCAAAAGCATAGCAAGGAAGAAAACGAGGAAGTTTATCCCTACGGCGACCTTTATAGTGGCAGAAATTCCCAAATTAGGCAGTAATACAAATCCCCCGAGTAAAGTTCCTACTACTGCTCCACCAGTATTGATGGCGTATACTATACTTAAATCCTTTCCCGCTTCTTCTATCTGGGCATAAGCGGAAGAAAAAGCGGGAAATGTGCCTCCCATAAGAAACGTTGGGGGGAGCAAAACAGCTATCACCAGGGCAAGACGAGTGAGCGATAGAGCAAGGTATGAGTTTTGGACTGCGGGATAAAAGCTCCTATATACCCCCGCTATATTGGAGAGAGCAAAGGGCACGAGGAGGCAGAGTAAACCTATACCCCCTTCGAGGACGCCGTAGAAGAGAAAAGGAGTTCTTAGCCTGTCTGTTACTTTACCTAACAAAAAACTACCCAGCGACATCCCGCCCATAAAAACGATTAGCACTGTGCTTATAGCCAAGGCGGAAGTGCCGAAGACCACCCCTAACATTCTCAGCCAGACGACTTCATAGATTAGACCTGCCGCTCCGGAAAGGAAGAAAAGGAACAGCCAAACCCGTCTCATATCCGGTCCATCACCCATTGATGAACAGGGTCATTGATAGGAAGGAGCTTCCTTTCCTCTCCTCCTAAAATCCAAAGGTAGTATAGGGAATAACCCGGGGCGGATACCACGGGATGATAACCTTTGGTAATTATCACGGTATCCCTGTTCTCTATTACAAAAGCTTGGTTAAGTGATAAACCATCGTCATAGAGTCTCATTAAAGCGAAGCCCTGCTGGGGCTCGAGACGAAAATGGTATATCTCCTCTAATCTTATCCTTTCAGGGGGGTTGTGCTCATCGTGTCTATGAGGGGGATAGGATGACCAGTTCCCAGGTGGATTGAAGGTTTCCCCTACAAGCAGTCTTTGAGCGGGTATATCCTCACCGAGAACATCGTGAACCTCTCTATAAAAATTTCCCTCCCCTACCTTTCTTACTCTCACATCCTCGGGCCTTACCACCGCCACCTCGCCTTTCCCATCCGCTACCGCTAAACAGAGACCTGCTTCTAATTCCTTCTCCGCATAGATAGTGAATCGGCTATTTGGGGGAAGATAAATCGCCCAAGCTTTTTCCCCGAGGAAGCTTTTCCGCTCACCCAAAGGGATTTTTTTGCCTTTATATTCTACCCAGCCTTTGCCCTTTAAAAGCAGAAGTAAACATTCCATTTGGGAGATTTCTATACTATGACTTTCCCCCACATTTAGATTGAGTAAGGAAAACCCTATATACCTTAGCGGGGGTTTACCCATAGATGGGTGAACGATGGATAAAAGCTTGGGAGTTTGCTGGTATTTGAATTTTATTACGGGATAAACCGTTTCCATTTCAAGGACAAGTTTAAAGTTTCTTCCCAACGATAGCAACAAAAATTTATGCCAGTTATGGATTATTCAGATTCTGCCAGCAAATTCTTCGCAGAGGTATATATTCCCTCGGGTGTTAAACCAAATAGGGAAAGGAGCTCTTCCCTTTTGCCCTGCTCTACGAACCCCTTTATGCCAATCAATTTCACCCTTATCCCCTTTACCCCTTTCTCCGCTAAAAGGCTCGCCAAATGGGAACCGAACCCTCCATAAATAATCCCATCCTCCACAACAAGCACCCTTTTTGTAGTTGTGCACAGAGGAAGTATAAGCTCTTCATCGAGGGGCTTGAGGAAGCGGGGATTAACTAGTGAGGCCTCTATGCCTTCTTCCTCCAACATTTTAACCGCTTTCCTAGCGATATTGAGAGTGGTGCCCACCGCTATTATGCAAAGGGCTTCCCCCTCCTTTAATAATTCTCCCTTGCCTATGGGTAAAACCTCGGGATTATCAAAGGGGATACCTATCCCCCTTTCTTTGGGATAGCGTATAGCAAAGGGGCAGTTGGCCTGCAATGCTGTTTTGAGGAGCGAAGCCAACTCCCACTCGTTTGCGGGAGCGGAGATAACGATGTTGGGGATGGGTAAAAGATAAGCTATGTCGAAAATCCCATGATGAGTTGCTCCATCTTCACCAACGAGCCCTGCTCTATCTATGGCGAAGACCACCGGGAGGTTTTGCAAACATACATCATGGATTATCATATCATAGGACCTTTGAAGGAAGGTAGAGTAAATGGCAACCACGGGCTTGAATCCTTCACAAGCTAAGCCTGCGGCGAAAGTAACAGCACAAGCTTCTCCCATTCCCATATCGTAGAAACGCTCGGGGAATCGCTTGGCAAAAAGGGAAAGTCCGGTTCCCAAAGGCATAGCAGCGGTTATCGCTGTTATTCTCTCGTCCTTTTCCCCAAACCTCACAAGAGAACGAGCGAAGACCTCCGTATAGGTGGGGGGAAAATCTGGTTCAAGAATTTCTCCTGTTTCCAAAACGAAAGGGGGAACCCCGTGGAATATTTCTGGCTTCTCCTCAGCGAATGGGTATCCTCTTCCCTTCTTTGTGAGGATATGCACTATCGTGGGTCCCTCAACATTTCTTGCTCGTTTCAATATTTCTATCAATGCTTCAATGTTATGACCATCTATTGGTCCCAGATAAGTGAAACCGAGCTCTTCAAAAATCATCCCGGGCACGAAGAGGTGTTTCACCGCTTCTTTCACCCGCTGAATACCTTCCCAAAGGGGTAAACCCAAAGGGATTCGTTTGAGTAGGAATTCCAAATCCTCCTTTACCTTGAGATAGCTTGGTTCAGTCCTTATGCGGGATAAATACTCCGAGATAGCTCCTATACTCCTGCTGATGGACATTTCGTTATCGTTTAGGACAACGATAATTTTCTTTTTCAAATGCCCTATGTTATTGAGTGCTTCCCAGCTCAATCCCCCTGTTAATCCTCCATCACCTATTATCGCTATTACTTCGTAGTTTTCCCCTTTTGCGTCTCTTGCTACAGCAAAACCGAGTGCTGCCGCCAGGGAAGTTGAAGCGTGTCCGGCACCAAAAAGATCGTGTTCGCTCTCCGAACGCTTTAAGAAACCGGACAATCCCCCCATCTTGCGTAGGGTGTCGAACTTTCCAGCCCTACCGGTGAGAAGTTTATGGGCATAAGCCTGATGCCCTACATCGAAAATCAATTTGTCTTTTGGGGAGTCAAAAACATAATGGAGAGCTATTATCAGTTCTACCGCTCCTAAGCTCGGAGCTAAATGCCCCCCGTTCTTTGAAACTACATCTAAGATTCTTTCTCTTATCTCCTTAGCGAGAGCATATAACTGCCCACGGGAAAATTTCTTTATGTCCTTGGGCGACCTTATGCTCTCTAACATATTCCCGATATTCCCTTACTTTTTAAGTAGTGGAAAAGCGAGGTCGCCTTGGCGCACGCTTTGCGTCTCAGAGATAATCTCCCCTTTTGCTTTATCCTCCCGCACCTCTATTATTTTTATTTCCCCTACCTTCGTCCTATCTACCCAGACGATGTTCCCCTCCTCATCCTTTATTGGGTGTATCCGGTAAACCTCAAGGAGCATTCCCTCTTTGAGCCCAGCCGAGGCACCTATATCTACTATCACCGTCTTCTTTTCGCGTGCTATAACCTTTCCTTGAGGGGAAAACAAAAGAGCAAATTTCCCTATCGCATTATCAACCGCTTTACGTGTGGCTTTAGAAAAGGCACTTTGTTCCCATTCCTTGGATTCCGTCCCTATACCCCCTATCCATTTTTCAAGGTCTGTTCCTACACCAAAAGCGAAACTGCTTTGTTTTTCCTCCCCTTCCCCCGTATCCGCGAAGAATATCTTACCCGTTGCCACATCTATTATGCGGAAGTCAAATTTAATCCTCGCTTTACTTATTTTCTTAGCTCCTCCACCAAAGAGGTTCTTGAAGAAGCCCAAGATCCCTCCTTTTTTCTCCTCCCTGATGCCGAATTCCGTTATCGTTCCCGTAAGTATGTACTCGACACCCAGCAATTTGCCAATTGCAACTGCTGTGGAGGGGTCCACCATCCCTGATTGCTGGAACTTCAACTCTTGTGTAATCGCTTCTATCTTACTTCTCTCTATGACATCAAAGGCACCTAAGCGAACGAGGGCTGTAGTAAACATCTCACCCACAATTCTTCCCAGATTGGGGGTGCTAACAACCTCGCTATCAAAAGGTATAACCGCTATCCTTTTCTTTAAATTAGGGGCCACTTCTTGGGAGAAGAGAGAGGAGACCAGAAATAAGAGAACAATGAAACCAAAACCTCTTTTCATTTCCCCTTCGCCTCCGTTTCTAAGTTAGATTTTGAGATTATGTATTTGCCCTTCTCGTCAAAAAGGGCAACTATGAAAACGAGTTTGGAAGACTTGTGTTTCCCCAGCCAGTTGAAATTTATAGGGCGTCCGCAGGCTCCAGAGGGAATTTCCAATCTCCCCTCGGCGCGATGAAGTAGACGACCATCTTCTTCCGTTACGAAGGCAACCCATCTACCGCGAAAATCGGTTTTGCCATAATTGCAGGGGGCAAAGGAAAAGAAAAATCCTTTATTCTTATGGTTTATGCTAAGGGAATCAAACCCAATTTTAGTAGACTTCTCTTGTTGAAAGGCTTTTTCTATTTTTTTCTTTAAATCAACTTTCGCCCTTTCCTCAGCATTTAAAGAAGATAGAAAACTGCCATTAACCGATATATGAGGAGAGCGATATTTGGGATACACTACTATATTTAATTTCGCCTGGGAAAAGCTTTTTTTGAGAAAAGAGAGGTAGCTACTTGCTTTAGGGGAAGCTATCTCCACCAGGGGGGCAGTAAAAGCAAAGAAAGGTAGAGTTATTAATAGAGGGAGAGTATACCCCCTCATTTAACCAACTCCTTTATCCAATTTTCGCTTTCCTGCAAATGGAGGTGAAAATCCAACATCTCCTCCGGAGTTATCTTCTCCATTTTATTGAACTTCTCCAACTCTTTGAGGGTCAGCTCACCTCCTGAAGAGAGCAACAGGGAGGTATTCCATTGTTTCTCCCCTACCACATATTCTCCTAATCTCCTGCAGCGAGGGCACTTATATTTGATAGAGACGAAACTCTGTCCTAATAATCTGTAATAGAAGGACACCTGCAGGATGTTGCTCGGGGAAATCCTTTTCCCGCAAGAAGAACAGCGGATTATTAGACGAGTGGGCAATTTGTTCACCTCCATTTCTTAAAATTAATTATGCCTCTTTTTGGAGTTTTTTTCAAGTGTTTTAGGAGAGAGAAACCAGGTTTACCTCCCCCCATACTGCCAACTTATCCCCTTTTATTATTACAACTCCTTTTAATCCCTTTATTTCTTGTGCTTTCTGGGAGGCTTCTTTAATAGGTATATTTTTCTTCACTATGTTAGCGAGCGCGGTGGCGGAAGCATCGGCGAGGGCGGGCGAATGAGCAATGGCAACCACCGCATCCGCTTCCCCCATACTAAAGGAAGGCCCTACTGTTCCTGAGGAAGTACAAATACCCAGGGGTGTTTCCTCAGGTTGAACAAGAAGAGCAACCTTATTGGAGAAGGGAGAACTTTCCCCCGCATATATCCCTACTAAACGGGGTTTTTTACACTTTATAAAGATATCACCCCCGTTTTCCACTATTACCTCCTCACTGTATTTGAGGAGTTCTTTGCCCACTAATTCCGCTATAGCCCCTGCCACCGCAGCCATAGGTCCCACTCCTACTAAGAGCGAAGCACTCGCCATTAACCTGACTATCTCGGGAGCATCACCGCTCACCGGATAAGGTTGGAAGCTATACAGGAAAGGAGGGTCCTTTTCTATATAATCCTCCAATTGGCGCCTTATTTCCCTCGTTTTTCTTTCCGCTACCTCCCTATACTCCTTAACAGTCCTTATAAGAAGATCTGTTTGCTTTATTTTCACTCTATATGTAACAAGTTCGTCCTCTTTTATGCTGTTCCTATAAAAAGGGATTTGGTATTTCATTTCACTATACCCATTGAGGCGTAGCCAACTACCTCAAGCATATCACCAATTATATCCCCCGAGGTGTAATACTGATAAAGAATGCCCTCTTTTGCTCCTTTCTGTTTCGCAAACACAATAGCTGCAACAACTCCCGCAGGTCCGCACATAGTTATATGGTATTTACCTACTGTGAGGAAAAGACCCCTCTCATCTAAATTCTTGATGCAATTTATTACCATTTGGTCCTTCTCCATAGCCACCACTTTGGGCTCGTAATGGGTAAAGTCGGTGCTGGCGATAATAACTGCTCTTTCCCCATTCAAGACTTTGGCTAAGGTATTGCCTATATCTATTCCCACGGGTAAAGTTTGTTCGTAAACGACTATGGGAACGAAGGAAAATTTGTCTTTGAAAATATATTGGAGAAAGGGGAGTTGAACCTCGATGGAGTGCTCAAGGAGGTGAGCAGCGGGGTCCTCCTTTATGAGTTCGCTATTCGCTAATATCTCTCTCGCTAACTCTTCATCTATTTTGACGCTTCCCAAGGGAGTTTGCCACTCGCCCCGAGGAAAGAGTGCTACCTGCGCCCCCACCGCATGGTGATTCGGGCCTATTATTACTATTCTCTCAGGAGGTCCATCCTCCGCCAAGGCGTAAAAAGCGTGTGCAGCTGCTTGACCCGAATACATATAGCCAGCGTGAGGGCTTATTAAGGCGAGAAGCCTTCCTTCCCCTCGTTTAACCTCGGGTAATTTTCCAGGGCCGAATTTACCCTCAAAACAGGCCTCTATTTGTTTAATCAACCTCTCTTTATCACGCTCATAGAAGAGACCAGCGACAGCGGGTCTACGACTCATTTTTCCTTTTACCTCCTTCCTTATATAAAAGCGATTCCAAATAATCTCAAGAGAGCAATGCTTCAGATTATTGGGAAGGAGTTTCTTCTTTTTTCTCTTTTAATTTAAAAATCCCGCTGAGTGGTCCTTCTATGTCAATCCATTCGTTATCCTCCTTGGTGTAAATAACCATCTTGCTACAACGCAGAGTCTGTCCCTTATCATCTTTAAAGAAAACATCGCCCTCTAATATAATTTTTTCCTCTTTCCCTAACCATATCACCTTGTTAGCTGTTAGCTCTTTATCCTCTTGAGAGATAAACACCTTACCATCTAAATGAGCAACTTTATCTTTATAATTATAAGTAACTTTCTGACAATTTAAAAGCGTTTTCTCCTTCCAATATTTTTTCAATCCTTCCTTCCTTTCTTCCTTTCCCTCTTTGGGCTTATGGATGTTCACGATGCTTACCCCTCCCTCTAAAATGGCTATCTTTTCCTTCAAATCCACGCTCAAAAGAGGTGCAGTTATCACATTTTCCTCGTCGCTGAACTCAAGATTACCCTGGGCAGTTGCCTTTTCCGTTTCCTCACTGTAAACTATTTCCTCCGCCTGCACTTTTGCTTTTTCCTTTACATCCACCAACTCCCCCTTGGTAAATGTGTAAGTCTTCGCCTTATGATCATATCTCGCTTTCTCAAAGCGAAACTCTATATCCCTTTCCTCTTCTTTATCCTCCTGGGGAACAGTAACCGGTGGAAGGGAAAGGAGAGCGAGCATACCTATTAGGAGGAACACGATCTTCTTCATCATAGTATTCCCCCCACCTTCGTTTTTAATATCCCCTTATTCACAAGTATAGAGGAGTTCCTTAAATCTACTTCTATGTAATTTCCTTTTAGAGAGGATTTCTGGATTTGAAAATCCGCTCCCTTCTCGCATATAATTAATCCTTTCTCCCCATCCCAAACTAAAACAGGTGCCCGGGCGTTTATATCCTTATACCAGATGTGGACATCTTCCAACTGGAGTCTTTTTGTGAGGTTATCGTAACTCGCCTTTTCAGCTTCAAAATATAGTTTTCCTTCTTCCCATTCATAAAATATTCCTTTCTTAATTCCGTAAAGGTAAGTGAACCGTTCATCCGAACTTTTCTCCGTCTTGTCCGCCTCTAATTCCCACTGCAGTTTACCATTATGCCGCCCTACTATATGGGCTTTGTTCAAGAGCATGCGGAAAGAAATATTTCCGGGTGTTTCTTTCCTCACCTCTTCGCGAGAGAGAAAAAAAAGCCCTCCTCCAGTAATTAGTAGTATAAAGCCAATGAGTAAATACTTTGCTTTCTTCACATTAAAAATTATAATAGGGGCAAAGAAAATATCAATAAAGAGGAGGAATATCCAGATGAGATTAGTAGACCTCCGTGAGCAAGGACAAAGAAGAACACCAGATGAACTTCTTGAACATCTTAAAAGTTTTCATTTGGAGCTGAAATTCTCGGCTGGGGTGTGGTTCTTCTCCCCTGCAGGTGGTAGATTTCACGACAGATATACCCCACCTATGAGTCTGGAGGAAATATTCGCCAGAGCGGAGGGCCTGAAGAAATTTGGACTTTTGGGCTTGGAAGCTCACTATCCCAACGAGATAAGCGAGGATAACATCTCCCTTTGGAAGAACTTTATTAAGGATAGTGGGATGAAACTCGTCGGTATAGCGGCGAATATTTTCTATGAGAGCCAGTTCAAATTTGGTTCCCTCTCTTCACCTATTCCTGAGGTAAGAAGAACCGCTATAGAGAGAGTTAAGAGGACTTTAGAACTCGTAAAAGAGATAGAAGCTGACTTCGCCATAATTTGGCCAGGGATAGATGGTTACGAAAACAACTTCGGAGTAGACTTCCAGGCTATGCGGGCAAGGTTTGCCGAGGGTATAGCGGAGGCTATGGATGCTGTGCCTGGTGTAAGGATTGCCTTTGAGCCAAAGCCCTATGAACCACGAGGAAGAATACTATATGGAACAACCAGTGAGGGAATCCTCCTCGCATTACGTGTGGAAAATGTGCTCCAATCTCCCCAAAACAGGGAAATTTTGCAAGAAGGGCATTCCCTCGTGACGCTTAACCCCGAGATGGGACATATTCTTATGGGTTATGAAGACCCTCCCTACGCCTACAGTTTGGTGATGGAATACGGTAAGCTTGCTCATACCCACTGGAATAGCCAACCCTTGGGCAATTATGACCAAGACTTAAATGTAGGGGTTATCTCCCCCGAACTCGCTGAGGCAACACTTTATGTGCTCAAGATGTATGGATATAGGGGCTATTTCGGCATAGACATCAATCCTGAACGGATGCCCCCGGAGAGGGCAATTATGAACTGTATAGATGCGATAAAGGCGATGAATGACCGCATAGAGGCATTAGACCACGAGAAGATTCTATATTGCACCTTCCATCCAGATAAGGCAGAAGGATTGTTAGAGGCACTGCTTATAAGGGCTCGCGCTCCTCACCCGGAAAAACTGTCCCCTTTAGATTTTTAGATGCTATCTTTGGGGCGGGATGCTCCGAGCATCCCGCCCCAAAGACAACTGTTTCAGGAGAGACGACTCAAAAGTTCCTTAGCTTTCTCTATCGCTTCCCCACATACTTCAAGTGGAGGTCGAGCTTGGTAAACAGGGTTAAATATCTCTATAGAGAGCCAACCCTTGTAACCTATTTTCTTGAGATTGCCAAGTAATTCTTCAAGAGGTGCTACTCCCTCTCCGGGTAGGACGCGGTCAGCATCGGTAAGCGCTTCCAAGGGCTTATCTGCTGGAATATCGTTGAAGTGGACTAGCGCTATCCCCTCCGCCGGCAAGGAAAGGAGGTCAACTGGCTTCCCACTCCCTTTGAGTAGATGGAAGAAATCCACCACTACACCGCCATTCTCGCAATTTGCCTCCCTGACTATCTCCCAAGCGGAAATGGGGTTATTTATTCCTTTCCTCATCCCCAAAAATTCCAGCCCCATTATCAATCCCCATTCCTTTCCCATCTCACAAAGTTCCCTGTAATCCTTAGAATGTCTCTCTAAGGGAGCTTCTGCTTCCCAAGCAACAGGACATATAAGCACAGTCCTTTTTATTCCTATAACTTTGCACATCTCTCCTATCCGCTTCACTTCTTTTTGCACCCCGCTTTTATCATCTACCAAATGCCACCCACCGAGAGCGCATATTTCGGGAACCTCCAATTTGAGTTGGGCTAAAAGTTCACCTAATCGCTCAAGGGAACCACCCCCAGCGAGGAATTCTTCTACATCAGAAACCCAAAGTCCTATACCTTCAAAACCAGCCTCGGCAATTGCCCTTAATCTTTCCTCTAAAGACTCCTTCCTCAAGCTCACCAAATTCATAGAAAGTTTCATTTCACTTACCTCCCTCTTAATAAGGTATCCTTTTCAAACATTCTATAACTTCTCTTTTTTCCTCCTCATTCGGGGGAAGTAGGGGCAACCTTGGAACTCCTACATCTATCCCCGAGGTTAATGAGAAAGCGAACTTGAGGAGAGGGATGGGGTTCTTCCTCCCGGTTTGCACCAAGGAGCGGAGGAAGGGATATATCTTTTGATGTAAAGAAACCGCCTTCGCTACTTCCCCTGCGAGGAACAAGTTTATCATCTCTTTTAGCACCTTACCCACTACTTGAGCGGTCCCACTAACTCCTCCTACCCCACCCTGCGCTATAATTTGGAGTATCATTGTGTCGTCACCAGAGTAAACAGCCATCGTATCCTCACATTCCAATATGTATCTGGTGCATTGAAGAGGATGTATCTCCGCTTCCTCTTTTATGGCAACTATGTTATCAATCTTATAAAGTGCTCTCACTGTTTCGGGTTCGATATTGGTGCCCGAGAAGAGAGGAATATTGTAGAGCATTATGGGAATTTTCACTTCCCCAGCGATTATACGATAGTGGTTTTCTATCTCCTTTTGGGTGGGCTTGCAATAATAGGGGGCGACTATCATCGCCATATCGTAACCTAACTCCTCCGCCGCTTTAGTTAGATTAACAACTTCTCTCGTCGCTATTGCCCCCGTTCCCGCTATCAAGGGGACCCTACCACCTACTGCTTCCTTTATACTCTTGAAGAGAGATAGGCGTTCTTCAAAATCCAACGAGAAGAACTCGCCTGTTGTCCCCCCCACTATAAGAGAGTCGCAAAGCCCTTCACCCACGATGTAATCTGCTATCGCCTGCGATTTCTTTAGGTCTAAGTCTCCATTTTCCCTGAAAGCGGTGAGCATAGGAACTAAAACTCTACCGAATTTTTGCACTACCTCTTCCTTACGCATTGGACTGGTACCTCCTTTATCAGGAGCCTTGTTTTTATAGTAGTATAATATACAGGGTGAAATAGGCAAACGATTTCTTTTCACTAAGCTTGGAGAAACTCCCCCTCTATTTCATAGGCGAGGAAGTTTTTCATCCCGAGACTGGTTTTTGCCTTTTCCCCTCTCCCTTCTCTCCCCTAAGGGGTAAACGGGGCCTTATCGAAAGTTTTGTTTTGACATTTTACTTTTCCCTGGTTAAAATAATTTTAACAACTACGCACTCTCTGGATTCCTCTGGGTGCCTTTCCCCTTTTGGGGAAAGGTTTTTGAGGAGTTAAAGGAGAGGAGGAATGAAAACCCAAAAAGGAGGTCGATTTTTTTGGCAATTGTAACGATGAAAGAATTACTGGAAGCAGGGGTTCATTTCGGTCATCAGACGAGCCGATGGCACCCCAAAATGGAAAGGTACATTTATGCTGGGAAGAATGGCATTCATATAATAGATCTCCAGCAGACAATAGAGTTATTGGAAAGAGCTTGCGAGTTTGCTAAGCAAGTGGTTCTTTCCGGGAAGGATGTGCTCTTTGTAGGCACAAAGAAACAAGCCCAGGAAGTGATTAGGGAAGCAGCTGAGCGTTGCGGTATGCCCTATGTGGTTGAGAGATGGATGGGCGGGATGTTAACCAATTTTCCAGTGATAATGGAGGGAGTTAAGCGCCTTGAACATTTAGAGAAGATGGAAGCAGAGGGGAAATTTGAAACGCTGTCCAAGCGGGAGGCAAAAATGTTGCGAAAAAAATTGGAGAAAATTCGCCGTAACCTCAACGGAATAAGAAATATGAAGGAACTTCCCGGTGCCGTCTTCATAGTCGATATTCGCAAAGAGGAAACTGCACTAAGGGAGGCGAAAAGATTGGATATCCCGGTGATTGCTCTCGTAGATACTAACTGTGACCCCACATCCATTGATTATCCCATCCCGGGAAACGATGATGCTATTAGGTCTATAAAGTTGATAGCGGACAAGATATCTAATGCTATATTAGAGGCTAAGGAACTAAAGGAGCAGGGAGTGATAGTGGTAGAGGAGAAACCAGAGGAAGAAACCAGAATCGAGGGACGGGAACTTCTGGAGAGGGTATTAATGGATGAAGAAGAGTTCAAGAGAATAGAGTCTATGGAAGAAGAAATGGATAGATAAAAATAAAAGGAGTGAGTTTTGATGTCTATTAATGCGGAGCAGGTTAAAGAGTTAAGAAGGCTAACAGGAGCCCCCATGATGGATTGTAAAAAGGCACTGGAAAAAGCGGGGGGCGATATTCAAAAAGCTCTCAATGTCCTTAAGGAGAAGGGGATAGCCGTAGCCGCGAAAAGGAGCGCTCGGGAGGCAAAGGAAGGAGTGGTAGTTGCTTACATCCACCATAGCGGAAGAATAGGCGTCCTGTTGGAACTAAACTGCGAGACGGATTTCGTGGCAAGGACAGAAGAGTTTAAGGCTCTCGCTCACGAACTTGCAATGCAGGTGGCGGCTATGGCACCAACCTACATCAGCAGAGAAGATGTCCCCCCGGATGTTGTCCAGCAGGAGAAGGAGACCCTCCGCAAGTGGGCGGAGAGTCAAGGAAGACCACCCCAGGCAGTGGAGAAGATGGTGGAAGGAAAATTGGAGAATTTCTTCTCCACCGTTTGCCTTCTTGAGCAACCCTTCATAAAGGATGAGGAAAAGAAGGTGAAGGATGTGATAGCTGAAGCAATGGGTAAGATAGGGGAGAAAATAGCGGTAGGTAGGTTCACCCGTTACGCCGTGGGGGAGGAATGAGGAGGATGGCGCGTCCAAAATGGAAACGCATAATGTTAAAGCTATCAGGCGAAGCTTTCGCTGGAAACAAAGGATTTGGACTTGACCTTGAGGAAATCAACAGAATAGCTCGAGAGATAAAGGAGGTTTGGGAAAAAGGAACGCAGATATCAGTGATAACCGGTGGGGGAAACATAGTGCGGGGAGCCGAGCTTGAACAGATGGGTATGGATAGGGCGACGGGCGACTATATGGGAATGCTTGCTACCGTTATCAACGCCCTAGCCCTTCAAGATGCCCTGGAGAAGATAGGTGTCCCTACGAGGGTGCAAACGGCAATAGAGATGCGGGAGGTGGCGGAGCCCTTCATACGAAGGAGAGCAATGTCCCATATGGAGCAGGGAAGAGTAGTGATATTCGCCGCGGGGACGGGGAATCCTTTTCTTTCCACCGACACGGCAGCGGCGCTCAGAGCAGCGGAGGTGAAGGCAGATGTCCTTCTCAAAGCGACGAATGTTGACGGAGTTTACGAGGATGACCCCCACCTAAAGCCAACCGCTCGCTTGTTCAAGGAACTGGATTACCTTGAAATGGTTAAAAAAGGATTGCGGATAATGGATTACACCGCAGTGATGATGAGTCAGCAAGTTAATATTCCCATAGTTGTGTTCAATATGAAAATCAAAGGCAATATCACCAAAGCAGCCCTCGGTGAGGAAATCGGAACTTTTGTAGGAGGGATTGCCTATGAGAAGCATAGAAGAGATAGAGAAGGAATGCGAAGAAAGGATGAAGAAGGCTCTTGAGACGACTGTCTCCGACCTTTCGGGGATAAGAACGGGGAGGGCTAGCCCCGCCTTAGTTGAAAAGATAGAGGTGGAAGTTTACGGAGGTAAATACAAAATACAAGAGTTAGCCACTATAAGCGTGCCCGAGCCACGCCTTCTCATCATCTCCCCCTGGGATAAATCCACAATCTCCGCCATAGAGAAGGCGATCCTTAAATCACCCCTTGGCTTAACCCCAACAACTGATGGCAATGTTATAAAGCTTCCCTTTCCTCCTTTAAGCGAGGAGAGGAGAAGAGATATACTGAAGATAGTTGCAAGACGGATAGAGGAAGGAAAAGTAGCGGTGCGCCATATAAGAAGAACAGCAAACGAGGAATTGGAGAAATTAGAGGAGGAGGGAGAAGCCTCCGAGGATGAAGTCTTCAGAGCAAAGGAAAGGGTACAGAAATTAACAGACAAATATGTGGAGCTTTTGAACGAAGCACAGAAGTCAAAAGAAAAGGAAATCCTTGAAGTATAATTTCGCAAACAGGATTTTCTTGTAAGGGAGGTGCTATAGAAGATGCCCGAGGTAACCTGTGTTGGCATTGTTGTAGCTGATATAGTTGCCAAACCAGTAGAGAAGTATCCCGAGAAAGGAAGATTGATCCTCGTTGATACTATGGAACTCCATACTGGAGGTTGCGCTTCCAACACGGGGGTTTCCCTCGCGAAGATCGGTGTTGATACCGCAGTACTGGGTAAAGTAGGAAAAGACGCCCTGGGCGACTTCGTTATAGAGAGCTTAAGGAAACAAGGCGTGAATATAAGGGGCATCAAAAGAGATGACAAAGCCTTTACCTCGGCTACTCAGGTATTCGTTCATCCGGATGGAGAACGCTCCTTTATACACTATATAGGCGCCAATGCAAACTTCCGGGAGGAAGATGTGGACGAAACCTTCCTTGAAGGAACAAAAATAGTCCATTACGCTGGTTTCTATGTCCTTTCCTCCCTTGATGGGGAGCCCTGCGCCAGATTGCTGAATAAAGCGAAAAGCCTGGGGGCGCTCGCTTCCCTTGATACGGTTTGGGATTCACAAGGACGCTGGATGAGCCTGCTGGAACCCGTCCTCCCCTACCTGGATTTGATAATCCCCTCTATAGAAGAAGCAAGAATGATAACGGGCAAGGAGAAACCAAGGGAAATAGCAAAGGTCTTCCTGGATAAAGGGGTAAAGATGGTCTCCCTCAAAATGGGGAGCAGGGGCTCTTATGTGCGCACAAAGGACGAGGAGGTCTATGTGCCTCGCTATGAAGTAAAAGCGGTTGACGCGGTGGGAGCAGGTGACGCCTTCGTGGCTGGTTTCCTAACGGGTTTATTAAAGGGCTGGGACCTTGAGAAAACGGCGAAATTCGCCAACGCAGTAGGAGCACTCTGTGTTACTGCCATAGGGGCGACAACCGGTGTGCGCAGCTTAGAGGAAACATTACAGTTTATGGAATCCACACCTTTAGCAAAGGAAGCTGTGGATTTGGGCTAAAAGAATGAAGAGTGACGAACTACGCTCCCTATTTTTAAGCTTTTTCGAGAAGAAGGGACACAAGATACTACCTGGAATTCCTCTTGTGCCTACTGACCCTTCCCTTCTCCTTACTGGGGCAGGAGTGGTGCCCTTCCGAGGTATTATCGAGGGAAGGGAAAGGACAACCTATACAAGGGTAGCTACTTGTCAGAGGTGCGTGAGAACAAACGACATAGAGAAAGTCGGTTTGACATCCCGACATCTTACCTTCTTTGAAATGCTAGGCAACTTCTCCTTTGGCGATTACTACAAAAGGGAGAGCCTCCTTTGGGGTTGGGAATTCCTCGTTGAGGTCCTTCGTCTTCCCCCGGAAAAGCTTTGGGCATCCATATATGAGGAAGACGAGGAATCCGCGAAGATATGGCTTGAGGATATCGGCATACCCTCTGAGCGCCTTATAAGATTAGGCAAAGAGGACAATTTCTGGGGTCCGGTAGGAGCAACAGGAGCTTGCGGACCTTCTTCAGAGATTTATTATGACTTTGGTGAGGATGTGGGATGTGGCTCCCCTACCTGTAGACCCGGGTGTGATTGCGACCGTTTCGTAGAGATTTGGAACCATGTTTTCACCGAGCTATATAAGGATGAAGCGGGAGAATTTCATCCCCTTCCTCGCAAGAATATAGATACGGGAATGGGACTGGAACGACTGGCAGCAGCTGTGCAGGGCGGGAAAAGCTGTTTTGATGCGGATGTATTCAAACCTCTTCTAAACTATATAGAGGAAATGAGAGGAAAGGAAGTCCAACCGACAAGAAAGAGAATAATTGCTGACCATATAAGGGCGAGCGTTTTCCTCATCGCTGACGGAGTTCTTCCCTCCAATGAAGGACGAGGTTATGTATTGAGGCGCCTTTTAAGAAGGGCAGAGGTGCAGGGTATCCTTTCGGGGCTCCCAGGGTTCTTCCTCCACCGCTTGGTTCCCGTTGTGATAAAGGTTATGAAGAGGGGATATCCCTACCTGGAGGATTATCAGGACTTCATCCTCGAGGAGATAAGAAGAGAGGAAGAGAGATTTCAGCGGACGATAAATAGTGGGTTATCCCTGCTCCAGAACCTACTTGCTTCCTCCAAATTTCTCCCCGGTGAGGATGTCTTTCGCCTTTACGATACCTACGGTTTTCCTTTAGAACTCACCTTAGAACTTGCCAAGGAGAAGGGGGCAGAGGTAGATATAGAAGGGTTCAACTCCGCTATGAAAAAACAGAGGGAAAGAACACGCTTAGCCGTTGAGAAAGAGAAACTACCACCTATTTACTCTTTTTTGGCACAAACCCTCTCCCCTACAGAGTTCATCGGCTACGACACATTGAAAAGCGAAGCGGAGGTTATTGCCTTGGTTAAGGATGGGAAAGAAGTAGAGGAACTGGAGGGAGAGGGAGAAATAGTGCTTGATAGGACACCTTTTTACGCCGAGATGGGTGGTGAAGTAGCGGATACAGGATATATATACTTTGCTGAAGGGGAAGCTCGGATAAATGAAGTGGGAATGCTCGGTTCCCTTGTGGTCCATAGGGGAGAGGTGAAGGGGAAGTTGAAAAAAGGGGTGAGAGTGAAAGCTGAGGTAGACGAAGAACGGAGGAAAGCTATTCAAAGACATCATACCGCTACTCATCTCCTTCACTCTGCTTTAAAGCGCGTCCTCGGCCCTTTTGTAAATCAAGCAGGCTCCTTCGTTGGCCCGGATAGATTGCGGTTCGACTTCTCTTGGACGAAGGCGCTCAGCGAGGAGGAGAGCGGGAAGATAGAAGAACTTGTCAATAGAAAAATATTGGAGAACATAAAAGTAGAAACTTTTTGGCGTCCCCTCAAGGAAGCATTGGAAATGGGAGCAATAGCACTTTTTGGGGAAAAATATGGGGAAATAGTAAGGGTAGTAAAAGTGGGAGATTTCAGCATGGAGCTATGCGCTGGTTGCCACGTCTCCTACACTGGGGAAATCGGTCTCTTCAAAATTTTGGAAGAAAGCTCCATAGGAGCAGGCTTGCGGAGGATAGAAGCGGTATGCGGGATGTCTACCCTACAGCACCTTCAAAACATAGAAAAAACATTGAAAAGTGGTGCCTGGCTTCTGCAAGGTGGCATTTGGGAACTCCCCCAAAGGGTGGAGAATTTATTGGAGCAATTGAGAAACTTAGAGAAGGAGAAAGAAGAATTAGAAAGAAAGTTAGCAGTTCGAAGTGTTGAAACCATGCTTTTGAGAGCAAAGGAGGTGAAGGGAATTAAGGTGGTGGCGGAGAAGGTGGACGGAATGAGCGGGGAGGGCTTGAAAGAATTGGCGGATTTGCTTATGGATAGATTGAAGAGTGGGATTGTGCTTTTAGGAAGTGTTGTGGGCGATAGGATAACCTTCGTCTGTAAGGTATCCTCTGATGTGGCGGAGCACGGCATTCCAGCGGATAAACTGGTTAAGGAAGTAGCGAAGATCACAGGGGGTGGAGGCGGCGGAAGCTCTCTATTCGCTCAAGCGGGTGGTAAAAATATAGAGAAATTAGAGGAAGCACTGCAATTTGCCCTCCAATTTGTAAAAGAATTATCCCTTGAACCTTTCTCTAAAAAGTATGAAGGTCTTAGGGGTTGATATAGGTAAAAGAAGGATGGGTTTAGCCATAAGTGACAAGGAAGAAAAATTTGCCTTTCCTCTGGGGACAATAGAAATAGAGAAGGAAGAAGAAGCGGTTGAGAGGATAAAAGAGATAGGGGAAAGGGAAGGAGCAGAAATGATAGTCGTAGGTATACCCTATTCCCTCAAAGGAACAATTACTCCCTCCACTGAATTTGCCCAACTCATCGCCCGAAAGTTGAGGGAAAGGGGATTTCGTGTGGAGGAAATAGATGAACGTCTCACCACACGAGAGGCAGAGAAGACAATAGGAGCCAACAAAATAACCAAAGGGAAAGCCGATAAAATAGCTGCCGCTCTCCTCTTGCAGATTTACCTGGAGAGAAGGAGAAAAGAGGATTTTACTTTTTGAGGGCTAACAGCAGGGCATATGCCCTGCTGTTAGCCCCTTTTCCCGTCTATTTCTCCGCAAACGCCCTGACGATATCCGCTCTACTAACTATCCCTACGAGCTTCCCTTCCTTTATGACCGGAACTCGCTTTATCCCTTTCTCAGCAAGTATTTTGGCTATTTCCTCAATCGGTGTGTCCTCGGAGACAGAGACAACCTCCTTAGTCATTATCTCCCCTACGGTAGCCCCGCTTTTCTGAAGGAGGTCAGCCTCGGTGACTACGCCGATCACACAACAACCTTCCTCGTCCATTACAGGGACACCGCTTATCTTGTTCCGCGCAAGTATTTTCGCTAATTCTTCCCGCGTTGTGGACGACTTAACGGTGATAACTTCTTTCGTCATAATATCCTTAGCTGTCTTCATTTTTTCACCCCCTTTCTTTTATAGGTTGTAAATATTTTATAAATCATTTGAAAACCTGTCAAATTTTCGCTTATATTTAAATCGTTTCCTGAACATCTAAGAACCATTTCAAGTTCTTATCGAATCTTATCGCTGTTTTCAAAATCTTACCCGCCCGGTAGAGAGTGAGAGAGGGGATAACGAGAAGATATCTATAAACTCCTTTCCTTTTGGGATAAAGGGAGGGGAAAGGAGGAAGACAGTGAAAACCCTTGCTCAACAAATATTCATACAACTCTTCTGCCTTCTGCTTTGCTTTTATCTCCTCCACATCAGAAAAGAGAAAATGGAGTATATGTCCAAAGGGTGGGAACTTTTTCTCCTCCCTTCTCCGGCTTTCCTTCTGCAGGAACTCTAACGGAGACAATGTAAAAAGGGGGTTATCAACTTGTTTAGTATGGATTATCAGCCGCTCGCTTTCCTTCCTTAGGGTGAAAATGAGCCTATAAACGCTTTCGTTTTGAGCAAAGTGGGGAAAATTCAAAAGGGAGTCTATATCAAATATACAGGAGAGGGCAGGTCTTATAATTTCCACCCAAGGGGTTATGTATTTGGTCGCCACGATTATATCGGCTTCCCAAAATGGTTGGCGGGGAGTTTCACTGGAAAGGCTCGCCACCTTCGCCTCAGGGAACAACCTCTTCGCTGCGGAGGATAGTCTCTGAATTCCTATGCCCCTTGCTGCTATCCTATAGCTTCCGCAGATTGGGCAAACATCTGTTGCCTCCCTCATAGTTCCGCAAAAATGGCAGAAAAGGAAACGCCCATTCGGGCTTTCGTAAACAGTAAGGGGAACATTGCAGGAAGGACAAAGAAATGCATTTCCGCAGTCCTTGCAGAAAAGATGAAACAATCCTTTCCTATTAACCACTAAAACAACCTTACCCTTTTTTCGCAAGGCTTCCTCTATTGATACTTTCGTAGATGGGGGTATTATCCGGTTTTCTTCCCTTGTATTTTTTATTTCTATATCTCCCAGTTGGAAGGACAACCTCGCAAGTCGGATTCTTCTCCTACGCACCAGATAGAAGCGTTGAAGAAAGGGAAGGTCGGAGCCGAAGATCACCCTTCCCCCTTCCTGTATAGCTCTTTGGAGAGCGACATTGCCAACATCATAAGATGGCGGAGCTTGACGAATTAAAGAAGGTTCGCCATCCCCTTCCACTATTATCAACTTCAAATTGGGTAACGGAAGAAAGATAGCAGAACGGTTCCCAACAACCAGTGTGGAATGGAAACTTGAAGCTAATTTAAGCCAAAGGGGGTACCTCAGCGCTAAAGGGATCTGACGATGGTAAATATAGGTTTTTTCTATAAATTGAGCCATAGTTTTCCCCACCCACTCAGCTGAGGAAACATCAGGCATAATTAAGATAGCGTTTCCTCCTTCTCTGACTACGCCGGAAATAACACTTAAATAATACCCCAACCTCTTCATCCTATTCCCACCCCAAATTAGGAAGGCGGGATAGGAAGGTAGAGGGGTTGGTGTAGGTAGGATTTTAGGTAAGGGTGGGAGAAGTTGCGCAGTTTTATCTGCCCTTTTACTCTCCTTAAAGGACAATTCCACTTTTGGCAGGAGAATATGGGCATTGAGAAGAGCAAGGATTTTCTTGCGTGCTTGAGATGTGGGAAAAGCTCGGAGGGTGGTATAGGAGATACCATCGGAGGCTTCCCGCACCATTTGTTTCCTCACTTTCCCTCGCACTTTCCCTTGAGTGGGAGCAGGGTAGAGGTAAAGGGAAGGTGAAGCGTTGAGAATCTCAGGGATTACAGATTGAAGGGCATCCTGCAAAGAGCAGAGGTACTCGTTTGAGAGCCAGTGAGCCAAGGCAAGGAGAGAAGGAGGTAGGGGTGGGATTGGCAAAACTGCCAAGACGGGCTCCCGTGCTCTATCTTTCCATTCCCCCACTACACAACCTATTCCCAACTTTCCCCCTATTTCTACTATCACAAAACTCCCCAGGGACACACCTTCTATATAGGGAGGAAGAGAAAAAGGGAGCGGTTCTTCGACATTATCGCCCCTTTTCCCAATCACCACCTTCACATTTTTTCTAATCTTATCCATAAAGGGTTTCAGGGGTTATCCTTCTTTAAAAGCCTTTCCAATTCTGCCAAGATAAGTTTTGCCAATTCTCGCTTTGGAAAAGGTTTAGGAGGGAGGGGAGATTCTCCCCTCCTTATCATAGAGGCGAACAATTCCTCCGAGCCGAAGCCGTATCCCTCTTGAGAGATAAGGTTAGCAATGATTAAATCGAGATTCTTTTTCTCCATTTTCTTCAAGGCGTTTTCAAGGAGATTCTCCGTCTCCGCTGCGAAGCCTACCAAGACCTTTCCCCCTTTTCTCTTACCTAGCTCTTCTAATATATCGGGTGTGGGTAGGAGGCGGATAGCGAGCTCCTTGCCAGTTTTTTTTATCTTCTCTCCTACCCTGACCTCCGGTTTGAAATCAGAGACTGCCGCCGCCGCTATGACGCAATCGGCATCCTCGAAATGTTCTAATACGGCGGAAAGCATCTCCTCCGCGGAAGAGACTTTTATGAATTTGCAACCCTTCGGTGGTGCTAAGTGAGTAGGGCCAGAGACAACGGTTACATCTGCTCCCCTCTTCAACGCTTCCTCAGCAATTGTGAAACCCATAAGACCTGTGGAAGGATTAGAGATGAAACGCACGGGGTCGATGTATTCCCTCGTGGGACCCGCGGTAACGAGGAGTTTAACTCCCCTGAGGGATAAGAGAGGATTAAGGACCTCCGTCACATAATCCAAAATTTTCTCTAAGGAAGCCAGACGTCCCTTCCCCACACCCCCCGATGCCAACTCCCCTTCCTCGGGTTCTATTATGTGAAATCCGTGTTCTCTGAGTTTACTCAAATTCTGCTGAACTATTGGGTTCTCCCACATTTGACTGTGCATAGCAGGAGCGAGGACAACGGGACAGTTTACGGACATAACAGTTGTAGTGAGGAGGTCATCGGCGATTCCCGAGGCTATCTTTCCTATTATATTTGCGGTAGCAGGAGCAACGAGAACAAGCTCAGCGAAATCGGAAAGAGATATATGCTCTATTTCAAATTTTGGAGAGTGGGAAAACATTGAATAAACAGCCGGATAGCGAGAAAGGGTGCTAAAGGTAAGAGGAGAGACCAACCTCGTTGCTGACTTGGTCATCACCACCCTTACCTTAGCTCCTCCCTTCTGAAGAAGCCTAAGGAGCTCCACAGCTTTATAAGCTGCTATACTCCCGCTAACTCCCAGCACTATCCTTTTATCCTTCAGGGTTCTCTCCTCGGTCGGCATATTTCTTCCTTTGCTCTTCTTTGATGATATTGTATATCTTATTCAGAGCCTCAGAAAGACGATTATTTACCACAATGTATTGATAATATTCCGCCATATCCATTTCTTTTTTGGCTATTCGCAGTCTGCGTCTTATTTCCTCCCCAGATGAGCCCCTTTTAGCCATTCGCTCAGCAAGAGCTTCAAGGGAAGGAGGAGCAACGAAAATCAGGATTGCCTCGGGGAAAAGTTCCTTTATACGCATAGCTCCCTGCACATCTATTTTCAGGATGATATCTTCCTCTTCGGCAAGCTTCTCCTCAACAAAATCCCTCGGCGTGCCGTAGAGATTTCCTCCCACCTCTGCCCATTCTAAAAATGCACCCTCCTTTCTCTTTTTGTTAAATTCCTCAAGGCTTATGAACCTGTAATCAACCCCCTCTATCTCGCCCTCCCGAGGTTGGCGCGTTGTATAGGTCACGCACTTTTTGATTTGCAAATCCGTTTTAAGCAGTTCCTTTAAGAGGGTGTCCTTGCCGACCCCTGATGGTCCAGATAGGACGAACAGCAAACCCCTTTTTTCTCCTCCCACTTTTATTCTTCCTGTTCTTCGAAGGAGACCTCCATAACTTTTTTACCCTTTGATATGTGAGACTCTTCCAGGCGGCGAGCTATGGCTTGAGCGGAGAGCGCAGAGAGAACCACGGTGCCATCGTCAAGGAAGATAGCACTGCGCGTCTTTTTACCTTTAGCGGCGTTCAGAAGGGTCCCTTTCTTCCTTGCTTCTTGGATTAGTTGTTTAACAGGAGAAGATAGGGGGTCAACCACCGCTACTATTCTATCGGCGATAACAAAATTCCCAAACCCTATATTAAGAGGTGTAATATTCCTCATAATAATCTCTCACTCCTTTCCAAGGCACATTCAATATATTGAGTAACCGGGAGGAGCGAAAAGGAAGACTTTCTCTCCTATTTTCTCATAGCTTCCCCGGATACCGAAGGCAACGCCGCTCAGGAAATCTATTGTCCGCCTCGCTGCTTCATCGCTAGCTTTTTCTAGGTTGACGATGACCACGAAGCCTTGGCGTAACCTATAGGCCGGCTCCTCTACCTCGTTATCAAAATTGGAGAGCTCCTTCCTGTAGATGGGGATATCCTTGCGAGAGTGGAGGCGAAGCGACCATTTCCTTCGGGGTGGAGGGAAGTCTTCGAACTCCGCTTCCCCGTAGTCTTCCTCCTCGTATCTATCACTGTATCCCTCGCGGGCGAAGAAATTCCATACCTTATCGAACAGATTAGCGAAGAAACCTTCCTTTTCTTCATAATCTTGCATATCTTTACCTCTTTTCTCCGAAAATTGCAGTGCCTAACCTTATTAAGTTAGCACCTTCCTCAATAGCTACATCATAATCAGAAGACATACCCATAGAAAGAAGGCTCATCTGGATATTTCCACCTCCTGAGAAATTTTCTCTTGCTCTCTCAAAAAGTTCCCGCATCTTAACGAAGTAGGGACGCATCTTCTCCTTCTCCAGAGGAGGTCCCATCGTCATAAGACCTAACACCTTCAGGTTGCCCAAAATGGACAATTGCTCCAGAAAGGGCATCAATTCTTCCGCTTTAACACCGAACTTGGTAGGTTCCTCCCCGATATTCACCTCTACTAACACAGGAAGAGCCTTACCACTTCCTCCTGCCCTTTTGTCAAGCTCCTGAGCAAGGCGAATTGAATCGACGGTTTCTACCACATCAAACAGTTCCAAAGCTTTTTTAACTTTGTTCATTTGTAGATGTCCGATGAAATGCCATTCCACGAGAAGGGACAACTCTCCCAACTCGCCTTTCCTTCTAATCGCCTCCTGCACATAATTTTCCCCTAAAACCCTCACCCCTTCCCTTATAGCCTCTGCTACCCTCTCGCTATCTACACCCTTACAAGCGGCAAGGATAATTATATCCTCCTCTCTCCTACCACTTTTTTCCGCTGCTCTTTTCACCTTTTCTTTAACAACGCTGAGCCTTTCTTTTATCGTCATTCTTCGCTTGTGGAACGATGGCTGGGAGCAAGTTGAAGTAACTGACCGGTGACCATATAGTGCACCCTCTCTGCTACATTAACGATGTGGTCAGCGCAACGCTCAAGATAGCGGGCGACGAAGAGGAAGTAGGTGGATTGGTAGACGAGCTCGGGGTCCTTCCGCATATAATCCAAAAGTTCGTCAAAAAGATTTTTATAAAGATGGTCTACTTCATCATCCTCATTACAAACCTTTTGAACAAGTGGGAGGTCTCTTTCAAGGAAGGCTTTGAGCGTTTCATCGATCATCGTGTCGACCGTTGCGGCCATTTTGGAGATTATTTCTAAGGGCTTAAAGTATTTCTCCTCCGATAGCCTTATAGCTATTTTTGCGATATCTACGGAATAGTCACCTATTCGTTCTATGTCGGCTATTGCTTTTATAACCGTTCCGACCACTCTTAGGTCTTTTGCCATAGGTTGCTGAAGGGCGATGAGACGCATACACTTGGTTTCTATGTTGATGTCCATAGCATCCGCCACATCATCGTCTGCTATGACCTCCTCAGCCAATGCGGTGTCCTGTTCAACGAGTGCCTGCATCGCTTTTTGGAGCATCCTTCGCACGAAATGGCCCATCTCTATTAGATTTTCCTGTAAATTCTGCAATTGTATCTCAAAAGAACGTCTTACTTCCATTCCTTTCTTCCTTCCTAACCGAACCTTCCAGTTATGTAATCCTCCGTCAATTTGTTTTGAGGATGTTCAAATATATCAACAGTAGGAGCGAACTCTACGAGTTCGCCTTTATATATGAAGCCTGTGTAGTCTGATACTCTGGCAGCCTCCTGCATATTATGAGTCACTATTACTATTGTATACCTTTCCTTCAATCCCTGCATCAACTCTTCTATCTTCAAGGTGGATATAGGATCAAGAGCGGAGGCAGGCTCGTCCATTAAGAGCACTTCTGGTTCTACTGCGAGACAGCGGGCAATGCAGAGCCTTTGTTGCTGACCACCAGATAGTTCCAAAGCCGAGCGGTGGAGCTTGTCCTTTACCTCATCCCATAGAGCTGCCTGCCGGAGGGCATTCTCCACAATTTCTCGCAAATCCTTTCCTTTATGTAAACCGTGAATACGAGGACCATAAGCTACATTATCGAATATAGAAGTTGGAAAAGGGTTAGGTTTTTGAAAGACCATTCCTACCTTCCTTCTCAACATAGCCACATCTATGTTAGAATTATATATGTCAACACCATCTATTAACACCTTCCCCTCCACTCTTGCTCCCTCTAAAACATCGTTCATTCGGTTGAAAAGGCGGAGGAAAGTCGATTTACCACAGCCAGAGGGACCAATTATAGCGGTTATCCTATTAGAAGGTATGCGGATGGAAATGTTCTTTAGAACAAGGTTATCGCCGAAATAAAAATTTACATTTTGTGTTTCCAATTTTATAGGGCCTTCCATTTCTTCCTTAAAAATTATAAAAAAATCAAAAGGAGAAGGCAACCCTTAGATTATCCAAGGGAACCTGGCCGGAGGACTTGACAAGGAAGGGAAAAGATAGTAAAAATTACCAAGATGAATGATAAAATGCGACTTATTATAATAACAGGTGTTTCGGGCGCAGGAAAGACCCTATGTATGCATTTTCTGGAGGATATGGGTTACTTTTGTGCTGATAATATCCCACCTTCTCTTCTTCCTACTCTCCTGGAGATGTGCCACTCCTCCGGAGGTTTTGATAGAGTTGTAGCGGTGGTAGACGCCCGAGGAGGAGAGTTCTTGGGAGAACTTTTAAACACAGTGCAAGAGGAGAAAAAGAAGGGGGTAAATGTAAAACTTCTCTTTTTGGATGCTAATGACGAGGTTCTGCTTAATCGATTTAAGGAAACGAGAAGAAAGCATCCCCTTCTTCAGCAGGGGAGAACAATATCCCAGGCGATAAAGGAAGAGAGGAAGCGATTGGAGAAAATAAGGAGCGCCGCTGATCTCACCATAGATACTTCATATCTCCGCCCCGCTCAACTAAAGGAACGGATAAGATGGTATTTTAAGGAAGAGTTAGAACCACTCACTGTTTCCCTTATCTCCTTTGGCTATCATCGGGGGATACCCTTGGAAGCTGACATTATTTTAGATGTCCGTTTCCTCCCTAATCCCTACTACGAGGAGGCACTTAAGAATCTCAACGGCCGGGATGAAAGGGTGAAAAGCTTCGTGCTTCAAAACGATATAACAAGGGAGTTTATGAGACATATAATAGATTTTCTCCATTTCTCTCTCCCCTTATATACTAAGGAAGGGAAAGTTCATTTAGCCATAGGCATAGGTTGCACCGGTGGGAGGCACCGCTCAGTAGTTATAGGGGATGAGTTAGGGAAGATTCTTAGCGAGGAAGGTTATAGGGTGATTATTTTTCATCGGGATATAGAAGAAGGTGAAAGTGAATGAAGAGATGGATGAGGAAGCTCTACAGACGAATAGGGGGTAGGAAAACACTTGCTAAACTCCAGAGGAAACTGAGATGGCTTTACCCAGGTATGGGAGTAAAGAGGTGGATACTCCTTGCCCTTATAGGAGCTATTCTTCTCTCCTGGGGGGTAATCCTACTTTTGGAACTTAGACTGGTAGATGCTATAGGGTGGGCGATGAAGCAATTTTATCTCTTCACTGGTAAGCTTTTCCCCACGCCCTGGGCGGGAATTGGGTTACTCCTTGCGGGAACCGCGATTTTAATCCTCGCCATCCAAAGGGTGATAAAGGGTGTATTAGCGAATATCAGAGCTCCCGGGGATATGCCTATCTCCGATGTCATTTACTATAAGCGCCTGCTCTCAGCGGGGCCGAAGATAGTAGCTATTGGGGGAGGAACTGGACTATCCACTATACTCAGAGGGCTTAAGGAATATTCTTCAAATATAACCGCTATTGTAACGGTTACCGATGAGGGCGGCTCCTCAGGAAGATTGAGGGAGGATTTTAATATACCTCCCCCAGGGGATATAAGAAACTGCCTCGTGTCTCTTGCGGAATGTGAGCCCCATATGCAGAAGTTATTCCAATATAGATTTGATAAAGGAGAAGGATTGAAAGGACACTCTCTGGGAAATCTTCTCATAACAGCGATGGTAGGGCTAACTGGGGATTTTAAAAAAGGGATACAATTAGCAAGCGATATACTTGCAGTGAGGGGTAGAGTCTTGCCCTCCACTGCTGAGAAGGTGGTGTTAGTGGCGGAAATGGAAGATGGCAATATTGTGAGAGGTGAAACGAAGATAACTAACTACAGAGGGAGGATAAAATACCTCTCCATAGAACCGCTCGCCTCCCTTCTGCCCGAGGCGGAGGAGGCGATAAGGGAAGCAGACCTAATAATAATCGGTCCCGGTAGCCTCTATACAAGTGTCTTGGCAACTTTAGTGGTGAAGGGTTTGCTTGAAGCTTTGGAGAGAAGTAAGGGGAAGAAGGTCTATATCTGCAATTTGATGACCGAAAAAGGGGAGACGGAGGGGTTCAAGGCTTCCGACCACATAAAAGCGATAGAGAAGCAACTGGGCAAAATCCCCTTTCAGTATGTTCTCGTCAACACCGCCCACCCTCGCCCTGAGATATTAAAAAGATACAAGGAAGAAGAAGCAGACTTCGTTACCCCGGATATAGAGGAATTGCGGAGGATGAGGCTGAGGGTCATTGCTCAACCTCTCCTCCGCCAACTCCTACCTTTACGCCACGACCACAAAAAACTAGCGCGCCTCCTTATTTCCCTTTACCGCTGATTAACGGGTCCCCTATCCTCTGAGAAAGCCGGGAGCTAAGATAACCACTTGGGCCCTAGGAGGTAGAGAGCGAAGTTGTTTCTGGGTTTCAGCCATTTTATCAAGGTATTTCTTCTGCTCGTCGTAATACTTAGTAAGCACTTTCTTTGCCTCGGCGTCAGAAACTTTCTCACCCAGTTTTATCTTCCTTGCCAGCGCAGCGAGATCAGCCTGAACTACCATAAGTTTGGTAAAGGCTTCTGCCCTTTCCCGGACAATCTTCATCGCTAGCTCCTTCTCAGAAGAGGTGAGCTGGAGGTTATCTAATACTGTCTCCAATTTAGCCTGCGCTTGTTGCAAACGGGTGCCACGCTGGAGATACCGCGGCTGAGAAAGAATGGGCATCGCTACCAACACCAGGAGGAGAAAAACTCCCCCTACTACATAACCGAACTTCTTCATAAAAATCACCTCCAAACATATAGACGAATTATGAAATTAAAAAGTTCATTTTTGTTTCTCAAGTTTATTAGAAGTGAGGCTTTATTATAAAGGGGGAAGTCGAAACAAAGATTGCCGAGCGCTTATGTTTAATTAGAGTGAGCGAAGGAGGAGGTGGGCAAAGACAGCTGCAGAGAAACCAGCATCTATATTCACTACTGCTACACCCGGGGCACAGGAGTTCAACATAGTGAGGAGAGGAGCTAATCCCCCGAAGGAGGCGCCGTAACCGATGCTCGTTGGGACCGCTATTACAGGCTTTCCTAATAGACTGGCGAGAACCGAGGGGAGCGCTCCCTCCATCCCCGCAATTGCTATTATCACACTCGCTTTCTCCATATGCTCCAGATTGTCCAAGAGGCGATGCATTCCTGCTACACCTATATCATAAATCTCCTTCACCCTCTCACCCAAAAACCTCAAAGTGAGGACTGCCTCCTCACCAACCGGTATATCGGATGTTCCTCCCGTAACTACTGCAATATATTTTTTGCCTTTGGGTTCCGGCAACTTACCAACGATTATCACTTTCCCCCTTGGATAGTAAACAGCCTCGGGAAAGCGTCCCTTTACCGTTTCCCAAACCTCAGGTGAAGCACGGGTGGCAAGAACTCTACCGTTCTTCTCATAAAGACGCTCCAATATAGCGACGATTTCCTCCTCCTCTTTGCCTTGACAGAAAACAACCTCTGGAATCCTTATCCTCTTAAGCCTGCCGTAATCAACCTTCGCGAAACCCAGCTCCAACCACCCTCTATCCCTTATCTTTACAACTACTTCTTCGAGTGTTATCTCTCCATTTTTGAAAGCGGTTAAGATTTCCTTCAATCCCTCATCATCTACCACTTGCCCTCACCTCTACTAATTCCACTCTGTTCTCGTAAAGCAAAAGGGCGGAAGAGGGGTAAAGGGGTATGGAGCGAATTATTTTTCCCTCACATTCTTTCTCCCAAACGAAGCGCCCCTTTTGATCGAAAAGGAGGAGCTTGCCTCCTGTCTCGTTGGTGCAGAGGAGTTCCCCTTGTAGGGTAAGGAGGAGGGGAAGGGGTTTGAAGAGTAGTCCCCCCCTTTGCCAGCAGATAGTCCCCCTCTGCTCCAAAACAACGAGCTTCCTCTCTTCCATATTTTCTCCTACCTTCCGTTCTATACCGAGGGAATAGAAGGGTGACGAAGAGAGAAGAGAACAAACTTCCCCTTTGAATCCTTTGCTCCAGACTACATAACCAGAGCGGTCGTGAAGGGAAAGGAAGGACTCTCCCGTTTGGGTGAGAAGAGTGAGGAACCCTCCATTATATAAAGGGATTATTCGCTCTATATCGGGGAAAGGGAAAAAGAGGGGTTGCTTACCCTCCTCAAATATGCACATTTGCTCCGGCATTGAGAGGACAATTCTTCCATCCTGAAGAATGGCTAACGCTCTTAGGGGCTTATGGAAGTTATATCTCCGCCAACCTTTCAATCTCCCAGGATAGGCTCTCAAGGTGAAAATGTAAAGTTCACCCTTATCAGTTATTAATGCTACTTTCTTATCCCTCGAAGATATAGATACTACTTTATTATTAGAAGAAAATTGCCAAAAGTTGTGGCCTTTAGGAGCAAGGAAGTGTAGTTTGTAATTGTTACCTTCTTCGGTTATAACGATACACTGCCCATCAGGGAGAAGAAAGGCTCGTTGCAGGTTTCCGAAAGAGCGCTTCCATAGGATTCTTCCCCACTTATCTATTTTATAAACCTTGTTTTCTCCCCAGAGGAGAAGTTCCTTGCCATTTGTATTCCCTCCCTTTGCCTGGATATTTATCGACCAAAGGGTATTGATGGGCTCGGCGAGGGTTAAGAAAACAAGGAAGAAGAGGAAAAGGAGTCTCGCCCTCATTTACAAACCAAGGAATAGACGATAGATGCGGGTATCCTCGGTCAATTCGGGATGAAAGGCGCAGGCGAGAAGGTTTCCCTCCTTTGCTAAGACGATTTTATCGTCTATTTTAGCGAGCACTTCCACTGGGGGAGCAGCAACCGTTATCACTGGAGCCCTTATGAACACAGCCTTGAAAGGAGGTCCTTCCAATCCCTTTATGTCCAGTTCACACTCAAAGGAATCCCTTTGTCTACCAAAAGCATTCCTTCTCACAGTGATATTCATAAGCCCTAACAGGGGTTGTTCTATATTCTCCACTTGCTTAGCAAGGAGCACCATCCCTGCGCAAGTTCCCAGTATAGGCATGCCCTCTCTTGCTCTCTCCCTAATTATTTCCCTTAGTCCCCAGCGGGTGAGAAGTATACCCATAGTGGTGGATTCTCCACCGGGTATCACAAGGGCGTTTACTTTGCTTATCCCTTCCTCGTCTTTAACAGGGAAAGCCTCCACTCCCAGTCTACCCAATGTGGAGAGATGCTCTTGAAAATCGCCTTGCAAAGCCAATACGCCGATCCTCAACTCTTTCTACCAACCCCTCGTTGCAAGAAGGTCTTTATCCTCTAATTTTCTTATATCTATGCCCGGCATCGGCTCCCCCAGGCCCTCTGATATCTGGGCAAGGATTTTGGGGTTATCGTAATAGGTAACTGCGTCTACGATAGCTTTGGCACGGGCATAGGGGTCCTCCGATTTGAAGATACCTGAGCCAACGAAAACCGCCTCAGCACCTAACTGCATCATCAATGCCGCATCAGCAGGGGTAGCAATCCCGCCGGCGGCAAAGTTAGGAACGGGAAGACGACCGTGCTCCGCTACCCACCTTACCAGTTCATAAGGTGCACCCAATCTCTTCGCTTCCGCTACTAATTCCTCCTTCGGCAGGATAGTTAACTTTCTTATCTCATCCATTATAAGGCGCATATGACGAACCGCCTCAACGACATTTCCTGTCCCTGCTTCTCCCTTCGTCCTTATCATAGCTGCGCCCTCCGCTATCCTGCGGAGAGCTTCCCCGAGGTCGCGCGCCCCGCAGACGAAGGGAACGGTAAACCTATGCTTATCAATATGATGGGATTCATCGGCTGGGGTTAAAACCTCCGATTCATCTATAAAGTCCACCCCCAGTGCCTCAAGTATTTGCGCCTCCACGAAATGCCCTATACGGCACTTTGCCATAACCGGTATGGAAACCGCTCTCATAATCTCCTTTATCTTGCTCGGATCAGCCATCCTCGCTACACCCCCTTGTGCCCTTATATCCGCCGGCACCCTTTCCAAAGCCATAACCGCAACTGCACCCGCTTCCTCGGCTATTCTCGCTTGTTCAGCGCTCGTTACATCCATTATTACCCCACCCTTTAGCATCTGAGCAAGACCTACTTTAACTCTCCAAGTTCCAGTCAAAATCTCCATAACATTCACCTCAAATTTTAATTTTATAAACAATGACAAGAAAGTCAACCCAATAGATAAAATGATATGCGTCATAGGTATGGAAAAAACTTCACATAATCTTGAGAAATTTCTAATATTCACTTGGTGAAGAATTATGAATAAGGCGATATTCCCCTTT
Source organism: uncultured bacterium (assembly GCA_938041455.1). Classification (GTDB taxonomy): domain Bacteria; phylum Armatimonadota; class JACIXR01; order JACIXR01; family JACIXR01; genus JACIXR01. The sequence goes on along the minus strand of CALITO010000004.1, from coordinate 30,884 downwards.
TTCATCTTGTTCATATCCTTTTCGCTTTACTCCCAGCCGCCCCTTTACGGAGAAAGGGGGAAAGATTTGAGTGATTTTTGGGCAAGGTCTCCCCACTACGAAATAACGGACCATTATGAGCGAACTTCCTTTCTTCTCTCCAGCGAGCTTTCTCCTGCTATTATCGTTCACTCCAACCAAGACAAGCTCCTCCTATTCGCCAATATGGATAAATGGGGACTTTCCCCCCCAACCTTCTGTGCCATTCCTCTCCGCGGGGGCATCCGCATCCTTAAAAGGGGGGACTCCCTCCCCTCACCTCTCCAATCGGCTCCCTGGCTTTTGGTGTGGTTTTCAGGCGCGGAAGGGTGGGCAGAATGGGACGCCCCCCTTATCATAGTTCTCCAACATCGCCTAAAGGCGCTCTCTCTAACTGAGAAAGGGCTCTCCCTCTCCTTTACCAAGCAGGTGGATGATATCGTTCTTATGCCCCTTTATGGCTACTATAAACCACCCCAACAAGGCAAAGATTTCCTATCTAAGTATAATCTCCCTTCCAAAAATATACGCCCCTGGCAGTGGCAGAAGGGACTCCCTGCGGATGTTACAAAACGCTGCGATTATTTAAGCAAGGTTCTCCGTGCCTTTCCCGTTTACGCCGAGGAAAGATTCGCAATATCTGGTGATACTCTCATTGTCAGGGAACACTTTAAATGGCGTTACATATCCGATGATTGGGGAACAAAGCCCATTCGCCTTGCCCCCCTTCCCCCTGTCCTTGCCCTTGCCTTATGGATAGGAAACCACAAATATGCCGAGAAGCCCTTCCCAATGTTCTTCTCCCATCCTATTACGGACCCCGATGTCTTCACTCCCTACGGTCCCTGGATGGGCGTGGAGAATGTTGACACCTATGAGATTCGCTTCCCCCTACTCACCTATGTCCATATTATGGAGGAACCCAAGCTTCCTGACCTCGAAACAGCGCCTGAGGTAGTAAAAGAAGCATTAGACTGGTTGATGAAGCGTATAGATGAGAAATTTAAAGGAAGGGACTGGCAAGAGATATGGGACCACGGCGGGGCAGTAAACTACTGTTGGCAGGTTATGGGGGATAGATGGTATGCAAAGGCTATCCCCTATCTCCCAGAAAATATAGGAAAGAAAGTTAAATGGGTACTTGGTGAATATATGAGGAATTTCGTTCTGAAAGAGGAAAATTACAAGCCATTTAAAGGAACGCTCCTCCTCGTCGGTCCAGGGATAGGCACTTGGGGTGGATATGATGATGCGGGGAAGTTTTCCTCCAATCTTTTGGAAACGCTTTGGTGTTATGCCCACTTCTGCGAAGATTGGGGGATAATCAGAGGGCGCTGGGATACAATAAAGAGATTTTTCATCACCCCTTTGGAATGCGATTGGAAATCCTTTGGCCGCTATTCAATAGCAGAAATGGGCGATGAGGCATCCCCTCCCCTCTATATGGCTCGCCTCGCCTATATGGCAGACGACTACGATACCTATGCTTTCGCTTGCTATATTTTCGCCAAAGAACTGGTCCATCATTATGTAAAGCAAGTTGGTGCAGAATATTTCCGCCTCTACCAACCTTGGCATTCCCTGGAATTTATGCCCAAGGAAGTGTATCTCACAAATCTCTGGGGCGATGTAGCGGGGTGGCAGATAGATGGACCAACCTATCCCAAGGAAACAGGAGAGAGGCAATTTGAGAACCGTTGGGTTCGCTTTTCCAGTGAGGATGTTGCCCGTTTCTATCGGGATGTTCTGGCAAAGGAGATAGGGGAGGAGATGGAACGCCTGACTCGGAGAGCAGAGCAAGATAAAACACCCTATAAACTCAACGAGGACACCGCTCATATAGCTCCCTCAATAATTCGCCTTCGCTCCCTGCTTCTAAATGAACCACCCGAGAAGCTGGCGAAGCTTTCTCCACCAAGCGAGTGGCGGTTAGGGCGCTCCGCAGATGGAACCGCCTTCTGCCTCTCCTTCATCCGCACAAGTCATCCCTTGAGCTTCGTGAGACTCATCCCTCAGAGGAATCCCACAAAGTTCGTTTTGGGGCTGGAGCGAGTGCGAGAACACACGGAGTCCCCCGCTTTATGCCTTGCAATAGAAGGACAAGGAAGGGAGAGACCTTTCCTTCGCTGGTGGGGTTGGAATGCTCCAAAGAAGGTGGACGAGCCAGGAGGAGAATGGTGGAGTTTTGGGGAGATTGTCTTTGGTGAGGGAACCCCCGGAAGATTTGAAGGACGCTATCTCAACTGGAATACTTTTATGCTCTTTCGCCTTGCTGAGTAAAGAATAAACGAAGCATAAAGGGGAAAACCTTACCCTGAGCAATATTCAGGATACCCTATCTTAGGTTATAGTAGCCGGATAGCCGGGAATCTCCTCTCCGTTCCCCCAAGAGATTGTTTGGGGAAACGCTCATATGTATTAAGGAGAAGAAGCATGTGTTTTAAAAAATTTAATTTTATATTGAATTTAAATCGTTATTTGGTAAAATAAACCTTTATAAAAAAAGGTAGTGTGCTACAATTTTAAAAACGAAAATGTTTATTCAACAAAGCCTTCCTTTTATAAGATGGTTAGGCAAGAAGCGATGCCAATGGCGGGTTACTAAAGGGGGAGAGAGCTTGCCTCCCCCCTCTCCCCTGCCGGAAACCCGGAGAAAATAGGTAGGGAGGTAGAAGATAAATCAAGATAAAAGAAAGAGGAACTTATAAAATGCTAAAAAACAAAACAGCGGGCTTCACACTGATAGAGCTGCTTGTTGTGATAGCAATAATTGCTATTTTAGCAGCTATTTTGTTTCCGGTGTTCTCAAGAGCACGGGAGCAGGCGCGTAAGACAGCGTGCCTTTCCCATATGAGGCAGATAGGTTCAGCTTTGATGATGTATCTTCAAGATTGGGACGAGACATATCCTTTCGTAACCTCCTGCCAAGCTCCTGGGGCTGGTTCCCCCAATGACTTACCCCAAGGGCAACTTCACCCTTATATCAAGAATCCGCAGGTTTGGAATTGCCCATCTGCTCCCCCGGATGTGCAAGCACCCCTGGTGCAAGCTTGGCATCGTCCCGATGGAGCAGTTGTCCCCTGGTATCCAAATCCTCCTTGGACTTTCCCCAGGGATTTCATCGGTAGCTTTGTGACGGTGGCTTACGCGGAACCCCTGATGAGAAACGCGCTCTGCAATTGGTCACAGAAGCCTGTTCGCCAATCAGAAGTGGCAACTCCTGCAGAGACGGTCGCCTTCGCAGATGGCTCAACATTCGGTTCGTGTGGAGGTAGAAGGGTTGTTTATGCAAATATCTGTCAAGCTGCTTGTATTCCCGAGCGCCGATTGAGGAGAAACACTCGTCATGTAGAAGGAGAGAACCTGGTTTTCGCAGATGGACATGCAAAATGGATGAACTTTATGGAGATAGCCAATAGTTGCGGCAGACTATTCGACCCCTTCCGTAGAAGCGATAACATCACCTTCTGGAGTAAATTCGGAGGTGGACCAGCGGACTAAAACAACATTCCAAAGAAATCCACTACCAAAAATCTGAGATAAACAAGGTTAAGAACCTTTGTGATAAATTCTTGGAGTGAATTCGCAAGGGCGAAGAGGCTTTGGAGAATAAGATAGGCAAAGGAGCCGTTATTTTCGCTGTAATTTTGGCGCCCATCGCTTGTATATGGGTGTTCTGTAGCGAGATAATCTATCGCTCCGCCGACCTCGCCTCAAGTTCCCTTTCCCTCGCCGCCATCATAATCCTTCTCCTCGTCCTCTTCCTCCTCTGGATGGCAAAAGGGCTGCGCTTTTATGTCTTTCTCATAGTTCTTGGCTTAATAACCCTCTCCTCTCTCTTTCATTCCCCTACCCTTTCCTTTTCGTCCTTTGTCCTTCTTTCGCTCTTGATTTGGTGGCGTTTGAAACCTTTGAGAAGCAGGGAATTGACCCTAATCTATGTCGTCCTTGCTTGCACCGTTGGCATAGCCACTATGGGTTTAGTACAATTCCTCGTTACCACTCTTCTTGCTCCCTTCTGGTTTGCGAGTCCCGAGAACCGCTGGAAGGATTTCTGGAAATACATCCCGCATTGGGTTGCTCCCCGTGATAGAGAACTCGTGGAGGGCTTCTTCCTTGGTGGTATGAACTTTTGGGATGGAATATGGCGGAGTTGGATATCTCCTCTCATAATCTGGGGGCTCTTCCTTTTAGCACTCATCTTTGCTATGCTTTGTCTATCCTCTCTCTTATATAACCGCTGGGCTAACAAGGAGCGTCTCACATTCCCAATGATATATCTTCCCCTTACTTTGTTGGGAAGCGAAGAAGGAGGCTTAAGCCTGGATAAGAGATGGCTCATTGGGGGAACGCTGCTCGCCCTCTCCATCCAACTGGTCAACGCACTCCATTTTTCCTTCCCCTACATCCCCGAGATAAGGGTGCTCCCCACAGAAATAAGCTCCCGCCTTCCTCCTCCATACAACGGTATTGGTCAACTTTGGCTTACTTTTTATCCCTGCGTCATCGGGCTCTCCGCGATAGTCCCCACCCAGGTACTCTTCTCCTCCTGGTTCTTCTTTTTCCTAAGCAAATTGGGAAACCTAATGGCGAGTATCTTGGGGATGAAGGGGCAGTGGGCGGGAGGTTTCTCCGCTGGCTTTCCCTTTCAAGGGGAACAGGCACAAGGAGCGATAATTGGCTTGGCTCTTATCTCTCTTATCGGAGCAAGAAAGGACCTACGGAATTCGCTAATCTCGGCTATAAGGGGAGAGAAGACGGCTAACATAATCTCCCCTCGTTCAGCTTGGCTCGGACTCTTAGTATCTTTCACTTTCCTTTGTTTTTTCGCCTATAAATTGGGTATGCGCCTTGTAACAACTGTCCTCTTCTTTTCCCTCTTCTTTCTCTCCCTGCTCACGGTCTCCCGCTTAAGGGCGACCGTAGGTCCTATTTGGAACCCCGGCAATGATGTAGGGTGGATATTAAGAGCATCCTATGGTTCAAATGTCCTTCTTCCCTCGGAGTTAACCGCCCTCGCTTATCTTCGCTGGTTTTCCTTCGGGGATTTTCGTTCCTATCCAATGCCAACTTACTTGGAGATGATGAAGCTATCCGATTCCCTGGGTTTGAGCAAAAGAAGGTTGGCTTTGCCGATGCTTCTCGCTACATTTCTCTCGGTCTTCGCTAGCTTGTTGATAGCTTTTACAATTTATTATCGCTACGGCGCTGCCTCAGCAGAAGTAGACCAGTGGCGCACCTATCAGGGAAGGGTTGCTTTTGATATGCTGAGCTCCTTTTTAAAATCGCCCGCGAAGAGGGATGAGGGAGGAATAATTGCTATGGGCGCAGGTTTCATCGTCTTCCTTTTGCTCCAGTTTTGCCATACCAAGTTTTTCTGGTTCCCTTTCCACCCAGCAGGTTATGTTATAGCCCAATCAGGAGCTCTTGAATGGATGTGGTGCCCAATGCTTATAGCGTGGAGCCTGAAGAGCTTGATACTCGGTTTAGGTGGTATGAAGGTCTACCGCACTACGCTTCCCTTCTTCTTGGGATTAATCCTTGGCGATTTCCTTATAGCCGGCATTCTCTCCATTTTATCCCTCCTGTTTCATATACCGCTATACAAGCCATTCCCAGTATAGTAAAATAAATACATTAAAAAGCGTCCCTCTATTCTCCTTTATAGGAGGAGGTAACGGATGATGAGAAGAGTTATCTTACTCGGTCTTGATGGTTTGATGTTTGAAATGGTAGAGCAGTTCGTTAGGGAGGGCATTCTGCCTAATTTCGCGAAATGCTTAGAGAACGGTGTTTTTGCCCCTCTTCTACCTTCCCCTCCTACCGATACCCCAACGAATTGGACATCCATAGCAACGGGTACATTCACTGGCACACACGGCGTCAATTCATTCGGTATTCACCTCCCTGGCGAGCCCTGGGAAAATTTCCGCCGTTTTGGGACCGACATCTTTTCCAGAGCGGAATATGTTTGGCAATCCGCTGAGAGAGCGGGTAAAAAATGCCTGCTTATAAATTATCCGGGTGGATGGCCACCAAATATAGAGAAGGGAGTAGCGATTGATGGTAGCGGCCCCTTCTCATCTATCCGCGTTAGATTGAGCTCTCCTATTTTATTCTCTTCAGAGGAAAGCGAGAGGGGGGAAAGCAACAAGTTGGAAATCGTGCCCGCCATCGGTTTTCTCAATTTACCCAATCCAAGAGCGTTGGAGAGCGCCATGCTGGTATCTGGGAAGGGGAATTTAGTTTTTAGAGACGGGGATTGGATATTGGAGGGAGGGATAGGAACCTTATTGTTGGGGTCCTCCCTTATATATAATATCCTCATAATTGATTCTCAAGGGAAAGGCTATGACGAAGTCCTGATTTGCAGAAATAGGGATGCGAAGGAACGATTGGCAACGCTGAGGGTTGGTGAGGAATCGGATTGGCTTTGGGGGGAGTTTAATACTTCCTTTGGTACCTTCAAGGGCAAGTTCAAATTGCGGCTTCTCGAACTCTCGCCCGATGGGAAGCACATCAAGCTCTTCCGCACCACCGTTTTCAACACAGAGGGGTGGGCTTACCCCAAACATATCGCAGATGAGCTCATAGATGATTTGCTGAGGAGAGGAGAAAACTTAAACTTGCTATCCGAGGAAACGAAGGAAGACACCCCCCTCATCTGCACCCTCTGCAGAGTTTACGAGCCCATTGAGGAACAAGCAATTGGACTTTCACTAACCGCTCGTTATCTTTCTAATAGATACGAGTGGGATTTGCTTTTTATCCGGCTTCATGCACCCGATGGATTGAACCACGAAAAATTGAACGAATTGTTCCCCCAATGGAAGGATTACGACCCCAAGGAGGCAGAGAAGGCATGGGCAGAGTTCCGCTCCCAGTATGCAGTTTTCGACAGGCTTTTAGGGGATATACTAAGAGATTGTGCTGATGATGAGACGCTTCTCATTGTGGCTTCTGACCACGCAGCTCTGCCGACCTTCAGAAGGGTCTGGTTGGGGAAATTCTTTGAGGAAGCGGGATTGGTAACTTACAAGCCCGACCCCCTAAAGCGTCCGGGAATTTTACCTGAAGAAAGGATGGATACTTCTGGTTCCCCTAGCTATGTGATAGACTGGGAAAACTCCAAGGTATTCCTGGGAGGCAACCCGTTTGCTCAGAATATCTGGGTTAACCTTAAGGGACGAGAAGTTAAAGGGATAGTTGACCCCAAAAGGGAATATGAGGAGGTAGTGAGGCAATCCATACAACTGCTCTATTCGATCAGAGACCCCGAAACAGGGGAATGCCCCATTTCCCTTGCCCTGCGAAAGGAGGAAGCAGATTTCCTCGGTCAATGGGGTGATACGGTGGGAGATATAGTTTTTTACTTCAAGCCACCCTACACCGAGGTGATTGGCGCCCATAACTTCATACCCATTTCTGAGATAGTCTATAACTCAAATGGTTTCTTCGATGTCAAGAGAGGCGGAGGTATGCAGGGAATTCATCACCCTTTCTTACCCAGTGCTAAGTTTTTAGGTTGCTCGGTAGGGGGGGTATTCATCGCTCTTGGAGAAGGGCTACGTAGGGATTATAAACGTATTGCTCCAATTCGCTCGCCCGATGTGGTGCCCATAATCTGCTATTGGTTGAGAATTCCCCAGCCGAGGCATTGTGAAGGGCAGGTGCCATTGGATATATTTGAATAAACCAAGGCGTATCTCCTATTAAAGATAGGAAATGGCGTAACCGACGAGGGATTGCAATTTTTTAACGAACTGGGGGAAGGATATATCCACACACTCTGCTCCTCTAACAACAGTCTCACCCTCGCTCGCTAAACCTAATATGGCAAAAGCCATCGCTATCCTATGGTCTCCGAAGGAGTTCACCACCGCCCCCTTCGTCTCCCTTCCCTTGATTAACAACCCATCCCGCCTCTCTTCAGTCTCCACTCCCATCTTCCTTAAACCCACTGCCAGTGCTTTTAGCCTATCCGCCTCCTTACGCCTTAACTCCTCCGCATTCCTTATCTCCGTTACACCCTTCGCTTTCGCACCTATCACTGCCAAAATAGGTATCTCGTCTATCATCAAAGGGATGTCCCTCTCTATCAAAGTCCCCTCCAATTCCCCTCCTTCTACTTCGATATCCCCCACTGGCTCATTCCCTTCCACCCGTAAATTTCTTATCTTAAATTTGGCTCCCATCTCCTTTATAACATCCAGCATGCCCGTTCTCGTGGGGTTCAACCCCACACCCTCAATGAGCAGGCGGGACCTGGTTAACAAGGCAAGGGCGATGAAGAAGGCGGCGGAAGAGAAATCGCCGGGAACCCTTAATTTCAAGGGGGAAAGGCTTGCCCCTCCCTCGAGGCTTATCCCTTCCTTCCTCTCCAGTTTTACCCCCATAAAGGAGAGCATTCTCTCGGTATGGTCTCGGGAAGGTGAGGGTTCATAAACAGTTGTTTTACCCTGGGCGAACAGTCCTGCGAAAAGGATTGAGGATTTGACCTGTGCCGAGGCTATGGGAAGGCTGTAGTCAATCCCTTTTAATTTTCCTCCTATTATGGCGAGGGGCGGTAAGTGAGATGCCCTTGCCCATACCTTCGCTCCCATCATTTCCAAAGGGACCTTGATTCTATCCATTGGACGGCGACGCAAAGATGCATCGCCTGTAATAATGGATAGGAAGGGCTGACCCGCTAATATCCCGGAAAGAAGCCTTATCGTAGTTCCCGAATTACCCGCGTTGAGAACATTCCCCGCCTCTCGCAATCCTTCCAATCCTTTACCCCTTATCCAAATTTTGTTTTCCTCCCTCTCCCATTCCACCCCCAATGCCCGAAGGCATCTTAAGGTGCTAAGACAATCCCTACAGGTGTTGAAGTTCTCTATAACGCTCTCCCCTTCCGCTATGCTACCAAGCATTGCTCCTCTATGGGAGATGGATTTATCGCCGGGAAGGCTTATCCTCCCCTCAAATTCCCTTGCCCTTCTGCAAATCAATCTCATCCAGTCTCTCCCTTTCCTCCCTCGCCTTCTCCAGTGTATCCCTCAAATTCCCTTCCCCCAATCTTCTCTTCATCTCTTCCATCACTTCCTCCCAATCTTTCCAAACTACGAGCAAATTGTCCTTATTCTCTTTGAAAATCTCTTCCCACATATCTGCCGGGCTCCCCGCAATGCGGGTCATAGTTTTGAATCCGCTAGCTGCGAGGTAGCTCACCTTTTCCTCTTTTTCCCTCATCCTCCCAAGTAGTAAGGAGAGAGCGAAAGCAATTAGATGGGGAAAATGGCTGGTATAGGCGAGGAGCAAATCGTGCCTATCCGCGTCCATAATCAGGGGATGGGCTCCTATTGAGTAGACCAACCTCTTCATCTTCTCCATACCCTCCTCAGTTGAACGAGAGCAAGGGGTAAGGACATAGATTGAGTTTAGAAAGAGGTCGGCCTCAGCCCATTCTACCCCTCTTTTCTCCATTCCGGCAAGAGGATGCCCACCTACGAATATAATATGGGAGGGCAGGATCTTTTCACTCTCCTCTATTATCCTTCTCTTAACACTCCCCACATCGGTGACTAGACAGCCTTCTTTCGCTTCCCTTGCGATAAGGGGGAAGAAAGTGGGAATAGTGCTCGGCGGTGTGGCGAGAATGATAAGGTCTGCTTTGGAGAAAGCTTCCCGGGGAGAGAGGGTAAATTCGTCAATAGCTCCCTTCACGAGCGCCTTCAGTAGGCTTTCTCTTCTTCTTCCCAAGCCAATGATATGCTCACAAAGCCTCGCTTTTTTCAAAGCGAGCCCAAGCGAGCCACCTATGAGACCTACACCAACTATGCAGACGCTCTTAAACGAGTCCTCGTCCATCTCAGAGGCTTCTTCCTACCGCTTCGGCTACCGCCCTGAGTTCCTCCACCATAGAAAGGAAGGTATCTATCCGCAAGGATTGTGGTCCGTCCTTAAGTGCTTTCTCAGGTTGAGGGTGAACCTCTACCAAAAGCCCATCCGCGCCAGCGGCTATCGCTGCCTTAGCTACAGCCGGCACTAACCTCCACCTTCCTGTTCCATGGCTGGGGTCGGCAATTACGGGCAGGTGGGAGAGCTCCTTTACCGCAGGGATGGCATTTATGTCCAAGGTAAACCTTGTGTGGGGCTCAAATGTCCTTATCCCTCTTTCACAAAGGACGATATTGGGGTTACCCTCCTTAGCGATGTATTCAGCTGCGAGGAGCCACTCCTCTATCGTGGCGCCGAAACCCCTCTTCAGCACAACGGGTTTTCCACTTTTACCCACCTCCGATAGGAGACGGTAATTATGCATATTCCTCGTCCCTATTTGGAGGATATCGGCGTGCTGAGCAACAGTCTCAACATCACGGGGGTCCATAACCTCCGTGACAACGAGGAGCCCCAATTCCCTCTTCACCTGAGAGAGAATTTTCAACCCTTCCTCCCCTAATCCCTGAAAGGAATAAGGGGAAGTAGAGGGCTTATAGGCGCCTCCCCGTAATATTCTCGCTCCCGCCTGCTTCACCGCCTTAGCGGTCTCAAGCACCTGCTCGTAAGATTCAACCGAGCAGGGACCAGCCATCAATACTACCTTCTGTCCTCCTATCTCCACATCGTCAACTTTTATCACCGAGCCCTGAGGACGGAACTCCCTCGCCACAAGATGATAGGGCTTGACGATTATCAACACCTCTTCCACAAAGGGAAGAGAGCGGAGGACATCAGCACATTCTAACTCGTTTACCTCAGGAACCCCGACGCCTCCGATGACAAGCTTCTCAACTCCTTTCGATATGTGGATTTTGTACCCCCACGCCTCAAGGCGTGAGGTTACTTCCTTTACTTCCTCTTCCGTCGCCTTTGCATTGAGAATGACGAGCATCTATTGAACACCTCCAAGCACCTTTTTGAGTGCTCCTGTAAACCTCTCATTTTGCTCCCGTGTCCCTATCGTCACCCGTAGAAAGGTTGGGCAACCAAATATATCTCCCGTCCGCACTATCACTCCCTCCCTCAGCAGGGCTTGAAATACCTCCCTACTGTCTCTTTTCACATCCACGAATATGAAATTGGCCTGAGTTGGTAAATAGAACAACCCCATCTCCTCAAACTGCCGGTAGAGATAGCGTTTGCCTTCCCAAATGGTCTTCCGCGTTTCCCTTATATGTTCCTCATCATCCAAAGCAGAAACAGCAGCGATTTGGGCGAGGTAGTTCACATTGAAAGGTTCCCTTATATGCTCTATCGCTCTAACGGTTTCTTGCTTTGCTACCCCGTAGCCAATTCTCAAACCTGCTAATCCATAGATTTTGCTGAATGTCCGTAGGACGATTATATCAGCACCTTCCTTAAGAAATGATAAACTATCGGGAAAAGCAGGGTCCTCAGCAAATTCAAAATAAGCCTCGTCCAAGACCAGGAGTTTCCCTTCCGCCCTTTCAATGAGTTGTCTCAAACCCTCTTGAGGAAGGAATGTTCCAGTAGGATTGTTGGGATTAGCCAAGAAAATTACCTTCGTGCGCTCGCTTATAGCAGATAGTAGCAAGGAAACATCGTATTGGAAATTTGGGAGAGTAACTTTCTTTAAAAATGCTTTATTAAGTAGAGCGGAGGCATCATATCTGATGAAGGATGGTTCCACAGTGAGGACTTCGTCTCCCTCTTCCAAGAATGCTAATCCTATGAAATGGATTATCTCGTCAACGCCGTTGCCGAAAACGAAACATTGGGGAGGGAAGCCGAGCTTTTGGGAGAGTTTATGGCGTAAGATGGAGCAATGTCCATCCGGATAGTAACTGATTTCTTCCAGGTGTTTCTTCATCGCTTCGAGAGCTAAGGGCGAGGGACCGAGTGGATTTTCATTGGATGCTAACTTTATTACATCCCTCAGTCCGAGTTCTCGCTTCACTTCCTCTATAGGTTTGCCTGGTTCATAAGGTGCTATTTTATAAATATGCTCTTTGCCTTTCATAACTTTCGCACTCTCGTAAGGGGATTTTTTTTCAGAATTAGGAATATTAAAAGGGCGGCAGTGGCGGTGTATCGCTGTCTGAACCTCCTCCCCCACCACCCGAACCTCCACCTGAGCCGGAAATGTCAGAAGTGAACCGAAGCACGAGGACTTTTCGACCCAGGCTGTCATTGGCATAAATATTTATCACATATTTTCCATCAAAGGGAAGCATCGCCATTCCCTGGCCTATGCCGGTGCCCGAGTTATAAGTAATGTTAAGTTTTCCATTCGTTGGACCGTTGAAATCACCTTCCAGAGATACTATGGTGACATCGGGAGGGGGAACACAGTAGAATGAAAATGTGAGGGTACGGGTGTTCTCATCCCATATAAGGGAAGAATCTATCAGTTTGGCAAAATATCCGCTTGAAGGCGAGTCTAGCTTGATTCCGCCTCCGCAACCTGCGAGAAGTAAGACAAAGGAAAATGGAAGCCAAGTTGTGCTTCTCATAATCATTAATAATAAAGTATGTAAGAAGAATCGTCAATAAATTGTGTAACTCCCTTATATTCCTCCCTTCAGATAATCCACCACTTCCTCTAAAGAGCGAATGAGTAGAAGAATACGGTTTAAAGGGGGGCGCCTTTCTACCTGCCAAAGATTTTTTTCCTCCTCTATATAGTAGATCAACTTTTCTTTATGGATAAAGAAGACCCTCGGCACCGTTGCCTCCTTTAGCCCTCCCAAATCCAATGTCACCCTTCCTTCCCTTAACATATCTTCGCATAAGGCGAAGGAAAAAGCAAGACGGGAAGGAGAATAATACCCGAGAAAAATGGTCCCCTTCCCCCTTTGGATTAAATTGAATTTATCTAAAAGAGAGAGAAGGGCATTAAATGTAGTTATGCTTTGTTTTCCCATAAGGGAGTAAAGGAAATCCCTCGCCTTCTGGCGGGAGAGCTCCTCCCGCTCAATATATTGGTTGAGGAATAGGACGAAATCGCGGATATAGGGAAGGTTCTTTATGACCTGCCAATAGACGAGCTCCCTTTTAACTTTTTCATCATTTAAGCAGGAAAATAGACGAAGGAGAGGATGTCGTCTTATTGCTTCCCCTTCCCCTCGCAGTTCAAGAAGTCTTAAAATATAGTTTATCGCCCTTCTCCGCGATTTCGGAGAGGGATGGGGGAGATAAGCATCGAGAACCTCGTAAAGCTCGCCTATCCTCTCCACCCCCCTGCTTTTTTCCAGAGCCCAGACAAGCCACTTAGGATCTATGAATTGGGACAACTTCTTCTTCCCCTCATAGCGTTTTAGATAAATTTAACAAGAGGGGGTTTTAAGTGGCAAGCCCTTTTACGCTCCTCCTTTAAAAATTATTGGTTTTGTTGAATAATTAAGCCAAAGAGGAGAAGGAGAAAGGGGAAGACCTCTTTCCTAACCACAGGTTGTGTTCAGGATACCTTATCTCTTGGGAAACTCCTGGGAAATCCCACATCAGATTATACACCTTCTTTGCTCGAACCCTCCAATTGGAACTCCCTCAAATGGTTTTTGATAATGCGAAACCCCGAAGTGAAACGGCGAGAGGCACAACAAAGGGGGTAAAGCGGTTATAATTTTAAAATGTTTATTCAACAAAACAGAAAAATTTTAAAAAAACTATTGACATATTTTTAAGCGCTCTTTATACTTTTATTAAATTTAATCCTGAGAAGGAAAGGAGGTGAAAAAGGATGAAGCGAGGTGGCTTTACTTTGATCGAGCTGCTGGTGGTGATAGCGATTATCGCCATCTTGGCAGCCATTTTGTTCCCCGTTTTCTCCAGGGCTCGAGAACAAGCGAGGAAAGCAGCTTGTATGTCCAATCTGAAGAACATAGCCACCGCTTGGATGATGTATCTGCAAGACTGGGATGAGACTCTCCTCCCTTATGAATGTTGGAACTGCAACGGACCCGACCCTCATGACCCCAACCGCAGATGGGCTGTCCGACTTCAACCCTATATCAAGAACCTGAAGATATTTGAATGCCCCTCAGGTAGCACCTGCACATTACAACAATGGGGTCCCTGTGGTTGGGCTTGGCAATTTCCTCCCGAGTGGAAAGGGATAAGGTTTGGCTACGGCTATAACAACCTTTTAGCTGGCTGGGGGATTCCCGACCCCTCGGGTGGAACCACCGGAACGGGACGCCCACTCGCCCAAGTTAAGCGCCCAGCAGAGGTGGTAGCAATCGCTGATTCGGCACATAAGGATGCTTGTTGCAACCGCATAACCTTTCCCAACACCTGCGGGAGCGGCTGGGTTTGCTCTCCCAACCTCCAAGACCGCAACAAGTGGCCCGAGTATACAAGACATACAAATGGCTCAATCGTTATCTTCGCCGACGGACATGTGAAGTGGTTGGATTACATCTACCTTTACAACAACGCCTGGGTCCTTCACGGAGGAGACCAATTCTAAGCATCTAACGGGTAAAAGTTGGTTTCGCCACTGTTCTGGAAAAAGCGAGGATGACGACATCTCGAGCTTCCTGAACTTCTTCACCGGTGAGCCCTGTCCTCTAATGGGTGGGGCTCACCGGTGGGAGGGAAAGAGGGGAATGGGATGAAGTACCAACTGGACAGGTTCTTCCAGAATAACCTCCTTGTTCATTTAATTTTCCGCAGGATGCCTTTTTCATATATCCAAATGTTTTTACCTTCCCTAAGGAAGGAGATTTCGGCGGGATAATTTTTACCTTCCCACCTCACCACTATTCCCGCCTCAATATACCTCCCCTTGGCGTAGAATCCATAAGGAGCAATTACCAGTTTAGAGGAAAGGGGAAAGGGTTGGGGGTCGGTATTAGCTATTATGCTTATTTTAGGGAAGTCAACCTTCATAACCCCACATCCCTTTCTATCTGTAGCGGGACGAAGGATATTGAAATCCTTCATCCGCTCACCGAAGTAGAGGAATGCTATTTTCTGCTGAAGCAGGCTTAGCCATTGAAGCCAATTAGATGTCCTTTCATCGTCCAATCCCGCTGGCCAAGTTGCATAGCTCAGCCCATAACCCAGAAGGAGCGTCCAGGTTAAGGTTTCTTTATTAGTTACGAACTGCCCCAAATCGTGATGGTAAAAGCCCACTTTGTCGTGGGCGAGAAAAATTGCCAGGGGATAGAAATGCCAAGCATTAGGAGGATACCGCTCTCTATACAGGGAAGCCCAGGCAGGACGCCACTCGTAAGGGAGAAGGAACCAAGTTATTCCACAAAACAGGGTCTCATAATTCATTATGCCATCCCACCCCCCCTCAGTAGCTAAGGGAACATACTTGGATGCTTCCTTAACGATGTTAATCCATCCCTGAGCATAAGCATAGGGTGTTGGTGAGGCGAGGTTCGTATCGTATATCCATCCTCTCGCTCCTATTTGGTCTTGGAAAAGGATATCGCTGGAATACTCTTTGGTAAATTGCGCCCTTATCTTCCTCTCCGCCTCCTTCACAGAGGGATGCCAGGGGCAGATAGCCCATCCCCAATTAGCTCCATAAACCTCCTTTATCTTTTCTCCCCGCAAATTCCTTGCCAATGGTGCATCCCCTTCCCTCTGAAAGGTCGGTCCTTTTGGGTCATCACACCACCAGGTGGGGTTGGTATAGGGCATAACGAGATGCCCCAGTTTATGAAGTGTCTCGTAGAACTGATGAAATTCTTCCTCTGTGCCTTTCCTTGGATTAGGAGGAAGATGGTCTGGATACTGCTTGTCAAATCCTCCTCTAAGATAATCGGCGAAATGAACGAGGGAAGGAAGGGGTAGCTTGCCCGCTTTCTCTATTCCTTCCCTAAATGTTCCACCCTGGTAGTTAATTAATACACTTTTGCCAAGTTTCTCAAAAAGAGCAGGGTGCAATTTATCCTTTAATTTCCTCCCGAAGCCATTTTCTTCCTCGTAGCTTCTTAAAGCAGAAAGGAGGGGGATATCGAAGCTCATCCTTATGATCGGCGAGCGCCAAGAATGGCCACCTTTTACATAAGTATGCCATTCCCTTATAATGAAACCATATTCCTCTTCCTCCCGCCTTCCGACCTGCAAACTCACAGGGACAAATAGGGAATTCCCCCTCTGTATACCGTAGATGGCAAGGGAACCAGCGGGGGTTCTAAGATAGAGGAAGTCGGAGAAAGCTGGCGGATAATCTGTAGACCAAAATCCCCCGATTTTTGGAACCAACTCATAGAAGAAGGAAAACCCTCCTGTCTCCCACCATATCCCGCCCCCCTCTATATAATGCTTTATCATAGGGAGAATTTCCCTCCAGGTTCCTTTCCTCCCGGTAGGTATGTATTCACCGTAGGGATTGATTATCAGAGGATATCTATTAGGTTGATTTAAGGCTTGGCGAAGGTCTTCAATCCCGTATAACCTCTTCAATTTGAAAGAGGGCAAAAGAGAAGGTAACCTGTCTTCCCACAAAGCCGGGAGGAGTTCATTGAAGGGTCCGCCCAGTGGTCCACCCGCTATATCCAATATAGCAACGGTTTTCTCCCTCCCATCTTCCTGCCAAAGATATTGAACTACTCTTTGAAAGAGGAGAAAGACTACCTCACCATCCTCACGCCTTATCCATCCACCAGGCCGAAATAACCAACCCTTCGCTATATTATAGCCTGAGAGAAAAGCACCGTTTGGAGAATCAACAAGCTTCACTACCTCTACCTTCCCCTCGGGAGGTCTGTTTACTATTACCCTATAGCCCTCTATTTTATCTTGGATATCCTCACCCAACCATTTCTTGCCTATGTTGGTGAGATAAATTGGAACAGGCTCATCAACCACTGGACGCATAACACAGCCTTCCCCAACAAGGCTCTTTAATCCTTCATCTCCTATAACCTGAGGCCCCCAACCAATCTCTCCCGTGAAGAATTCCTTCGTTAAAGCAATGCCCAATCCTTCAGGAACATATACCTTCTCCACTTCCTCTGGTGAGAAATGAAGGATGGGAGAGCGCAAAGTTAGGATCGTCTTATTCCTGGGGCGAAGGGAGAAGGATATATCAAGGCTATCGTCTTTGGGGGAGAAGTCAACCTCTACATAAACCATCTCACTTTTATAGATGAAAAGAAGAGAAGCGTCCCTTTTCTCCCATGAAAACCCTTCTCTGGAGATATCAAGAGAGGAGAGGCTTGAACCATCCGAGAATTTTATCTCCCAAAGAGGGGTGTTCATCTTAATGGGGATGATGTCCTTCCCCGTTTTTGTTTTTATTGTGGCGATAGAGCCGTTAGAAAAGAAGGAGATAGTGAAAGTCTTTCCACTTATCATTGGAATTTGCTCCCCTCCAGTAAGGGATAGAAAAGAGACAAGGCTACATAATATCCATTTATTCAAAGTTTTGTGCTCTCCTTAGGAGTGGGCAAACTTGGTCTTGCCTCAGGGGAATCAAGGCAATACCACCAATTTTGAATGAAACGGAAGCTATGGGGAGCGGTGCCAGATCCAACATTCACTCCTCCCTCAAACCATTCGTCAGAAGGGAAGACCACGAGATTTCTCTTGAACACTCCGTTTCTACAAAGAACGAAACTATCATCTGCTTCTCGAAGTATGCGAATAACCCATCGTTTTGTCTATAGAAAGTATTAAGCGGAAGAACTTGTTTTCCCGTGCTTCCCCCTATCTGCATAGCCCGAACTTCGGAATGTTCAAATCGGCAATTCTTAATGAAAATATCTGAACTCCCTTCTTTCACCTGGATACCGACCCCTTTTGTCATCCTCATATCGCAATATACAGTTGTTAATGATACCCTGGTGGCAACCCACCATATCTATCCCCTGCCCTTCGTCTCCCCACTGTTCGATAACACACCTCTCTGTTTTGAAATCCGTTACGCCAGAAAGTTTTATGCCATCCCTATTTCCCTTGGGTCCGACCTTAATTGTGGGTCGGTTGGAGGGATCTTCTCCCGCTATTATTATGGGTTTTCCCGACCTGCCTTTCACTTCCTCGAAGTATGGATTGCCCTCATACACCCCGGGAGCCAATAATATAGTTGTGCCAGTTTTTGCTGAAAGAACCGCCTGACGAAATCCTTCCTTCCCCCTGACCCTTAGGGGAGAAGCACCCATCAGTCCCCTCCCTAAGAGGGTAAGGGAAGCAAGAAGAAAACAACACAAGCCTACTCTCCCATACATCGCTATTTTGGAATAATATTTCACCCCGGGTAGAGATTACTTCTCCTCTTCCCTCAATCCTTCTATCTTTTTCCTGATGCTTTCAGCCTCCTCATATCGCCCCGTCTTTCTTAAAAGTTCTTCTAACCTTGATAAAAATAGAACATTTGAGCGGTTGGAGGGAAACTTCGCCTTCATCTCCCACTCTTTCACCAATTCCTCCAATTTCCCCGTTTTCTCTGACATCCTCACTAAACCCTGATAGGCTTCCTCGTTATTTTCCTTTAACTCTAAAGCCCGCTTATACGCCATTTTCGCCTTCTCCCACTCCCCTTTCGCTTCATAAGCCTTCCCCATACCGAGGTGTGCTCTCTCCACCTTGGCGTTCCGCTGGAGAATTTTGTTCCATATTTCCAAAGCCCTATCCCATTGCCCCTTCTTCTCCAAAATAACCCCCGTATACTCCAAGAGTATTCTACTGCGGGGATATCTCTTCAGAAGGTTTTGGAGGTCCTTCTCCGATACTTCTGTGCTTTGGCTGTAGGGAGGGAATAAGTAAGCATCCAGAGCTAAGCGAAGAGTTTTCTCCACTTTCTCTATTTCCTCCGCTAACTCTAAGGAACCTCGCAGAGTTTCAAGAGTTGTTCCCTCCCCCAACCCTATTAAAAGGCGCTGTTCCAGTTGTTCCAGAATTCTTACCCCCTTATTTACCGCCTGCTTGAGGAGGAGTTCTCTCTCCCTTGGGTCCTCGGTTTTGCTCGCGAGCTTGTAGTAGGGTAAGGGATGCTCCTGGGATACCTGGACCGCCCTCTTGTAATTTAACAGGGCTGAATTCTCGTCCCCCTTCTTCTCCCAAAGCTCGCCCAGCCAAAGATAAACCTCACCTGCTTGGGGCAGAACCTTTTCCGCTCTTTCATACACTTCTATAGCTTCGTCCAACTTACCCTCCCTTTCATATATCCATCCCATTCTTCGGTAGATATTCAAGTTCTTGGGCTCTATCTCGAGCATCCTCTCATATTCGCCTATCGCTTCAGCCCATTTCCCTTCGTCCTCATAGGTCTTCGCTACCCTCAAAAGAACATCCATATCCTGGGGATATTCTTTTGCTAAATCCCGATATATCCTCCTTGCCTCCTCTATCTTCAGTTGGGAATAATAGAGATTTGCCAATATCATCCCCACTTCTTTGTCCCTCGGATAGTGCTTGTGTATTTCCTCAAGGGTAGCTAATACCTTCTCACCAGCCCCCTCTTGCTGGTAAATTTGTGCTAATAAGAGGAGGAGATCCCTATCAGGTGGGGTTGCTTTGAGCCCCTCTTCTATCACCTTCTTCGCTTCCTCCAAATTTCCCAATTTGAAGAAGGTGAGAGCCAAGTTCCGTCTTGAGGGGAGAGAAGAGGGGTCTACGCTTAATGCCTTGTAAAAATATTCCCCTGCGGAGGCGAACTCACCCCCCTGGAATTTCCTCACCCCCATCTGGAAATAACAAACCAGAAGTGCCTGCTTGAGACTGTTATCTGTAGGTTTATTCTTTATAGCATCTTCCAATATTGGGATAGCCTTTTCATACTCCCCTTTTTGTAGATACTCTTGAACATCAGAAGAACTCCCTTTCCCTCCCAGTAATAAGAGGAGTATCAAGCTCAAAATCGCTACACTTGTTAAATTCCTCATATTAGAAATTATACACCAGTTGGAGGAGGATATTGTGAGTGTTATAGGGGGTAGCAGGGAAGAAGCACTCTTTATTACGGAAAAGGACGAGGGAAATCTTATAACTCTTGGGCTTCTGGTATATGAGCGAGAGGGATATATTGAACAAATCCTCGGTTGTGTCTATATAGGAAAGAAGGCTTTCTAAACGCAGGTTTCCATCCTTGTTGGCAAGGGAGATATTTAAGGAATGCCTTTTAGCATCCCTTTGTATAGTGCGACCCACAGCCCTTGTTTCCGAACTTGTTAGGGCAAATATGTAACTAAGCCTCGTCCTCGGTGAGGAGGAAGGGAGACCAAAACTCATAGCGGTCTCTTTCACATCCGAGCCCTGCGCTCCGTAGCTGGAAGAGGAGGTCGTCCTTGTCAAAGAAATCGGCATCTGCTGACCCTTCGCCTTGGCCATAAGTTCTATTCCCATCCTATAGTTATCAACGCTGTTAGAGGGATAGCCTCTCGTTGATGTGTCGTTCGTATTATATTGGAGGAAGTAACGCGAGGTAGAGGTCGCCCTGTGATTTAAAGATAGGTTGTAATTCTTCATATCTGTAATTCTGCTGCTGGGCATTCCGCCACTTTCCTGTTTACCCACTGTAATCGTGCCCATAAGGTTGGTCTTTATCCCTAAATTTATGGGAAGGATTAACTGAAATTGATTGCTCTCCGCTACCCTCCTCCCTGTCCTATCCTTTACATTCAGTAGTTGATAGAGAAGACTTGAGGAGCCGAGGCGAAAATAACCTTGAGGTGCTCCTGTGAAGTTTAACCTACTATAGAGCCTCTTCGTCTCGCTCTGCCCACTCGTTTTGTAAATGTTATAACTGAGTTCCCAGGCGAGGGGAGGAAGGAGCTGGTAGGAGAGGGTATAATCTATTATATTGGTTGTCGTGCTCGTGCTCCTTCCCGCTGAACTATATCTATTGTGGAGTGAATCGAAATTCAGTTTGAATTTCCATCTCTCGCCCAAGGGGGTTGTGAAGCCGAGGCTATATTTCTTATTTGAGGAGGAGACGAGAGGCGCTGTCCTCCCACTTCTTGAACTGGTATCCATAAATTCCAAGCCAAATGATATTTGGGTATCTCTTTTCAAATTATGGATTGTCTGGAGAAACAGGTTCTTGCTGGAGGAGCGGAAACCTGTGAGGGGAGAGGAGTTCTCCGCGTCGCTCCAGATAAACTTGGCCTCGTTTTTCGCCGCCTTCTTGAGGAGAGATATGCTTTTTTGCTTCGTATCAACATCCTGCTGAAGCACACCAGCGCTCCTATTTTGATTTTTAGTTTGAAATAGGTTGAGCAAAAAGGAATATTCGCCCTCTTTATATGCGAAGTTGAGCTTCGTATCTTTTAGGCTGGTCAAGTTATATATCCTTGCCGCGATATTTCCCGTGTCAGAGAGGTTATGAAGGATTCCCAATTCCCTTTTCTCGTCTTTCCACTCCGCTTTCAAGCCGAGGTTCTTCAAATCGCCTGTTGTCATAAACTGCCGGTTGAACTGAAGCGAGCCGTTCATACTCTGTTTCTCCCTTTCCCCGTTTACGCTCACCACTACCTTGCCTATAATTCCGTCTCTTTTCTCACCGCTTGCATCCTTCACCGACTGATGCCCCAAGGTAGCATCCCCCAGGGTGTTTATCTTCCATACCCCCGCTTCTGGAGGAGGTGCAGGGGGAACAGGCTCCATATAAAGAACCTCCGCTTTAGCTCCACCGTAGGCGGGGTTTACAAAGAAAAAAGGAAGAAGCAGGAATGCTATCCCAAGGATTTGTTGCGCTCTGGGTCCAAGTTTAGAGAAAACCATATCTTTACTTAGCCCCCTTCCTTAACCGGTTTCTGGGGCTTGGAAGGGATGCTTTCGTTCCGGGATGTATCTATGGCGGTGATCTTATAATAATGGCTGGCTTTACCATCCCTATCCAAGAAAGAAGTTCCCTTGACGGGTTCCTCGTTGAGTTTTTGGTAAATTCCACTGGGATAGTCGGCACGATATACATTATAGCCCAAGAGGTCCTCTACTTGCACAGCCTCCCAACTTATCCGCACACCGTTATCAGCGATTACAACCTTTATGCCCCGGGGTGTTGGCGGTCTCTCTATATCGGAAGGAATAACTAAAACGGGTTTCGTTTTCTCGCTCTCGTTCCCCGCCTTATCAACAGCGGTCACCTGATAAAGATACCTCTTTCCCTTTTCCGCCTTATCGTCTATGAAGGAGAAAACTTCCTTGCCAACTTCCCCTATCATAAGGGGTTCATTACCCTCCTCCGCCCTATAAATTCTATAGCCATTTACATCCCTTGACATACTCGTCTGCCAGGTCACCTCAACCTTGCCATCTTCCCTGGCGCGGGCGAAGAAGGATACAGGAAGGGAAGGTGGTTCATCATCCGGTATCTCAACCTTGATGAACGCGGGTTTGCCTTCATTATAAGAATTATCCACAGCCGATACCCCCAAAACATAGGAATCGCCTGGCACCAAACCTTCTTTGCGGAAACCCTCGTCGATATATTCCAATTGCTCCTTGGGGAGTGGATTCGGGGTAATGCTGAGGATGTCCTTCTCCGTGTTACCACGGTAGACATAATATCCCTTCACATCTTTATCAGGAGGTGCCTCCCACTTGAGGTAGACCTTGCGCTGCTTAACCTCGGCTGTTAGATTTCGGGGAGGTTGAGGCGGTGTCGTATCCCTTACCGCTCCAGATATGGCATTGCTCATCTTGCTCTCATTCCCTGCCTTATCAACCGCACTTACTCTATAGAAGTAAAGATTTCCCGCTACCACCTCCTCGTCAGTGTAATAGGGGGAATCGGGGGCGATGAGTTCCTTGTTCAACTTCTGGAAGTCACCTGTAATAGATGTTGCTCTGAATATGTTATAGCCCGCTATATCAAGTTCGAGGCTGAGGTTCCATCTAATGCTTACCTTTGCTTCCTCGCTTACCGTTTCTAAACCAGAAGGTATAGCGGGAGGGGTTTTATCAAAGGGTTTAGCAGATACGGTATTGGAAGGAGCGCTCTCCGCCCCTATTATGTCCACACTCGTTATGTAATAATGATAAGTGAAGCCATTATCAACATCCAAGTCTCTGTAGGACAAGGTCCCCTCCCAACGGAGCAGGGGGAGGGGGGTTATCTTGTAGAACTTCTCGTCCTTCTCCCCCCTTGAGTAAATATTGAATCCCACCACTATATCGTTCCCCCCTTTATAGGGAGGATATTCCCAGGTGAGGAAGACCTCCCCATCTTTCGCCTCCGCCTTAAGATTTCTCGGGGATTGAGTGGGGGGCTGGTGGGGAGCAACCATTATGCTTTGCTCAGCGGAGAGGAATTCCTTTTCGCTCCAGTCGAGCAGGGCGACTTTATATGTGTAGCTACCTCCTGCTTTGGCTTTATCGTCTATGTATATCCTGCCCAGCACTTGGGCAACTTTCCTACTGAGGAGGGAGAGGGGAATGCCGTTTTCCGGTTGGCGAAGTTTGAAAAGGCACTCCGTCTCATTATCAGCTCGGAGGGCGTTAGCTACCCATTCATATTCCTCCCCTAATATAGCAACCATATATGTGGGGTCCAAAGTGCCCGTTATAGGAACATCGTTCAATTTCTCATATGCACCTGCCCCTTCTTTGCGGTAAAGGTTGAAGCCCATAAAGCTTCTCGGAGTTTGGCCAAGGATGATATAGACCTTATCTTTGTCTGGCAAAGCGAAGAATAGGGGAGCTTTCGCCTCCTGTGCCAGCACATTGCATAGAAATAATATGGGCAGGATTATCGCCCCTATTTTTTCAATATATTTTCTACCTCGCATATGCATTCCCTTTACCTCCTTATCTCGGGTCTCTCTATAACTGCCCCTGCTGGTGCTACCTCTATGGGACGTTCGTAAAGAACGCTCGCTGTGGAGACTGTTTCCAAGCCCGCTCCATTTATCGCCTTGACGGAGAAGAGCAGTGTCCCTCCGGGCAAAGATTCTGGCAATTGGAATTGATGTTCCATACCCACAGATGTCCAAGGCACTATAGCCTCCGGGTTTCCAATCCTCCCTACAGCACATTTATACTCTATTATTCCCGATTCCCTATCCTGAGCTTGACTCCAGAGCACTCTGATTGGTCTTAGCCTACGCTCAGGTATAATAGTGGCAGTAGTGGGCACTTCCCTTTGAATGCTGACAGTGGGGGCAGTGGGTGGTGTAGAGTCATCCAATTGGCAAGTTACACTGGCTACTCGTTCATTGCCTGCGACACCAGCCCCATTGACATTCCTAACCCTCAGATAATAGGTGACGCCATTCCGAACGGGGAATCCCACGATGGATACGGAGGTTGTGCTCCTTCCTTCAAGAGGAGCTGCGGTTGGAGGAAGAGGAAGGTCGGTCCAGTTGAGTATCTCCGTGTTATCGGGAGCAGTGCCTATGGCATAGCGATGTCCGCTGATACTGGATTCAGGATCGTTGTCGTAATGCCATTCCCAACTGCAACGAAGGGTAAACGGCTTCTCTCCTGATTGTGCCAAGATCTCGGGGAACATACTCTCCTGAATCTGCGAAGCTATACCTTGCTCGACCGTTATCAAGGGTGACCCTCTCAATCCTCCCGCCCCTCTTTCCACTCTTATACCGCCTACCGGCATCGCCCGGATATCGCCCCTTGGCATTTGGAAGCCACTGCTTGAGGAAGAGGGGAAACCGAAGATGTTCTGTATTTGAATGCTTGCTGTGTAAGGTGGGTCGGGTGGTGTCAAGTCCACTTTGACAAGGTTTGATTCTCCAACCTCGCTCCATAACCCCGCTCCATTTTTAGCTCTGACCAAAAGTTTGTAATAGTTATTATGTTGTAGCGATAGTCCCCGAATATTCATCTCCCTCATACCGCCAGCGGAAGTCCAGGGGATGACATCTTCACTTTCAATCAAACCTCCTATTTCTACTATACTGCTTGCTGGAGCCCTGCTCCCGGCGACTCCTCTCCGAGTTTGACCGAAGCGAGGTTCCCGAATAGCGGTCCCTCCAGTTACAAGGGGAGAAGGCTGAGGTAACCCCTTGTATGCGTAGGCTTCGGAAAAACTGGGCAGTGAACCTCTTAACCTCAACATCCTCACTATCTTATATTGATATTCCTGAATCCCGGATTCGTAGTCGTAAGAATCCCATTCGCCATACATCTCTCCGCTACTTGCTGTGTAAGGACCCTTTACTACTACCCTTGGCTTAAGGGGCGGTGTATCATCCCTAATGTCTAAACTGCTCCTGTCACCTTCAGGGGCGAATCTGACATTCACCCTTCCCATTCTCTCTATTGTGTAGCCACCCGCGCCCCTTGCCCGCAGGCGAACCTCATATTCTCCAAGTGGGGTCCCCTCCTGGAACAAAAGCACTCTCAATTCCTTCTTTTTGCCCACTGAATAACGGGGAAATTCAGCAGGAGGTGAGGGAACTCCATATACCCAGCCCAGGGTCGGACCCACGGGATTCTTTAACGCCCAGCTATATTCCACTACACCGCTTCTTTCGGGATAGCGACTATCACTATAGGGATGGGTAGCATCCCAGCTGAGGCTTATCAGGGCGTAGCCATAACCGGAAACCCTCTCCCCTCTAAACGAGGTTATCTCCGGCACTACAAGATAGAGGGCGGTCTCCCATTTCTTAATATTGAAGTAATCGCGCTTGCTCATAAACCTAACCCCTCTCTCGGTAATGTAACTGCCAACAGGCAGAGGTCGTGGTCCCGTAGACGGACCCGCTGGACCACCCATACCTTCAATTCGTCTCATTTCCGGTGCCCCCCGCATAATTTCCCGGAGCCTCTGGATGGATTGTGAATTACGCAAGATCATTCCCGCCGGTAAATCGGGGGAGGTTCCCTCTACCTCCGATATCCGGATCAATCCCCCATCGCAGAGCGCCAACTGGTCATATAGGTCATAGAGTATCTCGTATAGCCTCGCTTTTCTCCTATAGATGTTGTCAAGTGAATTGGTGTAGTTTTTCCAGTGAGGGCAGAAAGAGTTGAGCAAATTTTTATAGTTATTTACACTTTCCAAACGCATTGTAGAGGTGCGATATATCGCATCGTCTAAACCAGATCGGGGAATCCTATACCATAGTTCCAGACCAGAATCCACAAAAACTTCCTTCCATCTCTCAGGGGGGTCAGAGTCGCTCAATATGGGGTTGTAGCTACCTTCTTCTCCCCTTGTTTTGCCCAAAAGACTATTGATATTATTTATACGCTCATTAGTCCAGTTTTTCAGAAAGTCAACAGGTAATGCATTGGCTACATCATTAAAGAGAGAGCGTAGCGAGGTCTCGGAAATCCCGGATAAGGTCCTTGACCTTCTAATACAACTTTGTTGGTTCTCTCGGAGGTAATCTATGAACTTGTTGTAGTGGCGGGTAATTTTTGAGAAGCCTTCGTAATAATCTTCGGTGAGGGATGCCACTGCTGGGTCTTCCCAGTGGAGAAGCCCATCTAATCTTTGTAGGTTCTCCTCAAAGTTAGCCATTAATTGGAGAAGCCTCTGCTCATATTGAGCGGAATCCTCGCTAACCTCTTGGAATTCGTTGGCCTGCCGTTCAGCTTTCGCATAATCCATATTGAAGCCCGTGCGAATCGTTCTCCTTGAACCATCCCTTGCTGTAACCGCCTGCTCCTCATAACCCTGGAATGGAGTTCCCATTTCTCCTAATTCCCTCACGCTTGGTAGTTCCGCCTCTAAAACAGCGGAATATTGGTTTATCTTATTAGCAACCGCCTCGTATTTAGCAACCATCTGCTCATTCAGAACATCTATCTCGGCTTGGCTATTTAATAGTTGAGTCCGCAGATTAGCCAAATTCTCCGCCTCCCTGCCATCTATCACTTGCTCCCAGATAGTTCGTAATTGCTCAGGTAAGCCGGAGTAATAGATTGTTGAGAATCCAGCACCACCCATCTCCCTGTTATACACTGTAGTTACCAGCCGATATTTCTCCTCATCAGGTTGTATCACTGTTCTCCCCGCCTGCCTCCTCTGTTCCTCGCTAAGCCGGTCATAGGCTCTCCTCGCCTCATCCATACTCTCTTTTACTCTATTTTTCTCCTCCTCCATTTCATCGGCCATATGTCTTGCTTCGTCTATCAACTCATCATAGCGGGAGTTTCTCCCCGTCCCCCCATCTATGCCTTCCTCTGTGCTCAGGGCGACCCAAACGCTACCATTGAAAACGGTAACCCAACAAACCTCCACCTTCAAGCCACCAACGCAGTAGATGATAAAGGCGGGCGAGGTATGAATGAGTGCACCCTCAAGGGAGATATCCGCCCCTATCAAGCCTCCCAACACATCGCCCCAGGCTCTTCCCCTGGCATAGGCGCCCCAGGATGAGGGAGGGGTTCTCTTATACCAGAAAAGTGTCTCCAACTCAAAACCACCACTCACTATGTAAAGGTCAATGCCGGCTCCAACCCTTCCATCAAACATAAACCCGGGATTACCCACAAATAGTTCCGCTGTCACATCTATTATGCGGATTACCTTTAGATTGGCATTCCCCATTATCCCCCAAGCATCGCTACTATAGACATAGAAATCCAAATGCCCTCTTCCAGTTATTATATCCACTGCATTCACTTCTATATCTATAGAACCCTCGGCATAGAATGGGTCCCAGCCAACTCCCAGATAAAATACTCCCCTTGCCAAATTGGCGCTGGGAAGAACCCTTACCTCCGCATCCAAATTGAAGTAGTTCTCCGTTAAGGTGACGAGGGCTTTGCCCCTCACCAAGTCCTCTGAGGCAATCACCGCCCCCGCATAAAGTAGAACGGCAAAGCTTCCCGGATTATCCGCTCCACCGGGTCTTCTCGCCTCTATCTTTCCGTTCATCTCCGGTCTCTCAAATCCGCACATATACCTGACGGTCTCCAGGTCCTCCGAAACGGGATTATAGAAGAAGCCTCCCCCCACATCGGTAAGGGTCACGGGACCAATCTGAATCCTGAGCCCTCCTACCGCTCCGAATAGACCGAAGGTCATATCCTCTCCCCCCCAACCAAGTTTCCCCACGATTATTATCTCCTGCCCACTTGGAATAGTCGCCTTCCCCGCCACCCTTAACATCGGGTTGTGATAGTCATAATCGCTTAAAAGTTGGATCCCCGCAACACTGACATCGGCGTGCCTTATGGATACCTTGGTTTCCCCGTCAACCTTGGTATATATCAAGAACTGTTCCACACTACCGTGAAACCAACTCCCCGAACTTCCCAAGTCTATAGAAGCGTTCTCAAACTTGAAATATCTCTTCACTTGAATCGGTGTGTCCCCACTCTGTTGAAAGTTCCTCCCAGTTCCTTCTCCCGTTGTCCTATCAAAGTTGAGAGTTATTTCCCTTGGCTCGGGACCACCCCAGAAATCCAGATTCTCTACACCCAGATGAACCACATTTACTATGTCAAAGTGTCCACCGCCTCCCAATCTCCACTCCACATTACCGTCAAGGTCAATATTGAGCCCCAAGTCTATCCCACCCTCTATCATAGAGAAATCTACCCCTAATGAGCCATTTATGCTCACGAGGAAGGGATAGACTTGGAAAGCCAATTCGTTCAGTCTAAGGAGCACTTTTTCATCAAAGAAGGCGTAGCGCAGACCTCTCACAATTGTAATCATCGGGGCATTCCACTCCACCCCTCCATCCATAGATATCCTCACCCCGGGGGTGAATTCTCCTCTCTCATTCACATCCCCTACCTGCACCCTCCGGCGATTCTGGTCCTCCACCCAGTTGCCAGATTCATCCTTGAACTTGGGGAGATAAAGGTCAAGCGCTATCTCTATATTGCTTTGTCCCCTTATGAAATCCCCATCCTCCCACTTCAGATTTATTCCTAAATAGGTTGGATCAAGCACATAATCTATCTTCGGTATCCTATATTCAGTAGGGTCGACAGAGGAGGTGCGAGAACTTGCGAAATCGTAGTCAAGCCGATGTCCTGGTCCACCGCTCCTCAAGTCATTGATCAGAGAAATCTTTCCCTCTATGTTTCCGCCCTTGCTGAACTTAAATTCAACATTTTCCGGCAGGGAAGGTATCTTGGCGAGTAAATCCCTTACACCCTCGGGCAGGTTCTCCTTATGAAATCTACATCCTACCCTCATAAACCAGGTGTCTGTCTCCTTAGTGAATTGGATGTTAGTAAGTTCAAAATAATTGTTGCCGGGTATGAAGTTGAAGGGGTCGGTTATTCTAAAGGTGCCAGCCACGCTGAAATCGTCCCTGCTCCTGTTATAGGCAAATTTGAAGTTACTGAAATCGGCTATCTTGCTCACGCTTGAGCTACCCCTTTGTCCAACTGCCAGCTCTCCTGAAATTGAAATGTAATAGCCTAAACTATCTTTTCCTATGGAGATGGCAGGAGCGCTACCTATATCCTTGATTGAGAAGCGAAAGCCATATACATTCCACTCGTGTGGTGAATGGAAGTCCTTGCCAACGATTCCATCCCTTGTGCAGTGAAGGTCGTTTATCTGGTAAATATCCTGGTCCAAGTAGGGGATATGGAGCATGCCACTGAGGGAGAGAAAATCCGGTCTCGTGGGGCTCCCCTCGGGATAGTTATACTCAACCTTCCTAATAAGGAGACAATCCTTCCACTTCTTAAACAGGGACTCTGCGGTCTCGTCCACTTCCTTCGTAATCCTTCCCGAGCGAACCTCCGAGTTCCTGGGATCTCTATCGTTATAGGCTATCTTTAGATTCTCCACTGTTACCCCCGCTACTTCTTGATTATCAAGGGAGATTATCGTCAACTTAGCGGTGCCATTTAATGTATAGCGATTTGTGTTTCCTTCCCTCTGGGGAGGGGAGGAAAAGTTAAAATCGGTGAGCTTCGCTGTATCAGGTATCAAGATCAACTCGCTCAAAGTGAAAGCTGGTATTTCCGCCTCCCTACTTACCTCGTAGTTTGCCTGCGCGCTCAGGGCTGTTGGTTCTACTATTTCAACCCTTATAGTGTGCCTACCAACGACGCTCTCCTCTGTAGGCAGGGGGTCGGTCTCGAACTCGTTTTCACCGCTTTCCCTAAGGCGAACTCCAAAGCTCCTCCAGCGGTTTCCATCAAGGTATATAACGCCCCTTACATCCCCGGGCAGAGTGCCTGAAGCATCCATCAATACCCTCGCCCGCACTCCCTGTCCAATAGCGAATGGACTGGTTGCGGTGAATTGAATGCGAAGATTACTGACATTAAAAACCTCTGGTGCTCCCGCCCTGACCTCTACCCTTATCCTTGCTGACCCACTTACCGCGTTACCGCTATCGTCATTCCCACTGAAGGTCGCGGATATATCAAATGTTCCAGTCGTTCCTCCGGCTAAAACTCTCGTGCGAGTAGCATCATCAAGTGTGATCGTCCGCCCCATCTCAACACTTCCCCCCGCTTCTATCCGCTGGGAAATCACCTCCGGTATCTCCTCTGATGTTCCATCCCCGAACTCTCTCCTCAAAGTCAAGGTGGTGAGGTTGACCCCTTGAGGTCCAGTCGCTGTTATCCTGTAGGTTACATCTTTGCTGTTCTCCCCCGCACTGAAGGTTAGAGAAGCGGGTGTCGCCACGACGGTCAAAGTGACCGCTCCTACATTGATCAGCGTCTGTGTATCGGGAGCGGATGGCCAATCCTCAACATTACCAGCATTGTCCCTCGCCCTACAACGGAAATAGTAGGTATGCCCATTTTCGCCAGTGAACTGGGCTGAGGTCACCGTTGTTGCCATCTGCCAGTCAACCCAAGCCCCCGTCGCTCCATCCCTGTATTGGACATCGTAGTTTTGAATCTCCGAGGGGACATCTGTTCCCCGCCAGGAGACGGTGAATGTGAGGGAATCCGTAATGGCTGGAAGAGGGTCCACCTGAGAAGAGGGAGGCTGTGTATCAACTGTTACCCCATCGGAGGTTGCTACTTCCCCCTTATCCACGCTGCGCCATCCGCGCACCGAGAAGTAATAAGTCATCCCGTGCTGTAGGGTAGGAGTCTGCAGTGTAGTGGAGGTTACA
>CALITO010000003.1 GCA_938041455.1 uncultured bacterium | reverse complement strand
AAAAGGAAATATAATTGAAGATTGGATAAAAAGTTAAGAGAAAAGGTAATTGAAAGGAGAAAAATAAAATGGGAATATTTGTAGAGGTAGTTTTAAAGAGAGATTCTTCTCCATCAAAGAGTATGATGCCGCTTTTTATCGTCTTACAAATTTCAACTAATTTTTATTTGACAAAAAAGAATTATGGCTTATTATATTTAAATATAAAAGATGTGTTTTCATCCAGCTATTAACCAAAGGGTTGCAGGTTCGAGTCCTGCTCGGGGAGTTATTGGAGGAAAAATAAATTTATTATTAAAAAAAATTAATTTTTTAATACCTAATAAAAAGTGGGAATTTTATTTTTTAAAATTGAGCGTGCTCAATATTACTTTTAAAGATTTGGATTTTGTTTATAATTAATTATGCGATATAAGAAATTACAAAATCAACGATTAACGATGGAATTTAATAGTCACCCAGCGACTAATAGAAAAGAGACAATTTCTGAAATATCTAATTTTTCTTCTAAAAAAGTACCCATATTATTTAGAAATTCAATTTCCGAAATTCCTTTTACTACCTATGGAACTTTTGCGATTTA
Organism: uncultured bacterium; assembly: GCA_938041455.1. Lineage (GTDB taxonomy): Bacteria > Armatimonadota > JACIXR01 > JACIXR01 > JACIXR01 > JACIXR01. The sequence continues at coordinate 184,734 of CALITO010000003.1, read as the reverse complement.
TAAATACCCAGCTAAATTTATTCCCCAGGTTATTGCTTATGTGTTAAAAAATTACGCCAAACCTGGAATGACCGTATTCGATCCTTTTGCTGGGTATGGTACTACAGGATTGGTTGCGAGGGTTTATGGATATAATTATGAACTTTGGGATTTAAATCCTATAATAGAAGTTATCCATAAAACTGCCACACTAAAAAGATCAGTAATAAAGATCCAAAATTTAATAGAGTTATTGGAGGAACTTAAAAAATCGAAAAAGGAATTTATTCCTAATTGGAGTAATTTAAATTATTGGTTTCCCAAAGAATTTCTTCCTCTTCTTTCTAAAGCCTGGGGATTTGTTCATTCCTTGTCCGAAGATACTAAATACTTTCTTTTAATTCCTCTTTTAAATATTACTCGATATTTTAGTTGGAGTGATGAAACAGTCCATAAATTGTATAAATCTAAATATTCAAGAAAAAAAATAGAAAATTTGCTTAAAGGAAATTGGAAAATGAAATTTTATAGAATGTTGAGAGACGAAGTCCTAAAACTTTTTAATAAAATATGTGAATATGAAAAACTTAATCCTAAATCAGTAAATTTTAAAATTAAATCCGGGGTGGACACATTAGAAACACACTTAGAGGAATCCGTAAATATTCTAATTACTTCACCTCCTTATCTTCAAGCTCAAGAATATATTAGATCTACAAAACTGGAATTATTCTGGTTGGGATATAACGAAGATTATATTAAAAATTTAAGTAAAAAAGAAATTCCTTATCGTGATGTAAAGGAAATAGAAATTTACTCCCCAAAATATCATGAATTTAGGGAAAAAATAAAAGAGAACCATTTGCGGATCCTTTTTGAGAAATACTTTAAAGCAATTTTAGGTGTTTTTTCAAATCTTGGAGAAAAAGTTGAAAATTATATGTGTATTTTTGTAGGTCCGGCTAAAATAAGGGCAACCCCCATTCCTATCGATGATATTATCGTTGAGCATCTCCAAAAATTTGGTTGGAAACATGAAATTACTTATATAGATAAAATTTTGTCTCGTGTAATGTTTGAATCGAATATTAATCCTGCTACTGGAATTAAAGATAGCAGGATTAAAACAGAACATTTAGTTATATTAAGAAAGTGAAAAGAGAGAATACCCAAATCCATCCTGTTTTAAAAAGCGAATTAAAAAGCCTGTCTGTATTTAAAAAGAGAGAAGCTGAGTATATTAAATCTCTTCAAGAGACCATCAAGAAAGAAAGCGGGATAATTTTTGATATTGAAGAATTAAGTGAATTACTACTCTCCGCATGGAGATCTAACGATTTTGGTGTAATTAAATCTCGATGAAATAGAACATTTTTAGATGAAGACAAAGTTTTAAAATGGGTGAAGGAAAAATTAATCCCAAATATAGTAATTATAAGTATCGATGATGAAGATTTAATAAGATTGCTAATATTTTGTATGGAAATTACCTATCAAATGTTTGCGGGTGGCACAAGGGCAACGGTTACACAAAAGGGGTTTCGGGGAAGGAGAAGAACTTTTGAAGCTATATTAGTGGATCAGTTTGTCGGAAAGTTAGGGGAGATTATGGTTAAAAAACTCCTTGAAAAAAATTTCCCTACCGAAATTGAGTTAGACTGGGATATCTCTACTCAAATTGAAAAATACAGAAATGATATTGTAAATGCCAAAAAGAAAGTTAGCATAAAGACATCTCCATCTTTGGCTGGAATTTGGGCAGAAGCAGATAAAGGCTATGATTATGGTATAACCGTCAAATGCTCTATTCCTCAGCCTCCCATTTTACAATTTTTTATTGAAGTTTGCGGATTCTCAAAATTGCTTGATTTTGCTGATGCAAGAATTCCTTCTTCTGATAAGCTATTCCGAGATTATCTTCAGGAGATGAGAAATAGAATTAAAGATTATAAATGTGGGGAGATACAGACAAAACTAAAAGGTTTCATCTGTGGATATTTTAAAACATCCGAACATAGACTTATTCAAGAAGGAGAAAATTTACCTTATTTAGGGAAAGTTAGAGAGAGTAGATATTTAGTGCCTATTAACGATCTTAAATACACCAAAGAGGATTGGGAAATTCTCCTTAAAGAAGTGGATCTATTATAAGATGGATTATTTTTAAAAAGACATTGTAATTGACATCTAATGTAGGGGAGTTATAATTTAATCCTAAATGAACGCGGAGTTCTTCGGCTATGTCGCTTTCTTCACCTTCGTGGGGATAGCCTTCGCCGTTTCAGCAATCGTCACTTCCTGGTTCCTTCGCCCCTGGAGAGCAAGGGGAGAAAAACTCACAACTTATGAATGCGGAGAGGAACCTATAGGAACAGGATGGCATAGATATAATATCCGCTATTACACCTTCGCTCTTCTCTTTTTAGTATTTGATGTAGTGGGGGTCTTCCTCCTCCTATTCGCCCTTATATTCAGAAACGCCGTCAAATTGGGAATTGGAAGTTTCCTCTTCTGGCAGATGCTCATCTTCCTCACCATCGTTCTCATCGCCTGGATTTATGCCTGGAAGAAGGGAAATTTAGAATGGGTGTGATAGAAAGAATTCCTCTACCTCGCGTCATAAGAGTTCCGCTCAACGACCTCTTTAGCTGGGCAAGGCGAAACAGCCTTTGGCCATTGACCTATGGGCTTGCCTGTTGCGCAATAGAGATGATGGCAACGGGTGCCTCTCGCTTTGACCTTGACCGTTTCGGTGCTTCTGTATTCAGGGCGACGCCTCGGCAGGCGGATGTAATGATAGTTGCAGGGACAGTTACGAAGAAGATGGCGAGGAGATTGAGAAGACTTTGGGAGGAAATGCCCGACCCGAAGTGGGTCATCGCTATGGGCGCCTGCGCAGTCTCCGGCGGGGGGTTCTTCGATTCTTACTATGTGGTTCAGGGGGTTGATAAGATAGTCCCCGTTGATGTCTACATCCCAGGTTGCCCACCTCGCCCCGAAGCATTGATAAAGGGCATCCTCACCCTCCAAGAAAAAATCAGAAAGGAACCCGTGTTCATTTGATATATTCAGGAGGCGAGTTAACCTTGGATAAGGAAACTTGGGAAGAATTTAAAAGAGAATTTCCTAATGCGGAGGTAAAAGAAATAGATGGCAAGCCTACGGTAATAGTTGATAAAGAGGAAGTTATCTCTGTCTGTGATTTTCTCAAAAGGCACGGCTACACTCTTCCCGCTTGCATCAGCGGGGTTGAATTGCAGGATAGATTTGAGATAGTCTACCATTTATTCTCGCTCTCTAAAGCCACCTGGTGCGTTGTGGAGACCTTCACCTCTAAGGACGACCCCTTCGTCCCATCAGTTCACGAGGTCTTCCGAGGGGCAGATTGGCAGGAACGGGAAATATATGATATGTTCGGCATAATCTTTGAAGGTCACCCCGACCTCCGCAGAATCTTGTTGGAGGAGGGAGAGGACGATTTCTTCCCCCTCCGCAAAGAATTTCGTAGAGATGGCCCTCCGGACTGAGGAGATAATCGTAAATGTAGGACCTCAGCATCCCTCCACCCACGGGGTTCTGCGACTTTTAGTAACTCTATCAGGCGAGACCATAGTTAAGGTTGACCCCATCATCGGCTATCTCCACAGAGGAATGGAGAAGATAGCGGAGAAGCGAACCTATACCCAATACCTCCCTTTCACCGATAGATGGGACTACCTCGCCCCAATGTTCAACAATATGGTCTATACATTAGCGGTTGAAAAACTGATGAATATAGAGGTCCCCCCTCGCGCCCAGTATCTTAGAGTTATCGCTCTGGAACTTAATAGAATAGCAAGCCACCTCGTTTGGTTCGCCACATTTGCTTTGGATTTAAGTGCCGTAACAATGTCCGCCTATATGTATGGGTTCCGAGAAAGGGAGGAAATCCTCGATTTATTGGAGAGGTTGAGTGGAGGACGGATGCTCTATTCCTATATTTGCCCAGGAGGGGTAAGAGGGGATGCTGACGACGATTTCCTTCGCCAACTGGACAAGTTCCTTGACTCTTTTCCCAGAAAAGTTGATGAATACGAGACTTTCTTAAGCCAGAATAAGGTTTTTGAATTCCGCACGAGGGATGTCGGCATTCTGCCTTTGGAGACAGCCCTCGATTATGGGGTGACGGGACCCTGCCTTAGGGGCTCGGGGCTCGCCTTTGATGTAAGGAAGGCTCAACCCTACTGTGTTTACGACCAATTCCTTTTTGATATTCCCGTTGGAGATAAGGGGGATTGCTACGATAGATACAAAGTGAGAATGCAGGAGATGAGGGAAGCGGTAAAGATAATCAGGCAGGCGATGGAAATGATGCCTAAAGGTGAGGTGAAGAGAAAACTCCCCCCTCAGTATAAGGTTCCAGAGGGAGAAACATTCGTGTGGATAGAATCGCCTAGGGGAGCCTTGGGCGTTTATTTAAGAAGTGATGGTGGAGCAAAGCCCTATAGACTCAAAATCCGTGCACCCTCCTTCAGCAATCTATCCGTGATAAACGAGATAGCAAGGGGAGCAAAGGTGCAGGATTTAATAGCGATATTGGGGAGCCTTGATATCCTCCTCGGTGAGATAGATAGGTAAACCAAGCATCCCCCCTAAATAGTCCCATTCTCTCCTATCCTTTGCTTTAATTCAAGATAGTAGAGAAAGTTATCCAATGGCACCTCAGGAGGAATGGTGTGGTCTACAGTAGGGATATAGCCGCCACTTTCAAGCATTGGAAGAATTTTCCTCCTCAGTTCTTCCTCAATTGCCTTCCTATCCTTCGCCAACTCCCTCTTGTCAATCCCTCCTAAAAAAGCCAAATCCTTCCCGTATTCTCTCCTCAGTTTTACAGGGTCCATATTAGCAGCAGCTTCCAATGGCCAGTGGCAGTTTATCCCCGCCTCTATCATCAGGGGAATGAGGGGCTCCGTATTGCCATCACTATCTAACTCTATCACTTTCACCCCGTGCTTCCTCAAATACTCCGAAATAGTCTTGTGCCTTGGGAGGAAGAACTCTTTATAAATCCTCGGCGATATAAGGGGGCCATTCTTGAACGCAAAGTCCTCATTGAAGGTAAAGGCGTCTATTTCCAACTCGCTCAGAGCCTTGCGGGTAACTTCTATAAAGAACTCCACAAGCCAATCCAATATCTCGTGGACGAGTTCGGGCTGGTCATAAAAGGCATAGGATAACCCTTCGGTTCCCATCATCTGACGGAGGTTCCAATAAAGCCCGGCAAATCCACAGTTCTCGGTGAGATAAAGTGGATAATCTCGGTTCTGCCATTTCTTTTTTAATTCCTCCCAATTTTGGGGATAGCGAGCGGGGTCTTTGGGGTCAAAGTGCTTCTTGAATTCGAGAAAATCCTCCCTCTTCTTAACGAAGAAATCCATATAGGTGTCCATAGATAGGCGGGTGCCCCGCGCCGTGCCCTCCTTCAGAGCTCTGCGTTTCTGGCCCCATCTATCAATGAACACTACATATCTCTCGTCTTCTTCTAATACCTTTTCCAATCCCGGGATGGGTCCCATATCCAGAGGGATAAAATCCCTTTTGTCAAGGTGCGCGAACTTTGGTTCACCCCTGAACCAATCCCCCGCCAATTCCTCTTCATCCAAACCTTCCTCGAGCCACCTTTCATAAGTCTGCCCCCAAATACCAAGCTCGTAATAAGGATAGCGGTCTACTGGTTTAAAGGCTATGGTGGCAAGGAATCTTTCCCTCTGCTCCATTAAAAACACCTCCATCTAAAAATAATTTTCTTGATTTATTTAGAGAATTATAATTAAGCAAGTGTTTCCTTGCTCCTCATTTTATGGGAACCTTTTTGAGGACGGTTTTGTCAAAATAAATGGAGGGCCTGAAATGAGAAGAAAAGGGTTCAGCCTTGTGGAAATGCTCGTTGTGCTGGGCATAATTGCTCTGCTCAGTGCTATCCTTTTACCCATCTTCAAGGGGCTGAGGGAATCAGTCTACAAACATCAATGTATGTCTAATTTGAGGAAGATCTACCACGCTCTCAGGATGTATTATCTTGACACCGGCACCTATCCCGATCGCCTCGCAGAACTGCATAGTGAGGAATTAGTCAACCTTATAAATATGGGAGAAGCGAACCCTCCGATCCCTGTTGACCCTGACTGGGCTAAATCCATCATCTCCCGCAAGGGAATCTATCCTGTCTTTGCCAGCGAACTTCACTGTCCGGTCAACATTCAACATTCTCATCCCCTGGTTGAAGCCGGCGGTAACTATTACATAGACCCCTTATACTTCAACCTTGACTCTCGCGACCCTATATTGGACATTTACACTTACCAAAGGATAAGAACATATGGCAGTGACCCCTATTATGCCCGAAAACAGCTTTACGCTAAGGAGCCTTTGAGTTCAACGGTGATAACCTGGTGTTGGGCGCATAGGGAGTTTAATCCTGATGGCACACTTCGCTTCGGCAGTAAGGACATCGTGCTCTTCTTAGACGGACATACGGAGGTGCGGGAGACCACCGAGCTTTTAGCTTCAGACGGCTGGAAGCTTGACCCAAGGAGGAGATAATGAAAAGAAAAGGTGTTACCCTGCTCGAGATGTTAGTTGCCATAGCGATTTTCGCTGTGGGGATGGTATTCGTCCTACGGGTTTTCCCTGCGGGACTTAAAGGGATAAGATATGGCGAGCAGATGACCCTGACTTCCTCCTTAGCCAAGACAGAACTCGCCTCCCTCATAGCCAACCCCCAAAATCTCCCCCATTCCATCGCCGCTACTAATCCCCATGTCCCGGGGGAAATCCTCGTTATCGCCGACCCCTTTGATGCCAATCCGGACATCTTCCGCCTTATCTATGGTGAGCCCTTCTCGATACCCGCTCCCACAAATGGCGAGGCAGGTTGGGCTTCCTATTATCTCCTCCGCTTCGCCCCCGCCGACCCCAACTGGGGAATAGTGGTTTACTCTTCCCCTCTTCAAAGAGCGGAAGGTGACCCCAATCTGCCTGACGATATCTATTCCCTCGGGCCCGACCAGTATTTGATAGACTATGATACGGGCAAAATCGCCTTTCTTCCCCAGCCATTTGACCGCTGGTTCAAGGTGGACTACACCTATAGAGACGCCCAAGGGAGTCCCCACGATATAGTGGCTGAGATTATGTATGTCCCTGCCAATTCCCCTTATGCTACAGACCATCCTCAAGGATGCCTCTTGGGACATCCTGTGGATTGGTTCAGCGAGACGGTTTCAGTTTCATTTCTTAACATAGGAGGAAATGCCTTCAGCGAAAACCCTTACGAGTTCAAGATCCTGGATTACTATAGAGGTCTAATCGCTCTAAATCCGCTTTCCACTCGCTTTGTGGGAAGAGCGAAAGTGGATTATCAGGTGATGGATTGGCGGATATTGAGGGAGATAAGACAGCTTCCCTTCGCCTTGCCCGCCGATACCCGCCTCACCTTCGCCAATCTCCACGAAATAGGACCCAACTATCCGGGACTCTTGATACTTGAGGAAACAACCGGTGAGGTCATCTACGATGAGCGTCTTGATCCCCCCTGCAATCCCCAGGATAGAGTGGTAATTGGGAGAAATGGTGTCATTACTTTCAATTACCCAAATGATGCGGGGAAGCGGGTGAAGATATTCTACCGCCCGAGCAAGGACTTTCCCCTCTCCATCCAAAAGGCAGCCACTTCCTATGTCCTCGCTCCCACCTTTTCTTTAGGTTGGAGGGAGTATGGCTTAGCCCTTAATCCTCAAACAGGGCGCTGGTGCCTCTACTTCACCCCTTGTGAAAACGGCAAAACGGTGCTCGTTGATTACTGGTTCGGCGACCCCAACAACCCTCAAAAAGTCGTGGGCGAATGGGGAACTATAACCCAAGTGCCAGAGACGGGAGCGGGGATAGACGATAGAAATCCGGTTTATGATTACATAGTGGAATTGAAGAGACAGCCAGTTGTAAGTGTTTCAAAGGTCCTGGGTGCTTCTTTGAAGGTCAGGGTAGCCTGGGAGACACCCGCAGGGCTTTGGCGAAAGTTGGACTTGGATACGGTCCTTCCTAGGGGGAGGTGAAAAAATGAGAGAACAAGGGTTCACCTTAATAGAGCTTTTGACCGCGATGGCTGTCTTTGTTGTTCTCTTGGGCATCCTCTTCATTCCCCTTACCTCTTCCCTTACTTCTATAAGAGAGGCAAATATGTATATCGCTCTTCAGGATACCGCTAAGGATATAGGTGAACGATTGAGGAAGGAGGTGCCCACCGCCTTACTCGCCTCCGACCCCTCCACACCAATAGTTATAGGCATAGCCCCGGATGGACAATATGTGTGGACACCTTATGCGAAACTCGACCTCGTCCTACCGATGAAAGAACTATACTGCGAGACTTGTGGACACATAGAAACCTACCCCCGCACCTTTGAACCTTCTCCACCTTATGTTTGTCCAAATTGTGGAGAAAGCGACCAATCCAAACTACATTTCCGCCTACATCGTCCCCTAACGCCAAAATCCACTATAACACGCTTCTTCATCGGGTTGAGGGAACCAGGGGTTTGGGACCCCAATATAGAGGATTACACTGCTGTCAAACCCTATGAGAATGTGGAACTCCTTAGAGAGGGAGCTGGTTATAACCTCTTCACCCTATATAAAGTAGAGTTCGATCCTAACGACCCCGACTTTGCCAATTGGCGAAATCCTGACTTCTTCTATGATCTCAATATAGCACCAAATGGTAAAACTTTTATGTTCAATTGGAAGACTAACGCTGTAGCCTTTACACCTCCCGATTTGGATGTCATTGATGTCTGGCGGGATGCAAGTGGTTACCACTTCGTTGCTCTCCTGTCCTTCCTTCCCCGTTTCGTTCAGGAAACTCTTTCCGCTCCCCCCGGTTCCCAGACCTTCATGGCAAGCTTGGGACTTTGGAAAGGTATCCCAAACGATGGCACAAGGCTCCTGAAACAGATAATCCCTCAGCCATATGCTGAATGGCCCCGCATAGTTGTTATGCACCGTGATGGAAATACGGGAGCCTGGATATATGATTATGATTCCTGGCTGGTTGACCCAAGCAATCCTGCCTCACCCTGGGCTAATGTCTTGCAGAGATATCTAACTTGGGATTCCCGTAAGGGGATGGTTAACTTCGCCTTCTGGGCGCAAAGAACTATAATAGCTGATGGGGCTACTTTCACCTACTATGTTCCCCCACCCACCGACCCCCTCTCGGGCACCCCTATATCAAATGCTTATGTCCTACTTCGCTCGGAAGTGGTGAAGGTCAATGGTGGACTTTGCAAGAGGGTTGATGCTAACCCTCAGACCTATGTAGATTCCAGCGGAAACAGGATGTATGAGTATGTGATGGATTATGACAGAGGCACTATAACATTCAACCCTCTCCATCCCCCCCTCTCAGGGGAGGAGATAGAAGTAACTTACTATTGGTCTACATTGCAAAGAGGGGATGTGATTTGGGTTCACTATCCTTCTTCGGAGGAGATAATGGTTGCCATAGGAAGCGAGAAGGCCTTCTCTCCGGAAAGGAAACATCCTTTCTGGATTGTCCACACCGTGAAGGTGGAGAATGCGAGGCGATAGCAATGAGAAGAAATAAGGGGCAGGCTTTGATAATAGCAATTGGTGTGCTCTTTGTAATCTCTATGTTCGCGATGATTTACATAGGGATAATCAACAGGCTTTTCACGAGGACGAGATACGAGGAGAGTGCGGCGAAGGCTTATGCCCTTGCCCAAGCAGGAGTAGAGTATGCCAATCAGATGCTTACTCAGAGCGAGGAGGGGGCGAGCTGGCGTCCCTTACCCGCCCCGCCTTACCCATTTGCCCCCGGTGACCCTCGCTACCTCTTATATCAGCAATACGACCCCGATTTTGATTATCTCAAACTAGGCGGTCCCGACGGACAGGGACATTTCGCCCGTTTCAATATGGGGGATGGGAGGTTCCTCCTTAGAATCACTTACAATTATCGCCCAGATGACCCCCTTTCCTCCTTCATAAAGATAGAGAGCGTGGGTAAGCCCGGGAACGCCTCGGAGATAAGATGGGAAGACCCCAATTTCGACCCCACAACTATAGACCCCGCCCTCTATACCCCCAATAAGCGAACATTGATAGCCTATAAACCGATATACATAACAGATTACGCCCGCTTCATAACGAACAACAGCAGGAGGGAAGAGTATATCCGCTTGGGCGTTCCCAATTGGGTTATGTATCTGGAAGGTGGATTAAGGGTCAACGGCAACCTGCGCTGGGCGCCTGCGATCGATACCCAGACGGGGCAAGTTCTCCCCCATATAATTGCCCTTCTTCAGCAAAAGTGGGATAATCTCCTCCATCTATTAGAGAGGGTAGAGGTCGCCGGTGAGATAATACATCAGGAGAGCCCCAACGAGATGCCTGCCTCCGTTCAAGTTAAAATAGGGACAGAACCTCTTCAGAATGCTCTACCCAGCTCTGACCCCAATTTCGACACCCTCGGTGGCTTTTATAGGGACGGCATATTTGATAGGTTGGATGTAAATGGATTGCCCCGGGCAATCACCTATGCGGAGGCTCCCTCCATAGATAGGCAAAGGTATGTGGCATTGGCAAGGGATGGGGGAGGAATTTACATAAACAACTTCGGAGATATACAATACCGGCACAACATAGAGAACCTGCGCCTTGATTGGCTGAGAAGACAAATATCGCCTACTTCCTGGTCGGGGAGCGTTTATGTGCCCCCAGGAGTGGAGATTTTCCTCGAACCTCGTCCCTATCCCGCTGACCCAACGATAATTACTACTTCCATCACGGTAGTTCGCCACGATAGACCTTTCCCCGATGGGACTTATACCAGAGTATATTGGCTGAGGGATGTTAAACCGGTGATATACGCTGAGGGTAATATAAGGATAAAGGGGAGACTTGCTCACCCTGAATCCCTAACAATCGTCTCCAATGGCACCATTTACATAGAGGGAATGTTGGGCACCCCCTGGGATGAGCGCCCCAATGACCGAAGCGCCATAGCCCTTCTTGCCGCCGATGCTATATGCATAAACACAACCCAGACTCCCACCGGGTTCCCCTCCCTTACAACAACTGCCACGGTTGAATCAGACAACCTAAACGGACAACCCCCCTTCCACTGGCATCTTCATCTCGGTGAATACCTCTTCACCTCCTTCTTCTCAGGGCGCTACACATCCTACAATCCCCCCACAACAACGGGTTTTCCTCCGGACACCATAAAGTTCCGCATTGCTACAGCCCTGAACGGGGTCCCTGGCTTCTGCTTTATCAACCTTTGGGCTTACAATGTCCAAACCCGTGACTGGCAATTCGTCGGCATTTTCTCCCCCCGCACAGTTGCTCCCACATACGAGTTGGTCAGCTTGCCCAATCTCAATTGGTTCACCCCCCCCAGTATTCCCAACGCAATCGGGGGAGTTTGGTTAGAACTTAACTCTGCTTCAACCTATTCTGCCTGGATAGGCGGAATTTGGGTTGAACCTCTAACCATTAACATCTCTGCCCTTCTTTACGCTCAGAACGGTCCCTTCTTCGTCATACCGCCACCAGGGGAATGGAAATTGGAACTCGGTGAACCCCTAAATTGGAGGGTAGAAGTGAACGGGGCAATTGCCGAGAACTGGCCAGCGCAAACTTATGATGTCCAGGAGTGGTCGAGCAAGATGAGTCCAGGGATAGTGGGGGTGCGTTGGGACCCCGCCCTTGTTATGAACTCCCCACGCCCCGGAGAGGCAAATATGCCAAACCTTCCTTATTTGCCAACGAGCCCCTCCTACTTCTACGCAGGGGAGGTTCCCAGATGAGGTGAGAAAAAGATGAAGAGAATTGCGGTAATCTACTTCTTGATCTTCGCTTTTCTTCCCGCCTTCGCCGGACAGTTCACCTATTCGGCGATGAAACGAGTGTTTAAGGTGTGCAATCTTTTAGTTGATTCAGCTAAATATAATCCCTCTGACCCCCAAAGTCCTCCCGAGAACAGCGACCCCTATGTATTTTATGTGCTGGATAAAAGGGAGGATTTGAAACCCTACGGTTGGGAACTTGTCAATCCCCTCGCTCCCCCCACAGTCTCTCCCGAAGTAGCCTATAGATGGAACTACAGGGATAGAAGGGACCCTATCAATCCCTATTATGTTGGTCAGCCCGTGAAGGAAAATATGGCTTGCTATTGGGAGGTCCTGCTTTCCGAGGTGAGTGTGGAGGACCTCCTTCAGTTCGACCTCGTTTTCATAACGAACCATCGCCAGACTACCTTCACTCCTCAGGATTTAGAGAAGTTACGCAGATTCGTTGATGCGGGAGGACGCCTCTGGGTAGACGATTGCTCAGGCTTCCGAATAACCGATAACAACTTCATCACTCCTCTCCAGTTTGCGAACGATGGTCCAAGAGGGGTGGCGGTGGTTGTTGACCCCTTCCACCCCCTTTTGTCCTATCCTTTTCAACTCACCTACGAGGAAATCTCCCATCTTGGTGATAAGAATGTGGGCAACTACTATATATCTGTATACAACCCCGCCGTCCTCCAGCCGGTGGTTCTCAACTATGCCAGTGGGCGAACGGATAAGCCCTATGTGGCTGCTGGACAGTTCGGCTCCGGACTCATCATCGTCACCTCTGGCGATACTGGATGCGATATAAACGACCCCTGCGGGGGAAGGGCAACTACATCCGGGCTGAACAGCGGCGCCTACGCAGGTGAAAATATAGAAAATGCCCACTCTGAGGACATAAAGTTCGTTTGGAATTTGATACTCTGGGCAAGCAACTGGTCAACCTTTAGAAAAGATACAAGAAGAGACGCCCTCTCTTTTGAGGAAATAACTCCTCCCCTTGACGCTAAATGGAGGTTCACGGGGGACGGTTTCGGTTACTACGCTCCTGTGGTTTGGAATGGGATAGTGGTTACCGTGTCAAATAATGGCGTTGTATATGCCTTTGACGCCGACCCCTATAGGGATATTGACAACGATGGGAACCCCGATGATGGTGTTCCCAATCCCTTCCTCCCCATTCTCCCCTACGACATTCTCTGGTCATACAACACAGGGATTCCCGCTACTACATCCGGACCCACATCTCCTTTAATCACCTCTATATGGGACGGCAACGCTACGATCGAGGTTGTCATCATCCCTATAGGAAACCACCTGATCTGCCTCCCCCTCCACCCCCCAAATCCCTTCACCCCTAACCCCCTCTGGGAAAGAGCCCTCGCCTCTCCCATAAGATATTCTCCCGCTTTGGTGAGGGGAGCTCTTATTGTGGGCGCTGGCGCCCAGCTATATTGCATAGAGCCCTCCACAGGTCAAAATATTGGCGTCCCTTTCCTCCTCGCCAATACATCCGAAATAACAACCGCTGTCACAGCTGCCGCAGCAGATGACCCCAACATAGAGCGAATAGTGGTGGGAACAACCAGCCCAACAGGACAGGGAAGCATCCAATACATCGTCTGGAACTGGCAAACTGGACAATTTGAGGCTCGCGATTCTATGCTCACCCAAGGTGTTCCTGTTGGCTCTATAATCTTTACTCCCGAAGACCAAATCATCTTCAATACCGATCAAGGTTGGGTATATTGCACCAACTGGCGCTCTTCTTTCCCCTTATGGCGCTATAATACGGGGAGAGGATTGACTTCCTCATACTCTCCAGCGGTTTCCTACGAGCATGACCTCGTCTATGTTGCAGTCCCAAATGCCATATTCGCCTTTTCTCTACATCCTACATTTCGAGCCCAGATACATTCTCCCATATTAGAAGGTTCCCAGCCCTTTGTCAGATATGTGGATACCTCTGATGTGGGGGCACAACAGATAGCAAGTAGGCTTGGCCTTAACATAGTTTTGCCACCTACCCCTTTACCTCCCCGCTACGATTTCCGCCCTGCTACAGGTGAACTATTTTTCCGCGGGAATATAGCGATGATCGCTCCCGATCAGGGAACAGCCTACCTTTTGAGAATAGACTACAGCGACCCCCAGAGGAACAGGATAACCGAATACTGGTTGATAAGTGACATATACCCTATTCCAAGCGGAGGTGCTTGGTATAATGGCTATGCCGGAAACCCCCCCTGCTTTGTTGTTCCTTCCAACCTGATATGGTGGCGAGTGGTAGATTTGGATATGGTGACCCCCCTCGCCCTCAACTCCTCACCAGTTGTATTCAGCGATGTCCTCTATGTAGGTGGAGCAAGCAATCTATACGCCTTTTTGGCTGATTCCCGCATCGCTAAATTGGGCGATAGAATAGAGGTCAGTGATATCCAGACGGGCGCATTATATGAAACTACCCACTCCTATGCCTTCAATGAAGAAACGCTCCAGATTCCCCCGCCTGCTCCCCCCGTCATTTATATCCAAAAGCCTTTTCCTGGGGGGATCCTCGCTTCTCAACCAATTGGTTCTATCCTAAATCTATCGGGCGCAAATAGGCTTTTGCTCCTGTCTTTCCCTGATGCTCTTCTCGCTCTTCAACAACCGCTCTTTTTGATCACCGATAACAGGGGAGTTGTGGAGACCGCGGTAGATTTTGGCAAGGTAGATAGCGAGGGTAGAGCAAGTGGAGAACTTCGCTGGTCCATAGATTCCCTCACTTGGACCACCCCTGATGGCGTTACCACTAAGCAGATGCTCAACTATCCTCAACTCATAAGGCAGATGGGTGTTAATTCTTTCTTGATAGCGGATAGCGGGAATAGGCGTCTTATAATAACAGGAAGAGGGGGAAGCGTGGATTGGGAAGTTGCCGATTTCGGTTGGGCTAACTTCGCAGACCCCAATGCCATGCTTGCCTTATGGGAACAAAGGAAGTTCGGACAAATTTCCGACGCCTATCGCTGGACATTTCCCATCCCTGACCCCTCTAATCCTAACAACACGATCATCCGCTACCACACCTTTGTAGGTGACCCCGATAATTTCCGCATTATAAATCTCGTGGAGGAATGGAATGTGGGAGCTCGGGTGTGGACTAATCGCTCCATAGTCTGGGCAACGAGAGCCCAAAGGGAGGGCAAAAAATATAGGTTTACTAAGCTCTACCCCATAGAGATAATTCAGGACCCCCTTCATCCTCAGGCTGGCGCAATTTGGCGAGCTTGGGCAGTGCTCTCAAATTACGCCATAGATGTAGCCTACGATGACCAAATGGGAGTGCATAAAATCCTTAATGAAGAACCCGGTGTCTCCATAGTGATGATAAATAGGGGTTATGAAAACGAGCCCTTACCATCTTCAATGGGCATTGTTTATGCTTTCAAGGAGATAGTAGATACCTTCAATTTGCTACCGGCGACGCCGAACCTTCCCGATAGACGATACAAAATATCGGCGGTTAACTCTTTAACCATAGGCTATCATCCCGTTTTAGGAACAGAGGAACTCCTAATAACTGGGATATTAACACCTATCACTCCACCTGGGGAACAACCGTTTTCTCCCGTTTTCGGCGTCTTCAAACTCGCCTTGCCAAATGCAACATTTGATCCAACTTCTCCCCCCATACCCCCGAACACGCCTTTGGAGCTTCGCTGGTGCTATTTAGCAAGTGACTGGCTATTTACCAATCCCTCGGCAAGGCATTCCCCCACACCAATTGACGCACGCTTCTTCATACCCAGTGATGCCAAGATGCTGGCTACAGGAGAATACTTGATAGCGCTTTCCCATCCTTCCGCAAGCGAGGTGATAATGGTGAGAGAGGACCGCGCCATGCTGTGGGCTCTTGTAGAGATGGCAGAACCGCAGGAGAAACAACGCTCGCCGGGATTTGAACCCGTCCGTAGGTATTATCGCCTTAGACAACCATCTTTCGTTGACACCCTCAAAGGAGGGGTGATGTGATGATGAGAAAAACCACTTTTTTAATAATCCTAATAACCTTGTTCATATGCCCACTTATTTGGGCACAACCCCACGCCGATTTAATCATAGATGGAAATGGAGATGGCATATATGGTGCCATAGGCTCAGGAGCAGGAGGACAATCCCAGAAGACGGGTGCACCCGGCACATCCCTCCAGTTCACAATAACTCTCCAAAACGAAGATGATAATCCCGATGTTTTCCGCCTTACCTGGAACACCCCTCCGGGATGGACGGTCACCTTAGATGGAAATACCTCACCCTTTGTTACGGGACAAATACCCGCTAATGGCTCGGTTACCTACACTTTACAAGTAGATATTCCTAATAATGCAGGAGGAGGAATAACGAGCATAATCATAGATGCTCAGGATTTTCAACCGCCGATAAATCCCAATAAGGTGGACAGTGTTAGAGCGGATATCCTAATTCCGAGGGTTGACCTGATAATAGAGGGAAACGGGGATAATATCTATGGAGCGCTCGGCTCTGGCGCGGGTGGAAACATAACTAAAATGGTCGCTAAAGGTGAGAGGATTTCCCTACAGTTGACTTTACAAAATGAAGACGAGATAAACGATACATTCCGCCTCTCCTGGAATGCGCCCTCTGGGTGGGATATTATGGTAGAGGGGAACCATTCCCCTTGGACAACTCCCCCAATTCAGGCAAACGGCTCCGTCAACTACAACATCCAGGTCGAAGTCCCCAATGATGCATCCCTTGGCAACTATGATGTAATCCTGGACTGTCAATCCCCCAATAACCCCAATAAGGTAGATAGTATAAGGATAACTTTCCAGGTGGCAACCATCCAAACCGACTTGTTGATAGATGGAGATGGGAACGATGTTTATGACCCCTCAGGTGGCGGAGGGGGCGGCTCTTCCCAAAAGGATGGCTCGCCCGCAAGCTATATTTCCTTTAACATAACTTTACAGAATGAATCATCAATTGATGCTAACTTCCAGTTCTCGCTCACCGCCTTTCCCCCCGCTGGCTGGGAAGTGTATATAAACGACGGGACAGATCATCAACTTTATCCACCGGCGAATAGCTGGGTAACTCCCATCATACCCGCCAATGGTTCCGCCAATTATACCTTAAAGGTCTTTGTTCCCACAGACACCTCCGCCGGCATCTATAGCCTAAAGCTCCTCGCCCATTCCATTAACCCCATATACGATACCCAAGGTGGAGATAGCCTAACCGCTACGATAAATGTTATCACTGCCAGATGCGACCTTGTGATAGAGGGACAGGGCGAGGATGTTTATGGCGCCATAGGCTCAGGAGAGGGAGGCGAAGCTACCAAGATGGGAGCTCCTGGGACCTCCGTCCAGTTCACAATAACTCTTCAAAACGAAGATAATAATCCCGACACCTTCCAACTATCTTGGAACACCCCCAGTGGTTGGACGGTCACACTGGACGGCAACAGTTCACCCTTCACTACTCCCCAGATACCAGCCAATGGTTCGGCAGATTACACCCTTCAGGTAACTATACCTTCTAATGCAGTGGGGGGAACAACGGGGATAATAGTGGATGCCCAATCCCAAAGGCTTCCCAGCATAAAGGTAGACAGCGTTAGGGCAAATGTCCTTGTGCCCCGAGCGGACCTCATCATAGAGGGGAATGGTGACAATATCTATGGAGGATTGAGCTCGGGAGCGGGTGGAACAGCTAATAAATTAACCGATCCCGGCACGACCCCTACCTTCGCCATAATCCTCCAGAACGAGGATACTGCGGATGACACATTCCAGTTTTCCGCCTCGGCACCAGTGGGCTGGAGTATAACCCTTAACGATGGCACCGGCTCCCATCCCCTCCCCTGGACAACGGGGACTATAACCGCCGGAGGCTCCGCTAACTACACTTTAGAGGTATCTGTTCCTCCCGCCGCACCCCCAGGTGCCTACGATGTAACCTTGGATGTCCAATCCACTGACCCAGGTAAAACATATAAGGTAGATAGTGTAAAGGCGACCGTGACAGTTACAGGAGTGCCTCACGCTGACCTAATCATAGATGGTAATGGCGACAGTATTTACGGTGCAATCGGCTCAGGAGCAGGTGGCCTATCTCAGAAAGGAGCTTCACCCAGCGATACCCTCCAATTCCAAATAACTTTGCAAAACGAGGATATCCCCCAATTCCCTGGTCCTATGTTTGATTTCTTCAATTTCACCTACTCAGCGCCCAGCGGATGGAGAGTAACTCTTAACGGTAATAATTTACCCTGGACACCGCCTTTCCCCATTCCTCGGGGAGGTTCCCAAAACTTCACATTAGAAGTGGTTGTTCCTCAGGGAGTGGCGACTGGCATTTACGATGTTATTCTCAATGTCCAGGATACAGATAACCCCACAAAGGTTGATAGCGTCACTGCTCGGATAAGCCTCGTCAATCCCGCCGATGTGTGGCCTATGTTCCACTATGAGGCGTTGAGGACTGGTAGGAGCAAATACGAGGGTTCACCCTCACCTGAGCTCAAGTGGGCTTACCAAACCGGTGGTCAGGTTAACTCTTCCCCCGCCATAAGAAGGCAGCAGATACAGCAAACCGACCCTGGCACGGGAGAAGAGTATACCGCCTGGGTAGATGTGATTTATGTGGGCTCCTCAGACGGTTATCTTTACTCCTTTGACTGGAATGGTAATCTAAGATGGAAATGGATAGCCGATCCCAATAATCCCTCCCCTATAATCTCCAGTCCCGCGGTTGACGACCAGGGGAATATCTATTTCGGTGATTCCAATGGCAACTTCTACTGCATAAAAGATAACTATACTCCTATGGCGCCCAATCCCCCTACCCTTTTATGGGGTTACTCCTTGAGCACTCCTTTAAGATGGTCTTCGCCCCTAATAGCCAAGGGAATGGTGGTAGCTTCCGCCGATGACGGCAATGTCTATGCCTTTCACGCTGATGGCACCCTCGCCTGGCAGTATACCACTAGTGTCACTGTTCCCGCCGATGCAGAGATCTCCCCTTCCCCAGCAGCTGCTCCCGATGGGACAATCCTTTACGGTGACGGCACCGGCCGCCTCCATGCTATTAACCCCGATGGCACCCCTAAGTGGACATTCACTACCGGGGGAGCGATAACATCTACACCCACCGTCTTCTGGCCAAGCGTCCTTAACCCCGCCCAGACTCCCAACCCAAGTGTTTATTTAATCTATGTTGCCTCCCGAGATGGCAACATTTACGAACTTAACCCTGATGGAACGCAGAATTGGGCTTGTCCCTTAGGAAGCCCCATAAATTCCTCACCAGCAGTTTGGTATCCAACTTATAATCCCTCCTTACCTCCACCTACTCCCGACCAGCGGATAGTGGTGGTAGGTGCGGATAACGGAAATCTCTATGCCATAAAAGCGGATGGCACAATTCTTTGGCAAGTAGCAACGGGTGGAGCAATACTTTCTTCTCCCGCCATTGGTGCAAATGACTTGGTCTATGTAGGCTCGAAGGACAATAAACTACACGCGATTAATGTAACTAATGGCAATCGGGAATGGGAATTCAGCGCACCCCAGAACGAGGTGGTCTCTTCCCCCGCTATCGGTTCCGATATGACGATTTACCTCGGCTCCAAAGACCAATATCTATATGCAATTTTGACAACTGGAGGGGGCTACGCCCCCTTTATAGAGAAGTATGCAGATAGGACCCAGCTTCCCCCTATGGGGGGCACGATAACATATACAATTGTCATCGGGAACCAGGGATCAATTCCCCTATATGACCTCTGGGTTTATGACCCCATAGACCCCCGCACAACCTATGTAGGTGCCACCCCTTTGCCCGTTCACTCACCTCCAGTTGGGCTACCAGATGACTATGTCCTTTGGTATCTCCCCGTTCTCGAGCCCGGACAGTTCCTCTACCTCACCCTAACTGTAAGGGTTAACCCAGGCACACCTGTGGGAACCTGGATATACAATACCGCTTACCTTTGGGATATCCCCAGCAATCAGACCGCTGTGCAGATCGTTATGATACCGGAGCCGAACCCTACCCTTCGCATAACCGATGAGAATTTCAATCCCATCGGCACCTCGCCTAGGTGGGCATACAGGGCTGATAATTCTTCTCAAATGCTTCAACTCCTCAACCAGCGCTATGAGTGGGGAGAGAGGGTCTTCCTCGAGGTGATTTATCTACCTCAAGAAACTACCACGGTAGAATTTTCCCTCCAAAATAGCCTGCCGGGAGGATACTTCAATGCCGTTCAGCAATTGACGATCGAGGACGACCCGCTCCAGCCTGGTTATAAAAGGGCGAGAGGACATCTACACTTGCAACCACGAAATAATATGCCCACCGCTTCCCCCTTCTTCCCCTTCGGCACCCCTCTGGGAGGGGAAGGTGTAGGATGGCGTTTGCGGGAGGAGTTCCTCTGGTCGGCAACAGCAAGGATAACCACTACCGCGGGCACAGCCCAAAGGACAGTTATCTACTCTCAAAACACCATAGGGGAGAGGTCCTACTTCATAGTTAATAATCCCCTAAGCGTTGAGATTTTGGGAACTACCCCTCCCCCTAATTCCCAAATTCCTGCTGGGAACGGCAACTGGGTCTACAATACCCCGAATCCTGATATGTCCAATCCCAATCATTGGATACCGGCCTTCTTCTGCGATTTCGGCGATGTTCAACACAATCAAGCCTCCGCCCGCATAACCGTGCGCATTCACAACAATTCCTCCGTAGATTTGAGACCAATCCGAGTGGAATCGCCCGATATAAAAAGGATGAATGGCAACATAACGATAATTCCCCATTCGTTGCCCGACGAGACGGACGCTGACTACCCTGATATCCCAGGCGGGCGAGTCAGAGCAGTTAGGTTGGATGGCACGGACCTCACCCAACAGGATATAACCATTCCTGCAAAAGGATATGTGGATGTAGATATCTATGTTACCGTCCCCATTTACCAACCCCCTGCTGATGGCTATGTTTGGGATGCGATAAATGGTGTTTGGGTTCCCAATCCTGCTCCTCCCCTTGGGTACCGCACCTGGAACCGCAACCACCAGGCGAGCACCACTCTAATAGATAGAACGTTTATGCTCAGAGTTTTCTGGGATAACTATAGGGGACCGAGGCAAGCGGGAATATGCAGTTTTTCAAGCCCATATTGGGGTGCTCCCGATGTTTGGGACCCTGCTTCGGGTAGACCCGTTAACTTCCAGGAAGAAGCATATAGAAACCTCGTCCTCCGTGTCGTTGTTCCACCTACACCAAGCCTTGTAGTTGACGAGTCGGTAATAGATTTCGGGAAGCTCCCCCATGGCACATTCCCTGCTGCCACTACCCCTATCCCGGTTAAGACCTTTACCGTTAAAAATACGGGCAACATAAACCTATTATACCTGCGGGCTGATAGAGAACAATTGATAAGCGATAGCACAGACCCCGCGGTATTCTTATCTCGCACCCTCATCCTTACAAATATAGATTACAACCAATTCCCTGCCATCTATGGCACAGCTATAAATCCCGGAATGATTAGGAAGGCTCCTCCTGATTCCTCCCAGCCCACCTCTGCTCAGTTCACCACAACCCTTGCCTTTGTTCCTACCGCTCAACCTGTAGGTGTCTACTCTTCCACCCTTCACATCTACGAAGATTTGAACAACGACCGCATTCTCCAGCGGGACCAAAATACCGGGGCAGCGATAGAACCTGAGGCGACGAGCAATCCGGTTTTGAAATTGGAAGTCAAGGAGGCCTCACTCCCTCTCCATAAACCCAGCTTTGTGGGGCAAATACTTCAATGGCCTGCAATAGCGAGAATTATGACCGCTCCCAATGTTTTTGGCGATGTCCAACTTGCCTTCTCTCGTGAGGATGACCCCGTCGCTAATAGATGGAGCCTTATCAGGACGAGGTTGTTCGCCACCCCCTTTGCAAACGCAGTGCCTTCTGTTCCTCCTTCGGAATGGCCGGATATCCACATTTACGACGACTTGGTCAATAATTTCCCCAACTGGGACCCCGCTACAACGGTAGTAGCTAGCTCATCAGATGCTACCCTCTTCCCACCAATGGGCAACCCGGGCGGAGATCCGGGAACTGACCCACCTAATTATATAAGGCACACCGAGCCATCTTGGTTTAGCGACGCGGGAGGACTACACCTTTTCTGGCGAGGTTGGGCATTCAGGCTGAATAGCCAGGTATGGGATGGAAGAATTTTCTACTCCCCCGATGGCTCCACCATTTTCCAGATAGGAGCGGATGCCGCCTACAAGAATTCCCCTCGCCTGACCATCATTCCTGCCAATTACACACCCACCCAAACACCGTGGGCGTTCCTCCTTTGGTTCTCTGGAGGAGATGGTAGCTGGAGGATATTCTACAATAGCAATCCCCTTAATCCCTCTGACATCAGCGCTTGGCAAGCTGATAGGCAGGTCTCACTCCCCAGGGAGGTATCTTATGCTAAAGACCCCTTCCCTCTCTGGCGGGTAATGAATGTTAACGGAGTGCCCACTCCTACATTGGAGTTAATTTATACCGGCTTCCTCGCCACAAGGGGCAATATGGAAATCCTGATGTCCCGCTATCCCATCATCTACGAGAACCAGACGGGAAGGCTCGTCCTTTCAGGGCTAATGCTTCCCTTCCCCCGAGTTATGGGCGAGACCCTTCAGAGGAACGAAACCGGCACGATTTACTGGTCGAGGCACATCTTTTGGATGACGAGAAGAGATGACCCCGCCCTCGCCCCTCGCATCTGGGTTGATGGAAGGGAGATAACCGACTGGCACTGGGATGCAGATAAGCAAGAGTGGTTCGTGGATGATGCTCAACTGGGCAAGATTTGGATGAATACCGTGGCAGGTGTCCTCACCTTCCAACAGCCTTTCTTGGGCAATATCGTTGCCCAATATAGCCCCCGTGTGCTCTCTCTTACCTCGTCCACCCTTAGCGATGCTCAGCCAATAGCAGTGGTGGAGAGCTCTGTGAATATCCAGCATCCTCCTGTGGGAAATCCCGGTTGGCAGGGGCAAGCTGACCCCCGCTCAGGAGGGGTATATCTTAACAGGGATAGAATCCATCTCTTTTGGAGGAGAAGCCATTCCCCTGTAGCACAAGGGCTGGTCACACTCTTCCATAAGGCATTGAGGGTCAGGGCACTATCGCTCCTCCCTCCCTCGGGAGCTTACGGCTCCACCGCATTTATGGATGCCAAGGGAACAATTTGGGTGAAAACTTCGGGTGGAGCTTATGAGTGGTATCCTATGGACCCCCTCACGGGTATAATCTACTTTGCCCCTGAGGATGAAGGAAGGACGATAACACTCCTCTTCAACAACCAGCAGGTGATACCAACGCTTGACGAGGAAACGGTCCTCAATCCCGAGCGGATGGTTCCCATAGATAATATTACCCACGAAAGCCAGCTCAGCGCCTTCCCCAATTATCTGCCAGGGCAGTATATGGACAAAATCTGGCTAACTTGGACAAGACCCGAGGCGTTAATTACGACAATATGTTACGAGACCTTCTCTCCCTCTTTCTGGCGATAAAAATAAATATCGCTGAGCGAAAACTTCCCTGAGCCTTTTTGGGTATCGGTTGTTATAATTATATATTTAAGGAAAGCATCCTCTAATTAAGGAGGTGAATTTCCTTGTCCCTTTCCTTGCTTTTCCCCAGGGCGGATAAATTGCTGAATAAATTCCCCAATGTTTATATCTTGACTCTTGTTGCGGCGAGGAGAGCGAAGCAGTTGCAGGAAGGAGCTCCTCCTCCCCTAACTATCTCCTATTTGCAAAGACGGTTTGGCACAGTGGAGAAAATGAACGAGGAATGGGGAACCTCCTTTGGTTCATTTGAAGAGGTGCTTCGCCATAAGTCACTTACCCTTGCCCTTTTCGAGATCCTGGAGGACTTAATTGCAGTAGGAAAGCAAATTTAAACTCTCCTCTGTTTCTCTCTTCCATCTGCTTGCGTAATCGCTCCAAGTTATGTATCTTTAAAGAGGTGGTATTATGCGCTATCTTTGGTTTCTAATATTGGTATGGTGTTCCGTTTTTGGAGCCGATATATATCGCCTACCACTTATGCCGAGAGCACCTTTAATAGATGGCTATGTGGAAGAAAAAGAATGGAGTTATGCGGGGAGATTTGATGGGTTTTCCTACCAAGGGAAGCTTGAGCCGAGAAGAGTTATCGCTTATGTAGGAGCAACACAGGATAGGATCTACTGTGCTATCCAATCAGAACTTCCAAAACAGGGAGGAATCCTTGCGGAAGTTAAAGGTCCCTGGGAGAAAATCGTATTTGATGATTCGGTGGAAGTTTGGATAGACCCAAACCCTGAGAGCGAAAATGGCATCACCTACCATATGCTCTGTAATTCCCTCGGCTATGCTTTCTACCTCGCTCATCCAAGAGGCGATGTTCCCACCCAAGCTTATTATGGATGGAAAGGAGACGCTAAGATCGCCAATGGCTTCCATAAAGGTTTTTGGCACTGTGAGATAGAAATACCCATTGATAAAATCGCCCCAGGTAGAAAAGCGAACGAGGGGCTCTGGGCAATAAATATTTGCCGAGATTTCAAACAACCTTGGAGTTGGTCCTCGCTTGGCAACAACGGCTATAATCCCTCCAACGAAATCCTCTTCATTTTCAATAACGATAATTCTTTAATAACCAGGTTCTTTCACAGAACCGACCCCGCCTTCGGTAATATAGATTGTTTTTTGGAAGTGGAAAATCCCACACCTAATGACATTTCCGTTAGGGCGCAGTTATCCTTGAAAAAAGACTCTTTTTTTGAAGACATTGAGGAGAAAGATTTAACATTACCAGTTGGAGCTAAGAAAACCCTTCCATTATCTTCACAAGATGCAAATTTCAAGAACTTCGCGTTAAGTGTCCTCGTAACCTCGCCCGATGGGGAAATGGTTTATTATTCCCGAAGTTATCAGTGGAACCCGCTGGAGCACAGCGAGAAATGGACGATTGCACCGGAGAAAGCCAAATTACCCTTAGATTTTCTCTTTGCTTATTACCCCTATTTGAATAAAATGCGTGTCCTCGCCGATATCACCGCTCTCCCAGAAGATAGCGAGTTTGAGGAATTGCGTCTTCAGATAAAAGAAGATAAGCCAAACGGCAAATCGATCAGAGAATTGGGCATTAAAAAAGGAGAATTTGAAAACGGGAAATGCGAAAGGGTCTTTGACCTCCCTCCTCTTTCCGGTAAATATCAGATTGTGGCAAAAGCGAAAGGGAAAAATGTCCCGGGAGAGGTAGTTAAAACCTTTGAGAGAAAAGTCTTCCCGGAATGGGAACATAACAACCTCGGGAAAAGCAGGAAAGTATACCCTCCCTTTACCCCGATAAAAGTTAAGGGGAGGACGCTTCTCACCATTATGAAGGAATACGAGGTCAACGAGTGGGGACTTTTGTCGTCTGTCAAGACGGAGGACCAGGAATGGCGAGTTAAGGAAGAGTTGTTGGCTTCCCCAATGATATATAAGGCGATCATTGAAGGGGAAAGTGTTCAGCCAACACGAGGGAAGGTTTCCTTCCTTGAGAGAGGGGAGGACAGGGCTATAATTCGGGCAGACTTCACCCTCGGCGATTGGGGATTGCAGTCCCTTTCTACATTAGATTACGATGGGACTTTGAGAGTAGATTTGAAACTTCCTCCCTCAGCAAGGAGGATTGACTCCCTTGTCCTGGAAATCCCTCTAAGAGGCGACTTCGCTAAGATTATGCACGCTATGGCTGACGGAATAAGGGATGTTATATTAAGCGATTATATCCCAGACGGTGAAGGCATCGTCTGGGATGCAAGCAAACTTAAAACCTCCAACTTTCCTCCCAATTTTTGCACCTATATATTTATTGGAACTCCTACAAGGGGAATCTGTTGGTTTGCTGAAAATGACCGAGGGTGGAGCTGGGACCCTCAGAAGCCGAATCTTCAACTATTAAGGGAAGGCGATACGCTCAAATTGCAAGTTAACCTGATAAACAAACCTATAATCATAAAGGAAGCCCGCACTATAACCTTCGGCATTCTTGCTGCTCCTGTGAAGCCGAGGTTGAGCGGTTGGCGCCATAGGTGGTTTACAGAAAAGTTCCACCTTCTGGGCACCGATATAAACTGGTTCGCCTTAGGCGACTGCGGTTCAGTTTATCCCGCGGGTAAAGATTTGTATCTCTGGCAAAAGCTTGCCGAAGCCAACAAGCACCAACTATCGGAAGAGGAAATCCAAGATGTTATCCAAAGGGGGAGAAAATATTTTGAGCCTTATGGAAGGCTGGATACTTTTATCGCCCATGTAAATTATAACCTACGAGCCCACCTGGGCGCCACAATGGTCTTTTATTACAATCGCTCCTCTTATGCCGCCTGTGAAGAATTCCAAACTTTTATGGACGAGTGGTGCTTGAACGATTACAACCCTTATAGGGGTGAGAATAACATCTACGAAATCCAAATCGTCCCTTCCCAATCCTATATTGATTACGCCCTCTATTGGTTCGGGAAATCTTTTGATGTAGCCAACAACAAAGGCATATATCACGATAACTACTTCTTCATTCCAAGCTTCAACAGGATGATGACGGGAGCCTACGAGAAAGAAGATGGCACGATTATGCCTTCAACCGGTGTCTGGCAACTTAGGGAACTTCAAAAGCGGATATTCGTCTATATGAATGAAAGGGGAATGGAACCTATCGTGATGGTCCACAATACGAGCACACAAATCCTTCCCCTTTATTCATTCGCTACAGTTCAATATGATTGGGAATGGCATTACTCAGAAGGAGATGTCCAAACCAGGTTCCCCAGAAAATACATCCTGCTCGTCTCTATAGGTGAACTCGCGGGCACCTGGCCTGTCCTACTAAGCGATCATGGACCTTTGGCTAACGACCCCTGGACGCAAAAGACTTACATAGGTGTTACCCTTGTCCATGACCTCTTGGGTCCAGTGGCGATATGGGAACCAGAATTGAGCAAATTGTGGGAGAAATATAGAGAACCTTTCCTAAAGTTGGCACAGGAGCAGGGAATGGTCGCCTATAGATATTGGGATGAGAAACCTCAGCCCATTTATGCCGATAATCCTGATCTCCCCGGTATAGTCTATTGTGTTCCCGGTAGGGAAGCGCTTTACGCAATTACCTCTTATTCTCCAAAAGACGAAGAGTGCATCGTTCACATCAAAGCAGATGTTCTCGGTTTACAAAACTATAAGATAATAGATGTTGATAGTGGAAAGGAAATGGAAGTGGAGAACGACACTATGCGCTTCCTCTTGAAAAAACACGATTTGAAAGTGTTTAGGATCTTACCGGGGTGAAGAAGGTTTGAAAAATGTGGCTTTTTTATTTTCCATTGTTTCCTTTCTTTTCTCTGGCATCCTACCCCAGGGGTTTGAAAAGCAGGTGATATATCACAATGACTTTGAGCAAGAAAATGGCTTGGCAATCCTTAATCCTTTGGGCATCGTGGAACATATCCAACAGCCCTCTTTAACCTCAGGGTTTTTGGGCAAGGGCTATCTCTCCCAGGGCATACCGATGTTTGGAGGAGGTGGCATCTCCCTTCATTCACCTGCCCTCTCACCCCATAAATCACTCACAATCTCAGTTTGGTGGGCTTTGAAGGAAGAACATAAGCCGGGGCAAGGATTTGTAGTATTTTCCCACAATGGTAAAGGGTTCATCTCAAATTTCATACGGGGTGGTGGGGGTGACCCATGGTGTGCACTCGCTAAACCTGCGGGTGTCTTTCAGGTTTACTATTTCCCTGGAATCCAAAACATAAATGGTATTTACGATTTAGATATTATGAACACATTGGATTTGCGAGGCGGTATCTGGCATAATACCATCGCCACATTTTCCTGTGGAAGGGAAATAGTTCTCTATCAAGATGGTAAGAAGGTAGGAAAGTGGATTCTTACCAGGAACTTAAACGAGGATGACTCCCTAACAACCCTTTACTTCGCCTCAGGTGAAGCGATGTGTATAGACGAGATCCTCATCCTCCGTGGCATAATAAGAGAAGAAGACGCAGAGAGATATTACAAAGTAACAAAGGTATTAAGAGAAATTTTCTCCCAATAAAATTACCTTGGAACAAACGATATAATATACAATAGAAGAGAAGTGAAAGGATTTAATAAGGAAATGGACTATTACGAGGTCCTCGGTGTCCCAAAGAATGCTTCTCTAAGGGAGATAAAAAGCGCCTATAGAAAGCTTGCCAAAATCTATCACCCCGACATTTCTCCTGGTGATAAGCAAAAGGAAGATAAATTCAGGCTTATAAAGGAAGCATATGAAGTTCTTTCAGACAGGGAGAAGAGGGAAGCATACGACCGGTTTGGAACGCCTATTATAGATGACGGTAAAGAATTCTTTGAGAGCGTATTCGTTGTCTCCAGAGAGAAAAGAGGCGAGGACATAGTCCGAGATGTCCAAATCCTTCCCCAGCAAAAAGGGGGAGAGGTAAGGATTCCCTTCGAACGAATGGAAATCTGTCCTCTCTGCCAAGGAAAGGGCACCCTCTCATTGGACAACAACTGGCGAATTTGCCCCACTTGCGATGGTAAAGGCAAGAGGAAGCAAGTGAAATGGGATCTATTGAGCGAGCATATAACGTATGATAGATGCCCGGATTGCCAGGGTAGAGGAAAGCTCCCCTCAGCTCCTTGCCCTCGCTGTGAGGGGAAGGGCAGGGTAAAAAGGCGGGAAGAGATAACGGTGAAGGTCCCCTTACGCCTTAGGAAAGAGCAAAAGCTGGTTTTAAAGGGTCTGGGCAACGAATGTCCCGAGGGTAAGAAAGGAGACTTAATAATCCTATTCCATATAGCCGAGGAATTGTTGAAAAAGGAGGTATGATAAAGCGGTGAAGGGAATAAAAAGTGGGATGTTCCTCGTTATCCTACTCGCTATTCTACCTTTTCTCCTCCTCTGCGGAGTGAAAGCACCCTTAAGTGTTGAGGAACTACCCCTGGAGGGTTACATATTTCAACCCGCTTTTTCTCCCAAGGATTCCAATTTAATCGCATTTATCTCCTCCCAGAAGGGTGAAGACACCTTAACCCTGTTAGATTTATCGCGCTCTAAGAAGCAAGGGAAGAGCCTTTTCTCCTCAACTCAGAGCAGAGTTTTTCCAAACCGCTCCTTCGGTATCCGTTGGTCCCCCAGAGGTGATTACCTCCTCTTTCTCGCTAATTCCCGCCAAGCGCCTCCCTCTTTGACCCCTATGGGGGCTATTTGGCTCCTTGCTATACCCTCCGGGAAAGCAAGAGCTATTAGCGAAGGGGAAAACCTTTTCTCTCCCGCATTTTCTCCCGATGGCTCCCTAATAGCCGCCCTTCAGGGCACACCCCGATTATCCAGCCTTTGGATTTACCATGTGGAGAATAGGAAATGGGAACAAAAGTTGGAGGGCTTAATAGCGAATTGCCTTTCCTGGGCAAAGGATGGGCAAACCATCTACCTTGCAGGTGAGGAAGGAATTTACGAGGTTAATTTGAATAAACCAAAACCCGATGTCAATTTCTTCCCTCTCCCTAAGCGGATAATTTCCCTCCATACTCTAACCGAGGGGATACTGGTAGCGAGTGTCTTAGCCCCCTCTGCCCAACTATCTCCTGATTTACTCCCCGTAAGCGGTGCGGATATAGAAGTAATAGGACTATCAGGAAAAGAGCACAAGGAAGTCCCCCTCACAAAAAACGGTGCTTCTTATCTTCCCGAGCTTTCACCCAAGGGGATGTTACTCTATGTTCGTAATACCCCGCTTTTGGATGACGAAGGGCTTATGAAAGGGGTAGTGAGCAGTATATGGGAAGCGGGAAGACAGGAACTCCTCGTTCCATACTGTGATGGAGATAGCAGACCTTCCATCTCGCCTGATGGAAGACTCTTGGCTTTCGTAAAGGAAGGGAAACTCTGCTTGGTTAACATAGAGAAATACTCCGCTTATTACGAAGGATTAGAGGAAACGCCGGAAAATAGGGAACTTGCAGAGAAGGTAAATTGGATGAAACAGATAGGGATAGCCATACTGATGTATGTGCAAGACTATGACGAGAACTGGCCACTTGCTGAGAACCTCACCGAGGGGCTGGGACCATATCTCAAAAACGACACCATACTCTCCGTTCTCTTTGACCCCCATTTCCATTATCACTCTCTCCCACCCCTAATCCACCTACAGCATCCCTCCCAAACAGTCCTCGCAAGCTGGGAAGTTTCCCCCGGTCTTTGGATAAATCTCTACGCAGATGGGCATGTTAAAGTAGTTAGTAACCTTGAGGAGGGAAGATAAGGAAAACCTGAAGAAAGAGCGATAGAGCAAGAAACTATCCGCGTCTCGAAATTCTTCTTCCTCTATCACAGAACAAAGGATAAAATGTTAAAAAGCATCTATATGGGAGGTATGGATAGCGTGAGGATTGATATTCCCGTCCTTTTAGTAAGAGGTAGGACCCTGCCTGAGGTATGGGAGAACTCCGTTCTTGCCACCTGGAGGGAAGGGATAGCGATAAGGACTGAATATGATAAACCGGAGGATCCACCTAGTCGGGACTGCACTATGATCATGATTATAGAGCAACCACTTGCCGAACCCCGCATCCATCGTTGCTTCCCCGGTGGTTTGGAAGATTTGGAGATATATCGCCTTGAGGTGGTGGAAGGCGTCCACGACCATTGGATAGCCCCCGAGGAAGGAAAATGGACCTACACTTATCACGAGCGCCTCTTCTCCTACTCAACCGAGGGAGAGAAAATAGACCAAATAGCCTATATAATTGAAAAACTTTCCCAAGTTCCCTACTCTCGGCGTGCCCAAGCAATAACCTGGAAGCCGGGTATGGACCCTAAGACCGACGACCCTCCCTGCCTTCAGCGTATTTGGTGCAGGCTCACAGAAGAAGAGGGCAAATTCTACCTCAATATGAACACCCATTGGCGAAGCAGGGACGCCTTTAAGGCAGCTTTTATGAACATCTTCGCCCTTACCGACCTGCAACGATTGATAGCGGAGAGAATAAGCGTTAAAATTGGGAAGGAGGTATTCGTAGGAAGATATGTGGATATCTCCGATTCCTATCATATCTACGGTTCTTACTTTAAGGAGATAGAGGGTTTCCTTAAAACCCTCGAACAACGCACTTTTGAGGAGCGCACTTGGGCAACCGATTTCGCAAAGCCTTTCTTTGAGTTGGGAAGAAAGCGCATAGAGGAAGAGAAGCGAACTGGTGTAAAAGGGAGGTTTGTCTAATATGCAAGAACTTCTGAGGAAAGCAATCGAGAGGGCGTTGGAAGAGGGTGCCAACTTTGCCGATGCAAGAATAGTAAGACGAAAATCAGAAGAAGTATATGTGAAGAATGGGAGACCGGAGAGAATAGAATCTCGGGAAGAGGCAGGATTAGGCATAAGAGTGATCTGGAACAAGGCGCTGGGCTTCGCCGCTACTAACCAACTAACCCCTGAGGGAGTGAGAGAAACGGCAAAGATGGCTATCCAGATGGCGAGAAGCGCTCACAAAGCGGGAAATATGGAGGTTAATTTGTCGGAAGAGGAAGTTGGTGAAGGAAGTTTTAAATTCCCCTATAAAGAAAACCCCTTTGATATACCCCTTCCCGATAAAGTGGAGTTCCTTCTTGAATGCGACCGCTTGCTGAACATCTCGCCCAAGATAAAAGTTCGGGAAAGCACCCTTAACTCTTTTAGAGAGGAGAAGTTCTTCCTCTCAAGTGAAGGCGCCGATATAGAGCAAATAATAACAATATGTGGCGGTGGGATAAGCGCCACTGCCGTAGAAGGGGAAGAAACCCAAGAACGTTCCTACCCTGCTATGGGGGGCAACTATGCCCAGATGGGGTGGGAGTTCGTGAGAAGCCTCGACCTTCCCTCCCAGGCAGAAAGGATTGCTAAGGAAGCGGAAGCGCTCCTCAATGCTCCCCTATGCCCATCGGATGAAAGGACGCTCATAATCGGCAAATCAATGCTCGGTCTCCAAATCCACGAATCCTGTGGACATCCCTCTGAAGCGGATAGGGTTTTCGGCTATGAAACCTCCTATGCGGGGGATACTTTTTTGACCCGAGATAAACTTGGCAATTTCCGCTATGGCAGTCCCCTCGTCAATCTTGTAGCGGATGCTACCCTGGAGAAGGCACTCGGACATTTCGAGTTCGATGACGAAGGTGTTAGAGCGCAGAAGATAGAACTTGTCAAGGAAGGAATATTCAAAAATTATCTAACCTCCAGAGAAGTAGCTTATAAGTTGGGAATAAAATCGGGAGGATGCGCTCGCGCCGATGGCTATAACAACTTGCCCCTCATAAGAATGACAAACATAAACCTTGAACCAGGAGATTTCTCCTTGGACGAACTCGTCCAAGAGACAAAGGCGGGACTTCTGATAGAGGAATATTCCTCTTGGTCAATAGATGACAAAAGGTTGAACTTCCAATTCGCAGGCGAAATAGGATGGCTCATAGAGAATGGAGAGATAAAGGGAATGGTTAAAAACCCCACTTACACGGGCATTACCCCTCTATTCTGGAACTCGTTGGATGCTGTCACCGATGAATCCACCCTCTTCCTTTTGGGAGTGCCGAACTGCGGGAAAGGAGAACCTCCCCAGGCAATGTTCGTTGGACATCAAGTACCCTATGCCCGTTTCCAAAGAGTAAGGATTGGAGTGATGAAGAGATGAAAGCAAGGGATATAGGGAAATTCATACTGGAGAATATAGAAGAAGCACAGGTTAACATCTCGGATTATTCCCACTATCTTATCCGCTTCACTCGCAACAAGGTGCACCAAGCGGTTCAAGACAAGAACTTCTTTGCCAATGTTAAGGTTATAAAAGATAAAAAGATAGGAGAGGCATCAACAAATGTAGCGGAGGAAAAAACATTGAGGGAAATGATAGGGAGAGCGGAAACCGTGGCCGAGCTTTCCCCGCCCGACCCCGAGTTCGTTTCCCTCCCCAAGCCCACTCCCTTGCCCTTCCTACCTCCTTATGTGGAGCCTCCCTCCCCACTTGAAGCAGGTGAGATAATAGGTTCAGCAATAGCGGTGGCAGAGAAAAGGGGTGTTTTTCTATCAGGTGCCTTCTCCGCCTCCCAAGGAAATATCTGCGTTCTCAATTCCCTTGGAATAGATGTCTGTGGGATGATGAGTAGCTTCACGCTTCGTTTAGTAGCCATAAAGGCTGAGGGCAGCGGTTTCTCTGCTTGTCTCACTACAGATTGGCGAGAAATCAACCCCGCCGAGTTGGCAGAAGAAGCGATAGAAAGAGCCCTTGCTTCACAGAATCCCAAGGAGATTGAGCCTGGAGAATACGATGTCGTTCTACTACCCTATGCGGTGGATGAGATAATGATGTTTTTCGGATGGTTCGGCTTTAATGCCAAAGCCCTTCAAGAGGGAAGGAGTTTTTTAGAGGGTAAATTGGGAGAGAAATTGTTTGACGAAAAGATAACCCTTGTTGACGATGCACGGAATGCTAAACTCCCTTTCCCATTCGATTGGGAAGGTGTCGGCAAGCAAA
Organism: uncultured bacterium; assembly: GCA_938041455.1. Lineage (GTDB taxonomy): Bacteria > Armatimonadota > JACIXR01 > JACIXR01 > JACIXR01 > JACIXR01. The sequence goes on along the minus strand of CALITO010000003.1, from coordinate 151,235 downwards.
GGGTTGTCTTGATTGAAAGAGGCGTGGCAAAAGGGGTTGTCTACGATTCCTTCACCGCTCATAAAGAAGGTAAAGAATCAACGGGACATTCCACTCGCCACGCCCCTTTCCCTTCCGATATGTTTCTTTATCCCGGCGAATACTCCCTTGAGGATTTGATAGCCACCCTTGACAGGGGCATCCTCGTTACTCGGCTCCATTATACCAACATCGTGCATCCCAAACAACTCGTCTTTACAGGATTGACGAGGGATGGCACTTTCTTTATAGAAAAGGGAAAGATAAAATATCCCCTCCGTAACCTCCGCTTTACTCAGAACCTTTTAAAAGCATTTTCAGGAGACTTACTATTGAGCAGGGAACTTAAAAGAGGCGAATATTCTCTCGTCCCAGCAGTAAGACTCTCCAACTTCAACTTCACGGGCATCTCAAAGGAATGAGGTGAAAAAGTGCGCTGTTTTCTTGTAGCCATTTTGATCTCCGCTTTTTCTTTCGCCTCCCAGTGGAACATTGTTGAAGGAAATTTCCAGGTAGAAAATGAGAAACTAACGAGCGATGGGAAAGTTAACTCCCTCGCTATTCCTTCCCAAGTCCCCTACTACGAGGGAGGAGAATTCAAATCCCTATTGAGGATTCGATCACGCACCACCGCAGGCGGGTGGGCAATAGCGGGTATTATGCTTTACCTCTCTTCCTCTAATTATTGGCAGTTGATATTGGTTGAGGGACCAAACGGAGAGCGCTATGGTGAGTTAGCAGAAATGCGAGCGGGAATCTGGAGAGCAGAAATAGAGGATAACTTGCCTGTGAAAAGAGGGGAGGAACAGTTTGCTTGGGAATATGGTAGGGATTACCTCCTCATCTTGACCTTTGACCCCAAGGGAATAAGAGGAGAGATAAGGGAGCCATCCAGCAATAAAATCCTCTACCAGATACAGTTCTCCTTTCCACCTACCAGCCAAGTAGTGAAAGGGGGCAAGATAGCTTTGAGAAGCTCTGGGTTAAGCGCCACCTTTTCTGCGGTCAGTTGGCAGGGAACACCTATGGGGTTAACTAAACCAAGGGGCGAAAAAATAGCCGTTTTCCAAAGTGACGAAGAGGGTTATCCCCAGGAATTAACCGAGAAATTAGCATCTGCTCTACAGACTTTGGGGAGAAAGGTGGAGATTGTTAGGGAGCAAACGCTGAAAAGCCCTTCCTTTAGCAATGAGACTTTTTATCTCCTTGTTCTTCCTGAGGCAAGTTTCTATCCCCTCTCCGCTAAGGCTAATCTCCTTTCCTTCCTTGAGGGAGGAGGGAATCTCCTATGCTTGGGTGGGGCAATCTTCACGAGTTCGGTTAGATTAGAGCAGGAAAGGTGGGAGAAACTCCAAGAGGAGATAGCGAGGACCCCAGTGGAACGCACCATTGTAGATTTCCAGAAGGAAGAAATGGAGAAGTGGATAAGAGCTTCAAATAACCTGGCCTCCCCTACAAGATATAGAGTTGTTCCCGAGGGACCAGAAGAAGGTATCCACTCTTTGGAATTCGAGGTTTCTAACCTCACCGGTTGGGATACGCTTCTCTCCCCTCCCCTACAAGATCCCTTCCCAAACGGACAGAATCTCACCTGTTTTTGGGCTAAGGGCGATGCCAACACTCAGGCAATGCTTTTGGAATGGCGGGAAAAAGACGGCTCCCGCTGGATAGCTACAGTCCCCCTCTCCATCTCCTGGCAATACTATGCTCTCGTTCCTGAAAAATTCCTATATTGGCCTGATAACCCGAGCAAGGGAAGAGGTGGACCAGGCGACCGCTTTAATCCCCAAAATGCCGAAAGTCTTTCCATAGGATTGGCGTTAGGGCATAATACTAACTTATCTCCTGGTCCACACAAGATTTGGATAGCGAGGATCGGCACCGCAAAGAGGGATTATCCTCCCCAGCCCGACCTCTCCCTCCCTACATTGGAAACCCTTTCCCCTTGGTATAAATACTATGAACTCCAAAATATGAGCCTCATAAAAGCTTTTCCTTCTCAAGTTTTTCTCCCCTCCGATGCCCGGATAGAAGGGGAATTTTCCTTCCTCTCCCCCATACTTAGGATGCGGGGATTGGGTTTCTCGGGAGAGAGAACGGGACGCTTCATCCCTGTATTGGAAGCCTTTGATAAGGAGGGAAACCCTCGCGGCTTCCCCCTTTCCCTCTATGTTAACTTTTCCCCACCCTATCTTGGCTCAATCTTCGCCTGGCTGGGGATAAAGGATATAAATTTTTTAGAAAGACATTGGAATTTCTTCCTCCCCCTTATTGAAAGAGTCATAGAGAAAATGGAGTATGGATTATTCCTCGTCAAAGCAGGCTCTGACTTCTTCCATTATTTCGTGGGCGATGTGGCAAGAGTTGGAGCACAGGTAGTCAACATATCCTCCGAAGAGAGGAGAGCAAAGTTGAGGATGAGAATTATCCGAGAAGGGAAAGAGGTCTGGATTAAAGAGGAGGATTTAACCCTCTCCCCAATGGGCGATTCTATCATCTCCTGGGAAGTCCTCGCTGAAGAAGCGGGGATTTATGTAGGCAGAACGGAACTTTGGGAAGGAGATAAATTGGTAGATGTTATAGAGCAGGAGGTAAGTGTCCAAGAGACACCGAATGACCCAAAGGAAGAATTCGTTTATGTAAAGGACGGTGATTTTTATCTTAAAGGTAATAAGTGGTATCCTCACGGGATGAATTACTGGCCTTCTTATATAGCGGGGCAAGAGATATCAGAATTCTGGAAGGGGTGGATAAGTCCCGAGCTCTACGACCCCTTGATAATAGAGCGAAACCTCGCTCTATTAAGAAAGTTAGGGGCAACTATGGTGAGTGTCCAACTCATCTCAAGACAACAGGTGCCACAAGTAAACGATTTTTTATTGAGAGCCAAGAGGCACGGCTTGAAGGTAAACCTCTTCATCAATGGGGCTCATCCCCTTTATAAGGATGAAGGTCTCTTCACCGACTTAATCAAAAACGGTAGATTCAAAGGCAACAGCACGATTTTCGCCTACGACATCGCCTGGGAGATCCATTGGGGTGGATACAACGAGAGGAGGAGATGGGATGGAGAGTGGGAAAAATGGGTGAAAGATAGATACGGAAGTATCGAGAACGCGGAAAAAGATTGGGGCTATCCCATACCGAGGGACGAGAATGGAAAGGTAACTGGTCCATCGGATCAACAATTGCGCCAGGATGGTCCCTGGTTGAGAATGGCTTGTGCCTATGGTAGGTTCTTAGACGATTTCGCCAGCAAAGCTACAGCCAAAGTAGTGAGAAAGATAAGGGAGTTAGACCCTAACCACTTGATAAGCAATCGTGCTGCTTCCCAACCCTCTTGGAGCGGATGGTTTGCCTATGATATGATAGGACAAGCTAAGCATTTTGATTTCCTCTCCCCCGAGGGTTATGGCTTGAAACCCGAAGAAGCGGGGCTAACTACCGCTTACGCCCGCTTCGCAAGCGAGGGGAAACCCGTTTTCTGGGCGGAGTTCGGCTACAATATCCACCCCCATATAACGCCTGAAAATATGGAGAAGCAGGCCGATTACTACGCCAGTTTCTACGAGATGCTCCTGGACTCGGGCGCTAACGGCTCCGCTTGTTGGTGGTTCCCAGGTGGCTACCGCTGTGATGAAAAGAGCGACTTCGGCATAATCAACCCCGACAATACCCCCCGCCCCGCCGCCCTCGTCTTCCAAAAATATTCAAATTTAATCTCTACACCACGCAAGCAACTAACCCCCCAGGTTTGGATAACCATAGATAGAGATCTACACACCACAAATTACGAAGGGGTTTACAATGATAACAAGGCAAAATATGTAGAGGCAAGAAAAGAAGGCAAGGTAGTGGGGATAAGGACAGAAGGAAGCGGAACAAATTCCCTCAATACCCCCCTGATAGCAGTGGGCAATACCCCTTATAATGGTTCTAACCCCCCTAAATATCTCAATGGGGAGTTCAACTGGGTTAAGATAAAGGACAAAGAGGGGAAGTGGGTGGAGCTCATTGAGGATGGAATAGTTGAAGTGAAAAAAGGCAAGCCTGTGGAGATGTATGTTTCGCTAGGCAACACGGGAATTGCTGAATGGGTGGCTCCCAAGAACGCGAGAGGGAGAAAAGGGGGAGTGTTCCTGGTGATAGAAGGGCTTAACTTGAAAATACCCCTCCCCCGAAATTGCCCTCGCCTGAGGGATGTGGAGATTCCTATCTTTACACTACCAGCGCTTGATAAGCAAAAAGAACTGAAGCTCTATATGGAAGCGGAGGGAAGAGCCCGCTTTGGCGAGGTATTGAGGATAAAGCTTGTGCCAAAGTAATGCTATAACATTAATAGACAGCAACAAGGAAGGGCGTTATAATTTTCAACAATTTATTATAAAGAAAGGAGGCATATCCTAATGGATTTGAAAATCAACCTCAGCGAGAAGGAACTTCCCCAGCAGTGGTATAACATATTGGCTGACCTTCCTACACCTCTCCCACCTCCTCTTGACCCCCTTACGGGCAAACCCCTTGACCCTTCTCTGCTCCTCAAGATATTCCCTCGCTCCCTCATAGAACAGGAAGTTTCCACGGAACGTTGGGTAGAGATACCTGATGAGGTCTTGGAGGTATATAAATTATGGCGCCCTACACCCTTGATGAGGGCAAGGAATTTAGAAAAAGCTTTAAAAACCCCAGCGAGGATATATTATAAGTGGGAGGGTGTATCACCTGCGGGAAGCCATAAACCCAATACCGCGGTTGCTCAGGCATATTACAACAAAATCGAGGGGATCAAACGCTTGACAACCGAGACTGGAGCAGGGCAGTGGGGCTCAGCTCTCGCTATGGGATGTAAGTTTATGGGCTTGGAATGCACCGTATATATGGTTAAAGTCTCCTATAATCAAAAGCCATATAGGAGGATCTTGATGCAGTTATGGGGAGCGGATGTTTATCCCAGCCCAACAGATAGAACAGAATCGGGAAGGAAGGTTTTGGCGGAAAACCCCGATAGCCCGGGAAGCTTGGGAATAGCCATAAGTGAGGCTGTAGAGGATGCCTTCAAACACGAAGACACCAACTACTCCCTCGGCTCCGTTCTCAATCATGTCCTTCTCCATCAGACTATTATCGGCTTGGAAGCAAGGAAACAGTTTGAGTTGATAGGAGAATGGCCGGATGTTGTCACAAGTTGTATTGGGGGAGGTTCCAACTTCGCTGGGATTTCCTTCCCCTTCCTTATGGATAAGCTCCAAGGGAAGAGGGACATAAGGGCTGTGGCGGTGGAACCCACCGCTTGTCCTAGTGTGACAAAGGGAATTTACACTTACGATTTCGGCGATATTGCCGGCTTAACCCCTCTCCTCAAAATGTTCACTCTCGGACATTCCTTTGTCCCCTCTCCCATTCACGCTGGGGGATTACGCTATCACGGAATGGCTCCCCTGGTTAGTTTGCTCTACAAAGAAGGGATAATAGAGGCAATCGCTTATCCCCAAAGGGCAGTGTTTGAGGCGGGAGCGCTTTTCGCTCAAACAGAAGGATATGTTCCCGCTCCTGAAACGGCTCACGCCATAAAATTCGTCGTTGACGAGGCAGTAAGATGTAGGGAAGAAGGCAAAGAGGAAGTGATATTGTTCAATGGTTCGGGACATGGACACTTTGATATGGTCGCTTATGAGGAGTATTTAGCGGGGAAATTGGAAGATTATTTCTACCCCGAGGAGAGAGTAGAGGAGACACTAAGAGAACTCAAGGAGTTCTTGAGGAGTATAGGAAAAGAAGAATAATGGCGAGGATAGTTGATAAGACGCTCCTTGCCGAGAGGGTAGTCCTACTCGAGATAGAAGCGGAAAAGGTAGCCAGATATGCTCAGCCAGGACAGTTCGTCGTCCTTATGCCTTTTGAAACATCGGAGCGCATACCGATAAGCCTCCACAACTGGTATAAAGAAAAGGGAACAATAGAGATAGTTTTCCAGGTTGTGGGCAGAACAACATTGGAATTAGCCTCCTTGGATGTGGGAAACTCTGTTTACACCTTACTTGGTCCCCTCGGTAGACCACTGGCATTGGAGAAATATGGGAGGGTAGTTTTTGTAGGTGGAGGATTAGGAATTCCCCCAATATATACCATAGCCAGAGAGCTAAAAAGGGTGGGGAATGAGGTGTGCTCCATTATAGGGGCAAGGACCGCCTCATTGGTTATTTTAGAAGAAAGGATAAGGGAAGCAAGTGATGAACTTCTCATCTGCACGGACGACGGTTCCTACGGGAGAAAGGGTTTTGTCACGGAGGCTTTGCAGGAACTTCTCGGTCAAAAGCACATAGATTTGGTCATTGCAATTGGACCTGTTCCTATGATGGAAGCGGTTTCCCATCTCACCCGCCCACTTGGAATAAAAACCATCGTTTCCCTCAACCCTATTATGTTGGATGCCACCGGAATGTGTGGAGTTTGCCGAGTTAAGGTAGGAGGGGAAACCAAGTTCGCTTGCGTGGATGGTCCGAAATTTGACGGACATCAAGTGGATTTCGCTGACCTTAGGAGACGCTTATCTATGTATGCGAAGGAAGAAGCAGAAGCTCTGGAAAAATGGGAGACGAAGGTATGGAGAAGAGAATCCCCATAAGCGAGCGTTTACCAGAGGAGAGAATAAAGGATTTTGATGAGGTCAGCCTAGGCTATTCAAAAGAGGAAGCTATAGCAGAAGCAAAGAGATGCTTGGGCTGTAGTCGTCCTCTCTGTGTTGAAGGTTGCCCCGTGGGTATAAATATCCCCGCTTTCATTGAAAGGATAAAAGAAGGCGATTTTAGAGGTGCTCTACAGAAGATAGAAGAGAAGAATCTACTCCCCTCCATCTGTGGAAGGGTATGCCCAAGCGAGTATCAATGCGAGAATAAGTGCACCTTGGGAGCAGTAGGAGCCCCTATAGCCATCGCTGGATTAGAGAGAGCAGCCTCCGAGTATGGTGGAGAAGGGATTATAGAAGGTGTCAATACTAATCCCTCAAAACCGAAGAGGGTAGCAGTTATAGGCTCTGGGCCCGCAGGATTGACTTGCGCTGCGGAATTAGCGAGGAGTGGAGTGGAAGTAACCGTCTTCGAAGCCCTCCACAAGTTGGGAGGTGTGCTCAGGTATGGAATACCTACCTTTCGTCTTCCCCGAAATATCATAGAGAAAGAGATAGAGAAACTGGAAGCGATGGGGGTGAAATTGGAAAAGAATGTGCTGGTAGGGAGAACGATTCCTTTCCCTGATTTGCAAACCAAGGAAGGTTTCTCCGCTGTGTTCGTTGCCACGGGAGCGGGATTGCCCCAATTGTTGGGAATAAATGGGGAGAATTTAGAAGGTGTATACTCAGCAAACGAGTTTCTAACTCGGGTTAACCTTATGCGGGCAGATTTGTTCCCCCATTATACAACCCCAATAAAAAGAGGAAAGAGAGTAGCAGTGATAGGAGGAGGGAATGTCGCTATAGATTCTGCAAGAGTGGCGCTGAGACTCTCTGCCGAGGAGGTCTACATAGTTTATAGACGCACCGAGGAGGAAATGCCAGCGAGAAAGGTAGAGATACAACACGCCAAGGAGGAAGGCATTATCTTTGAGTACCTTCTCTCCCCCCTCGAGATAAGGGGCAATGGAGAAAAGGAACTAATATGCGGAAGGATGAAATTGCTGGACGAGCGAGATGCCAGCGGGAGAAGGAAATCCAAACTGACCGACGAGATAACAAGTCTCAAGGTAGATGTAGTGGTTGTGGCGATAGGGCAGAGACCCAATCCTCTTATCCCCTCACTGGAACCCCGGTTGAAGGTAGGGAAAGAGGGAGAAATTTTGGTGGACGAAGAAATGAGAACATCGCTTGAGGGAGTTTGGGCGGGTGGAGATATCGCCAGTGGTGCAGCAACGGTCATATTGGCGATGGGAATGGCCAAAAAAGCGGCGGAATCCATCAGAAAATATCTCGGCATAGCTCCCTAAAGGAGGTGTTTGGACCCTGTTGGTAAAGGACTTTATGGACAAAAATCCTTGCCTTATCACAAAAGGCGAAAGCCTGCTTGAGGCGATAGAAGTTATGGAGCAATGCGGAGTAGAGGGATTAGCGGTAGTGGATGAAGAGAAGAAGGTTAAAGGTTTTATCACCAACGGTGACATACTACGGGCTGTTCTCCTTCGCTATGAAGAGTTGGCGGAGGAGGAAGGGTTACATATAGAGGGAGCGGAAAGAATGGCAGCTTTTGCTTTGAATAAAAAGGTAGAGGAGGTTATGAGCACGCCGCCCCTCGTGGTCAAAGAGACAACCCCTCTGATGAGGGTCCTTTCCCTAATGGCTATAAAAAGGGTAGAATATCTACCGGTGGTTGATGATGAGGGAAGGATATTAGGCATTGTGAGGCGGAGGAACCTTTTAAAAACGCTTAAGGAGATGTAGATATGGATAGAAGGGCAAGGGTTCTTGTTTTAATGGGTTCTAAATCCGATGTAGAAATGATGAAGGAAACCAAGGAGATATTAGAAGAAGCGGGTGTGGAAGTTCTTTTCACCATTGCATCCGCACACCGCTCTCCCCAGAGAATCGAGATGCTGTGCGAAAAGTGTGAGCGGGGGGAGTTTGACCTCGTGATAGCAGGGGCGGGAATGTCTGCTCATCTGGCAGGAGTAGTGGCATCCCATACTCTCTTACCAGTGATAGGGGTTCCCCTGGGAGGCAATCTCCTCGGTTTGGATGCTCTTTTATCAACGGTTCAAATGCCACCGGGAGTGCCCGTGGCCAGCGTGGGGATAAATTCCTCTAAAAACGCCGCCCTTTTGGCACTCAGAATTTTGAGCCTCAAATATCCCCAATTACGAAAATGGCTTGCCCTCTATAGGGACAAGATGGCAAAAGAAGTGGAAAGGTCAGCTGAAGAACTAGAGAAAGGAGATATCAACTCCTGATCTGCCCCTCCCCATAAACAACCCATTTATAGGAGGTAAGCTCCCTCAGACCCATTGGTCCCCGAGCGTGGAGCTTTTGAGTGGAAATACCCATCTCCGCTCCCAAACCGAACTCGCCTCCGTCGGTGAAGCGTGTCGAGGCATTCACATAAACGGTTGAAGCATCCACTTCCTCACAGAATCTTTTGGCGGATTGAACATTAGAGGTAATTATCGCCTCCGAGTGCTTGCTCCCATACTTGTTTATGTGAGCGATTGCCTCCTCCAAAGAGTCAACGACCTTCACAGCGAGTATAAGGGCAAGGTATTCGGTATACCAATCCTCCTCGGTAGCCGGCTTAGCATCAGGGAATAGTTCCCTTGTTCTTTGGCAACCCCTTATTTCCACTCCTAACTCGGTTAGTTTCCCGAGACAGTTGGGCAGGAAGGAGGGGGCAATGTCTTTATGCACTAAAAGGGTTTCCATAGCGTTGCAAACCGAGGGACGTTGACACTTAGCATTTATCACTATTCTCTCCGCCATCTCCATATCCGCATCGCAATGGACATAAATATGACAATTCCCTACCCCCGTCTCTATCACCGGTAGGCGGGCGTTTTCTAAAACTGACTTTATCAAGCCCGCCCCACCTCGAGGAATGAGAACATCAAGGTATTCCGATTGGCGCATAAGGGCGAGGGCACTCGCCCGGGAAGTGTCCTCTATAATTTGCACTGCTTCAGGAGGAATGGAGGTTTCTTCCAAAGCTTCCCGCATTATCCTCACTAAGCAAACATTGGAGTTAATTGCCTCTGACCCACCCCTTAAGACAACACAGTTTCCCGCTTTGAGGCAAAGGGTGACCGCATCAACCGTAACATTGGGGCGCGCTTCATAGATTATACCGATTACTCCAAGTGGGACCCTTACTTTTTGAATTATCAAACCATTGGGACGCTTCCACCCCTCTATTATCTCTCCTATAGGATCGGGAAGGGCGATTACCTCCCTAATCGCACTGCATATATCCTTTATCCGTTTTTCGGTCAAGGTGAGACGGTCTATTAGATGGGGAGGGATATTCCTCTCTTCCGCTCTTTGAATATCCTTCCCATTCGCGGAGAGGATTTCCTCCCTCCTATCCCAGATGTATTGGGCGATCTTGCTCAATGCCTCGTTTTTGGCATCTGTGCTGGCAACTGCCAACTTAATAGAAACCTCCTTAGCTTTCCTCGCCTTCGCCTTTACCTCTTCAATCACAGATTCGGGTATCTCCATAGAGAAAACCTCCTCTCTTCTTTTTATTTTAGGTAGGAAGGATGGCGAGGTTGTCCCGATGGACAACCTCCTCGTAACCCTTGTAACCAAGGAGTTTTTCTATTTCGCTGGAATGGTGCCCTTTTATGAGCTTCAATTCGTCAGATGTGTAATTACTCAGCCCCCGGGCGAACTCCCTACCGTTGCAGATCACCCTCACTACATCTCCTCTTTTGAAGGTCCCCTCCACGCCAATCACTCCTACGGGTAGCAAGCTCTTCCCCTCCTCCACTATCGCCCTCATCGCGCCTTCGTTTACTATTACCCTTCCCCTTGGACGAGATATAAAAGTTAGCCACTGTTTTCTCGCCCTCATCCTCTTGCTTGCAGGGAAAAATGTCCCTAAGGGCTCGTTTCTAAGCACTATCCTCTGGATTATATCCTCTTCCCTTCCATTTGCTATAACTACATTAACCCCCGCAGAGGTAGCTATCCTCGCCGCTTCTATCTTTGATTTCATACCACCTCTTCCCCATTTTCCCGCTGGACCAGCAAGGGAAAGGAGCTCCGAAGTAAAGGAATCCACTCGTGCGATTAGCCTTCCCTCCCGGTCTAATAGCCCCTCCACATCTGATAAAAGAAGAAGTATATCCGCGGATACAGTCGCGGATACCATACCAGCGAGGATGTCATTATCGCCGAAGCGAATCTCCTCTGTAGCAACTGTGTCATTTTCATTTATGACAGGGACAGTTTTCAACTGTAAGAGGGCAAGGAGAGTATGGCGAGCGTTGAGAAAACGGTCTCGGCTCGCAAGGTCCTCATGTGTCAATAAAACCTGTCCTATGGTGATATTGTGGCGGGAAAAAGCCGATTCATATATCCTCATAAGTATACCTTGCCCAATTGCTGCTATAGCCTGGATGAAAGGAAGGGAAAAGTTATCCGACAAAGATAGATGGGCTAACCCCGCCCTTATGGCACCCGATGTTACAAGAATTACATCTATGCCATTTCCTTTTAGTTCGGCTATGTCTTCCGCAAGAGCAGAGACATAATTTTCATCTATTATGTCCCCCTCGCCAAGAAGAGCGCTTGTGCCTACCTTAATTACCACGAGTTTGGTTTTGTCCCTCATAACCTGAATCCAGTCATCATCGCCCCTTTGGGCGGCTCGAAAGTGAAAGTGGAGGGTGGAATTTTGGGATCGAGCTTCAACTCAGAGACCGCCTCTTCCAGGGAAGCGAATTGCATATCTATCCTTGTTTTGAAGGGCAGAAAAGTCTTCTTATCCATATATATTTGGAAGCTATCCCTATCCTTGGTCTGGAGAGTGAGAAGGAGATATGAAGGATGAGAAGTGAGGGAAGCGGAGACGACTCCTACGAGTAATCTTTCCTTTAAATTGGGCGTCAGGACAAAGGAAAGAAGGGAGAAGCCTGTAGCCTTTTCCACTCGCTGGGGGGTAGGTTCAAAAACACCGTAACGGTTCGTCTTATACTCGTAAAGGAAGAGCTGTTTGTTATCACAAACGAATAGGAGCGTGTTCTTCCCATCTTGAGAAGCGTCGATGCGGAAGAAAAGCGGCTTCTGCATCCATATCTTAGCCGTGCTTTGTTCTGTCTTTGTTATCTTTTTTCCCTTCGCAGTAAAAGTGAGATGCGAGGTGTATTGAACGCTTTTGAGATTCCTCATCGCTGTTTCCATTTTTTCGAGGTAGGCTATGACATCCGATGGGAGAACAACCTCCACAGTGACCCTCTGTTCCTTACGAGAAGCACAACCTGAAAAAAGAAGGCAAAGCGCCAGGAGAGGAATTACTTGCTTAGCGAATTCTCTATCGCCTCCTTTAAGATTTTCTCGTTTCCCTCATAGTAGCCAGTTATATCCTTAACTATTTTGCCTTCCTTATTTATCAAGATGACCCGAGGGATGGCTTCCACTTTGTAGCTTTGGGCAACTTTTCCCTCTCTATCCATAAGGATAGGGAAAGTAATCTTTTTCTCCTTAACGAACTCCTCGACCGTTGCTCTATCCTCATCGTTTATCCCCAGAACTACCAAACCCTTATCCTTAAATTCCCTATGGAGCTTCTCTATTATTGGTATCTCTTCCCTACAAGGTGGACACCAGGTCGCCCAAAAATCCAGGAGAACCACCTTGCCTTTGAGGGCAGAAAGGGTATATTCCTTACCATCTAAAGCCTTTAAGGAGAAATCGGGAGCCATTTGTTCCTCCATAGTTTCACCACCTTGGGGTGGGGTGAACTCCTTAGCATCGGGAGGTGGAGTGAATGCGAAGGCATCCTGGGGGAAGGAGACATTGGATTGGAAACTCTTTATTTTAAAGGTGACCTCTTTCCCATTTTCTTCCGATGGCACCACAATCCCTATTTGCAAAATCCTATATTCCTTGGCGTCAACCGTTAACTTGATCTGCGTATTATCTTCCTTATCCACAAATGTTATAACAAAAACGCTCTTCTTATTAAGCACTGCCTTGCCCATTGTGGACTTGCCCAGACTTTTTAAAAAACTCTCGCTATTGAAACTCTTTTTGCAAATGGGACTAAAGGCAACAGCCGGTGGCAAGAAAAGGAGCCAATTTTTCTCCACCTCTTCTCTGGGCAATCGCTGTTTGAGATAGGTTTTATTAGCTTCCATATAATTCCAAAGAGTTTCTCCGTCGTAGAGCATAAGCGCTCGCGTAGGTCCGGTGCGGTAGAGCACCCTGAACTTCCCCGCTTGATTATCCATCCATAGCTCCCCTTCCATTGAGGTGCTTATCCCTCCCATTTTCGTCACTACCTCCAAGGAAGCCTTAACGGTTTTGTAGGAAGCGTTGGTCTTATCTACCTTTTCGAGAACCGCGATTATGTTCTTTGGTAGGGTTGCCGAAAGGACAAGCCAAGCGCTTCCACCCACTAACAACAGCAACAATATAGTCCTTTTCACTTTCTTTCGCCTCCCTTTTAATGTTTGAGATCTAATTTTATCATATATCTTTCGGGTTGGGAAGGGATTTAAGTTTATTGCCTATCTCGTAAATTAACCGCCTCACCCCTTCTCCTTTAAGAGCACTTATGAAAAAGGGGGTTATCCCCTCTTCGTTTAGTTCCCTCGCTTTTTTATTTAGCTGAGCGGGAGTTAAAAGGTCTATCTTGTTTACCGCTACTATCTGAGGATAGGAAGCCAATTGCTCATCGTAGAGTTTGAGCTCGTTGTTCACCGTTTGGTAATCGCAGAGTAAATCGTCCCTCGTAGCGTCGAGGAGATGGAGGAGCAATCGGCATCTCCTTATGTGGCGGAGGAAAGTAATGCCCAGACCCTTCCCCTTATGTGAACCTTCTATTAATCCGGGTATATCCGCCATAACAAAAGAATTGAAATCGTTTAACCGCACTACACCCAACACTGGATGAATAGTAGTAAAGGGATAGGGAGCTATTTTGGGGTGTGCAGAGGAGATCCTGGAGAGGAGGGTAGATTTACCCACATTTGGCAGACCGATTATCCCCACCTCTGCAAGGAGGTGAAGCTCTAACCTTATCCATCTCGCCTCCCCTTCCTCCCCCTTCTCCGCGATGCGAGGCGCACTATTCGTGGGGGTAACGAAGTGGGTATTTCCCCTCCCTCCTTTTCCACCCCTTGCTGCAATAGCCCTTTGATGAGGTTGCGTCAAATCGGCAATTAATTCGTTTGTCTTAACATCATAAACCAGAGTCCCTAAAGGAACCCTGAGGATGATATCTTCCCCTGCCCTCCCATGTCGGTTTTTGCCTTTTCCATGCTGACCTCTCCCTGCCCTATAGTGTCTGTGGAAACGGTAATCTATAAGCGTAGAGAGTTGAGGGTCTGCTTCCAATATCACATCCCCACCTTTTCCACCATCCCCACCATTCGGGCCACCAAGAGGAACAAATTTCTCCCTCCTAAAGGAAACGCATCCATCTCCCCCTTTTCCACCAGCTACGAAGATTACCGCCTCATCAACGAATATGGGTTGCTTTGTTTCCTTATCTTCCGACAAGACCGGATTTTAGTTTTGGAGTCCCTCAGGATAGACACTTACCTTGGTTTTCCCTTTGCTTTTCTCAAACCTCACATAGCCATCTATGAGGGCGTAGAGGGTATAATCGGAGCCCACACCGACATTTTTCCCCGGATGGAACTTGGTGCCCCTCTGGCGGACAAGTATGTAGCCAGCACGGACGAACTCGCCAGCGAACTCCTTAACCCCTAACCTCTTGCCAGCACTATCCCTTCCATTGCGAGAGGAACCTCCTGCCTTTTTATGTGCCATCCTTATTCACCTCCCAACTCTATTTTCTCTATTAAAAGGCGGGTGAGAAGCTGTCTATGTCCTTTCCTACGCCGATAATTCTTTTTCGGCTTGTATTTGAAAACACGGATTTTCTCCCCCTTGAGATGTTTGAGAACCTTGGCAACGACTTTTGCCTCAGGTAAATAGGGCGAACCTATAAGGTGTTGGGAACCACTATCCACTAACAACACCTTATCTAAGGTTATGGTGGCTCCCTCGGGGGAATCTATTTTCTCAACCTCTATGACATCTTTTTCCTTAACTTTATATTGTTTACCTCCTGTTTCCACTACCGCAAGCATAACCTGAGAAACCTCCTTTTTAGAAGTATCAATACTTTTTAAATTATAGACCAATAAAGGGATTCCGTCCACTTTTGGGGGAATGGCGGGTTTTGATTTTTTCTCCCCATCGGTTAAAATTATTTTGAGAATGATTGAGGAGATAGAGGAGTTCATTAACTATCTTAAGGAGGTGCGGGGTTATTCGCCCCACACCCTTAAATCCTACAGCGAGGACCTCCTCCAGTTCTCCCGCTTCGCCGAGAAGAGAAACATCCTTGAATGGGGGAAGGTGGAGATCTACCTTCTAAGGGATTTCTTGGGGGCTCTTCAGGAGAATAAATACAGCAGGACGAGCATTTTAAGGAAGTTATCCGCACTCCGCTCATTTTATAAATATCTGGTGAAATCGGGCAAGCTCAAGAGCAATCCCCTCCTCGTCCTCTCCTCCCCTCGCCACAGAAGAGGGCTCCCCCACTTCCTCAAAATCAAGGACATAGAAACGATGTTATCCTCTACTAAAGAGGATGCGTTGGGAATCCGCAATAGGGCTCTAATAGAGCTCCTTTACTCCACTGGCCTGAGAGTAGCTGAGCTTGCCTCCCTCCAATTGAATGACTTCCAAGAAAATAGCGAGGAGTTAAAAATCAAGGGAAAAAGGGACAAGGAAAGGCTCGTCTTCTTAGGAGAGAAAGCGAGGAAAGCTTTGAGGGATTATCTTCTTTCTTCCCGCCCCATCTTAGAGAGGGAGCCCTGTGATGCTCTCTTCCTCAACAGATTTGGCGGTAAATTATCCATTCGGGGCATTCATAAAATTGTTAGCAAACTCGCCACAGGGGGAGCTCTTCATGCTTCCCCTCACACCCTTCGCCACTCGTTTGCGACCCATCTTTTGGAAAGAGGAGCGGACCTGCGGGCGGTTCAGGAACTTCTGGGTCATTCCAGTCTCGCTTCCACCCAGATCTACACCCATCTTACGGTTGACAAATTGAAAGAAGTTTATAAAAAGGCACATCCGAGAGGATGAGGAGTATGAAAAGCACAACGATATTAGCGGTAAAAAGATATGGGAAGGTCGCTATTGCGGGAGACGGGCAGATAACTTTCCAGAACACTATATTGAAGAACTCTGCCCGCAAGGTGAGGAGGATGTATAATGGGAGGGTAATAGCTGGCTTCGCTGGGGCAGCTGCCGATGCTCTTGCCCTATTTGACCGCCTTGAAGGGAAGTTACAAGAGCACCAGGGCAATCTCTTACGAGCTTGCGTAGAACTGGCGAAGGAATGGCGGACGGAGCGCGCCCTTCGCCAGTTGGAAGCTCTCCTCGTCGTCTCCGATGGGAAACAACTACTCGTGGTCTCGGGAACCGGCGATGTTATAGAACCTGATGACGATGTCGTTGGAATAGGCTCAGGTGGTCCCTACGCCCTGGCAGCCGCTAAGGCATTAATCAAATACACTGATTTGGATGCCCAAAAAATAGCGGAGGAAGCGATAAAAATTGCTTCCTCAATTTGTATCTACACAAATGACCAGCTTTATATTGAAACCATAGAGGGAAGTGATTAAATATGATTGACCCGATGGCTTATTTAACTCCCCAGAAAATAGTGGAAGAGTTGAACAAATACATAGTGGGACAATATAGGGCGAAAAAGGCTGTCGCCGTTGCCCTCCGTAATCGCTATAGAAGAAAATTCCTTCCTCCTAACCTAAAAGAGGAAGTGATACCCAAGAACATCCTAATGATAGGTCCCACAGGTGTGGGCAAGACGGAGATAGCAAGGAGAATGGCGAGAATCGTCTCCGCCCCCTTTGTTAAAGTGGAAGCAACTAAGTTCACAGAAGTGGGCTATGTAGGGCGAGATGTAGATTCCATAATAAGGGATTTGATGAATGTAGCAGTTCAAATGGTGAGGCAGGAAAAACTCGCCGAAGTGAGGGAGAAGGCGAAGGTTCTCGCGATTGAACGACTCCTTGACATTCTCTATCCTCTCCCTCAACGCTCCGCCCCCCTACCCTACCCCTTCCAAGCGCTCTTTGGAAGAAAAAGTGAAGAGCCGACGATGAGTGAAGAGGAGTTCAACTATCGGGTGGCAGTAGCCCATCGGCAGAGGGAGGAAGCAAGGGCGAAGATAGAAAGCGGGGAAATGGATAAAGAGATAGTGGAGATAGAGGTGGAAGATAGCAGGGGCATCCCTGCTGTGGAAGTGTTCACCCCAGCAGGAGTGGAAGAGATGGGACTGGATATCCAAGAACTCTTCGGGAGTATATTTCCTAAGCAGAAAAAGAGAAGGAGGGTGACCCTGGGAGAGGCGAAGGATATCCTCGCCGCGGAGGAAGCGGAGAAACTCATAGATATGGACGAGGTTAAGAGAGAGGCGAAGGAGAGGGCAGAGAACCTCGGTGTTGTCTTCATAGACGAGATAGATAAAATCGTGGGTAAATCGGGGGGAGTTGGTCCCGATGTTTCAAGGGAAGGAGTGCAAAGGGACCTTCTCCCCATAATAGAGGGTTCCACGGTGCAGACTAAATATGGACCGGTCAAGACCGACCACATACTCTTCATAGCGGCTGGTGCATTCCACTCCGCCCGTCCTTCTGACCTCATTCCCGAGTTGCAAGGGCGCCTCCCGATAAGAGTTGAACTTGACCCCCTTAGCGAAGAAGACTTCCGGCGAATACTAACCGAGCCTGAGAATGCCCTCTGCAAGCAGTATCAGGCACTCTTGGCTACCGAGGGGGTGGATTTGCAGTTCACTCCAGAGGGAGTTGCTGAGATAGCGAAGATAGCTCGCTTAGTGAACGAGCGCACGGAGGACATAGGAGCTCGCCGTCTCCACACGGTTATGGAAAGGCTTTTAGAGGACATATCCTTCCAGGCGCCCTCCCTTAAAGGGCAAACAGTAATAGTAGATGCTGGTTTCGTCCAGCGGCAGTTAGGGGACATCCTCCAGAGTGAGGACCTCTCCCGCTTCATCCTCTAAAATCTAAGGGATTTCCTTGCCCGTGGTCGCCAAAGCGAGATTTTGGAACTTTATCCCCTTTATCGAACCAATTGCTTTCGCCACTTCCCTTATCTCCTTTACCTTACCCCTTATGAACACAGCCTCCACACAATTATCTTCGTCAAGATGGATGTGGAGCGTGGAGATTATCAAAGGATAAGAATGATGCTGGATATCAACCAGTTTTTCCACAATGTCGCTTTTATGATGGTCATAAACCAAAGTCAAGACGCCCACCGTCTCTTTCTCTTCCTCCTGCCATTCCTCCTCCACAAGTTCCTTCTTAATCAGAGCTCTAAAAGCCTCTGATCTATTGGCATAGCCTCTCTCCTTCACGAAAGCATCGAATTTTCTTAATAGGCTGGGATACACCGATACACTGAACCTTGTCACTTTGCTCTTCATAGCAATTTTCAATTATAGCAGGTTTTATCTCGGAGAGAAAGTAAACTATAGAACTATAATATCCCCCAGCCCTCTAAGAGTTGCCTTTGTTCTACTAAACTTTTCATTGCGCCATCGTAAACAACTTCGCCTTCAAGGAGGACAACCGCCCTCGGGCAGAGCGCCCTCACCAGTTGGAAATCGTGTGTGGCAAGGAGAAAGGTTGCATCCAGTCCCTTTAAAATATCCACCAATTCCTTGCGCCCTCGGGCATCCAAATTGGCGCTCGGCTCATCCAAAAGTAGAAGTTGTGGTCTCATCACCATTACACCTGCCAAAGATGCCCTCCTCTTCTCACCCTGTGATAAATCGTGGGGATGGCTTTCTTCATACCCTTCTAAACCAAACCTCTTCAATTCCTCCCTCGCCAACCTCTCCGCTTCACCCCTTCTATAACCAATATTCAATAGACCGAACATAACATCCTCAATAAGCGAGGGCATTAAAAGCTGGTCCTCGGGGTCTTCAAACACTATGCCCACTATTTTCCTCAATTTGGGAAGATTCTCTTTCTTCACCTCTATTCCGAAGACATTCACCTTCCCCCTGGGCTTAAGAAATCCCCCTATAACCCAAAGGAGGGTCGATTTCCCCGCCCCATTTCTCCCCAAAATCGCCACCCTTTCTCCCTTTCCTATCCTCAAGTTTATATTCTTCAGCGCCTCTTTACCATCGGGATAGGTAAATGAAACATCCTCCAACCTTATCTCATCTTGAGATAGAGGGGGCGTCTCCGTCCCCTCCCAGCCTCTCGCTTCTATAGCCATCGCTACCACCTCGCTCCTCCTCAAAATTCTCAGAATATAATTTACGAAGAGTTTAAAGGACCTCCAAACTATCTTCTTCATCTCTCCTCCCCTCGCTTGAGCAGAACGAACCATCCTTTGTCCTTCTTCTAAGAGGAGAGAAAAATAACGGAAAGTAAGATAGAAAAATAAGGCAATCGAAGAGGGCTTTCCTTCTTTTGAGAAAATCCTCAAAAGCTGGGAGGGAGTAATTTGGCTCGTGACAAGGGAAAAGAGAAGAAAAACGCCTGCACAACGGGCGTCGAGTTCTATTATCTTATCTCTGGATCCCCCAAGAAGTAGTGAGAAGCAGGTCAGCGTAGTTATAGATATAAGGAAAGGCAGAAACCTTTTTTTAAACCATTCCCATTTTATGCGGTAGCAGAAAAGGAGAAAGAAGGAGAAAAGCAGAAGGGAAAGCAAGAATTTCCCCTTAATCCAAGGGATTAGAAAAGGAAGGATAAGAAAGGAAGGGAATATAATCCAGAGTTTATCCCCCTTCCCTTTTGCGCTTCTCATAAAAATAAATTATGGGGGGAATGATTAAGAGTTGCAAAATAATCCCCGGAATGCCCGTCATCACCGCTCCACCTACATAAACGATGGGGGATTTGACCTCCAACCATCTCCCAAGGATTAGAACTACGAGAGCAAGGACAAACCTATCTCCCACTATCCCCCCTATTAGACTTCCCCATACGCCGACTTTCAGATTGTGATAGAGAATTGCCGTTATTCCCCCCAGCCCAGCGAGCTCAAGGACCATAATTGGCATCGTGGGAAGGATAGGTGGCATACCAGTTAGAAGTGAGGAGAGAAACGGCACCACTGCACCAAGAAAGCAGGCGAGAGTTGGGGGAAGTAAAAAACCTCCCAGTAGGATGGGGATATGCATAGGCAAGAATATCCTCCCCGCACCCACGAGATGGAAGAGAAAAGGAAGGGCGAGCCCTAAAGCTCCAAGGAAGCTCGCCCTCGTTAAGTCCTTAACAGACCATTGAAAAGCCCTCATTACCTTAGCTAATAATTCGTATCCCAGTAGGTGCGCCAGATTTGTTCCTCCACCACCGCATCGGGACCTATGGGGTTGCCATTCTCGTCCACGGGGATGCCATTTGCGTCTATATGGTCGGTATTGCTATGATACTGCTCTGGTCTCATAAACTTCACATGTCCGTCCGCAAATAAGACATTTGAACCACCATTGTGGACTCGGCAAACCGCCCAATAGGAAGTAGCCCCCCCGTGAAAAAGCCCCACGGGACCCACGGGAGGTCCAGCGTTGCATCTATCCCACTCAGGAGCGAATATTTTACTTGAAGGAGAGGTTATGGAGGCATCGCTTCTCCCCGGAGCATTAGGGTTTGGAATACCACCAGGGAGAAGAGAGGTCAATTCTATGAAGCCATATACAGGGGGATAAATGCCAGCATATCCTATGTTATAGCCATGTCCATAATACCAAGGGAGCTGAGGTCTGCTGGGACATTTGAAGAGGTCTACGCTCTTCATATATGGTTGAAGGCGAGTTTTCCAGTAGGAAGCTGGAGGGTAGCGCTCGTCCCAGTCCTGAAGATACATCCTCACAGCCAGACCCACCTGCCGCATATTGCTGGTGCAGGTTATCTGCCTTGCCTTCTCCCTTGCCTTGCTGAACACAGGGAAGAGGATAGCAGAAAGAATAGCAATAATTGCTATGACGACGAGTAACTCAATTAGGGTGAAACCTCTTCTTCTCAAGGGAATCCCTCCTTTAGTGTTATCTTTTTAAAAATAGTAGCACAAAAGAGGGGGTGCGTCAAGTGGGAAAATTTAATTTTTAAGTTTCGTTGAATAATTCAAAGAACGTTCACTTTCCCCCTTGGGGGAATGATGAAGTTTATAGAAATGTAGCATTTAGAAATTTTTAGGAGAAGATTGTCAAGTTAAATGGCTAATAAACAGGGTTTCTCTTCGTTTTTGTAAAGCCATTTATTCCCAAGTAAAGGGAGGAAACCGCTAAGGAAGAGAATGCGTTTCCTTTTTTCTTTTTTCAACAAAACCAATTTTGGGATTTTTTGTTTAAATAATGGAAAAAGGTGGGTGCCTGTTGCTTTTATGTTCGCTTGCTAAATATAGGGTGTGGTGTTAAAATTTCTTTTGTAGGAGGTAGTGTAAATGACGATTACTCTATATGATACCACTTTAAGAGACGGCGCACAGATGGAGGGCATATCCTTCTCCTTAGAGGATAAAATCCGCATTGCCCGTAAATTAGATTGGTTCGGGATCCACTACATTGAAGGAGGGTGGCCTGCTTCAAACCCTAAGGACCTTGCCTTCTTCAAGAAGATGGCGGAGGAACCCCTTCAAAAAGCCAAGCTTGCCGCCTTCGGCTCAACAAGGAGAGCAAATAGGAAGCCAGAAGATGACACCAATCTCGTTATGCTCATTCAAATGGATACCCCCGTGGTCACCATCTTCGGTAAATCGTGGGATTTCCATGTGAAGGAGGTCCTCCGTGTCTCGCTTGAGGAAAATTTGAAGATGATAGAGGATTCAATCCGCTTCCTTAAATCCTTCAACAGGGAGGTAATCTTCGACGCAGAGCATTTCTTTGATGGTTATAAGTCTGACCCCACTTATGCTATGGAATGTTTGTTAGCAGCTGAGTCAGCGGGAGCGGATATAATTTGCCTCGCTGACACGAACGGCGGCTGTCTTCCCAACGAGGTGGGGGAGATTACCGGCAAGGTTAGGGACAAAATAAAAGCGCCAATTGGTATTCATGCCCACAACGATTCCGAGACTGGCGTGGCCAATACCATCGCTGCGGTGCAAGCGGGGGCAGTCCATATCCAGGGCACTATAAACGGTTATGGTGAGCGCTGTGGAAACGCTAATCTCTGCTCGGTTATTCCCATCCTTGTGTTGAAGATGGGAATTGAAGTAATTCCGGAAGAGAAATTGAAGAACCTCGTTGAGTTATCTCACTTCGTTGCCGAGGTTTCCAACATCGTGCCTGCCAGCAATATGCCCTTCGTTGGAAGGTCAGCATTCGCACATAAAGGAGGTATCCATGTTGACGCGATAATGAAGAACCCCCACTCTTATGAACATATAAATCCGGAGGCGGTGGGAAATGAAAGAAGAATCCTCGTCTCTGAACTATCAGGAGCTTCTACAATCGTTTATAAAACCCGTAGGCTTGACATAGACCTCACAAAGGATTCACGAGAGACCCGCTTAATACTTGATAAACTGGTGGAACTGGAAAAGGAGGGCTATCATTTTGAGGGAGCGGAGGCTTCCTTTGAACTTTTGGTTAAGAAGATAACTGGTGGATATAGGAAACTTTTTGACCTCCTTGGATTGAGAGTAATAGTTGAGAAAAGAAGCGAGGACGAAGGATTCGTCACCGAAGCTACTCTCAAGCTGAGCGTGAATGGAAAGGTTACTCATACTGTGGCTGAGGGGGATGGGCCAGTCCACGCCCTTGACAATGCCCTGCGCAAGGCACTTCTTCAGTTCTATCCCGAGTTGGAAAAAATTCGCCTAACCGACTTTAAAGTGAGGGTGATAAGCGGAGCAGAGGGGACAGCAGCAAAAGTAAGAGTTCTCGTGGAGTCTTTCGACGGCGAGGATGTGTGGTCCACTATAGGTGTTTCAACCAATATAATTGAAGCTTCTTGGCAGGCGCTCGTGGAGTCAATAGAATACGGAATCCTGAAGGGAGAAAAGTAGGTGGAGGATACGCTTAAAAGATTCTTTTCCTCCTCCCTTAGGCTCCTGGAGAAGGAGATGGAGATGGTTCTCTCCCAGTTCGAGCTCCCTCTCTACGACTTTATGCGTTATCATCTGGGGTGGAAGGACGAAAAGGGAAATTGGCTTAAGGAGGAAGAAAGAGGGAAATTTGGAGGGAAAAGAATCCGTCCCCTTTTGCTTTTGGCAGTTAACAAACTGCTTGGGGGAAGTCTCAAGTCCTCTCTACCTGCTGCCTCAGCAGTGGAGTTTCTCCATAATTTTTCCCTCATCCACGACGATATAGAAGATGGAGATGAGATAAGGCGCTTTCGCCCCACCGTTTGGAAGATATGGGGTATTCCCCAAGCGATCAACCTCGGCTCCTCAATGCAAGCCCTTGTCTATCTCTCCGTCCTACGCCTCCTGGAAAAATTTCCCCCGGGTATGGTCAACCGGGTTGTGGAGGAACTCACATTTGCGATAATCAGTATGACCGAAGGGCAGTATCTTGACTTAACTATGCAGGAAAAGGGCGAAACAACCGTCAGCGATTACCTTTATATGGTGAGGAGGAAGACGGGAGCCCTGTTTGAGAGAGCCTGCAGAATAGCAGCAATACTAGCTGGTAAGAAAGAGGAAACTGTGGAGAGGGCGGGGAAGTTCGGGATTTTCTTCGGCTTGGCTTTCCAAGTTAAGGATGACTATTTGGGAATTTGGGGTGAAGCGGAGAAAATAGGCAAGCCTGCGGAGGATGTTCACAAAGGGAAAATGAGCTTTCCCATTGTCTTCGCACTTAACAAGAGCCAAAGAAAGGAAGAATTAGCGGAAATATTAGCAAAAAACGAAAAGACCAAAGAGGACATAGAGAAAGTTCTGGGGATATTAGAGGAGATAGACGCAAGGGAATATACACGGGAGATGTGCGAGTCCTACACCGATGACGCGGTCTTTCACCTCTCCCAACTGGGGGGAAGGGGCTCTATTAAGAAACATTTGGAGAAATGGACAAGGGAAAGTTTAAGAATAAACTTTTAGTATTTGGCGGTTTACTCTATGGTAGCTAAAGGGTATTTGAAAGCGAAGGGCTTAGGGTTCTGTCCGGGGGTCAGGCGGGCAATCAAGCTCGCAGAGGCAGCACTGCGAAGGTATGAGAAGGTCTTCGTTATCGGGGATTTGATACATAACGAAGGTGAAGTGGAGAGGCTCAAAGAACTCGGACTGAGGATAGTAGGGACTATTGAGGAGATACCGGAGGATGGTTGTATGCTCATCCGTGCCCATGGCTCCCCACCCCAGTTGATAGAGAAGGCCAAGGAAAAGGGGATAAAGATAATAGATTGCACTTGCTCACGGGTGAGAAGGGCACAAATGACGGCTTTAAAGCTCTCCAAAGAAGAAAGATATGTATTGATTTTCGGTGATAGAGAACATCCCGAGGTGCAGGGTATATTGAGTTATATAAAGGGGAAAGGATGGGTGATAGAGGATGAGGAAGGAGCACTCAATCTGCCTTTAGTGGATAAAGCGGGTTTTCTCTGCCAGACGACCAAAGGGGGAGAAAAGTTTCTGAGGATAGCCAGGCTGCTATCAGAGAGAATAAAAGATTTCAAATTTGAAGATACCTCCTGCCCAGAGGTGGAGAAAAGACGGACCACTTCCCAGGAACTTGCTAAGGAAGTGGAGATTATGGTGATAGTGGGTGGGACAAGAAGCGCCAACACAAAAAGACTGAAGGAAGCTTGTGAGGAGATGGGGGTAAAGAGTTATCTAGTGGAGAGGGCTGATGATGTGAAGGAGGAATGGTTTGAAGAGGGGAAAAAAGTAGGGATCACCGCCGGGCTTTCCACACCACTTTGGGAGATAAAGGAAGTAGAGGAAAAGGTTAGAGAAATAATAGACAAGCGATGGGGAAGAAAATCCCCATAATAATTCTTACCGGTCCCACTGCTTCGGGGAAGACAGAGGTAGGCATAGAGCTGGCTCTGCTTTTGGGGACGGAGGTGATATCAGCCGATGCGAGAGCAGTTTATAAATATATGGACATCGGCACTGCCAAGCCCACCCTCAAACAAAGAGCCGAGGTTCCTCATCATCTGATAGATGTAGCGGAACCCAACCAGGTCTTCACCGTCGCCGATTATATAAATTTAGCTATTCCTATTATTGAGAAGCTTTTTTACGAGAAGAAAAAGCTCCCCTTAGTGGTGGGGGGGACACGGCTGTATATAGATGCACTGCTAAAAGGACTTTTTAAAGCTCCCCCCGCTAACCCAGAATTGAGGCAGAGACTACTGGAAGAAGAGAAAAAGAAAAAGGGAAGCCTTTACAAAAAACTCTTAGAAGTGGATAAGGAAAGGGCTGAGAAACTTCACCCCAACGATATAAAGAGGATAATAAGGGCTTTGGAGATTTATTACTCCACTGGGAAGCCGATGTCTCAACTAGTGAAGGGGACGAAAGCCCCTCCTTTCAACGCTTTTAAATTTGCTTTAGTGTGGGATAGGGCTGTGCTTTATAAAAGGATAAACGAGAGGGCGGAACGGATGGTTAGAGAGGGATTGATTGAGGAAATTAGAAGACTTATGGAGATGGGTTGCAGTGACGATTTCATCTCTATGCAGGGACATGGATATAGGGAGATTATGTGGTATCTACAAGGGAAGATGAGCCTGGAAGAAGCTCTATATCTTATGAAGCGGAATACTCGCCACCACGCCCGTCGGCAGATGATATGGATAAGGCGAGAGAACATTCGCCAGATAAAGATGTGGGAAGGACGAAGCGCCAAAGAAGTAGCCAAGGAAATTTTCGATAAAATCCCCAAGCCTTTACTGAGAAAAAATCTTTGGTGTTGACTTTATATTCTATTTGGAGTAAAATTTAATTAACAATTGAAGAAGCCCTTTAAATCTAGTCCTGTGAGGCTAGGAAGGGTTTAAGAAGTTTAGATTGCCCTCCTGTGGCTCACAGGAGGGCAATTTTTTGCGATATACAAAATGGAAGAAGCATATCTTGTGTTAGAAGATGGAACAGTTTTTAATGGTAAACCCCTGGGCAAAAGGGGAACTGTAGCTGGTGAAGTTGTCTTCACAACATCTATGACCGGATATCAAGAAATCTTAACCGACCCATCCTTTGCCGGCCAGATTGTCACGATGACCTATCCCCTTATAGGCAATTACGGAATCAACGATGAGGATACGCAATCCCGCAGGGTCTGGGCGAGTGGGTTCGTCGTCCGGGAGGCTTGCCCACTTCCCTCAAACTTCCGCTCAAAATATACACTTGAAGAGTTCCTTCACCAATGGAATGTTGTAGGTATAGAAGGAGTGGACACCAGGGAACTCACTCGCAAACTACGCACCCGCGGGGTTATGATGGGTGCTATATCAACTGAACTTGACCCACCTTCCCTACTTGAATGGCTTTCTAAACAACCTCGCTACGATGAGCAGGATTTCGTCCGCTATGTCACCACACCTCAACCGTTCGTCTGGCAAGCCATGGGCGAGGAGAAATACCGCCTTGCTTTGCTCGATTTCGGAGTGAAATATAACATCCCCCGAATTTTGTCCTCCCTGGGATGCACAACCACAATTTACCCCGCGTCTACATCTGCTGAGGAAATTCTTGCTAACGATTATGACGGCGTCATTTTTTCTCCCGGTCCAGGCGACCCAGCTAATCTCGGTTATGTGATAGAAAATATCAAGGAACTGCTGGACAAAAAGCCAATCCTTGGTATTTGCTTGGGGCATCAACTCCTGGGATGGGCCCTCGGTGGAAAAACATTCAAGCTTAAATTTGGACATAGGGGAGGTAATCACCCTGTCAAAGATTTGCGAACCGATAAGGTCTACATAACGAGCCAAAATCATGGCTATGCTATTGACCCCGCTTCCTTGGTAGATTCGGGAGCACTCATATCGCATATAAATCTTAATGATGGAACTGTGGAAGGAATAGTTCATCCCGATTTGAGAATTATTTCCACCCAGTATCATCCGGAGGCTGCCCCGGGTCCTCAGGACAATGTTTACATCTTCAAGGAATTTCTCGGCTTAATAGAAGAAGGAAAAGAGAATGCCTAAGAGAAAGGATATAAACTCGGTATTAGTGATAGGTTCAGGCCCAATAGTCATCGGGCAGGCTGCGGAGTTCGATTACTCGGGCTCTCAGGCATGCCGTGCCCTTAAAGAGGAAGGGATAAAGGTAATCCTCGTCAACTCCAACCCCGCTACGATTATGACGGATCCAGAGATGGCCGATAGTGTCTACATAGAGCCATTAACGGTTGAATTTCTTGAAAAAATAATCGCTCGGGAAAGACCCGATGGGCTCTTACCAACCTTGGGCGGGCAGACTGGGCTTAACTTGGCAACACAACTTTACGAGGAAGGTATTCTTGATAAATATGGAGTTCAGCTTCTG
Organism: uncultured bacterium; assembly: GCA_938041455.1. Taxonomy (GTDB): domain Bacteria; phylum Armatimonadota; class JACIXR01; order JACIXR01; family JACIXR01; genus JACIXR01. Next base: position 124,051 of record CALITO010000003.1, on the reverse strand, counting down.
GGAACACCTATAACCGCTATAAGAGATGCAGAGGACAGGGAATACTTCAAGAGATTGATGCAAAGGATTGGAGAACCCGTGCCAGAGAGCATCACAGTCAACGATGTTGAATCCGCCCTCGCCTTCGCAGAGGAAATCGGCTTCCCCCTTATTATAAGACCCGCCTACACCCTTGGAGGAACAGGTGGGGGCATCGCCAACAATATGGAGGAATTGAAGGATATAGTTCATAGAGGGCTTCTCCTCTCTATGCGCAGGCAAGTGCTGGTGGAGAAATGTGTGCTCGGTTGGAAGGAAATAGAGTATGAAGTTATGAGGGATGCCAAGGATAATTGCATAACTGTTTGTAATATGGAGAACCTCGACCCTATGGGAGTCCATACCGGCGATAGCATCGTCATAGCTCCCTCACAAACCCTTTCTAACGAGGAGTATCAAATGCTCCGAACCGCATCTTTGAAAATCATAAGAGCTTTAGGGGTGGAGGGAGGATGTAACATCCAATTCGCCCTGGACCCCCACTCTTTCCGCTATTATGTGATAGAGGTTAACCCCCGGGTATCCCGCTCTTCCGCACTCGCCTCAAAAGCCACAGGCTATCCTATCGCTAGAGTCGCCGCCAAAATAGCTATCGGGTTAGCTTTAGATGAAATCCCTAACAAGGTCACGGGAAAGACCCTCGCCTGTTTCGAACCCGCCCTGGATTATGTTGTTGTGAAGATTCCCCGTTGGCCCTTTGACAAGTTTCCCACGGCAGATAGGACAATTGGCACCCAAATGAAGGCGACGGGAGAGGTAATGGCAATAGGGCGCACTTTTGAGGAAGCACTTTTGAAAGCAGTCCGCTCCCTTGAGATAGGAACCTACGGACTTTCTCTGAAAGGTAGCGCCAACTGGTCACCTATGGAACTTGAAGAATTGATAAGTACTCCCAACGACATAAGGCTCTTTGCCATCGCTGAAGCTTTACGGAGAAAAATGCCCGCGAAAGAGATAACAGAATTATCCAATATAGATAGATGGTTCATAGAGAAGATCAAGAATATCATAGATATGGAGGAGAATTTGAAGAAAGCGGAAGGCGATATTCCAAAGATAAAGGAACTCCTCCCCAATGCCAAGAGAATGGGCCTTTCCAATAGATGGATAGGCGAACTGGTTAAGTTAAGCGAGGACGAGGTCAGGAAATTAACCCAAGAAATGGGCATTAAACCCGTGTATAAGATGGTCGATACCTGTGCTGGGGAGTTCGAAGCTGAAACGCCATATTATTACTCCACTTACGAAAGGGAAAATGAAAGCCAACCCTCGAAAAGGAAAAGCGCCATAGTATTAGGAAGCGGACCAATAAGGATTGGACAAGGTATAGAATTTGATTACTGCAGTGTTCATTGCGTTTGGGCTTTACAAAAGGCGGGGTATGAAGCTGTCATCATCAACAATAATCCCGAGACTGTGTCCACTGATTTTGATACCTCCGATAAATTGTATTTTGAACCTCTGACTTTGGAAGATGTCCTTAATGTAGTAGAGAACGAGAAGCCAGAAGGAGTGATAGTGCAGTTCGGTGGGCAAACGCCCCTGAATTTAGCAAAAGCATTGGCGGAGCGAGGAGTGAAAATCCTCGGCACCACTTTTCAAAGCATAGATATAGCCGAGGATAGGGATTTGTTCGAGAAACTCCTAAGAGAGCTCGGCATCCCCAAACCAGCAGGCAGGGCAGTGCAATCAGCAGATGAGGCACTTGCGGTAGCTAAGGAAATAGGCTATCCCCTCCTCGTGCGCCCCTCCTTCGTGCTAGGAGGAAGGGCTATGGAAATAGTTTCCAGTGAGGAGGAACTCCTTCGCTACATCACCTACGCGGTCGCTGTCTCGCCCGAGTATCCTATCTTAATAGACAAATATATAAGGGGGTTAGAATGCGAAGTTGATGCCATTTCGGACGGAGAAGACATCCTTATCCCGGGCATAATGGAACATATAGAAAGGGCGGGTGTGCATTCGGGAGATTCTATGGCCGTCTATCCACCTCGTTCCCTTTCCCCCCAAGAGAAAGAGAAGATCGTAGAATACACAGCCCGCATAGCGCGGGCTTTAGAAGTCAAAGGGTTGATAAATATCCAGTTTGTCGTTGCAGATGGCACAGTCTATGTAATTGAAGCTAATCCTCGTGCTTCCCGGACTATTCCCTATATCTCAAAGATAACGGGGGTTCCCATGGTATACCTCGCCGTGCAAGTTATGTTGGGAGGGAAGTTAAAGGATATGGGTTACGGCACAGGGCTTTACCCAGAGGGAAAATATATAGCAGTTAAAGCACCCGTCTTTTCTTCAGCGAAGCTAAAGGGAGCCGAGATAGTGCTCGGCCCGGAGATGAAGTCCACAGGCGAGATAATGGGAATAGATAAGGACTTTGGGAAGGCTTTGTATAAAGCTATGGTAGCTGCTGGCGTGGGTGTGCCACGAGGAGGTGCTGTGCTGGTAACAATAGCAGATAACGATAAAGAAGAAGCTTTACCACTGGTAAGAGAATTTTACGAGAGAGAATTCTCAATATATGCCACGGAAGGAACGGCTAAATTCCTGGCAAATTATAATATAAAAGCGGAAAGGGTTAGGAAAATAGCGGAGGGAAGTCCCAACGCCCTTGACTTGATTAAAAAGGGAGAAATAAGGCTTGTATTGAACACTATGTCAAAGGATGGAAAGGTAGAAAGAGACGGAGCGAAGATAAGGAGAGCAGCAGTAGAACACGAGGTCCCTTGTCTCACCTCTCTGGATACTGCCAAGGCACTCCTTTTGGCTATGGAAAGCGGTAGCGGGGGGGATTTCTCTTGCCTCCCCCTCCATCTCTACCAGCAAAAAGGATAGGACTTTAAGATAAGTGTAACCTTTTTCCCTTTCGAAACCCTCTAATTTATAGAGGTGAAGGAGGTTATTATGCGACTTCTATCCCTCTTGCTAATAGTTTCAATCGCATTACCCGCCGAGTATATAGACCTCTGCTGGGAAACGAAAAATGTAGTATTTGACCTTAAAAAGCTCTTCGGTTGTCCACGAAGTGTAAACTATGAAGAACTTGCTAAAGGCGTTCATCTGCTTAGACTTGCACAGTCGGTGGCGAATTCCCTGGGAGTTAAGGGGAAGATATATATTGAGTGGGAAGGAGGTGCATCACCCGGACCGGGGCTTTGGATAGAATATGGCAAAAAGAGAGAAATAGTGCCAAGGAGTGAAGGAGGATTTTGCGACGACTTAGCCTTCTTAAAAACAATCCTATCGGTTATAAGAAAGAAAGCGAAGCCAGAAAATCTTTTAAGGACTTTCCATGATAAGGGAGCTCCCCTTTTGAGCCTTAAAAATCACAGAATAGTTTATAAGATATGGCGAGATGGAAGAGAGGTAATTGTTGTGGAAGATTGGGATGGGAATATCCTTTGGAAATGGGGTATTTCCCAGCAGGAAAATAGCTTGCCTGTAGACCCCTCAATTCCCCCCGAGGGCAGCATCGTCACCTTCCTTGTAGGTAACAAACTTCACATCAAAGACCTAACTAACAATAGATTTACTAAGCTCGCTATCCCCTCGCATCCTAAAGAAAGCATCTTTTGTGTCTACGATAATCCATTGTTTTATCCCTCTGAAAAATACATTCTTTTTGGAACCACATATTATGATCCAGCGCGCAATTTTAATGAACAAGAGATAAACCTTTTCTTCACAGATGGGGAGAGGATCGTTTATTCGCTTCCCTTGGGCAATCTAACTGATATTCTCAATTTACTTTGGGCGCCAGACCAGGAAAAATTAGCCATTATGTTTGAGAAGTGGAAATCGGAAAAATATAGCAAGTATTACCAGAAATTATGGGTGATAGATGTAAGAAAGGGAAAAACTATGAAGTTCAAATTGCTTCCAGCTCATTATACCTTCATCTGGGATAGGGATAGCCAAGGTATCTACCTCGCTACTAAGGGGAAGAGAAAAGGGGAGCTCTTCTACCTCTCTCTTAAAAATGGAAAAGTTTCAAGGCTTTATAAGTGTGGGGAGGAACTACAAATATTTAATCTTCAGGAGGATGGATTACTTCTACTGAAAAAGGGCACAAAAAAGCTCTTGCTCTACAAGAATGGAGGGAAACCAGGGGAAATATATGCCCATTTCCATAAATATATGCTCAATCCATCTGCTTCCCCAGGACCCTGTTGTTGCTGGGGCTGGGGAGGCCTGGGATGCTTTGATTTAGCCGGTCCATTCCCCACTAATTGCGTAGAGATAGCAGTAGCTAAAGATGTAATGCCTCAGAAAAGTGAGCTTTTCGTATATCCCCATAACACTCAAGGGGAGCGAGTTTGGTTAAGGAGAATAGTGTTGTCCCCTCAACTTTACAAGGAAGTGAAGGATGTGATATCTAAAGAACACCCCCTCTATTGGGATATTAACCCTCAAAGAGGGATAGCCCTACTCCGTTCTTTTAACGGGGGTTGTGCAGAACTTTCCCTCGTATCGTTTGCCCAAAAGTAAGCTGTGCAAGTTATTCCACTAAGAGGGGAATAAGTTGCTGAGGTTGGAAGACGCTTAGCCAGCGGGCGCTGTCGGGCTCGGCAAGAACCTCTATTCTTAATCCCATCTTTTTCCCCGTCGTAAGTTCAAGACCTATTTGAGGTGTTTGCTTGATGGCAAAAACAATCTCATAATGTCCATCATTTAACTTACGGGCGCTAGCGCTCATATTTTCACTTACCGGGGCGAGGGATGGGTCGTTAAATGGCCATTTCTCCCTTGAACTGGCGTTGGTGACCTCCGCTTTCACCCTTGTTTGAGGTTCAACTTGCCAGTCGGTATATATCCACACATCCAAGTTATCCGCACCCACATATATCCCATCATTATTGCAATCCATCTGGATATGAATTTGGGGAACAGGTAAATTGAAAAGAAAGCGGAAAGTCAACCAATCCCCATTATGCCAGAGATGGATATCTCCTTTGAGAGGATTGTCTATAGAAGGGAGGGGATATGGCCTGGGAACATCGCTTGTATCCTCCTCTATCCAAAACCATCTTTCGTCCCCACGAGTCCCTATAGTGGGTTTGCAAGCATATATGGGCAAAGGGTCATAACCGTCCTCGAGACCGTCGCCATCGCTATCCTGCTTCCCTGGGTCAGGCAGGATATACTTCGCCCTCGCATTTATATCATTGGGCCAAACTAATGTTTCATACACCCACAGAGAGGCGAGAACCTCCTCCATATCGTTCAGTCCGTCCTCATCCGTATCTTTTTTGGTTGGGTCGCTTCCAAATCGCTTTTCGTCAAGGGGAACCAGAGGACACTCATCGGGAATTCCATCCCCATCGCTATCCTTGGCGCTTACAACTTTTCCAAATTTATTGGTGAACCAAAGGCTTAAATCACCGTAGTGCCAATTACGCAAAATCCAGGCATTACCATCATAATGACTGCCAAAAGCGTCAGCGAAACCGTCCGGGATAATGCTGAAATGATTGAAAGGATGCTCAGGATACCCGCTTTCCGCATATTGGCTGTCCAATTGATGGTGGAACTCGTGGACGAAAAGCCAGGCGGGGTCGTGTCCTCCCAAGAAATGGGAACTTCCCGGGCGAGCATCCACTCCGTAGGTCCCCCCACCACTTGGCGTGAACTCGTACTGTTTCTTGCGATCGTTCCAATGTCTTTCGCAGGTTATAACTACCACAGAGGGATACTCCTCCAATGACTTCCCTTTCAATCTGAGGAGCTCCCTTAAGTCCGCAATTGGCTTATCTCTCCAGAAACCGTTGCCGTTGTAGCCTGGTTGATCTTTTTTTATGTTTATCCTCTCATTTATGATGAATATGTCGCAATCCAACCAAATTTTCATTTTAGAATTGCACCAGTAGAAAAGCTGGGCGACCTCTACCTCTCTGCGGATATAATCAAGATAGGAACGGCTTACAGGTGGAGCTGGAGGAGCGTCTGGTGTAAGAGTATCAGTATTTATAACATCCGCATATACGAGGACCGCAACAGGTATTCTGAGGAAGGTAGTTTCCCCTTCAGGAGGGCGTGTAGCGAAGGCAAATTCAAAAGAATAAAGGTTCTTAGAAACTTCGTCATCGTTTATTTCATAAGCGCGAGGGACTGGGATACGAAGGAGGTAGCCGGTTGCAGGCTCGAGCCCGCTTACGCCTATGCGATGCTTCCGCCTTTTGCCCGAAATGGAGAATTCTCTCCATTTTTCTTCTCCCTGCTTAGTAATTTCCACCTTCGTCTCTTCGAGGAGAGGTGTTTCCCAGTAAATTATTGCTTCTCTTTCCCCAGCTTGCACTATGGGGCGCGTTGGCACTTGGAATTGGAGACGAGAATCAAGGGGAAGAATCATCACCTTGCTCCCTGTGGCGATCGCTATCTCTCGGCCCAAAGGAGAAAGGGCAAAGGAGTTAGCAGGCTCCTGCATACTGCCTAAGCGTCCTATGGCAAAGATTGGAGGCACTTTACCAGCTTGGAAGATGGAGTTACGAGCGGGATCCCCCTGCGGAGTCCTATGTCCTGAATGGACAGCGGAAACCTCCCTCTGCGTTCCCTCTATAAAGCCGGTGAAGATGCGCCAGTTGGATGCTGAGAGCTCGCTGAGCGCTATCCTTCTTATCTCCCCTGCGTATGAGTTAAGCACCCAGAGTTCTTGGGTGAACTTATTGAAAAGGACACTTCTTGAAGACCAGAAACCCGCTAATTCATGAGAAAGAAAAGGCTCAGCGCTATCAAGAGCAGGATTATATCGCCAAATTGCTACCCTACCGTTTCCCTCATCAGCAATAAAGAGAGTTCCATCGTCTGCGATGGCGATATCGGTGGGATGACTCAACTCGCCCCTTTCTCCCTTAGCGAATTCTTTGAAGGAAGAAGGTATTGAAGGGTAATTGCTTATGTCAAATATAGCCACCCGATTGGTTTCCCCATCCACAACGAAGAGGCGATTTCCCAAGATGCCAATCCCCATCGGAAATTGTAACCCCTCTATGACAGTTTCTTTCTGTGCTTTCTTTTCCCTCAATAGATAAAAAAGTACCCGCCCCTTCCCAGCCTCACAAATAGCCAATCTATTCTCTTTTAACCAAGCCAACCCCTGAGGGTTAGATATATCCTCAATAACTGCGTATCTCTTCCACGCTTCACCAGATTTTCTGAAAAGGAGCACTCTATTATTCCCCGTATCGCTTACCCCTAAAAACTCGCCATTAGGCGAGAAAGCAACCCCTTGTGGATGGCTCAATGGTTTACTAATACCTATAACTACCAGAAATATAACGCCAACTGTCACGGTTATCCGATACATCTGTATTCTACCTCCCTAATCGAATATTCCTGACAAAACTTTATAATTTATGTTCTTTCATAAAAGCCCTCCTCGCCTCCTCTATAACCATTTTCAAAGGAACGCCTTCCTTTCGCGCTATCTCTTCACAGGAGCGTAATTCCGGGGCATAGGTAAGAATTTCCTCGCCCTTTTTCGCAACCTTCATTTCCACTTCGCCCCATTTAGTCCTCACCTTTACTATCTCCCGCTCCAGAATCGCCCTCTCCAAGCGATTGTATCTGACCCCCAGGGTTGTTGTTTCCCGGAAGATAATCCCTACGAGTTTATCTGCATCTTGTTGATGACAGAGGACCGAGAGTAAGACCGCCGGTCTACTCCTTTTCATAATTATCGGTTGGAGGAAAACATCCAATGCTCCTCCCTTAAAAAGTTCTTCCATAACACGCTCATACAGATTGGGAGGCATATCATCTATATTGCTCTCCAAAAGGACGATCTGCTCTTTTGAAAAGGAAGCTGGCGTTTCACCCAGAAAAACTCTGAGAATATTTGGAAGGGGGAAATCCTTCTTCCCTGCTCCCAAACCTACCTTCAAAAGCTTCATATCGGGAAGATGATACTCCTTGGCATAATGGGTGATTATTGCCGCTCCTGTAGGAGTGAGAGTTTCTCCCTCTATGTTAAGAGAGCGAACTGGCACTCCCTCCAGTAGTTTCATCGTGGCAGGAGCAGGAAGGGGCAAAAAACCGTGTGCTACCTCTATAAAACCACAGGACAAGGGGAGGGGTGAGGAGTAGACTGCCTCTATTCCAAGGAAATCCATAGCGGTGACCGCCCCCACGATGTCAACAAGCGTATCCACTCCCCCCAGTTCGTGAAAATGGACATCTTCTATTTTCACACCGTGGACATAAGACTCAGCTGATGCCAACCTTTTCAGGATAGTTAGGGATTCCCCCTTGATTTTCTCGGGCAGAGGTGCTTCTCCCACTATCTCTTCCATCTCTCCGTAAGAGAAGCTCTTCTTAGGAGGTGAGGCGAAGATATCCAGAGAGAGAGCAGAAATATGGTGTTTTTCTACCTTAGTTATTGAGAGTTTAACTTCCCCGACACCCAATTTATTTATCGCTTCTTGCACTACGCCCAGGGGAACACCGAGGTCGAAGAGAGCTGAGAGAATCATATCCCCGCTGGCGCCGATAAAACAATCAAAGTAAAGAATCTTCATATTAATCTTGGCTCCTAATCAAAGGAAAAATCTGGTAAGCCTGGTGAACCATTGCACTATAATAGAGAAGGCGGGACTAAGAATGAAGAGGAGTAGGATGAGGAAACCATACATTTCCAGTCCAGCGTAAGCGTAGGCATAGCGGGGCGGAAGGGCAGCCATCAAGACCTTTGAACCATCAAGGGGAGGAACGGGTAGGAGGTTGAAGAAGGCAAGGAAAAGGTTCAGAACGAATCCCATAGCAAAAAAGGAAGCAATAACATCCAAAAAGGGAGAAAGAAAATGATAGAGCAAAAGACAGCCAAAAGCCAAGAGGATATTAGCACCTGGCCCAGCTAAAGAAACAAGAATTACATCCCTTCTGGGATTATAGAGGTTATAATAGTTCACAGGAACTGGTTTCGCCCAGCCGAAGCCTATCCCAAATAGCGCCGATATAAGGAACATCATTCCCCCTACAGGGTCAAAATGTGCTCTGGGGTCGAGTGTGAGCCTACCTGAGTATCTCGCAGTTGGGTCCCCCAATTTCCAAGCTACCCACCCATGGGCATATTCATGGAGCACTATCCCCAAAATGAAAAAGGGAGCACTTATAAGAATATACAACAGCCTATCAGCCAAACTTTCCCTCCTTTTTCTTAAGCACGAAATTTATCTCCTCTTCCCTGCTTTTCACCTTACCATCCAATTTCGCCTGGAAGAGTTCCTGTAGGATTTTGCCCATTTGAGGTCCTTCCGCAATGCCCAATTGTATTAAATCTTCGCCCTTGAGGGCAAGATTTATGTGGCGAAGCTCCTCTAAAAAGAGGGAAACTCTCTTTTTCACTTTCCTGTCTCCCTTTGCTCCTATCCAAACTATTGTTTCCAAAGGGATCCCCTTTAGAACTTCATAAATTTGGCTTCGCTTCATTCTCGGGGCTTGGAGTTTTTTCCTCGCCTCCTCCCCATAAATTAGGGCAAGACATTTTTCCCTTTGGGAAGAAGTTAACCTCAGCCTATAGGTGACCCTCCTTATCTCCCCTTCATCCAACTGGCTAAGAAGAGGATAGAGATAGATAATCCATCTTTCCACCTCTAAGTTATCAAGGGACTCTTTCACCAGTTTTCTCAGAAGTTTCTTATCTAATTCTCCCTTGGGATGAATCGCTTTTATAATCCCTAACTCCTCCATTCTCCTCAAGCAAGCGAGGGGATTTTCCTCGAGCGTCAATTTTAGTTCCTCTCGCAGACGCTCTCCCGAAAGGGGGGCAAGGGCTCCACTTTTTATAGCGTCTATTGCCAACCCCTCTGTCCATCTCTCCATTTTAAAGCCCAGCTTAGCCTCCAATCTTATAGCCCGCAGTATGCGGGTAGGATCTTCCCAAAAACTTAAACTGTGGAGGGCTTTTATCCTTTTGTTTCTCAGGTCGTCTAATCCTCCGAAATAGTCTATAAGGAAACCGAATTCTTGGGGATGTAGGGATAGGGCGAGCGCGTTTATAGTGAAATCCCTCCTAAAAAGGTCTTCCCTTAGGGAACCAGGTTCCACAATAGGCAGAACCGCTGCCCTTTCGTAGAACTCCCGCCTTGCGGAAGCGAAGTCTATTTCTAAACCACTGGCTAGCTTAACCGTGGCTGTCCCAAAGCGTTGGTGAGATACCAACTCACCATTCATCTCTTTTACTACTTTTTCAGCGAGCTCTATTGCCTTACCTTCCACCAGGATGTCAAAGTCACTTACCTCCTTGCCCAATATGATGTCCCTCACCACCCCTCCTACCAAATAAGACCTCATTCCTAAAGAGGCAGCAACCTCGCCTATTCTACAAAGTATCCCCTTTAAATTAGGTTCTATATTCTCTATGATTTGCTCCCCCCTCCTTTCCTTCAATCTCTGACCATATAAAGCACCTATTATATCCTGGCGGGTTATTATACCGACGAGTTTTCCCCTTTCCATAACTAATAAGCGTCCAACCCCTTTCTCGTTCATCTCTTTTATAATCTGGGATAGGGTTGTTCGGGGATGCACGGAAATTGGTTCCCTATAAGCAAAGGTTCCTAATTCCCGGTTGCCCATTCCATATTTTGCCAATTTCTCCGCTTCCTTGCGGGTTATTACACCGATTATTCTCCCTTTCTCGTTAATAGGTAGCCCGCTGAAGCCGAAAGAACGCATAACCTCCAGCGCTTCTTTCACACAAGCATTAGCGGACACAACCTTTACAGGAGAGGACATTATGTCCCCCGCTTCCACCTCCCATTTCACACCCTGGGGCAAGAGGAATAGAAGCCGCTCCTTAGTCTCCTCAACAGAACAAGGCATAACCCCCGCACCTGCGTTCTTGTGTCCACCTCCCCCTAACCTACTCAATATCCCCTTAACTTCGAACATCTCTCCCCTACTCCTACCAACGATGTATGTCTTACCTTTTACCTCGAGGAGAAGAAAAAGAGCATCTACATTTTCCCCTTGCATCAATGACTCCGCTAGGGGAGCGAGATTGAAGTCCATCTCTTCCCTTGTCGCTTTTCCTATGCCTACTTTTACCCCCTTTACATCCTCGATTTGTAAACTATCCCTCATCTCCTCAAGAAGAGACCTCTCTTCTTCCGAAAGGGGAGGATGGAGAAGGGAAGCAATGTAAGCTAAATTCGCTCCACAAGAAACAAGGAAGGCGGCAGCTTGAAGGTCTTCTTCAGTTGTTGAAGAGTAGGTTAATGAGCCTGTATCCGAATATACACCCAAGGCCAAAAGCGTAGCCTGCCAGGAAGAAGGCAAAATCCCCTTTTCCCTCATCATCCTTACCAGGATTGTGGTAGCGGAGCCGTAGGGTTTGACCAAACTACGCTGAACATTTATTTCTCCCCTTGTCTCTAAATGATGATCTATTACTGTTAAAGGAATTCCTCGCCTTCTTATCTCCTCGCCCACATTCCCCACCCTTTCCAAAGAGGAGCAATCCACAAGGGTAACACCCTCAACCTTTCCCCAAGCGATTTCCTCTGGAAAGTAAAGAGGCAGGACATCGCCGAATAGGGAAAAAAGTTGTTTAGGGTAAGGAGCCCCTTCTGGACGAAGGGGTAAGGAGTTGGGGAAGAGAAGATATGCGCCCAGGAGAGAGGCAAGAGCGTCTGCGTCGGGCGCTTTATGAGTGAGTATTATCTCCATTCTATTTTGAGAGATGCGGCGGTATTATATCCGCCCTGACGAGGTCTTCATAACTCTCCCGTTTAACAAACAACTCCGCTCTACCCTCTCGCACCAACACAGCGGCAGGGCGGGGAAGCCTGTTGTAGTTGCTCGCCATAGAATAGGTGTAGGCACCCGTTGACTGCACAGCCAATATATCCCCCGGCTCAAGAGGAGGGAGGAGAACATCCCAGATGAGAACATCGGTTTCACAATGCTTCCCTGCTATGGTGTAGTGTATCTCCCCCTTTAAACCAGCCTTGTTAGCTACTACAGCATGGTATTTGGCATTATAGAGTAGGGGACGGGGATTGTCCGACATACCACCGTCTATCATCGCGTATATTTTCTTAAAGGGTTTTCCATTTTTGTTGAATGTGACTTCCTTTATAGCACCCACCCTATATAAAGTAATACCAGCTTCCCCTACAATGGAGCGCCCAGGTTCCAGGAAAAGAAAAGGACGGGAAAGTCCGTTCTCTTTCAGGGATTTTTCCAAGGTGGAACCCAATCTGCGCACGAACTCCTCAATTGTTGGAGGATTATGAGAAGGAAGATACCTTATACCCAGGCCACCCCCAAGGTCCAATTCCTTCAGTTCTATACCCAAACTTTCTTTAACCTCTCTTAAGAACTCGACCATAACTCTCGCCGCTTTAAGGAGAGGGCCGATTCTTAATAGTTGAGAACCAATATGGCAATGCACCCCCAGGAACTGGATTCCTTCCATAGCGAGGGCTCTGCGAATTCCCTCCATAGCATCCCCATTTTTTATATTCAAGCCAAATTTAGTATCCACTTGCCCTGCCTCTATGAACCTATGAGTGTGCGGGTCTATACCGGGTGTCACTCGGATAAGGATTCTCGCTGTTTGTCCCTTCTCCCTGCAAAGTTTGTCCAGCAATTCCAATTCATATAGATTATCCACCACTATCCTCCCTACCCCGCTTTCCAAGGCAAGGGAGAGTTCCTCTAGGGATTTATTGTTTCCATGCATCAATATCCTCTGGGGAGGGAAATCCGCCTTTAAAGCGGTGTATAGTTCACCTCCGGAGGAAACATCAAGCCATAGACCCTCCTGCTCTATTATCCTGCACACACCCATAGTGAGGAGAGCCTTGCCTGCATAAACTACTTGGCTCTCTCCTTTATAATAACTTTTCAAAGCACTCAAATATCTCCGACAATTCTCCCTTATTTGTTGTTCATCAAGGACATAAAGGGGGGTGCCGAACTCCTCCACCAACTTAACCGTGTCGCAACCACCAATTTCCAAATGACCTGCTCCGTTTACTCTCTGGGTTCCGAAAAGCAAAACTTCTCACCTCGCTGAAACATTAACTTTCTAATATTATAATTAGCTCCTTAAATAAAGGCAAAGAGGTATTGTTGCATAATTAGTCAAGGGGGCAATCTATCCCCTTGGGAATTATACATAGAGTTGCCAAGATTTCTTGGCCTTTGTATAATTTTTAAAGGAGGTGTCGTTATGAATACTATGAAGACATTTCTGTTAATGCTTTTTCTCACCTTACTTTTCCTGGGCATAGGGAGCTTCTGGGGTAGGGAGGGGATGTTTGCATCCCTCGTTTTCGCTGGGATGATGAATTTCCTCGCCTATTACTACTCGGATAAGATAGTTCTATCTATGTATGGAGCGCAAGAGGTTTCCCCTTCGGACGCGGAGGGACAATTTCTTTATCCAATGGTAGAGGAACTCTCCGCCAATGCTGGTATTCCTATCCCAAGGGTGTATATCATACCTCACCATTCACCCAATGCTTTCGCTACTGGGCGGGATCCCCAGCACGCCGCCATAGCGGTAACCGCAGGCATCCTCAAAATTCTTACTCCCCAGGAATTGAAAGGGGTTTTGGCTCACGAGATCTCCCATATAAAGCATAGAGATACCCTCATCGCTGTGATAGCGGCTACTTTGGCGGGGGCTATTATGTTCCTCGCCCGTTTAATTTTCTTCTTCGCACCAATGGGTAGCAGCGACCGAGAGGGAAACATCTTTCAAATGGTTGGTTTGATCCTTCTTGCTATACTTGCTCCCCTTGCCGCCGTAATGATACAGATGGCAATATCTCGTTCTCGAGAATACGCAGCCGATGAGGGAGGAGCTAATATAGCGGGTAATCCCCTCTATCTTGCCAGCGCCCTTCAGAAACTGCAACTCGCATCCCGTTCCCTGCCCTTACCGGCCTATGAAAACACAGCCCATCTTTTCATCGTGAATCCCCTGAGAGGAGGGGAGTTCCTCGCCCGCCTCTTTTCCACTCATCCTCCCATTGAGGAAAGGATAGAGAGACTGCGGGCAATGGCTTATTCCCAAGGGTTGAGATAAGACATCTCACTTTTTATGAAAAGGAGGTTGGGGAAATCCAGGTAGCCCCCCGAGAGGAGAAGGGGAAAAAGAAGGGAAAACGATGGCTACTCCTTGTGGCGGTGGTTATAGGGGTTATGGGAGGGCTTTTGATAAGGAAATATGTATTCTTTACCGCGGTGGTTACTTTAGGCTCTATGGAGCCTACCCTCTTGCCAGGCGATAGGCTACTTGTTCAACGAGTTGGGCCAAATAGTGAAATAAGGATAGGCGAGATAGTAGTGATGAACGATCCCGATCCAAGATATAAGGGCGAAACCGTCATAAAAAGGGTTATAGCAAAGGGTGGAAATTGGGTAGCTGTTTATAGAGGCGTTGTAATCGTCGATGGCCAGCCATTATACGAACCATACATTAAAGAACCCCCAATTTATGTCTTGCCACCTGTTTATGTTCCCCCTGGCTACATTTTTGTGCTGGGCGATAATAGGAACCAAAGCGAGGATTCATCCGATTATGGACCAGTAAAGAAAGAATTAGTGAAGGGCGTAGCAGTGGCTATTATCTGGCCTCTAAAGAGAATGAGGAGTTTCTATTAAAGAAAGGAGAGATTCGGATGAGCAAAGGAATTCCTTTCTGGTTATCTTTATCCCTCGCCCTCTTTTTGGGCGTAGCGGGGCAAGTAAGTTTGAAATGGGGAGTAAACCAAGAAGGTAAATTAGCGGGGTTTAACTTGCAGTTCCTCCGTGCTTTTTTCAATCCTTGGGTTCTACTCGGCTTATTCGCCTATGCGGTATCAAGTTTATTTTGGATTTTGGCAATTTCCCAGGCTCAACTTTCCTTCGTATACCCCTTTATAAGTCTCAATTTCGCCTTCATCGCCATCTTATCCCGGCTCATATTTCAAGACACACTGAATATATACCGCGTCCTGGGAGTATTTCTTATCTGTTGGGGAGTGATATTCGTCTCCCGCAGTTGATCTTTTCAAAGTTAGTTTTGTTGAATAATTCAAA
This sequence comes from uncultured bacterium, assembly GCA_938041455.1. Taxonomy (GTDB): domain Bacteria; phylum Armatimonadota; class JACIXR01; order JACIXR01; family JACIXR01; genus JACIXR01. The sequence goes on along the minus strand of CALITO010000003.1, from coordinate 108,985 downwards.
GAACGTTCAACTTCCACCTTGAAGGGATGACGAAGTTTGTAGAAATATAGCATTTAGAAATTTTTAGAAGGAGATTCTCAAGTTAAATGGCTAATAAAAGATGGTTTCTTTTCGCTTTTCGTAAAGCTATTTATTCCAAAGGAAAGGGAGGAAACCGCTGAGGAGGAGAATGTTGTTTTCCTTTTCCCTTTATTCAACAAAACCCAAAATTTTGAATATGCTAAAAAAACTTTTTCCCCCTCTTCTATTACTTCTCGTAGCGTTCTTTTTGATGGTGAGAGTTTTTCTGGGCTACATTTTCTCTCCCGCGGATATGCTTTTCCATTTTCAACCGTGGGCAGAGATTGGCTCCCCTCGGGAAGGTATACAATGGAACCCTCTCCTTTGGGATAGCATCGCTCAGTTTTATCCCTGGCGCAATTTTCTCGCCGAGAGCCTGCGAGGGGGGTTCTTACCCCTCTGGAACCCTTATCAGTTTTGTGGCACCCCCTTTTACGCCAACGGACAATCCGCTATCTTCTACCCATTTAATTGGTTAACCGCGCTTCTGGGAAAGAGGTTTCTCGGTTTCAACTCTTTCTTCCACTTGTTCTTGGCTGGCTTTCTGCTTTATCTTTTCCTTAGAAAAATAAAGGTTTCTGCCTACGCCTCGCTTTTCGCCTCCCTCGCTTATATGCTCAGCAGTTTCGTCACTGCTTGGCTACCCTTACCCACCGTGGCTAACTCCTTCGTTTGGGCTCCCCTCGCGCTAATCGGGGTAGAACTTGCTTTGGAGAAAAAACTTTGGCATTCCTTCCTTACCTGCGCAATCTCCCTCAGTTTAAGTGCCCTTGGGGGACACCCTCAATTCCTCCTTTATACACTTTGGCTACTGATAATCTACCTCCTGCTTCGTCTCCCTTGGGAAAAGAGGGTTTACTTGGGCAGTTCTTTTGTCCCACTTTTCGGAGCTGGTATGGGGCTCCTTTTGTCCTCCCTCGCCCTTCTCCCTTTGTTTGAGTTTTTCCGCTTTGCTCATAGAGCCGAAAGCACCAGTTGGCAATCCTACAACGCTTATATCTCCCTCTCTTTGCCACTGGAACGGCTTATAGGGTTGTTCCTGCCTAACTTCTTCGGCAATCCCGCAAAGGGAAACTACTGGGGCAGGGGAGAATATATAGAATACGCACTCTATCTCGGTATCTTACCTCTTTTTTGTCTGCCTTTCACCTTGCGAGGGGAAAGGAAATTTGCCTTTCCCCTCCTAATCATCTCCCTGCTTTCCTTTCTTCTTTTACTCGGCACTCCCTTGAACATCCCTTTTTATTTCCTTTTCCCTGCTTGGAGCCAAACTGGTTCCCCCGCTCGTCTTATCAGCGTCTTTGTCCTTTGCCTATCTGCGGGAGCAGGAATAGGTTTCGATACCCTGCTCCGCACACCCTTTTCCCGCCGCTTCCTCCACTCCACCTTCTTCCCAATAATACTTTTCCCCTTCCTCCTCTTCTCCTTAGCCCCAAGAGAGGAACCATTCACCATCTTAAGAGATGTATCCCCCACCTTCCCTTATATGGATTTCCTCAAACTATTCCTCCTGCCTCTCTTCCTTTATCTATTCATCGTTTTCCGAAAAAAACTCCTTCCCTATCTCCTTCTCCCCCTTCTCCTTCTTGACCTTTTCCCCACTGCTTCCAGCCATCTCTATTTCTCCCCCCCTGAAAAGCTCTTCCCTCCCCTTCCTTTTGTAGAGCAACTCAAAGGAAGTTTTTATAGGTTATTGGCGATAACTCCTCGCTGGTCTCTTTATAGATATCCTCTCGCATGTTTTCCCCCCAATACTTCTATGGTGTATCAACTTTTTAATGTAGGAGGCTATGACAGCCTTTTTTTGCTTCCCTACAAGAGTTTTTTGGATAACCTTGAAGGTAAGAATACCGCCCCGTTAGAGAACGGTAATATGCTTTTGCCGAATTCTGTGAGAAAGGAAAACCTTGATATTTTGGGGGTGAAGTTCGTCCTTTCTCCTTTCTATATAGATGCCTCCCATCTGAAACTGCTCAGGGATGGGGAAACAAAGCTTTATCTCTATTTGGGAAACCCTTTAAGGTTCAGTTTTGTTGACCAATTTTTCCAGGCCCAAGGAAGCTCCAAGCTTCTGGCTTACTCACCAAATAGGGTGGAGTTTGAGATCGAGGGGGAAAAGGAAGGCTATTTTTTATTCACCGATACCTATTACCCTGGCTGGCGAGCATTTCTGGACGGAGAAGAGAAAGCGATAATTCCATATTACATCTTTAGAAGCGTCCCTGTGCCAGCGGGGAAACACCGTCTTCTCTTCCTCTTCCGCCCTTTCGCCTTCAAACTGGGATTCTATATCTCCCTTCTATCCCTTACCTTATTATGCTTCCTCTCCTCTTTTAGGAAGTTTCACAAGACTATATAGAAATGGTAAAATAATCTCGGTAAAGGAGGTGTTTAAAAAATGAGAAGATATTTGCTTTTAGTAACCATTAGCATCACAGGACTTTGTTTGGCCGCTTCCCCATTGTTGACCTTCAAGGTGATCGATGAGCCTTTCCACTCCGCTGTGAAAATGATAGAGGAAAAGGCGGGAGTAAAAATACTGGTCCTATCACCGATAGAGAAGAGGGTTTCTCTCGAAGCTAATAAAGCGGCTTTATCGGAGGTTTTGAATGCTCTCACCAGCCAGGTTTCTGCAAGGTGGGAGGAGGGCTACCTCGTTTCTACTCAAAAAACTAAAAAGCCCCGGGTCTTAGGTGGTCCCCTGGTATCCATAAGTTTTGATAAGGGAACGCCTTTGAGCGATGCTTTACAGGCACTGGAAAAAGAGAGCAAAATTAGGATACTGGTGAACCCTAATGTAAAGGGCACAACGAATGCTCTCAGTTTTAAAAACCAAAGAATAGAAAGGATCATAGACAGGCTCTGTTCTTCCGCTGGGGTATACTGGGAGAAAGTTTATATCATAACAAAGCCCACCATTTCCTTAAACCTGGATGACTTCTCCCAAGTATTTGGCGGAGAGGGAGAAGAAGTTTCCCCAGCCAGTGGTCCCCAGCGATTTATGGAGAACTATCAAAGATTTCTTCAGTTGTCACCTGAGGAACGAGTGAACCTGATGAGCAACTTGTTCGACCGTCTTTTTTCCCTACCACCTGAGCAAAGAGACGGGATCATACAGAATGTCGCCGTCTTCTTATCCAACGCTGTTAATGCCTTCCTCTCCCTACCACCTGAGAGGCAATCCCAAGTAGCGAGCTTCGCTGAACCTATAATTTCGGCAGGAGTAAGGGCTTACTTCCGCCTTCCGGAGGATAAGCGCCGTCTGCTCCAACCTTGGGTGGATGCCTTCGCACCCTTGGAAGGTTATTCCCCACCCCGTTAATTTCAGTCATTAAACATCCTCCGAAAAGAGGTCGTCCTCGGGATGGACCCTTTCAGTGGGGCACCATTCTTTCCCTTTGCTTATTATATGGGTAACTTTCCAGCCCCTCTCCTCCATAGCACTTGCTATGAAGCGTCTATGGCATCGCCAGGGTAAAGCCTCAGCACAGATTATCACCACTCTCTTTCTCAAAGCTCGCTGAGATAATTTTTTCAAACTTTCTCCGAACTCCTCTGTCCGAGTGTATGCTTGGTAACTAGGTGAGCGATAGCCTCCCAATCCTTCGCCCATCCATATATAAAATAACCCCTCTCCCCTCAACCTCTTCTCAAGTTCCTCCTTCCTGAACCATTCCAACCGGCTCAGAGGAAATCTTCTAACATCCACTACTTCTTCCACATCATAAGCCTTCAAGATTTCTATGAACTCTTCCCAATTTCTCGTGCTTGTTCCTAAGGTATATATCTCCCGTTTAGAGGCTCGAACGAATTTTTTAAATATATTGAAAATAATGGGTTGCTCTTTATATATCCTTTCTGGATGGAACTGAACGCCGAGGATAAAACCCTCTCCTTCTATCCCTTCTATAATGCCATCCCCGCTCCGGGCATCCTCCTTTAGAGAAGGAGCAACTTCCTTTACCGCTTGATGATGAGAGGAATCAACCTCTATCTCCTTTATCCCCTCAAGGATATCAGAGAGCAAGCTCTCTTCTTCTATCTTGATCAAATGCCTCCCTTCCCTATGCCCTTTAATATCTTGATGGAGGGTTCCCCCGAGGGAAACGTTCAACACCTGCGCCCCTCTGCATATTCCCAATATAGATTTTCCTTCCTTAAAGAAACTGCGGGCAAGTTCTATCTCCCATTTATCCCTCTCCTCATCTATGGATTCGCTTCCTTGCTCAACCTCCCCATAAAAACAAGGCTTTACATCTCCTCCCCCTGGCAAAAGCAAACCATTTAATTTGTGTATTATCTCTCCCTTGCCGGGGGGAAGGATAACAGCTTTACCACCTGCCTCCTCGATAGCCCTAATATAACGCTCCTCTCCCTTTAACTCTCCTCTTCCTTTGCTTATACCTATCATCGCTACGGACATATCTCATCTTATCCTCATTAGTTTGTGCATTTGTGGTAAAACCTTCACCCTGCTGAAGAACTCCTTTCCTATCTCCTGCATCTTGAGCAATAGGACTTCGCTGGGAGGTTGGATATTTTCAACCGGTGTAACTGGCTGAAGAACGATGGGGAAATCTCCCAACTTATGAACCATTGCGAATGCTTCTCTTAATTCCTCCAAGCCCACAGAGGCTGTTAGGACGAACTTCAGGAAAACATCCTTGCTTTTGGCCAAGAGGAGGAATTCCTTGTGCGCATCCGCATAATTTGCCCCTCCCATTGTGGAGGGTAGCTTATAATCCATAGAGATTATGTCAATCCAGGGAAGAACCCTGGCGAGCTCGGAAGGCAAGGTCCCATTGGTCTCCAATGTTATGGGAAGGTTGAAAACCCTCCTCGCTTGGGGAAGGAAATGGGCAAGGAATTGACCCCAAATCAAGGGTTCCCCCCCGGTAAGAAAAAGGGAATGATGGATTTTCTGGTTCTTCAAAAGAGGGGCGAGCAATTTAACAAGCTCCTCAGGACCTATGGGATTGGGACGGACATCAAATTCTCGTATTCCTGCTTCCTTTTCCACTAGGCAGGCGGAAACCCTTTTCAAGGCGAACTCGGTGTCACAGTAGGGGCAAGAAATGTTGCACCCGCAAAAGCGGATAAATACCTCCCTCTCCCCCACATATATCCCCTCCCCTTGGATAGTTGAAAAAATCTCATATATGTAGGCTTGGGGAAGCTCGAGCAAAGAATCAAGGCACCCCCTTCACCTTATACATAGTGGTATGTATTCCTTCTATTTCCTCTTTATACCGCCTCATTACTTCCTCCCCAAAACCAACGGGTTCTATTCCTATCTCCTTTAAGCCCACTGCTGGCAAGGGCGCTCCCCGGGGGTCTATATTTATTCCGAGATGTATTTTACCCGAGAGGGGAGTAATGGTGGCTATGGATATGGAAAGCTTTCTTTGATTGTAGAACAAATCGTCCCCTACCCTCAGGATTCTTAACCCTCTCTCTTCAAGTGCTTCCTTAGCACAGACGATTAGCAACCTCTGACGGTAGACCGTCTCCCTCAAATCTAAGCCAAAATGCTCACAAATGAAATGCAACATTTCCTCCGCTCTTATAACCTCCCCTTTCAGAAAATCCTCCAAATCCACCATTTCCTCTTTTTTTACCTCACAAGGACCGATAAAGGCAACTACGCTATCACCAAGGAGCGAATAATTCTTATAGGCCCAATGAGAATGTAGCTGGCTACCATCGTAAAGAACTCTTTCCTTGAGAAAGAGGGTCCTCATAGTCTCCTTTTTTCCTTCCATATTTCGTATAATCCCGCCTTTTTAAGGGCTCTTAAAAATCTGAAGCAGGACTCACATTCCCCGCATATCTCCTCCCCTCCCAGGTAGCAAGGCCAGCAATGCTGGAGAGGGGCTCCTATCTCCCAACCCAATCTCGCTATCTCTCCCTTGTCCATATCTTGAGTGAAGGAAATAACTTTTATCTCTCTTAGTGAAGCGTATTGAAGAAGGGAGTTCATAGCGGAAACGAAGGAAGGTGAATTATCGGGAAATATTTCTCCCTCCTCCTTATTAAAGCCGCAGACCACCCCATCTGCTTCCATCGCCTCAGCGAAAGCGACCCCTATGGAAATGAAGAGGAGGTTCCTACCAGGCACCCAAACTTGCTCCCAAGACCTCTTCCCTAATTCTTTACCATCCCTTATCCTGGGCACTTCCCCGCTTAACAACCCACTTTTGGCTATTTCTCTGAGCCAAGGTAATTCCACTACTTTGTGGGGCACGCCCAATTCTCTGCAAATCAAGGCACTCCGCTTAATCTCTTGCTCTCTTGCAACTTGCCCATAATCAAATGTGAGGGCAAGAAGGACATTGCCGCGCAAGGACGCCAGTTTGAGATTAACTGTTGAATCCAGCCCCGCGGAAAGGAGGACGAGGAAATTCTCCCTATTCTTCATAATAGCCAGCGCTATTATCCGTCTCCCAAACAGTTACCCGCTTTAAAAGCAAGTGAGAGGGAATCTGTGCTTTCACCCTCTCAAATATATGACGAGCGATGTTTTCCACCGTAGGGTTAAGGGAGCCGAGGATGGGTTCCTCGTTGAGCAAGGAGTGATCCAGCTCATCCAAGACCCCCCTCAAGACTTTTTTCGCCTCAGCGAAATCCCAAAGGATCCCCACTCTGTCCAACTCTTTACCTTGAATATGGAGTTCCACCCAATAATTATGTCCATGTATCCGCTCGCATTTTCCCCTATAACCTTTTAAGAAATGAGCAGCACTAAAACTTTCCCTCAGGATAATACCATACATCTATTAACCTTGCTTCAACCAGGGCATAAGTTTACGCATTTCTCTGCCCACTTCTTCCAGGGGATGCTGAGCCTCTATTCTGCGCAGGGCATTGAAGACCGGCATCCCTGCCCTCCCCTCCATTATCCACTCCCTGGCGAACTCGCCCCTTTGTATCTCCTTCAATATTTCCTTCATTTCCTCTCTTACGAGTTCGTCAATGATACGTGGTCCCCTCGTCATATCGCCATATTCAGCGGTATCGCTTATACTGCGGCGCATATAGGCTATCCCACCTTCGTAAATGAGGTCCACTATCAATTTAAGCTCGTGAAGACATTCAAAATAGGCAACCTCCGGCTGGTATCCCGCCTCAACCAATGTCTCCCAGCCAGCTTTTATGAGGGCGGTAACTCCTCCACAAAGGACGACCTGCTCACCGAAAAGGTCAGTTTCTGTTTCCTCCTTGAAGGTAGTCTGGATAACCCCAACCCTTGTGGAACCGAGCCCCTTCGCATAAGCAAGAGCGATATCCCAAGCGGAACCAGTAACATCCTGTTCCACCGCTACAAGGCTTGGAACTCCCTTCCCTTCCTCAAACATCCTCCTTACCAGGCGCCCAGGACCCTTTGGAGCAACCATAAAAACATCTATAGTGGAAGGTGGTTTAATTTGGTTATAGTGGATGTTAAAGCCGTGAGCGAATCCAAGAGCAATACCTTCCCTTATATTGGGGGCGATTTCCTCTTCCCAAAGCCTTGGTTGAATAGTATCGGGAACGAGAAGCATAACCACATCCCCCATACTCGCAGCTTCCTTCGCACTCACAACACTAAAACCTGCTTCCTCAGCTCTTCTCCAGGCAGGTGAATCGGGAAGCTCCGCCACTATTACTCTCAAACCGGAATCCCTTAGATTAAGAGAATGAGCTTCTCCCTGATTGCCATAACCAATTATGGCAATTGTTTTGTCCTTGAGGACCTCAAAGTTTGCCTCTTCATCTTTGAATATCCTTGCCACTTTTCTCAAACCTCCTTCTTGCGAAATTTAAAAAGAAAGGCTAAAAAGAAGCCCAATAGTATCCCAATCGAGACGAAGACGAGGATGTTTAAAAAGAAAGCCTTCACACTATCGAAGCCGAATTTATCAAGTAGTCCACTATACAAACTCCATAATAGGAGGTTTAAAGGACCTATTAATCCAAGCCCCATACCCCATAGAAGATAACTTCCTCTCTTTTTAATAAGGGAGGATATAGCACCTCCGAAGAATCCGAGGCAAGGTAAAAACCAGCAAAGGAGTCCAAATATGTGGACGACGCTTTCTTCCCTAACTAGTTCCTGCGTATACATATTCCTAATTTTACCCCTATAGGGAAGAATTAGCAAGCCTCTATATCGCTCGTCAAAAGGATGCGCTGTGCCTCGAGTATATCCTTCTCTATTTGCCGGGAAAGTTCTTCAAGTGAGGGGAACTTTTTTTCCTCTCTTATGGCTTCAAGGAATAATATCTCCATAGTTAGCCCCAGTAAATCCCCCTTGATGTCAAATATATGCACCTCACAAACGGTCTCTCTCTCGGGAGAGAGAGTTGGTCTATTTCCTATATAGCAGATCCCGTTAAAACAACTGTTCCTCATTTTCACCTTTACTGCGTAGACCCCCTTCATAGGTTTCAATTTCTCTGAAGGGATCTCTAAATTAGCCGTGGGACAGCCGAGTTTATGCCCCAACCCTTCTCCCCTTACTACCTTCCCCCTAAGGGAATAAAGCCGTCCTAGTAGCTTACTCGCCTCCTTCACCATCCCTTTCCTCAACAGTTTCCTTATCTCCTCACTTTTAACTATCTTCCCTCCTATCTTAAAGGGGGGAAACACCAAAACATCCACCTTGTAGAGAGAACCCAATTTAGCGATAACATCCCTATCTCCTTCCCTATTTCTCCCGAAGCGGAAATCCTCGCCTACGATTATCTTCCTCATCTTTAGCGTATCCACAAGGATTTCCTTCCAGAATACATCGGGAGACATATTACGAAGGGTGTCATCGAATGGAAGGGTTATCACCTCGTCTACCCCCGCTGAGCGCAAGAGCTCTTCCTTTTCCCCTTGTGTAGTCAAAAGGAAATCCCCTTTTATTTTACCCAGAAGGAAAAGAGGATGAGGATTGAAGGTGAGGACGGTAATGCGGGTATCACCTACTACTTCCTTCGCTTTCTCGAGGAGGAAACGATGCCCTAAGTGGACACCATCAAATGTCCCGGGGAGAATGGTTCTACCACTCATAACCGAAAACCTTCTCCGGCTTAAGGTAAAGCTTCCCCTCTTTAATGGTAATTCTTCCTATAGAGATTAATCGTTTATTTTCGCTCACCACCCTCACATTTTCCCCTATTGAGAAAGGAACTTGATTCAGAGGAAGTGAAGTTCCAGAGGCTATCTTTATAGCTTTCTGATAGTCCACTATGAAGAGGGGGAAATGGGGCAGAGCATCCATTAGAGGGATAATACCCCTCTCTATTTCCTCTCTTTCTTCCTTCCTAAGCCGGGAGGCTGGGAAAGCTTCCTCGGCTTTAAAGGGTCCCACCGCAGTTCTAATGAGACGGGATAGATAAGCTCCGGTTCCTATCTTTTCCCCCATATCCCTTGCCAAAGCCCTTATGTATGTCCCCTTCGAGCAGGTTATCCTGAATAACCCCTTTCTTTCCTCCGGTTGAAAGTTCTCCAATTCCAACCTGTAGATAGTTATCTTACGAGGGGGTAGTTCTATCTGCACTCCCTGTCTTGCCCACTCGTAGAGCCTCTTCCCTTTGTGATGAATGGCGGAGGAAGGAGGGGGAACCTGTTCTATCTCGCCTATGAACTCCCCAAGGATTTTTCTGACCGCTTCTTCCGAAACTTTTTCGTCGCTTTGAGAGGTTATCTCCCCTTCCCCATCATAAGTGGAAGTAGTTATACCGAAGGTGAATTCCGCAAGATATTCTTTGGGAAGGTCTGCTAAGTAGTCGCTTAAACGAGTGCCTTTACCGATACAAAGGAGCAAAACTCCTTCAGCAAGAGGGTCAAGGGTTCCTGCGTGCCCTATTTTTTTAATCCCCAGTGCTTTCCTCGCCATCTCCACTATATCGTGTGAAGTAGGCCCTGGGTGTTTATATACATTCAACACACCATCCACTTTTTTAGTTCCTCCATCAGGATATTTTGGGTTTCCTCGAGGGATAGATGTATAGTGCAACCAGCTGCTTCTTTATGTCCTCCGCCTCCGAAGAGTTGGGCAAATTTCCCCGCGTCGAGGGAGCGAGAACGGATGTTCACCCTGATACCATCCCTTCTCTCCTTTAGCAGGAAGACGACCTGCCAATCTCTAAGAAGGCGGAGGTAATTCACGATTCCCTCTAATTCCCCCTCTTCCACATCATATTTTTCACGGTCCTCATCTAAGATGTAGGAGGTAATGACTTTGCCCCCACAATTAATCCTCGCCCTTAAGAGCACCTCCCCTAATATCTTCAAGTATCCTTCGCTTCGCTCCTCATAAAGCCTTCTATAAATTTTTTCAAGATCTCCCCCCGCGCGCATAAGCCTGGCCACAATATTTAGGGTTTTAGGAGTGGTATTCGGGAAACGAAGTCCCCCGGTATCGGAGAGGATGGCGGAGAGCAGGGCTTCTATGATCGCGGTAGTAAATTTCACCCCCAGTTTTCGAAGAAGTTTGTAAAGTATCTCCGCTGTAGCAGAAGCTTTTTTATCTATAAGATTTACCCCCCGGCTCCCTCTGGTAGAGGGAGGATGATGGTCTATTATCAATGTTTTTTCCCTTATTATTTCCTCGGTTCCTCCTAACCTCTGGGGAGATTCGGCATCAACGAGTATCAAAAGGTCTACTTTGCCTCGGGGAGGTATATTTTTTATCTCCAGTCCTTCCCCGAGGAAGGATAGGTGAGCGGGCATCCCATCGGGGCTAAGAAGATAGACCTCTTTTGATAGCTGAGATAGTCCCCTTCCTAAGGCTGTCAAGCTACCTATGGCATCGCCGTTTGGGCTCTCGTGGCAGGCAATACAAATGCTGTGAGCATTGAGGATTAATTCTATAGCCTTTCTAAGATTCCTCATTCCTATGGAGTTTGTTCAAAACTGCTATCACTTGTGAACCTCGCTTGAGTGATTCATCAAGGTGGAAGCTAAGCGATGGGAAGGTGCGGAGATTTTTTATCTGCTTCCTCAACTCATATCTTATGAAACCAGCGGCATTTTCCAAACCCTCCAAAGTCTTTCGGGCAACTTCTTCTCCTTCCAACACACTTACATATACCTTAGCGTGTTCAAGGTCAGGGGATATCTCCACATCGGTGACAGTTATAAAACCTAATCTGGGGTCCTTAACCTTGTCGTGAATGATATTGCTCAACTCCTCAATAAAGAGCTCTCTTAGACGGACAAGTCTTCGCGGTTTCATTTCAAACCTCCTATAGTAGCTCTATGTTACAATTTATTATCTCTACGCGGGGGTCGCTTTTTATGAATTCTATAACCTTGTTAAGAGTGCTGTTGCATTTAGCGGAGTTTGTAGAAATATGAGCTACATTGATTATCCCCCTCCGCCACTTTACATTCCCCTCCTCTATAACCGATACATTGAATTTTTTCCTCATCGTATCAATAAGGCTCCGCATAACAACTCTTTTATCCTTCAAATTATTCGCATCACTTATAAATATTTCTATTCTCATTAAACCTATGGTCATTGTTTAACCAGTCTGTAATACCCTTTGTATGGTAATACACTCTATTATATCGCCCTCTCGGAAATCGTTGAAATCCTCTAACATTACTCCGCATTCGAAACCTTCCCCTACTTCCCTAACATCGTTCTTGAATCTTCGCAGGGAATTTAATTCTCCCTCATAAACAACCGCCTCTTCACGCCATACCCTGACCTTTTCACCCCTCAATAGTTTCCCCTCTTTCACATAGCAACCAGCTGCTACCCTACCTTCCGGCAGACGGAAAAGCGCCCTTACTTCTGCTTTCCCCACCGATACTTCCTGTTCAATGGGAGCGAGCAATCCGATTAGTGCTGCCCTCACCTCGTCTATCAACTGGTATATCACCTTATAAACCCGTATATCAACTCCTTCTTTTTCCGCCATCTTTTTTGCCCTACCATCCGCCTTACTACCAAAACCAATTATTATCGCATTCGCTACCGAGGCAAGCAGAACATCATTCTCGGAGATATTGCCAACTCCACTGTGGATGATGTTTATTTTCACTTCTTCGTGGTTCAAAGCGCTAAGCGCTTGCTTAACTGCTTCTAAAGCTCCCTGGGAGTTCGCTTTTACCACAAGGCGAAGTTCCTTCTCCTCTCCCTTTTGCAAACTCTCATAAAGGGTCTCCAGACTGATCCTTCGTTCCCGAACAAGGGAAGCTTCCTTCCTCTCTTCCCTTCTACTTTCCGCTATCCCCTTGGCAGTCCTCTCGGAATCCACGACTTCGAACTTATCCCCCGCCTCAGGCACTTCGTTTAGCCCCATTATCTCCGCGGGGGTAGAAGGGGGTGCTTCCTTCAACTGATTGCCCCACTCGTCAAACATCGCCCTTACCCTACCATAGGTGGTCCCAGCGATTATGGGGTCTCCTATCCTCAATGTTCCTTCCTGCACTATTACAGTAGCCATCGCTCCCCTTGCGGGGTCTAAACGAGATTCTATAACAGTCCCCTTTGCCTTGCCTCTGGGATTAGCCCGCAAATCTTCCATCTCCGCCACAAGAAGTATCATCTCCAAAAGTTCATTTATCCCCTCTCTTCTGAGAGCGGAAATGGGAACGCATACCGTGTCCCCTCCCCATTCCTCAGGGATTACTCCCACCTCCGCCAGTTGTCTTTTCACCCTCTCCACATTTGCCTCAGGCTTATCTATTTTGTTGATAGCAACAATTATGGGGACATTCGCCGCTCTGGCGTGATTTATCGCTTCTATCGTCTGGGGCATAACGCCATCGTCAGCAGCTACAACGAGCACCGCTATATCCGTCACCTGTGCTCCCCTGGCCCGCATAGCGGTGAACGCTTCATGTCCCGGGGTGTCTATAAAGGTTATCTTATTGTCTCCTACTTCTACTTGGTAGGCACCTATTTTCTGGGTAATGCCACCCGCCTCAGAGTCCACAACTCTTGTTTCCCTTATCGCATCAAGCAATGTGGTTTTGCCATGGTCAACATGCCCTAAAACCGTAACTACGGGTGGACGAGGCACACCTTGTTCTTTCTTTTCCTTCTCCTCTTCCTTTACCCTAACAGCTATGAATCCCTTTTCTCTTGCTAATTGGCTTGCCAACTTGAAATCTATTACTTGATTGATATTAAGGGGTATGCCAGCCTTTAATAAATCTCCTATGAGGGCGGTAGGAGGTAAGGACATCCTCTCCGCCAGTTCTCGGACAGTAGTAGTGGGAGAAACAGGTAAAGCCTTTTCCTTTACAAATTCCTTTAGAAGCTCTATCTCTTCCTCGCCAAGCGAATCTGCCGGCAAGGAAAGCTGTTCAAGTGCCCAAAGCAGGCTTTCTTCCTCCACATTCATCTCGTTGGCTATACTTTCTATTTCTCTTCGCACTTTCTTATCACCTCAAGCTCATCCCGTAGTCGCTGGAGAGTATCAGCATCTATTTTCCCCTTGACCCTCAAGGCCTTAGCTAATCTCTCGCCCTTGAACGCCTCCGAGATGCATTCTCCGTCGCTACATAAATAGGCTCCCCTACCTCCCCTCGGGCTTATTTCTATTCTACCTCCTTTAAATTTGGCGATCCGAAGGAAACGCTCCTTTGGGAGCTTCTTACCACAAACTATGCAACTCCTAATGCTCTCCATCTTCCCCTTCCAAATTCTGGGAGCCGGTTCGCTCCATCTCCTCCACATCGCCTTTTATATCTATATGCCATCCAATCAGTTTTACCGCCAACCTCACATTTTGCCCCTCTTTACCTATGGCGAGGGATAACTGCTCCCTGGGAACGATGACCAAAGCCCGCTTCTCCTTCTCATCGCAATGAACCTCTTTCACCTTAGCGGGACTGAGAGCGTTGACGATGTATTCCCTTATATCCGGGCTCCATCTTACAAGGTCTATTTTCTCTCCTCTTAACTCGTTCACTATTGCTTGCACCCTCGCCCCCCGCGGTCCCACACAGGTCCCAAGCGGGTCAATTCGGGGATTGCGAGAATAAATCGCAAGTTTCGTTCGGGAACCCGGCTCCCTGGCGATCCCTCTTATCTCAACGATGCCTTCGGCTATCTCGGGCACCTCCAGTTGGAAGAGCCCCACTACTAATGCGGGATGGGACCGTGAAACAATAACCCTTGGTCCCCGGGGGGTATCCTCCCTCCGCAGAACATAGACCTTAAACCTCTCGTTAGGATGATAATGTTCCCTCAATACCTGCTCAGCTGGAGGCAGTATCGCCTCCGTTCTTCCCACTTTCATATATACAACTCGCCCATCCCTTCTCAGCACTACGCCAGTGGTGACCTTGCCCAAGTATCGATCGCACTCCTCACTTGCCAAGCGTGCTTCCTCTTCCCTTATCTTCTGGAAGAGAACCTGCTTCGCCGTCTGGACGGCTATCCTGCCCAACTCAAGAGGTGTAACCTCTATCTCTATAACCTCTCCTATCTTCGCGTTGGGCTTGATTTTCCTCGCTTCCTCAAGCGATATCTCCAAAGAGGGAGTATCGATCTTCTCCTTGACAATCTTGTGGGTAAAGATGTTCACCCTTGCGTTTTCGAAATCTATATCCACGCGAAGATTCTCATCTCGCCCGCATTGCTTTTGGTAGGCGCGGATTATCACCTGCCTTATAATATCCAAGAGCACCTCCCGGGGGAGGTTTCTCTCCTTCTCTAATTCTCTAACTGCTCTTATGAGATTCTCTACCTGCATAGTTTTTCTCTTGGTTTAAACTAAAAGAGTGGGTCCTACCCACTCTTGCTCCTTATAAACAATTATAACCTTTTTAATTTCTATTGCAAATATATCGGCCATTTTATATAATGATAAATAGGGGTGAACTTTATGCCTCGTGCGTATAGATGTCCAAATTGTGGCACCATCAATATGGAGGGGGTTCCTCCCTTCCCTCTCTGTTCCAAGTGTGGTATAAATTTGATATGCTGTCGCTACTGTCGCTTCTTCAACGCCAAAACATTGGAATGCCTACACCCCCTCCAAATGGAAGTTCAATCCATCACCGACCCCGACACAATACCCGCCTCCTGCGACCTTTTCCGCTCCCGTTTGATTGTAGGAGAAGAACTCTTCAGAAGACGAGTGGCCCGAACCTTGGGAGTAACAGCTGCCGCTGCGGTGGTATTGGTGCTTCTGATATGGGGGCTCTTCCTTCGGGGTGTTAAAGCACAACCAGAGTGGGAATTCGCTGTGACATTTCCCCAACAACTATTGAGAGGTTCTTACTTCCCCCTAAATATACGGATTGCAAACACCGGCGCTCAACCCCTGGAAAATCTCGCCTTGCGCTTTCCCTCCGCTTTCTTCAGCGACTTCCGCCTTCAAAGCAGTATCCCTACCCTCTTCTCAGAAGTGAGGGGAGATTCAACCTACTTCTGGCTACCTTCCCTTGGCACAGGGCAGTCGCTGATAATACAGCTCTACTTGCTCCCCCTAAGAGAGGGAAGTTTCTCTGCTAAGTGCGACCTTTTGAGCGGGGCTGAGGCGATAGAAAGCAGATTCTTGAGGTTTCGCATCGCTCCACCGACGAGAACACCGGGGGCACCTACCTTCTCTCCTTCTTAGGTGGTCGGGGCGAGAGGATTTGAACCTCCGACCTCCTGGTCCCGAACCAGGCGCTCTGGACCTCTGAGCCACGCCCCGATTTCTTTATAATTTAATTATAATGAATTTATATGAGAAGAAAGTTAATTTTGCCAGTGATTATCTTAGTTAGCGTTGGTATTTCTTCCTACCTCCTTCTTGCGCCAAAACCTCTCTCTGACAGAGAGGCCATTGCCCTGCTTTTCCAAAAAGCTGTGATAGGGATTAGGGAAAGAAACGCGCCCCTCCTCCTTTCGCTCTTTTCCCCAGATTATCAAGATAGCTTTGGCATTACCTATGGGGATATAAGACGAGAACTAAGGGGCGAACTCAAGCGAGCGATACTGCTTGATTTAAATATCGCCAACATTCAGCCGGCCATCACTCCACCCGATGCCCGAGTTGGCGTCCACTGCACCCTCCTGATACAAATGGAAGATATGAGCCAACCGCTACTTTTCCCCCTTTATGCCGATGTCTATTTGAAGAAAAGGGGCAAAGAATGGAGAATAATCAGGATAGAGGGATATAGTGGAGTGGTAGGGCAAATATATGGGGAGGGATTTTAATCTCCCAGTGATGGGGGTTGTTCCCCTAACTTCGCATTGAGAGAGATTTCCTTCCCCTCACGCCATATCTTTATCTCTAAAGGGTCCCCTACCTTTTTTTTCAACATCACTATAATGACATCGTCCGCCGTTTTCACTTCTCTGTCATCCATTCTCACTATAATGTCGCCTGGCCGCACTCCCACCCTTTCTGCTGGACTACCGGAGAATACCTGCTCCACCAAAGCACCTTTTACCTCAGAAGGTATATTCATAATGTTCTTTGTGTAATTATCAAGTGTTCTGTATCTAATGCCGAACCAGGCGTGAGAGACCCTTCCCTTCTCCTTCAATTGGGGGATTAAATCCTTGATAGCATCTACGGCGATGGCAAAACCTATGCCAACATTTCCTTCCTGCAGTGGGGGAGTAAGGATCGCAGTGCAGATACCCACCAACTCGCCCGCCAGATTAACGAGCGCCCCCCCACTATTCCCCTTGTTTATCGCTGCATCGGTTTGTATCAGGGTGCTTGTAGCTAGCACCTTTCCCTCAACAGTAAAAGGTCCCTTCCTTACAGCGCTCACAATTCCCACTGTGGCAGTATTAGATAAGCCAAAAGGGTTACCGATGGCAATCACCCAATCACCTACCTTCAAATCGCTCGATCTCCCTATCTGAAGATAGGGAAAATCCTTGCCCTTTATACGCAATAAAGCTATATCAGTTTGAAGGTCAAAACCTACCACTGAGGCATTAAAACTGCGTCCATCTATAAGAGTAACTTTTATGCTGCGAGCATTTCTTATCACATGATAGTTGGTAAGGACTAATCCATCAGGGGTAATGATTACCCCCGATCCCTTACCAGCGGGAGGAATTATATCGGGCTCCTCACCGAAGAGGAAGCCAAGGGGAGAAGAAGAAACCCCATAAGTAGTGTCTATGTTCACCACCGCAGCTCCCGCCTTCTCTACCGCTGCCACAAAAGGGCTTTCCCCCTTTACCCTTATCGGAATAGAAGCAGGAGAAATAGTTATCGTTTGTTTCTCCCCCATTTTTGTGTAAAGGTAAAAGCAGAGAACGAAACCAAAAAGAAAAGAGAGAAGATAGGATAATACAAGCAAGTATTTTCTCATTCTTCCTTCATCTCCTTGAATAAATTCGCCATTTCTATAGCTGATAAAGCTGCTTGGAAGCCCTTGTTTCCCCCTTTTGCCCCGCTCCGTTCCATAGCCTGCTCCAAGGTATCCGCTGTTAATACACCGAAAATCACGGGGATGGTATGCTCCAGGGAAACCTGAGCTACACCTTTGGTTACCTCGGCGGAAAGAAAATCAAAATGAGGGGTATCACCTCTTATGAGACAGCCGAGACATATTATGGCATCGTATTTCCCTGTTTCTGCCAACTTTTTGGCGGTCACCGGTATTTCAAACGAGCCCGGTGTCCAGAAAATATCCACATCTTCACCTTGGACATCATGGCGGAGAAGGCAGTCCAGCGCCCCTTCAAGCAATTTCTTTGTCACAGTTTCATTGAAACGAGAAACGACAAGGGCGAATTTTAAGCCCTTCCCTACGAGTTTTCCTTCAAATATCCGCATCTTTTCACCTTCTTTCTCTATTATTTTTGTCATCTTGCAACCGCTTGTATCCTCCCCTTACCTCGTTTTTTGGCTTCATATAAAGCCTCGTCTACTTTTCTCAGCAAATCTTTAAAAGTGCCTCCGTCCGAAGGGAACTCCCCTACCCCTATGCTGGTGCTGAGACCAATTTTCTCTTTTACCCTCTTTACCAATCTTTCAGCTATGAGGACCGCCAAATCTTTAGAAGTATGAGGAAATACTATTGCGAATTCCTCACCGCCCAGGCGAGCAGCAAAATCACTCGCTCTAATCTCCTCTCTAAGTAATCTACCTAACTCCGCTAAAGCCCTATCCCCCTCAAGGTGCCCATAAGTATCATTGTATTCCTTGAAATCGTCTATGTCCATAATAGCTAAAGATAGAGGAAATCCATATCTCCTTGCTCCTTTTATCTCCCGTCCCATCCTTTGATAGAACATCCTTCTATTCAGAAGCCCAGTGAGCTGGTCGTGGAAGGCATATTTCTCCAACTCCGCCAGGGAATAAACCCGGGTAAGTGCCACGCTTACCTCAACAGCAACTGCGGAGAGAAGCATCCTTGCTTCCTCTGATAAAGGATTAGGAGGCTTCTGGAAAAGGGAGATAATATGTGTTATTCTCCCTTCTTCATAAACGGGAACAGCCACTATCCCTTCCTTTTTAGTTTCTTCTTGAAGGGAAATTACTCGCCCGGTTTCCATAACTTTTTGAAATGCTTCTCTCAGCAAGGGGGAGCGCAACGTTACCTCCTTCTCATAGAACATCACAGAGTATTCGGTCCCCCTACATCTCAAAAGAGCGAGGTCAGACAGGTTAGGGATAGCCTCTTGAAGGATATAGAACATTTCTCTTCCTATTTCTTCAATATTTATTGCCCGTGCTAAATTAGAGATTAGCTTCGTAAGTAGTTCCAGCAAATCCCTCCGCCTCTCTACTTCTCGTCTTTGCTCAATTGTATTTAAAACCAGCATTGTCTCTTCCATCAACTCTTTAGCTTTTTGAAAATCGTTCTCAGTAAATCGCACCCGTCGTGTCCCTCTCCGAACGAAATGAAATACTCCCCATCTTTTCCCCCTGATACTTAGGGGAAAGCTCATAGCACTTCCCACTGAGAAGTTCTCTACTATGTCCTTGAGGATAGAGGGGTGGGTTCTGGCATCTTCGACGAGAGCGGGCTCTCCAGTTTGAAATACCTCCACAGAAACTCCTCCTTCCTCAAGGAATATATCCCTCGCAAGTAGTTTCCTCTCCTCTTCTTGCTCTAATCCATAACCTATCCCTTGGAACTTCAACTTTTTGCTATCCTCGTCATATTTGAGATATACCACCGTATCCGCTCCCACAGCTTTCCCCAAGATTTCAAACGCTCGGGCGATGGTTTCCTCGGGGGTTAAATCCTGTAAGAGAAGTGCTCGTAGGGCGCTTAGCACTTTGTCTTTTTCTATATTCCTTTCCCAGTTGTCCTTTAAGAACCCCACGGTCAGGGCAATTACGAATATGGTGAATGCACTCACTAAAAAGTAGTAAAATCCTGGAATTGGATGCGATAGGGAAGCCAAGGTTCCCATAGCGATTACAAAGGGGCTGAATATTAGCCCATCCTTTAGCCCTTGGTCGAAGGAGACGAAGATAACAGGAAGAAATAGAAAAGGATAGATAGGACTTCCCGCTCCTCCTGTCAAACTTATAACCAAGCATATGCTGAGAGTATCAAAAACATAAAGCGTTATATTGACTTTTTTAGTTACTCTCGGTATTTCCTTCACCTCAAGCCAAATAGCAAGTGCTGTATAGACCCCGATAATGATAACGGATAGAGATAGTGGGCTAAGGGAGAACAGTTGTTCACGATAGGGAGAATCGGTGAGGATGCATACTCCAAAGACATAGACGAGGGCACGAGCATATTTCAATCCTATATCGCTTAAACTGTGCCTCATTTCTCCTCCTTTGTCTCCCCCAATAAGTGTCCCAATTTGTTTGCTTTCGTCAGGATATAATTTCTATTCTCTTCCCGCAAGGAACTCGTCAAAGGCACCCTTTCCACAATTTCTAAGCCGTAGGCGGAGATGCCCACTATCTTCTTGGGGTTATTTGTCATAAGGCGGATTTTCTTCAGGCCTAAATCCAAAAGAATCTGGGCTCCTATGCCGTAGTCTCGTAGGTCGGGGGGGAATCCCAACGCCCTATTTGCTTCAACTGTATCCAAACCCTTGTCCTGCAATTCATAAGCCCTGATCTTATTCACCAGGCCTATTCCCCTACCTTCCTGCTGGATGTAAAGGATGACACCTTTACCTTCCTCAGCCACCATTTTGAGCGCCGCTTCTAACTGGTCTCCGCAATCACAGCGAAGAGAATGGAAGACATCGCCCGTTGTGCAGGACGAGTGCACTCTAACTAAAATTGGTTCATGAGAATTTATCTCGCCCATAACCAGGGCGAGATAAGGCTTATCATCTACAAGGCTTTGATAAGCAATGATATGGAAGACCCCGAATCTTGTAGGTAGGGTGGTTTCCGCTGCTCGGAAAACGAGTTTCTCTTTCCTTTGTCTGTATTCTATCAGGCTATTGATTGTCACTACTCGCAAGTCCCACTTTTTTGCGAACTCCATTAGTTGAGGGAGGCGAGCGCAGGTTCCGTCATCGTTCAATATTTCGCAGATGACCCCAGCGGGGTAAAGTCCGGCAAGTGTGGCCAGGTCAATTGCTGCCTCTGTATGTCCTGCCCTTACTAATACCCCACCTTTCTTCGCTATTATAGGGAATATATGACCGGGGCGGGCTAAATCACTGGGCTTTGTTGCAGGGTCAACGAGAGCCTTTATAGTGGTTGCCCTATCTTGGGCGGAAATGCCGGTTGTTGTGCCCCTTTTGGCATCAACTGATATTGTAAAGGCTGTGTGATGCGCTTCCGTGTTCTCCGTTGTCATAAGGGGAAGGTCAAGTTCTCTTGCTCTCTCCTCGGTTATAGGAACACATATTAGACCTCTTCCATAGACAGCCATAAAAGTTACCGCCTCTGGTGTCACCTTCTCCGCAGCCATAACCAAATCGCCCTCATTCTCCCTCTGCTCATCGTCTACCACGATGAGCATCTTGCCTCGCCTTATCTCCTCTATTGCCTCCTCCACTGATATTATGACATCTCTACCCATACCGCTTCACCTGAAGAGCGTATTTGGAAAGAATATCCGCCTCTATGTTGACAAGGTCACCCACCCTCCTATTTCTCAAATTAGTATTTCGGTAGGTATAGGGAACGATGACTACTTCAAAGCCATTTTCCAGAACATTTGCTACGGTTAGGCTTATCCCATCAACTGCTACTGAACCTTTGGGAACGATATAATGTAATAACTCCTTATCGACAATTATTGCTATCCTTAACTCTTCCCCCTTCTTGATTATCCTCCCTATTTTCCCTGTTCCATCTATATGCCCCAGGACTATGTGCCCTCCCATCCTCTCACCCAAATTGAGGGCTCCTTCAAGATTAACCTCTTCTCCTATTCTCAATTTGGAGAGGTTTGTCTTGCTCAAACTTTCTCCCGACACATAGAATAATAATCTATCACTCTTTTTCTCCATAACCGTAAGACACACACCGTTAACGGCTAAGGAATCACCCGGCTTTGTGCCTTGGGGAAGGGCCTCCGTTTGAACCTCCAGTAAGATGCCCTTGCCCCTTCTTATGATCCTCTTTACTTTTCCCAACTCTTCCACTATACCGGTGAACATCTTCTGACATACGCCTCCACAAGAAGGTCCTCGCCGATTTTCCTAACCTTTAATTGATTAAATTTTATAGCATCCTTTAAATTTTGACAACCTCTTCCCTCAACGCTTGTCTTAGCTTCCCTACCCCCGATAATAATGGGGGCTATAAAGAAGAGAATCTTGTCAACCGCCCCTGCTTCCAGAAAACAAGCAGCTGTTTCCCCTCCACCTTCAACAAGGAGAGAGGCTATACCTTGTTGCCCTATTTCTCTCAACATCTCCTCTATCTCCACTCGCCCCCCCTCGCTTATTATCACCTCAACCCCCTTCTCTCTTAGCCCTTCAACCCAACTCAAAGGGGCAGATGAGGTGGTGAAAACGAAACGCCTCACCCCTGCTTGAAAAACTTTTGCCGATGGGGAAACGACCCCCTTCCCATCCAATACAATCCTCACGGGGTCTCTTCCTTTCCCATAGGCTCGCAATGAGGGGTCGTCAGAGAGAATTGTCCCTGCTCCTACTAAGACCGCGTCGTATTCCCCCCTCAAGCGATGGACGAACTCTCTCGCCTTTCCCCCTGTTATCCACTTAGATTCCCCCGTTTTCGTGGCGATTTTTCCATCGAGAGATTGTGCCATCTTCAAAGCGACGAAGGGTATCCCTTTACTAATAAATTTCACATAAGCCTCGTTCAGCCTTTCCGCTTCCTCTTTCAACACCCCCGTCTTAACCTCTATACCCGCTTCTCTAAGCTCCTCTATACCCTTCCCGTTCACCAGAGGATTGGGGTCTTTCATTCCTACCACTACCCTTTTTATCCCTGCCTTGATTATCGCCTTTGTGCAGGGAGGAGTTTTGCCATAGTGGACGCAGGGTTCAAGGTTGACATATAAGGTAGCTCCATTTGACTCTTCTCCTGCCTCCTGCAAAGCGAAGACCTCGGCATGAGGAGCACCGAAGGAGGGATGATATCCCTTGCCAATTATTTTCCCATTCTTAACTACTATCGCTCCCACGAGGGGATTAGGCGACACGAAGCCCTTACCTTTTGCCGCCAACCTTAGACAAAGCTTCATAAAGTGTTCATCGTTTCCGCTTGCCATTCTTCCCTAATGTCTTACGGATTACCTCCCTCCTTCTCTCAATGTAATAGCGCGCTATTTCCCGCATTTCCTCCAAAGCTATCAAGATGAGTATAAAGGAGAGGATAATGCAACCACCCCAGAAGAGGATATACAACTTTCCGAGTTCAGGATGGACGAAACGCCAACCCAGAGCGAGCAGGGCTATTATGAGTAGAGAAAGGAGTATGCTCGTCAGCCTCAACCTCCTTTGCCTTCGCGAGAAAGTCATTCTCTATTCAGCCCTTATTTTCTCCCACAGAGAGAGGGCCTTCTCCTCTATCTCCTCCAGGGCTACATCCTTGCTCTCTCGCGTTTTGCGGACGCGAATCTCTACCAGCCCTTCCTTTACCTTTCTTCCAACAACCACCTGCAATGGAATGCCTATTAAATCGGCGTCCTTGAATTTAACACCTGGGCTCTCCTCCCTATCATCGTAGAGCACCGACATTATAGAGGAAAGCTGGGAATAGATTCCCTCGGCAATTTCCCTTTGTTGCTTATCCTGTGCATTTACAAGGATTATTATTAGGTCAAAAGGAGCGACGCTGGGAGGCCAGCACAAGCCGTCCTCGTCGTGATGCACTTCTGCTGAAGCGGATACAAGACGAGAAACCCCTAACCCATAGCAACCCATAACAAAGGGTTTAAGGGAACCATCCTCGTCTTGGAAGTAAGCTCCCATCTTCTCGGAGTATTCCGTTCCCAATTTAAATATATGACCCACCTCTATCCCTCTTATTATCTCCAGCGTTGAGCCGCATTTGGGACAGGGGTCGCCGGAGTTGACGAGCGCTATGTCCGCTACGAGGGAGATAGGAAAATCTCTCCCTGGGACTACCCCCACAAAATGGAAATCCTCCTCGTTTGCTCCTGTGACAACCCCCCTCATTTTTACTACCTCCTTATCCACCACTATGAAGACCTTCTCCTTGAGGTTAACCGGTCCGGAGAAGCCCATAGGGGCACCTGTTAGCCGTCTTATTGTTTCCTCGTCCGCCATCTGGAGAGCCTTCGCTCCTACGAAGAGGGCAAGCTTGCCCTCGGAGAGCTCCCGGTCTCCCCTGACGAGAGCAGCTATGGGTTTCCCATCAGCCATATATAAAAGAGTTTTAACAATACGGGAGGGAGAGACCGATAAAAAGGAGGTTACCTCTTGAACGGTTGTTAAACCGGGTGTATGAACCTTTCCCAAGGGAACCTCTTCGCCCTCGTCGACATCCACATCACCCCTCTGAGCTATGCTCCTAGAGGAAGCATATCCACAACTCCTGCACAATACCACTTCATCTTCTCCCGAAGGTGTGGGAACGGTGAATTCCAGAGTGTATTTTCCCCCTATGGGACCGGCCTCCGCCTCCAAGACAAGATAGGGTAGTCTGAGACGCTTGAGGATTCGCTCGTAGGCAAGCCTCATCTTCTCAAAAGATACATCCAGTCCCTTTTCGTCTCTATCAAAGGAGTAGAGGTCCTTCATCACGAACTCCTTAGCCCTTATAAGTCCTCCTCTGGGGCGGGGTTCATCCCTGAACTTCGTCTGGATGTGATATATAAGGAGAGGCAACTGGCGATAGGACTTCACCGCCCAGCGAACCAACTCCACCGATACCTCTTCGTGAGTAGGGGCGAGGCAAAAATCTCTCCCTGTTCTATCTTTGAGCTTGAATAGCTCCGGACCGAAGGTATGCCAGCGTTCCGATTCCTCCCACAACTCTGCAGGATTGAGAGCAGGCATAAGTATCTCTATCCCACCAGCCCTGTTCATCTCCTCCCTCACTATGTTCTCCACCTTCTTATAAACCGCAAAGCCAAGGGGAAGAAAGGTGTAAACGCCGGCGGCTATCCTGCGGATATATCCACCCTTCAATAATAAACGCAACGAAGGAATATCCCGCTCCGGTGGATCTTCCCTAAGTGTAGGGGCAAAGTATTGAGAGAGCCTCATTATGTTATTTAATTTTAAATTTTTTTATAAGATAAGACAACTGGTTAAAGAGAAAGTTTTTCTCCTTAATAGGTGACCAGCGTTAAAACATCGTAATTCTGGATTTTTTCCCTCCCCTTCAAATAGGTGAGCTCTATTACGAAAGCAATTCCTTCCACTTTCCCTCCCAATTTTTCCACAAGCTTAGCACTGGCGAGGGCTGTCCCTCCTGTTGCCAAAAGGTCGTCCAGAATTAGAACCTTCTTTCCTTCCTCTATGGCATCCTTGTGCATCTCCACAGTAGCGGTCCCATATTCCAACTCGTATGTTTCCCTTATCGTTTCCCAGGGAAGTTTCCCCTCTTTTCTTATAGGGACGAAGGGCACACCTAATCTTAAGCAAAGGGGCATAGCGAAGATGAAGCCTCGTGATTCTATCGCAGCTACTACCTCGACCCCCTTTTGCCGAGCGAACTCCTCGAATCTATCTATTATCTCGCTAACTACCCCAGGCTCCTTTAATAAAGGAGTGATGTCTCGGAATATCACCCCCTTTTGGGGGAAATCTGGAACATCCCTTATCAGAGCCTTTATCTTTTCTTCCAAGGACATCACCATCTACCTCCTATGGGAAAATAAAAGAGGGAGGCTTTCCTCAAAAGGAGGAAAACAAACCCCCTTCTCCGTGACAATTGCTCCTATGTAATTAGCGGGCGTGATATCAAAAGCGGGATTGATAACCTCCACTTCCTCAGGGAAAATCCTCTTGCCCTTTATAAACAAGACCTCTTCCCAATCTCTTTCCTCTATTGGTATGTCCTCCCCCCTGGCGATATTCATATCTATGGTGGAAAGGGGGGCAGCAATGATGAAAGGGATGCCGTGAGCTTTGGCAAGGACGGCAAGGGTATAGGTTCCGATTTTATTCGCCACATCTCCATTGCGAGTTATCCTATCCGCTCCCGTGATGACAACATCTATTTTCCCTTTGCTCATTAAATAGCCTGCCATAAAATCGGTTATAAGCGTGGCAGGTATTTTATCCTTTAAAAGTTCAAAGAGGGTGAGGGTGCCCTGCAAACGGGGACGAGTCTCGCAGGCGTAGACCCTCAATCTTTTACCTTCCTCAATAGCACTTCTCACGATTCCCAGCGCGGTGCCATACCAAACAGTGGCTAAGGAACCCGCATTACAGATAGTGAGCACATTGGCGCCGTCCTTGATGAATTGGGAGCCATTCCTTCCTATAGCCTTGTTTACCTCTACATCCTCTTCCCACATCTTCTTTGCTTCAGCAAAGAGCGCTTCCTTAACCTTTTCCACCCCCTCTTTTATAGTTTCCCTTGCTTTTTCCATCATCCTATTTATAGCCCAAAATAGATTATGGGCGGTAGGGCGAGTATCCCTGAGAATGGTTGCTGCTCTATCCAATGCCTCACTAAGCGCTCCCTTCTCCCCTCGGAAGTCCTTTACAGCAAGGTAGACCCCGAAAGCGGCCGCCACACCAATCGCGGGAGCTCCCCTCACCTTCATATTCTTTATGCTCTCAGCCACAGCCTCGGGCGTGGTGCACTCTATGAAAACCAGCTCCTCAGGTAAACGAGTTTGGTCTATAAGGAGCAACCTGTCGTTCTCCCATTTCAATGTGGGCGGTAATTCCCATCTTCTGTTCATACAACCGCTCCCTTGAGAGCGTCTTTACAGGGACAAGTCCTTTCCCTGGGCATATTCTCTATCATTGAATATATGAGCCTCTTCACTTTCTCATTATTTTCCTTGAAAACCCTCGTTACCTCCTCTGCGGAAACAGGCTCTACTTGCCCCACTAACCCAACATCCCAATCGGTTATGAGGGAAATGTTCACATAACAAATTGCCAATTCTCTTGCCAAGGTAACCTCGGGATACTGGGTCATATTTATCACCTCCCACCCCATCCTTGTGAACCATTGGGATTCCGACCGGGTGGAGAATCGGGGTCCCTGAATGACCACAACTGTTCCACTAGGATGATAAGGAATGCCTAACTTCTCAGCGCACTCTATCGCAAGTTGGCGAAGCTGGGGGCAATAGGGGTCGGCGGTTGAGATATGAATTGTTGTAGGTCCGTCGTAAAAGGTGTCAATCCTCCCTCTTGTTCTATCCACGAACTGGTCACAGATTACGAATTCGCCGGGCTTTATATGAGGTTGAAGAGAACCAGCAGCGCAGGGAGCGATGATGCGTTCTACTCCCAAATGATGAAAAGCCCAGATGTTCGCCCTGTAGTTTATACGGTGGGGAGGGAAAGAATGGTCCCTTCCATGGCGGGGTAGGAAAACCACTTCCCAATCACCTATCTTTCCCAGAGCTATCTTATCGCTTGGTGGACCATAAGGGGTATCAACCTTTATCTCCTCATATTCCTCGAAAAGGGAATAAAAACCAGAGCCGCCAAATACTCCTATCTTGCCTGGCATCTTTCTCCTCCTTTCCTTAAAATAATAGCATATAAACTTACCTTCATCCTGACAAGGATTTTATTTTGGAGACCTCCTTACAGGGTATACTTTTGTTTGACAACTCCCTGAATGCTTTTTAAAATTTTAAAAAGTGATGCGCTATGCCAATAGATTTAGGTGACATAAGACCAGGTTTAACAATAGAATATGAAGGCGAGGTTTATTATGTCCTCAGCGCAGAGCACGCAAAGTTGGGCAGGGGAGGTGCTTTCGTGCGAGCCCGCTTGAGGAACATCAAAACCGATGCAGTTATAGATAAAACGATAAAGCACGGAGATAGATTTGACCTCGCTTTCATAGAGAGAAAAACTCTCCAGTATATTTACCGCTCCCCTGAGGAGTATGTATTTATGGACCCCCAAACCTATGAGCAAATTCCCCTCCCCACTTCCCTCCTTGGTGAGGCCACCAATTTTCTAAAAGAGGGAGTGGATGTGCAAGCGATTATCTACGAAGGGAGGGTTATAGGTGTAGAGCTTCCCATAACTGTGGAATTAGAGGTGGTGGAGACGGAGCCAGGGGTAAGAGGAGATACCGCCTCAGGAGGAAGCAAACCTGCTACCTTGGAGACAGGGCTGGTCATTCAAGTTCCTTTCTTCATAGAAAAAGGGGATATAGTGAGGGTTGATACCCGCACGGGTGAATATGTGGAAAGGGTGAGATAACATATGAGATATAGGAAACAAACTTGGGCGTTCGTGGTAGGTCCTTTACATATCGGTTTGCTAATTGCCGCCCTTATACTTTTAGGGGGATCTCTATTTTATATCCTGTATGGTTTTGCGAGCGGTTTCATATCCAACTATGCCCGTTTCCCTCCCTCCGCCCAGCAGATGATACTATATAAGTTTTCCCTTGCCTTACAACTTTTTGGAATGGGTTTCTATTTACTTTTGGGGACCCTCCTCCTTCGCTACCTATTTTCCCTTAAGCTCGGCTTCTTTTTTCTTATAATAGGTCTTTTTCTATATCTTGCTATTCCCCTCATCTTAGGGGTTTTCTACCTAAGGGGGGAAATTTACAATCCTCCTTTAGAACTTATAATTATCTTCACTCGTTCAACGGGAGAGATTACCATAGTTATTGCTGGTTTGTTATTCCTTTTTGGCTTCGCTTCTCTTCTCCGCAACCATTTCATAAGGAGTGATATTATTAGGGGGAGGGAAACCGCCGCCCGCGCCCCTGCCAGGACCTCTTTCCTGTCCCGTCTTTTAAAACCTTGTTGGGATACCCTCTACTGTCGTGATTTCTTGAGAGAGTTCTGTCCTAATTATGGGAGAAAGCGTAGCTGTTGGAAAGCGGGGGGTGGATGCCTGTGCGATGAAGCGATTGTGAACCACCTTTTAGCCCAAACCAGCGTAAGAAAGCCGGAAGCCGTCCCCACTTTGAAGAAAACAAGCCAGCTGGGGCAAAAGAAAATGGACTGTGGTAGATGTCCCATATACGCAGAACATCAAAGGCAGAAGTATGGGCTCATTGCTCCTTTTATCCCCATCGGGATGAGCGCTTTGTTCTTCTTCGGAAGAGAAAGCATCCACAATTATTATATAAGGGCAGCAGAATCCTTTGATAAAATATTTTCCAGCCTTGCCTATTTACCTACTACCTCAGGAAAGGTGTTAAGCACACTCGCTACTCCTTGGTTAGAAATCACCATACTGGTGATATTGGCTTTGCTTTTAATAGGGATCTTACTACACCTGGCAGAGTACATGGTTTTCTCTTTAGGTTGGTGAGCTATGTTTGAGGCGGAACTCGTTGAGCAAATAGTTTGCCTCCTCGAAAATTCCTCAGTAGAGGAAGTAGAGCTCTATTGGAAGGGTAAAAGATTAGTTATAAGACGCTCTTCATGTCCCCAAAAGGTGGTAGAGGAGGTAAAACCGAGGGAAGAAACTCTCCCAGCATCTGTTGAGGTAACTGCTCAAGTGGTGGGTTTCTTCTATCCCTCGGTAAAGAAAGGCGAGATAGTGAAAGAAGGTGAGAAACTCGGGGAAGTAGAAACATTGGGGATAAGAGACGAGGTGCTTGCTCCGGTGGAAGGGATAGTGGAGAACCTATTGGGAGAAGGAGAAATCGTGGAATATGGGAAGATTATCTGTTTGATAAAACCACAGGAGGTAGAAACAAGTTGAAAAATAGATTACTACTTTTAACTCTGCTCATAGTAGTAGGTTTAGTCCTTTATTTCGCAATCCAAAAGGCACAAGCTCCAGCCGAGAGAACACCATCTCAGGAGATAAGCGAAGCCCAGCTTAAGGACCTAGAATGCCAGAATAACTTGAGACAAGTAAGACACGCAATCACAGCCTATATGGCTGATCATAATAATAATCTCCCCTCCTCTCTAAAAGACCTTTTCCCCTACGGAGTTAAAGAGGAGATGCTCAAATGCCCCGCGGGAGTGGAACCCTATATTTATACGGAGGGGACTGTAATCTGTCCCCACCCCGGGCACGAGAGATACTAATTATGTTCAAGAAGATACTGATAGCCAATAGAGGGGAAATAGCGATAAGGGTGATTAGAGCCTGCAAGGAATTGGATATAAAAACTGTAGCGGTCTATTCACAAGCGGATAAAGATAGCCTTCATAAAGAATTAGCTGATGAGGCTATATGCGTAGGTCCACCCCCAGCACGGGATTCCTATCTCAATATACCAAACATCATAAGCGCAGCGATAGTTACAGGGGCAGAGGCTATTCATCCTGGCTATGGTTTCTTAGCAGAGAACCCCACCTTTGCCCGCCTTTGCGAGGAATGCGGGATTAAATTTATAGGTCCACCCCCTAATGTCATAGAGGCTTTGGGCGATAAAACAAACGCCCGCAGAATCATAAAAAATGTGGGGGTGCCTATCGTGCCTGGGGCGGAGGAAGCTTTAAGCGACGAGGAACTCTTTCGCGTGGCGGAAAAGATCGGTTTCCCCCTTATGATAAAAGCCTCCGCCGGAGGTGGAGGAAAGGGCATGAGAATTGTGGAAACCAAAGAACAACTTGCCCTTGCCCTTCCCTCTGCGAGGGCGGAGGCTGAGGCCTCCTTCGGAGACGGGAGACTCTATCTGGAGAAATTCCTCAAAAGACCACATCACATAGAGGTGCAAATCCTCGCTGACACCTATGGAAATGTTGTTCACCTTGGAGAAAGAGAATGCTCCATCCAAACCCCTTCCTATCAAAAAATGCTGGAGGAAGCACCTTCCCCCCTTGTGGATGAGGAACTGAGAAGAAAAATGGGAGAAGCAGCAGTGAAAGTGGCGAAAACAGTGGGATACATAACAGCGGGAACAATTGAATTTCTCGTGGATGAGAATCTTTCCTTTTACTTTATGGAGATTAACACCCGCATACAGGTAGAGCATCCTGTTACGGAGGCAATAACCGATATAGATATAGTAAAATGGCAGATTCTCACCGCGGGAGGAGAAAAATTGTCTTTCCAACAAGAGGATGTGGTTTTGAGGGGGCATAGCATTGAGTGTAGGATAACCGCAGAAGACCCTTACAAAGATTTCGCCCCGAATGTGGGTAGAATAAACAAGTTAGTTCTCCCGGGAGGACCCTGGGTAAGGCTGGATACCCACCTTTATGAGGGTTACTCAGTATCGCCCCATTACGATGCCCTATTGGCTAAATTAATCGTCTGGGGAAAAACGAGGGAGGAAGCAATAAAAAGAATGCAAAGGGCGCTTGATGAATTTATAATAGAAGGTGTAAAGACTAATAAAGAATTTCATAAGGAAATCCTCGCTTCTCCTATTTTCAGAGAAGGGAAGGCTTATGTTGGTTTCGTTAAAGAATTATTAGAAAGGAGGAAGGAAAATGAACAAAGGAATATGGGACCATTATAAAGGGAGAATCGTAGGCTCACTCGCGGGAGCGGTAGTGGGTCTTTTAGCCTTATCTGTTGGTTGGAAAACCTTGCTCTTCCTTGTTTTCGCCGCCATCGGCTATTTCCTGGGCTTCGTTTTGTGGGATAAGGAAATACCCCAAAGTAAGGACTAACCGGTGCGGGCAAAGGCGCGGGAACTAGCTCTTAAACTTCTATTCCAAATAGATTTGGGAGGAAATACCTTGGAGGAAACGCTTTCCTTAGCCCGACTGAGTATAAAAGCAGAGGAAACGGTTTGGAACTTGGCAGAGAAAAAAATCAAGGGTATTCTGGATAATCTTCCAATGATAGATTGTTTAATCGAAGAGTTCACCAAAGAGTGGGGAGAGATAAATAGGCTCACAAGCATTGATAGAAACATCCTTCGCATAGGTGTCTATGAACTTCTCTTTGAGGAGGATATCCCTTCCGGCGTGGTTATGGCTGAGGCAGTGCGATTAGCCGAATTATACGGCACGGAGAACTCGGCCCGCTTCGTCAACGGCGTCCTCTCCTCCATAGCAAAGAGGGTAAGAATAGAAGGAGGTGTCTCCCCTGGCGGAAATATTAGAGGGAAACCGCTTAGCTAAAAAAATCAGGGAAGAAATGAAGCTCAAGGTCCAAGAATTAGGGAAAAAAGGGATTGTTCCCTCTCTTGCTGCGGTTTTAGTGGGCGACGACCCCTCCTCCATCGTTTATGTTAATATGAAACGGAAAGCCTGCGAGGAAGTAGGAATAATCTCCCACCTTTACCATCTCCCTTCCCTTTCCTCTGAGGAAGAGGTCGTGGAATTGATAAAGAGATTGGGAGAAAGAGAAGACATAAATGGCATATTGATCCAACACCCCCTCCCCCCTCATATGGACGAAATGAGCGTGTTCTCAGCGATTCCCCCTGAAAAAGATGTGGATGGCTTATCGCCCCTCAGCTTGGGAAAACTTGTATTCGGGCGCCCAACCTTCGTCTCCTGCACAGCCCTGGGCGTTATCGAGCTCCTCAACCACTACAACATTCAAATAGAGGGTAAGGAAGCAGTGGTCATAGGGAGAAGCATCATCGTGGGCAAACCCATAGCCCTTCTCCTCCTTCAGTATAATGCCACCGTGACAATTTGCCACTCCCGAACACAGAACCTTTGGGAAAAGACGAAACAAGCGGATATACTGGTCGTGGCTGTAGGAAAAGCAGAATATGTGAGAGGAGAACACATAAAGGAAGGAGCGGTCGTCGTGGATTGTGGATATAACCGCCCGCCGGGAGGGGGGAAGAATGTGGGGGATGTCCACTTCCCCTCCGCCCAAGAGAAAGCCAGTTATATTACCCCTGTCCCAGGCGGCGTGGGACCTATGACAATAGCTATGCTTTTGAAGAACACCGTTAAATCAGCGGAGGTGTCAATATGAATTATAATTCTCCTATCTCTCTAATTATTTTCTCCTTGCTCTTCTTATCCTTTTGCGCTGAGGGAAAGGTGATATTTTATGTATCACCGAAGGGCAATGACGCCTGGTCGGGAAAGCTATCCCAGCCAAATAAAACTCATACTGACGGACCTTTCGCTACTTTAAGCAGGGCAAGAGATGCTATCCGAGAACTTAAGGAAAAACAAGGCGGATTGAAACAACCTGTAATAGTTTTCCTAAGGGGAGGCTTGTATTTTCTTCCAGAACCTTTCGTCTTAGGTCCCGAAGATTCTGGGACAAAAGAATGTCCCATCCTCTACACCGCTTATAAAGATGAAAAACCTATAATAAGTGGAGGGAAGCTCATCTCCAACTGGAAAAGGGGAAAAATCAACGGGAGAGAGATTTGGGTAGCGGAAATTCCCCAGGTTAAAGAAGGAAAATGGTTTTTCCGAGAGCTTTGGGCTGGTGAGAGAAGATTACAAAGGGCACGCCATCCAGATAAGGGGTATCTTCAGGTCGCTAAACCGCCGACGAATCAAAATTGGATGCAGGCGGATGACTTCTTCTTCCAAGAGGGAGATATAATAGAGGATATTGCTCTTCTGAAGGATGCGGAGGTCGTTGCGATGGCTCTCTGGTCTGAATCCCACTTGCCCATTGCGGGAGTAGAAAAGGAGAACAATCGTATAACCTTCGCAAAAAAGATCGTTTTCCCTCCCCAAGTGGGAGACCCCTATTATGTAGAAAACGCCCTGCCTTATCTTGATTCCCCGGGA
Source organism: uncultured bacterium (assembly GCA_938041455.1). Lineage (GTDB taxonomy): Bacteria > Armatimonadota > JACIXR01 > JACIXR01 > JACIXR01 > JACIXR01. The sequence goes on along the minus strand of CALITO010000003.1, from coordinate 75,856 downwards.
GAATGGTGTCTCCAGCGAGAAAACGGCAAGCTCTACTATCTCCCTGCCAAGGGAGAAGAACCGAATAAAGTTCGGATATTTGCTCCCCGCCTTTCCCAGCTTGTAAGGCTTGAAGGAAAATGCGAGGAAGGCAAGTTCGTAGAATATGTGATCTTCAGAGGTTTGACCTTCAGCCATTGTGAATGGTGGTTCTCAGAAGAGGAGGAGGTAGGTGGGTTCGCTCAGGCAGCTTGGGGTGTGCCAGGAGCCATCTTCGCTATAGGAGCTCGTAATTGCTCATTTGAAAAATGCACCATTAAAAATATCGGAACCTATGGTTTGGAATTATCCAGGGGTTGCAAGAATAACAGGGTCGTCGACTGCGAGTTCTCCGATTTGGGAGCGGGAGGAGTGAAGATAGGAGAACCAAATATAAGGAGGGACGAGAACGAACAAACGGGCAATAACAGGTTGACGAATTGTCATATTTTCAGCGGTGGGCGCATCTTCCACAGTGCAGTAGGTGTGTGGGTGGGGCAAAGTTATGGGAACATCCTTTCCCATAACCATATTCACGATTTTTATTACTCGGGCTTTTCCATTGGCTGGACTTGGGGATACGGAGAAACCCTCGCCCACGATAACATAATAGAAGGTAATGAAGTCCACCACATAGGCAGACTATCCAATGGTGATGGTCCCATCCTTAGCGATATGGGCGGGATTTATACATTGGGAATTCAACCGGGGACTATTATCAGGTTTAATCTTTTTCACGATATCGCTGGACTCCGCTATGGTGGATGGGGGATTTATTTTGATGAAGGGAGCACCCATATACTTGCGGAAAAAAACATCGTTTACAATACTACTCACGGAGGGTTCCACCAACATTACGGCAAAGAGAACATCGTCCGCAACAACATCTTCGCTCTGGGGCAATATGCCCAAATCCAACGCACCCGTCCTGAGGAACATACCAGTTTCTTTTTCCAACACAATATAGTTTATTGGAAGGAAGGGGAACTTCTCGTTGGAAACATGGGAGATTTCCACTTCCTTTTCGACAACAATATCTATTGGAAGGAGGGAGGGGGAGCGATATACTTTGCTGGGCTGACATTTGAAGAATGGAAGGAGAAAGGGATGGATAGAAACTCCTTGATTGCTGATCCCCTCTTCCAAGACATAAAACGGTTCGATTTCCGCTTGAAAGATAACTCCCCCGCTCTAAAAGTTGGCTTCGTCCCCTTTGAGTTGCCCTTCCAAAAAAGGAAGTGAGTAAATAATGGGGGAAACTTCCGACTATTTTACCGTTGATTATCTAATAGAAACAAGTGGCAACCTCAAAGAGGCGGGCGAGAGAATAGCAAGGGAGGAGACAACGGGAAAATGGGTAGGAAGAGGCGAACCCTCGGAGCTCTTTATGAAATGCCAGGGAACCCTGGTGGAAGTTCAGGAAATGGGAAAAGGCAAAGGAATTGTCAAATGTGCCTTCCCTCTTATAAATTTCCCAGAGGATGAGGATCCCTACACCGCCTTCTGGCTTTTCGCAACGGGCGGACCAGCCTTTGAATTTCATGATATAGAATGGGTTAAGATATTGGATTTCCATCTCCCAGCGAAGATGCTGCGCTTATTCCCCGGTCCGAGATTCGGATTGAGAGGTATCAAGGAGCTCCTTAGCCTGGGAGAAGAAGATCTTCTGTTAGGCATGTTCGTCAAACCTTGTGCGGGACTTACCGTTGAGGAAGTAGCGGAGCGTTGTGGAGAGGCTGCTGAGGCAGGGATAGATATAGTCTCCGATGACGAGAAGATGGCAAATCCCGCCTATTGTCCCTTAGAGGAGAGAATAAAAGCTGTTAAGGAAGCAATTAAGAGAGCGGAACGCAAGGTCCTCTACTGTGCCCACATAACAACTTCGCCAGATAAGATAAAGGAAAGAGCATATAGAGCTTTGGAGGCGGGTGCAGACGCCTTAATGATTCATATTTTGGCATCAGGTTTTCATTCTCTATCCATTCTTGCAAGGGACCCTAACATAAATGTGCCCATTTATGTTGAGAGTGGGGGGCGCTCAATTTACGATAGATTACCCAACTGGGGGTTATCAAGCGTTGCTTTCGCAAAACTCGTTCGCCTTATGGGCGGTGACGCCCTCCAAACAGGGGTTGTAGGAGGCTACCTTCGCCCGGATGTGGAAACAGCCAAGGAAATGACTAGGGTGATGCGTGAACCTCTGGGGAGAATAAAGGACTGCGCGCCCGCTATCGCCGGCGGTTTAAAGCCCTCCAACTTAGTTCATAACCTCGCTACTTTTGGTGCAGATGTATTGGCTATCGCAGGGGTAGGGATACTTTCCCACCCTTTGGGGACGAAAGCAGGAGTCAAAGCGATGAGACAAGCTGCTGAGGCCTTCCGCCTCGGTATTCCCTTAGATGAATATGCTAAGGACAAAGATGAACTGCGCCTCGCCCTTTGAAAATTTTGAAAAGGAGATGAGTATATGCCTAAGAGTGCCTTGTTGATAATAGATATGTTGAACGATTTCGCTCATCCGAATGGGGCGCTTTACGCCCCCCCAGTGAGGGAAATCATCCCCAATATAAAGGATAAATTGAGAGAAGCGGAGAAAAATGGTTGGCTAATTGTTTACCTCTGCGACGCTCATCGCCCAGATGATAAGGAGTTTGAGACTTTCCCTCCCCACTGCGTGGAAGGTAGTTGGGGAGGAGAGGTAGTAGAAGAGTTGAGCCCAAAGGAGGGGCACTATATAGTGAAAAAGAGGAGATATTCGGGGTTTTTCGCCACCGACTTAGAACTCCTCCTCAGAGAAAAAGGAGTAGAGGAGCTCCACCTAACAGGTTGTCTCACGGATATCTGTGTCCTGTTCACTTGCGCAGATGCTTATTTCCGAGGCTATAAATTATTCCTTTCCCGTGGCGCAACCGCTGCCCTATCTCCCTCCGACCACGAGAATGCCTTGAAACTTATGAGAAAAGCGTTCGATGTGGAGGTGGAGGATTAAAATGAAGATATTCCATACCGCTACAGATGAGGAGATTAAAATAGGGGAAGTAACGGATGTATATTTCCTCCGCACATTGGAGATTTTAAAAGCAAAAGGAATAAAGAAAAAGGTTGCTATGGAGGTAAGAGCGAGTAATCTACCGGATGGTTATAGTTGGGCTATCCTCGTGGGGGTAGAGGAAGTTGCTCGACTCCTTGAGGGAATACCAGTGGATGTGTGGACAATGGAAGAAGGAGAGGTTTTCTTTGGGGGAGAACCTGTTATGCTGGTGGAGGGAGAGTATTCCACTTTCGGGCATTATGAGACCCCTATATTGGGGATGCTTTGCCAAGCTTCAGGAGCGGGAACTAAATCCGCACGTTGTAAAATATCTGCAGGGGATAGACTCATTCTCAGCTTCGGGGCAAGAAGAATGCACCCATCCCTTGCTCCAGTGATTGATAGAGCCGCTTACATCGGGGGGTGTGATGGAATTTCTGTTGTGAAATCCGCACGGATGTTAGGCATAGAGCCGACGGGCACTATGCCCCATAGCCTGATATTGATAATGGGTGAGCCGGTGAAGGCTTTCTTAGCATTTGACGAGGTCATAAGTGAAGATGTCAAACGAGTTTGTTTAGTAGACACCCTCTATGATGAGAAATACGAAGCTGTAGCGGCAGCGGAAGCCCTGGGAAAGAAGTTGTTTGGGGTCCGGCTGGACACCCCTGGGTCTCGCCGAGGGAATATAAAAGAGATACTTAGAGAAGTTCGTTGGGAATTGGATATAAGAGGCTATGATTATGTGAAGATCTATCTTTCGGGAGGGGTAGATGAGGAGGTGATAAAAGAGACGAGAGAACTTGTCGATGCCTACGGTGTGGGAACAGCGATAAGCAACGCTCCCACAATAAATTTCGCTATGGATATAGTGGAGGTGGAAGGGAAACCCTTCGCCAAAAGGGGAAAGCAATCGGGCAAAAAACAGGTGTGGAGCTGTAAGAAATGCGGTCAGCGCATTATAACCAGGTTCGATAACCCCGCTCCCACTTGTTGTGGGGGAGAGATGGAAGGCTTGTTAAAACCCCTTATTAAAGGTGGAAAGATAATTAGAAAGCTCCCCTCCCCTCAGGAATTGCGGGCTCGAACACTTTCCCGATTAAGTTCTCTTATTAATACACTCTAAATATTTGCGGGGGTCTGTTATCCTGCCTTCTATGGCCGAGGCAGCGCAGGTGATAGGGGAAGCGAGATATATCTCCGCGTTGGTATTGCCCATTCTTCCCTTGAAATTCCTATTAGCTGTGGAGAGAACTCTCTCCCAATCTGCAGGGATTCCCTGGTGTGTGCCTACACAGGGACCACAACCTGGGGGGAGTATTATCGCGCCCGCTTTAAGAAAAATATTTACCAAACCCTCCTTTACCGCTTCTTGGAGAATGTCGCGGGAGGCAGGGACAATTATGAGGCGAACATCCGGATGGATTTTTCTATCCCTTAAAATATCTGCAGCGGAGCGAAGGTCAGATAAGCGTCCATTGGTGCAGGTGCCTATGACTACCTCCTGGATTTCCAGTCCCTCTACTTCCTCCACCGCTACCACATTATCCACCTTGTGGGGCTTGGAAACCATTGGGCTGAGGGAGGAGATATCGTATTCCTTTACTTCCTCGTAATTCGCATCTATATCTCCTAAAACCACCTGGAAGGGACGAGAACTATGTTTTTTAGCCCATTCCAATGTTTTTTCATCGGGGGGGATAATCATAAACTTCGCTCCCATTTCCACCCCCATATTGCAGATAGTTAATCGTCCATCCATCTCCATATCGCTAATCGCTTCTCCATAAAGTTCTACCGCCTTATAAGTCGCTCCATCAGCACCCATCTTGCCGATAAGGTAAAGTATTAAGTCCTTCGCTTGAACACCGAAAGGCATCTTCCCCTTCAGGATTATTTTTATGGTAGGGGGAACCTTGAACCAAAGTTTACCAGTGAACGCTGCAGCTGCTAGGTCGGTGGAACCTACACCTGTAGCAAGTGCTCCCAACGCTCCATAAGTGCAGGTGTGAGAATCCGCCCCTAACACCAATTCACCGGGTAAGACAAACCCTTTCTCTGGCACAAGTTGATGGCTTATGCCCTCACCCGCTTCAAACAAATAGCAGTGATGTTGTTTGGCGAAGTTGCGCATCTTTTTCTGGATATTAGCTACTGAGGCGAGAGGGGGAGGTGCATTATGGTCTATGAACATAGCAAATTTTGAGGGCTTATGAAGCCCACCGAGTCTATTTAATTCGTCTATTATCAGAGCAGAGGTGCCATCCTGTCCAAAGCAGAAATCCACATCCGCCAGCACAACCTCACCCGCCTGTGCCTCCTTTCCGCTCTTTAGGGAAAGAATCTTCTCCGCTATCGTTTTACCCATAGGTTCTCTATTTCAACTTGCCTTCTTTGAATTCCTCGTAGATTTCCACCAGCTCTTTATCAAGTGGCATCCGTTTCAAGAGGACTGTTTCCTTGCGGAGAATGGTAAGGAGCGCCCTTGCCTCCTCATCAGAAAGGTGGATACCGAGGAGGGAGTATTTATATTTTACCGCAGCAATTCCCGAGTGTTTGGAAATACCTATCTTTCTCTCGAACTCCCCTGTTTCTCCCGGGAGAATGATCTCATAGTTGCGAGGATTCTTTATCACACCATCGGCGTGGATACCCGAAGCGTGGCGGAAAAGGTTTTCCCCTACGATAGGCTTCCAAGGAGGGATATAGCGCCCGGAGGCGAGCGCTACATATTCACAAGTTTCTCTCAAGAGAGTAGTTCTATAACCCATCTCTATACCAAAGGCGATCTTCAGCGCCATAATAACCTCCTCCAGAGGCGCGTTACCCGCCCTTTCACCCAAACCGTTTACTGTGACACCAAGCCATATCTGCCTATCTGGGAATTTCTCCACCGCTTTCACCCCAGCTAAGGTGTTGGCAGTAGCCATCCCCAAATCGTTATGGCAATGCATCTCAACATCTATGCCTTCGTTCATTATCATAGAGACGAGTTCCTCCGTTCGAAAGGGCTCCAGACAGCCAAGTGTATCGCAGAACCTTATCCTATCCGCTCCAGCGTCACGGGCAGCCCGGACAAATCGGAGAAGAAAATCTTCCTCCGTGCGGGAGGCATCCTCAGCGTTACAGGAAACATAGAGCCCCTCACTCTTCGCATATTCAATAGCCTTCACAGCAACATCTATCACCCACTCACGGGATTTCCGTAGTTTAGTCTCTATCATAATATCTGAGGTAGAGATGGAGATAGCCACAGCATCCAAACCAAGCTCCACGGAGGACTTGACTTCCTCGATTATCGGTCTATGCCATCCCATTAATAGAGCATTTATGCGTCCCCTCCTTTTCTCCTCCACCAGTTCCTTTATATATTCCCTCTCATAGCCCGGTTCATCGGGGAAGCCCACCTCTATCATATCCACACCTATTTCATCCAGATAGCGGGCAATGCGTATCTTCTCCCTGTTAGAAAAAACTATGCCATAAGTCTGCTCTCCTTCACGCAGTGTGCAATCGTTAATTTTTATTCTTTCAGAAAGCTCAGCCAAGATATAAACCTCCTTTCTCAAACCATCTTGATTTATTTATAGTAGGTAAGCTCCACCTTGGCAAAATTTTTAGAGGGCGAGCAAGGCATCTCTCATCCTTGCCAGCCCTTCTCTTATATCGTCCTCCGAAACAGCGAAGGAAAGTCGAACATACCCCTTAGCACCAAATCCCTCCCCTGGAACCACTGCTACTCCTGCCTCTTCCAAGAGGTAGGAAGCCAATTCATCGGTAGAATCTGCTCCCATCTTCTCCATATAGTATGAAACATTGGGAAAAGCATAGAAGGTGCCTTGCGGAGGGACACAAGATATGTTGGGTATTTTGTTTAACTCCTCAAGGAGGATTTCCCTCCTCCTACGGAAAATGTCCACCATATCCTTCACTTCATCAACTAATTCCAGAGCTCGTAGTGCTCCTATCTGAGCAAAAGAGGTAGGATTGGAAGTAGTATGGTCCTGTATCCTGCCCATAATTTCTATCAGTTCCTTAGGACCAGCGCCATAGCCTATTCGCCAACCGGTCATAGAGTAAGTTTTGGACATACCATTGACTACTAAAGTCCTTTCCTTCATACCTGGGAATGTAGCTATGCTTATGTGCTCAACATCATAAACCATTTTCTCGTATATTTCATCCGAGATAACGAAAATATCATTGGCAACACACCACTCCCCTATCTGGGCTAATTCCTCCCTCTTATAAACGACTCCTACGGGATTAGAAGGAGAGTTGAGAATGAGAAGGCGTGTCCTATCGCCTTTCATTCTTTCTAAATCTTCTATTTGGAGCTTAAAACCGTCTTCCTCTTTTGTCTCCACTATGAGTGGTTTTCCCCCTGCCATCCGTATCTGTTCGGGGTAGGAAACCCAATAGGGGGAAGGTAGAAGAACTTCATCCCCTTCCTCTAAAAGGGCGAACAGGGCATTGAAGATGACAAATTTAGCACCCGGGGAGACGATGATCTCCCTCGCCTCATATTCCAAGTGGTTCTCCTCCTTCAATTTCCTAACTATCCGTTCCTTTAATTCCGGGATCCCGGTTGTAGGCGTATATTTTGTGAAGCCATCGTCCAAGGCTTTCTTGGCTGCTTCCTTTATCGGAAGAGGGGTATCTAAATCCGGTTCCCCCGCGGTGAAACTGATAACTTTTTTGCCTTGCTTTTTAAGTTCCCTAACCTTGGCGGCGAGGGATAGGGTTGGCGAGGGTGCTATCCTCTTAGCTTTGCGAGAGAGCTCCATCTTTTCACTCCCTTCAAAATTTCTGCTAATAGAGAGAATTTTCCAGGGTTGAAAACTACCAAACGAGTTGACAAGTAACCTTATATTATTTATTATATTATACAATCAAAAGAAGGAGGTGTCCATAAATTTGGAAGCAATAAAGACAGAAGGTTTAACGAAACACTTCTACGAGCCCTTGCGGAGGCAGACGGTCATAGCGGTAGACAACTTAGATTTGGTTGTCGAAAAAGGCGAAATATTCGGTTTTTTGGGACCAAACGGAGCGGGGAAAACAACTACTATCAAGATGCTATTGGGTCTTATTTTCCCCACCAGTGGAAGAGCCTGGGTATTAGGTAATCCTATAGGGGATAGGAAGACAAGGCAAAAAGTGAGTTATATGCCTGAGAACCCTTATTTTTACGATTATATGACGGGGGAGGAAGTGCTTTATTTCTACGGTGGACTGTTTGGTCTGAAGGGACCATCCTTGAAAAAGAAGGTGGACGAACTTTTGGAACTGGTGGACTTGAGTGAGCACAGGAAGAAACAACTCAATGGATACTCGAGGGGAATGTTACAAAGGATTGGAATCGCCCAGACACTCCTGAATGACCCAGAGCTCCTCATACTGGATGAGCCCACTTCCGGGCTTGACCCCATAGCCCACAGGGAGATAAGGGAATTATTAATTCGCCTGAAAGAACAAGGCAAAACGATATTCCTTTGTTCCCACCAGCTCTCCGATGTTGAGATGGTTTGCGACAGGGTAGGGATAATGAACAAAGGCAAACTCGTGACCGTGGGGAGATTAGAAGACCTTTTAAAGGTAGGGGAAATGGAGATAGCTGTGGAAGGATTAGACCCCTCGCAGGTAGAACAAGTTGAGAAGATAGCCTCCCGGATTTACAAAAAGGACGGAGATTTTCTCGTCTATGCCGAGGGCGAAGAAAAGGCACAGGAGGTAATAGACTTCGTGCGCAATAACGGGGGCAGGATAATCTCTATGGTCCCATTGCGCCGCTCCTTAGAGGAACTGTTTGTGGAAATCGTAAAGGAGGAAGGATAAACGATGGTAATCTGGAATATAGCGAGAGCAACTTTCAAAGAGTGCACCCAAAAGAAGGTGATGTGGATTCTCCTGGGCGTAGCCCTGCTCATCATTGGACTGTCCTTCATTTTCTCCTTCTTCGCTCCTTCGGAAAGGTTGGTGCTCATAAAGTCGATGGGATTAGGAGCGATCTACCTTTTCGGTGCTGGTATAGCCCTTATCGTAACCGCGGGACTCATTCCCACCGAAATAGAAAGGAGGACAGTCCACACTGTCCTTTCCAAGCCAGTTGAGAGATGGCAATTCGTAATAGGCAAGTTCCTCGGCATCGCCCTTGTCCTGTTTATGAACTTGATATTGATGGGTATAGCGCTTCTCATCGTGATTATGGGCCAGGGTAGCGTTAGAGCGGAGGGTTTCGTTAAGGCTTTAGTATCAAATGCGAGGATATTGGAGGCAACCTTGCTTCTCTTCTTCTATTTACTAATCCTCAGCGCCTTCGCCATTCTATTTTCCATCCTCACCACTACCAACATAAGCATAATGCTTTCCCTATTTGTCTTTGTCGTAGGGTCCTTGTCGGACTATGTTGAGTCCTTAATAAATGTGAGCCAAAATCCCCTTACCCAAATCTTTCTCAAAGCCTTGCATCTACTTGTCCCCAACTTCGGCAACGCTAATATCTACAATCCAGTAATTCACGGCTATATCCCCCCAGGCGAATTCCTTTATCTCCTTTTGGCAATAGCTTACGCTCTTTCTTATTCCTTAATACTTACGAGTATCTCCTGCTGGGCATTCGCTGGGAAAGAGGTCTAAGAGAAATGAAAAGAAGGCTGTGGCTTATAATCGTCTTTTTATTGGTAATACTACTCCAGTTAAAGGTAGATACATATAGGGAGAATTACAAACCGGGGGGAACCACTTCCTTTGGCTATATTTCCCGAGAAGTGCTGGCCACCGCCCTTATGGGGCTCAGGGAGGTAGCGGCAAGCTTACTCTGGCTTAAGATAGAGGATTACTTCCACAGCGGGGAACATGAGAAGATAACGCCCCTCATAAGGATAATCACTTGGCTGGACCCCCATTTTATAGAAGCATATAGCTCGGGAGCTTGGCATCTCGCCTGGAACTCGGAGGATTGGCGCCTTATCCCCTCCGCTGAGGAATTTTTGAAGGAAGGCATCAAAAATAACCCAGACAAATATGAACTCTATGCCGATATGGGCTGGCTCTTCTATGACAAAGTAAAGGATTATGAGAAAGCTATAGAGTGGTATAAAAAAGCAGCATCACTTCCCTCTCCCCCTTTGGTTAAAAGGATGCTGGCGCACTCCTACGAGAGAGCAGGCAGGATAGAGGAAGCAATAAAGATATGGAAAGAACTGGTGGAAGAAGGAAACAAACTCGTGGAAAGAAACCCCAATAACTTTGAGGCAATATTTGATAGGGATGTTGCCGTGCATAACTACAATATGTGTATTATAAGAAAGGTAGATAGAGCAGCGTTAGCAAAAAAGCCCAAGACCTACTACCTTACCTACCAGGTTTACCGTGTCTCCCCTCGTATCCTTCAAGTGCGAGCGAGGACCAACCTTCCCGAGTTATCCCGTATCCGGGTCTCTCTCGTGGATGCAGATATTGAACGAAGGAAGAAAGAATCCCTGGGCTGGCAACTTATGAATGTGACGGAATACAGAGATGTTTGGCCCCAAGTGAAAGGGGGAGAAATGAAAACCGATATAGACCTCACGGATGCACTTAAATACCCCTTAAAAGGTGAGAGCTTCATACTTGCTCTTTCCTTCCTCCCCCAGACTCAGCCCATTCCTGTGCAAGATTATGTAGGATGGTTAGGAGAAGGGATGACGGGTAAGGATGTGATAGTAGTTCACACCTCCCCCCCTGGGAAAAAAATGGAGAAATCAACCACTCTCACTTTAGAGGAAATATTGGGACAACAAACCCTCCTCCTAAAGGAAGTAAAATAAAATCCGTTTTACCCTTGACCAATAGGGGAAAGAGCATCTATTATAAACTTGGTTAACCTCGAATAGTAGAGGAGGTGCAATATCTTGAAGAGGGTTATTTTTCTTCTATCAGTTGCTTTAATATGTGGTGCTTTAGGGGCGGTGGAACCTTATAGAATAGCTCCTGCGGATGTCATAGATATAACAGTATGGGGGGAGCCAGACCTCTCAAAGCAGGTGGTGGTTCCGCCGGACGGAAAGATAACTTATCCCCTTATCGGGGAGATAGAAGTGATAGGTTTAACAACCCAAGAACTGGCACACAAGTTGGCCCAGAAATTGGGAGCCTTTATCAAGGAACCAAATGTAGCGGTTTCCATCGTGAAATTCAGCTTTAATAAGTTTTATGTTTTGGGAGAAGTGGCAAAACCTGGGGAGTATGACCTTGTCCCAGGCCTGGGTTTACGGGAAGCACTTGCTCTTTCGGGCGATGTAACACCCCAAGCTGATACTACTTCCGTTCTTTTGATAAGTAAGGAGGGCAAGAAAGAAAAAATCAATTTACAAGAAATCCTCAAGGGAGGGACAGATGTGAAGCTTAATCCCGGGGATACCATAATTGTTCCTACCGCTGTTGTAACAGTTATCGGGGAGGTGAGAATCCCCGGCGAGGTCATACTTTTCCAGGGAGCAAAATTGCAGGAGATAATTGCAAGATGCGGAGGGTTCACAGATAACGCAGACATCTCCAATATAGCGATTACGAGGGAAGGTAAAACCACCTATGTTGACCTATCTAATCCCCAATCCCTAAATCCAGCTGATATTACTCTCCAGCCAGGGGATGTGATTTATGTCTCTCGAGGCAATATAAGGGTCGTAATTATAGGAGAGGTAGCGAAACCGGGCATATATACCATAGCCCCTGCTAATGCGCGCCTCTTGGATGTCCTCGCTCTTGCCGGGGGGTTAAGGTCAACCGCAGATGAAGGAAGGGTCATGATAACCCGTCAAAAGAACGGAGAAATGGAAAAGATAACCGTTGACCTTCGCAGGGCTTCCCGAGGTGATCCCTCTCAGAATATAGAGATTAAAAATAACGACATCCTATCTGTCCCCGCTAAGAAACAAATAGAGTGGTCCCGCTATCTGCCAATTTTCTCCATCCTTTATTACATAACTTATATCACGCGACGTTGAACACAAAAGAGGGCATAATAGATATCCATTGCCATATATTGCCTAACCTGGATGATGGTCCTTCCTCTCTTGAGGAAGCGGAGGCTATGCTTAAAGAAGCCTTAAAAGCGGGGATAAGAGAAATAGTTGCTACTCCACATCTTGTGTGGCAGGAAAAACTGCTTTCAAAGGAACAAATCCAATCCGCTATAGAGCAGTTACCCAAGATTATCAAGGTGTATGGAGGAGCAGAAGTACCTCTTATGGAAGCTTCCGATCTGCTTGAGGAAGACAAACTTGTAACGACGGGGAAAATGGTCCTCTTGGATACTCCCCCTTTGGGAAAACTGCTTGGCTTAGAACAAGTAGTTTTCAAGATGGTTCTCAAACGTCTCACCCCGGTTATCGCTCATCCCGAGCGCAATCTTCCTTTTAGCCTGGATAGAAGAAGACTTGAACATTTAAAGAATATGGGGGCTCTGTTTCAAATCAACGCGGGCTCCCTTTTAGGCTTATGGGGGAAGGAAGTGGAAAAAGCGGCGGAAAAACTTATAGAATGGGGGATAGCTGACATCATCGCCAGCGATGCCCATACAGCCGAGGCTTTTACCGCCTTTAGGGAAGCCATCGCTCGGCTCAGAAAACGATGGGGAGAAAAAATAAGCGAAAATATGACAAGAACAAATATCCTACCCCTTATAAGAAAGGAGGCACAGAAAGTTGGACCAGGAGCCTGAAAACAATCTCCCTTCAGAGATCGCCGAATCGAGACCCATGGTGAGGAGGAGAAGGAAAAAGAGGAGAATTCGCAAAAAGAGCCTACGAGCAATGCTGAAAAAAGGAGTGTTATGGGGTATTTCAATAGGTATAGCCTTATTAGCGATTATTTTCGCCATAATCTCTTATAACTGGTAGTCAGATAGCTGAGGATTTCTTTTTATTGATTCATTATTAATTTTTGATTATTATAAAACAAAATTACTCACAAAAGGAGGTTACAAATGAGAAGAGCGGTTTCCTTGCTGGGTTTGTTGCTGGGTGTTGTTGTTTCGGGCTGGTGCCACCCCTCTTTCAATGGATACACTGGGCTGTTCTATATCCCAACCGCCGATGTGTTGTCCGCGGATAGCTGGTCAGCTGGGGTTTTCAGTGTGGATTTGGACGCGGTATTCCCTGACAGATACTGCTTCGGTTACGGCTTTCCCGGCAGCATAGAGGTAAATGTTGTAAAATATGTGCCCGATAAAGGGGAGAAGGAAACGGTCATTTCTGGGAAATATCAGATATTTCCCGAAACCCCTGGCAAAGCTGCCCTGGCGGTGGGCATATTTGATATAACAAAGGAAATGCAGACCACGGTCTATGTGGTTGCCTCCCGCACTTTGGGTGGTCCGTTTGAAGTAAAGAAGCGCAGGGTTTTTGAAACCATAGGGCACATAGGGATAGGTGGAGGCGGCTTGGAAGGAATTTTCGCTGGTATAGAGTTCGTTCTGGGTCCTTCCTTCCGAGTAATGGGTGAATATGACACAAGCGATTTCAATATCGGAGCGAGGATCCTGATAAACAATCAGGTTTCCTTAACAGGGGCAGTTTTTGACTTTGATAAACTGGGAGTAGGTATTTCCTTCAGGAAAGCCTTCTAGTGAGGGAAGAGAAAATATCCGAATTAAGACAAGAGCCTTGCACTAAGCGGTGGGTGATAATTTCTCCCCAAAGGGCGAGGCGTCCCAAAGAATTAGAAGAGAAGGAAGAAAAAGTAGAACTTCCTGAATGGGACAGGGAATGCCCATTCTGCCCAGGCAACGAGGATAAAACTCCACCAGAGGTTTTCTTAATATCGGGGCAAAGAGGCTGGACAGTTAGGGTAGTGCCCAACAAGTTTCCCGCCCTTTCCTCGCATATCACTCACATAGAAGTGATAGGTATAGATCCTTTTGTTTCAGTGCCTGGGGGAGGGAAGCACGAGGTGGTCATTGAATCGCCGCTTCATAATGTAACCTGGGGGAATATAGAACTGGGACAAATGGAAATGGTGGTCTCCTGTTTTCTTCAGAGATATCGTGCCCTCAGGGAAGACGAAAGGCTGAAGTATATCTGCATATTCCGTAACCATGGAGAACGAGCAGGCACCTCTCTTATACACCCACATTCCCAGATAATCGCCACCCCTATCGTGCCAGAACAGATAAGAACGGAGGTAGAGGAAGCGCGTCGCTATTACGATGATAGACTACGTTGCGTTTACTGTGATGTAGTTAAAAGTGAATTGAGAGCGAAAGAGAGAACTGTCCTTGAAAGCAAACATTTTATAGCATTTACTCCCTTCGCTTCTCGGGTACCCTTTGAGATATGGATAGTCCCCAAAATCCACAGGCCCTCTTTTGATCTCATAGGGGAAGGAGAGGCAAAAGATTTAGCCCAACTTATAAACGAGCTATTTGGAGCACTATATAGAGGTCTGAATGACCCCCACTACAATGTGCTTTTCCACTCCGCTCCGCTGAGAGACTCTTGTGAGGACTATTACCACTGGCATATAGAGGTTCTCCCCCGCACAACGATACCTGCCGGCTTTGAATTGGGGACGGGAATCTACATCAACACAACTTTACCCGAGGACGCAGCGCGCTTCCTCCGCCAATACTTGAAGGACTAAGAATCCTTACTCTGTTTCAAGAGCTTGGTGAGGAACTCCTTGGCTTCCTTTATATCTCTTATAGGTTCCTCACCTACCTCACGTTCTATTGTTAGATAGCCCTTATACCCATTCTCTCGCAACGCTTTCAAATACTCCTGCCAAGGCACCTGTCCCTCGCCCAGGGGAACCTCCCCAATTCTTCCATTGGGATATCTAACTCCGTCTTTCGCATGAGTATGCACTATATAGGGAGCAAGGACATAAATCCCCTTAATGGGGTCAAATCCCATCATAACCAAATTAGCGGGGTCATAGTTTATCTTTATAGCGGAGGTGTCGAGAGTTTGTAAGAATTCTCTCATAAGTTCTGGTTCCTCGGGACCCGTCTCCGCAGCAAGTACAGCTCCTGCCCTTTCTCCATAAGCTCCGATTTCGTCGAGCGAACGCCTCAATTTGTCCCAATCTGGGTGGCTTCTATCCTCGGGAATTACTCCTATATGAGTAGTGACTATGGGAGCACCCAATTCAACTGAATAAGCAAGATATTCTTTCGTCTTTTTAATGCGCCACTCTAAACCTTCCTCGTAAGCGAAACCATAGCCGAGATCTCCACAAAGTGCGCTTATCTCTAAACCATACCTCTCCACAGTCTTTCTTAGCCAATTAGCACCCCGCTTTAAATTAGCAGGGTCTAAAGCTCCCGTAACCCATATCTGCACCCCTTGAAACCCTATCTCCTTAGCAAGCTTCAACGATTCCTCAAATGACACACGAAAGTTCGTATCAACTACCCCGAGCTTCATCTATTCAGGTATACAAAGTATCCTTTTAACCTTCATATCAAAGAAGCGAGAAGAACCTTCCGCTTGAAGGAGAACGGAGGTATCCGCGCCGTAACCGGTGCCAGCAACGCAAAGGGCATC
This sequence comes from uncultured bacterium, assembly GCA_938041455.1. Classification (GTDB taxonomy): domain Bacteria; phylum Armatimonadota; class JACIXR01; order JACIXR01; family JACIXR01; genus JACIXR01. The sequence continues at coordinate 60,277 of CALITO010000003.1, read as the reverse complement.
AACTCCCTCTGGGACGGCTCCCGCGTCTACAGCCATACTGGCTATTTCCAAGCAAACCTTCATACCCTGCGAGAAAAGGTAAAGAACCTCTGCTATTAGTCGGGAGTGAGCGAGCACCTTAAATCTCTCCAGCAAGGCTACATCAAGCGCTCCACTTAGAGTATGCGTGGCCTGGACAAGAGGAACACCACGGGAAGCAAGTAGTTCCTTAACTCTCTCATCGAATTCCAAATTGAATTCCTCATCTCGAGGAGCAGCTAATTTAACGACCACCATCTTTACCTTGTCTAAGGGAATAGCCTTTAACATCTTTTCCGCTGTATAACCCCGGCTGGAGGCAACGATGAGATACTTGACAGGGGAATTAGCTTCAAGAAATTCTCTCACTACTTGCACCGTTTTCTCCGTGTTCTCTTCCCAATTTTCCTCGTCCTTAAAGTAAACGACCTTTTCCTCCACAAAGGACATTTCTTGAACCTCCTTTCTCTAAAATTTTAGAAAACATTATGCCACACCAACACCAAAGAGAAAATAGAAAAGGAAAAAATAAACAATTTCTTTTTAATATTAGAGGGGTTACAATAACTTCTCCTGCCAGGAATAGGAGAAAGAGATAGAAACAAACTATGAAAGGAGGGAGGGTGATTTGCAAACTGGCAAGTGGTAGCTTGGAAAAGAAGTAAACTACCTTGAGGAGCAGAAGGATAGGAATATTTAGCAATAAAGCTATTATATGTTCTAAAGAGGGCACTGCCAGAGCAAGGGGAAGTAAACATAAACCCCCTATGAGGATGAGGAAGGAAAGAGGAACAGCAAAAACATTAGCTATGAGAGCTACAGGACTTAGCATCTTGAAATGATATATGAGTAGGGGAGATACCGCCAGTTGAGCTGCTAAAGAGGTAATAAATGGTAGGTAAAGAAAACGCAGGAAAGAAGAACGAGGAGGGGGAAGAAGAGCCCTTGCTATTGGCAAAATGGCGATAAGTCCCCAAACAGCGATAAAGGAAAGTTGAAAACTAATACTATAAAGAACTGGCGGATAACCAAGTAAGAGAAGCAAGGCGGTAAGGGCGAAAGCGTTGAATGTATCCATCTCCCTCCCTAATATTACCGCTACCGTTCCCAGAAGTCCCATCACCCCTGCCCTTCGTATGGGGGGCTCGCTTCCCACAAGGTAGGTATAGCCGATAATCACAAGGGAAAAGAAGAAAAGAAAAAGCACCCCTCGTAGGAGAAATAATACTTCCTCTCGGGGTTTTAACCCCATCTTCTTCCTCACCTCTTTACTGACAAATAGTATAGCTATTGAGCTTCCCCTCGCGTGGAGTTTTACCACTTTTAAGAGAAACCAAAGAAGAGCGAGTAAAAGATAAACTTGGGTTCCAGAAACAACCAGGATATGGATTGTGCCTGTCTTCCTGAAAATCTCTACAATGTGGGGTGGAGCGGGAAAACCCGCTTTCCCTATGACGAGGTTAGTTAGTATAAGCGAGGAATCCAAGGGAAGCAAGCGCTTTGATGTCTCTTGCAAACTATATCTTAATTTACCGATGAGGGCAATAAATCCACGCCCTTCTTCTACTCTAACCAGTTTTGCTGACCGCAGATAATAGAATATTCCCTTAAGGCGAGTTTTCAAGGGAGGAACGGTTATCTCACCCCACAGTTCCACACTCTGCCCCACCCTGAAGTTCATTTTCTCCCCTTCCAAAAGGAAGACTTTCACAATTTTTCCCTGGTCTTTTCCCTCCTTTGTCCTTATCATTTCCCCCTGCAAAAGAAAACTCGCCCTACCATCTTCCGAGAGGCTTATTTCCTCCAGAACCTTGCCGGTGGCGAATCCCTTCCCTTTACACGAGGGGAGGGAGGCATATAGAGAGAAATAGGCGGAGTTCCAAGCAACGCTTAAAGGAAAGAAGGCAAAAATGAGAAAGGTTTTAGCTAAAGCATGCTTAATAAAAAAGAAGGGGAGAAGGAATAAGAATGCGAGGGCAACGAATGGTAAAGGTGGAGGCAGAAAGTTAAAGGCAAGAATTATACCAGCTATCCACAAAAGGAGCAAAAGAATTATAGGGCGGTTAAACACATTAAATTTTTCCGAGGAGCTCCTTGATGGTTTCTAACAGTATATCCTCAACCGTTGGCAAGAAGGGAGCAGGTCTACCATACCATCTGTAAGCATCGTATACCTCGTAGCCTCCTTCTTCAAAGGCGGAGGCGGTGGGTATGTAGCCCACTAACTCGTCGTAATATCCCATTATAAATGGGAATAAACCCTTCTCCCTTATAATTTCCCTTGCTTTTCTCCCTACTTCTGATAAAACCTCTCCAGGTAAGAAGACAAACACTACATCTCCAATCCTCAAGATACTTATCTTCCCTTCCACTTGTTTTTCCCAGGAGCCTTGCTTAATCTTTTCCATAGTATCCTCTGCCCAGCGAATATATGAACGCCTCATTATTTGTTCAGGCGGGGAAACATCGCTTATCCCTTCTTTCTTTGAAGCGATAAATTCCTCTAATTCTTCAAGTGAAGGGGGCTGAGCGAGGGGGAAGGGCACCACCTTATGAATATATTTCATACTTTGACACTCTATCTCTTCGGCTTTTTCTGCCGCCGATAGCGTCGCTTCCGCCAAACTCCGCCCCACCTTTTCCACCCCATATATCTCCCTCTCTACTGGATCCTGATCTCCCGCTGCACCATTTGCCATTAGCACAGCCGGAGCATTTAAGAAGTATTTGAGATATATCCTTGCCCTTCCTGGAAAATCGGCGCTTACGAAACGATTTTTTCCTGTCAGGCATACCGCATGACAGGTAAAGTTAACAAGGGGCATCTCACCACACAAAAGCACCGCAATTTCCCTTTCTACATACCCTTCTTCCTTCTTTTGAGGGAGCCATCCTTCTATTGTCCTTCTATTGAGTGATATTTCCCCTTCACCACTTCCCAACATTAGTTTTCTGTATTTCCCTTTACCCACAGCTTCTCTCAAAGAATCCGCAATCCTTCGTGAAGCGTCCTCTAACCAGGGCCCGTAACTTTTACCCATATAGGTCAGACTCCCTGTAGCAGGAGCGGAATGAGTATGAGTAGCGATTGAGAAGATCTCCTCAGCGGAGAAGCCTAACTCTTTTAGAAAATGGTGGAGTTTTTTCTTCAAATCCTTCCCCACGGCAAGCAAATCGAAGCTCAAAAGCAGAGCCTTCTTATCTCCTCCTTCTAAGAGGAGGAAGGTGGCAAACAAGGGGTCTAGTGTTCCCAAGCTTGGATTTATTCTTGCCGCATAACCCACCAAATCCACTGGGGAATTGGGTGTGATGTCAACCTCTCCATATACGATACGCAACTCAGGCAAATTTTTTCACCTCCTGCTTGAAAAAGTTTTTAAGTCGTCAATGTTATCCTTAATCTTCCTTACAGCTTCCGCTATGTCTTCTATGTCTTCCTTATTGCCAAGGAGTGTACTCTGGAAAAGCCAGACGCTTTCCTCAGCTAATATCCTCGCATTTGCAAGCGGTTCCCTTACGAACTTCTCGCCCTTCAACAACTTGGAAAAGGGTCCAAAATTCCCTTCCCTATATATTGGCTCCTCGCTAAGCAACCCATAGCCAGCGGAACAGGGGATTCCCTCTGCGTTAAGTGCTCTGATAAATACTTCCCTGCTCACTCCCTCAAACGCCTCTTTGATGTAGCGAAACACATAGAGATGGTAGGCTCTTTTCGTTACCCTATGGTCTCGTTTCTGAGGAATTATCCCTTCTATCTCGCTCAAAAGAGTATCCAAATAAAGGGCATTTTCTTCCCTCCTCTTAAATTCTTCTTCCAGCTTACCCATCTGGGAGAGAAGTATACCCGCTTGGAACTCCGTCATCCGCATATTCGCCCCCAACATCCAGTGTTCATACCATTGCCCCCCTACCCTTTTTCTACCCACATGATGCACACTGAAAGCGTACTCGTATAATTCCTCGTCATTTGTCGTTAACGCTCCCCCCTCTCCCGAGCTGAGGTTCTTTGATTCTTGAAAAGAAAAGGCGCCTATATCGCCAAGTGAGCCAACCCTTCGCCCTTTCCATTCCGAGCCGTGAGCATGAGCACAATCTTCTACTACTATAACGCCATATTTCTCCTTTAAAAGGGCGAAGGCGTCCATATCGGCAGGTTCTCCAGCCAGATGAACCGGAATAACCGCTTTAGTCCGAGGAGTTATAAGTGCCTCCACTGATAGGGGGTCCAAGCACCCGGTGTCTAAATCTATATCCGCGAAAACTGGAACAGCTCCTAACATCGCTGCTGCGTTAGCAGTAGCGATAAATGTATAGGGGGGCACTATCACTTCGTCACCTGGCTCCACACCACCTGCCCAGAGAGCAAGGTAGAGAGCGGTCGTTCCCGAGGTTAAGGAAACGCAATATTTGCTATCACAATACTGGGCAAACCGTCTCTCAAATTCCTCAACCTTCGGCCCCCTCGTCCCCCACTTGCCCGATCTCACCACTTCCACTAGGGAGTCTATATCTTCCTTACCCCAGATAGGCCACTTTGGAAAAGCCTTACCCCTTACGGGACTACCCCCTAAAAGGGCTAACTTCGCCATCTTACTTCACCTCCGAAAATTCCTAAAGTTGTCCCTCTACTGAAAAGAGGTGGCACTTATTCCTGCAAGGAGAACCGAACTTCTCGTAACATAGGAATTTATCTTTACACCCGCTATCCTCCTTTGAGGATAGGAGTTTTTCCAAGAGAGAATTCTTAACCCGGGCAACCTTGGGGAGAGGGGAGGAGATAGCGATATGGTTATCTTGTCGCTTCCCAAGGGCATTATATTGTTGCCTAGGGAGAGAGTTATGATCTCCTTTCCCCCATCCTCATAGCATATCTCGTATTCACCTATGGAGGTATCGGGCGGTTCCTCACCTATCGCGCAGTGCAAGAAGAACAACTCGTTAACGAGCAAAGGCTGGGCTAACTTGAGATTTACCACATTGGGAGCATCAAAAGCGAAGGAATTCTTCGCTTGGAGCACGACCTTTTTCTGGGGCACGAAAAATTGTCTTCCGCCTAAGAACCTCTCTCCACTAGGGATCTCCTCAAAAATTGAAACCCCCGCCTGGCTTAAATCCAATAACCAACCACTTTTCTCTCGCTTCGTCTCTCCTTCCCACAGTTCCTTGAACAATTCAGCCATATGGGGGAGGGAATCTGGAGCTGGTGCGTCGGGATTCCAACTATAGATCGCACTCAATACATAGGGGGCCACTTGCTCATAATTTTTTGAAAGTGGCTGTGTGTTGTAGAATCCCGCCCATGTAGTTTCCACCAAACCCATGGCTCCTTGCCTATAAGCTGAAAGGGCGAACCTGTAAATATTTTCCGCTCTATACCAAGTGCAGGCTACGATATTCTGGAAGCCCGCCTGCTTAAAAACACTTATGGAAGGATAATCGCTAAAAATATTGTAGTGCCAATCTGCAATGATTATGTCCTTCGGTAAAAGTTTTCTTCTACCTTCCGCTTCCGCCTTATTTTGGGCATGGGTCGCATCCCCAGCCTCCCCGGGAGCAAGTAGTTCATCTCCCCATATCATAACCTTACAACCTTTGGAGGAAAGGTAATCGTAGATCTTCTTTATATGTTGGACATACAAGGTAACAGAATCCTTTCCCCCACATCCATAAGGACAAGCGGGATTGGGAAATCTCCCTATCATTTCCACCTCGTCCCCGCCGATATGGACAATCCGAGGATTTTGGAAAAGCCTAAGCACTTCTTCGTATATACTGAAGAGGAAGGTATAGGTGCGGGGATTAGAGGGACAAAAAGCATAAGGGCGTTGGGGGTCCTCAGCTATATCTAAATTATTCTTCCTTTGAAATGCCCACTCGGCGTGTCCGAACGATTGGATAAGTGGGTAAACATCTATGTAATTCTCCCTCGCAATATTGATAAGGGACCTTATTTCCTCCTGGTTCATTGCCCAATCGTTAAAGAGATTTGGCTGGTTTTTCCACTCCCCATATTCACACTCAAGGATTATGGTGTTGATTTTCAAAGGAGCGAGAACCTTTTTTGTCAGTTGGATATAAAATTGAAACGCAGATTTGTCGGCGAAGAAGTGCACTCCTCTTAAAGGAAAAGCAGGATAATCCTTTATAACACAACTCCTTATCCCCTTATCGCTCAGGAGCCATCTTAAAGTTTGTGCTCCATAAAAAAGCCCTCTCTCGTCCTTACCATAGATGATCAGATAAGAGGGCTTCGCTATGAAAATATATCCCTCGGAAGGCAGCGGCTCCTTGAGAAGTTCGTTCCCTTCTTGTCCTAAAACTTGTTCAACTGCCTTGCTATCCTTAGTCAAAAGTATGTTTCCCTGGATATGCTTTAAAGGTTCTCGGGTGTTTTGAATCTTTGCCAAATGACCTTTTTCCTTCAACACCTCCAGCAAAACATTCACCGCTCTTGAATCAGTGGAAGCAATGGAGGAATCAATCAACACAACCGGAGAAGGAAGAAGAAAAACATCGTTTCCCCAAATCGCTACCCTTGGGGGTGGAAGAAGAGGCAAAGCCCAGTTGCGCCGAAACAAGCTCTCCTTGAACACTGCTCCTACCGAACTGGTAAGAGTCTTCTCCTTCATCACAGTAAAGTCCAAACGGTAGAGGGTGCTAAAGGTTACCTCCTCACCAAAGTTTAGAGGAACATCCGAATACCCCAGCCATAACTCATCTTTACCCCAAATGGGCAAGCGAGCATCCAAAAGCGAGCTTTTCCCTTCCCCTTTCTTTAAGGAAATGCTGAATTCTCCTAAGGAGGTATGCAGTGTGAGCAGATGGAAATCCTCTGCCAATGTAGCTTCTTCCAAACTCCGTGCTCTACTTATAAGAGGTATGTTTCCCGTTTTTTTGTCCGTTCTAAAAAGAGCACCAGCAAATATGCTCACGGGCATTTGGGCAGGAAAATACTGAAGGGAGGCGGGAATCTCCTTCAAGAGCCTGATGGTTAGAGTGACCTCTACCCCTTCTTCCACATAAGAAGCTTTGTAAATTAGGGAAACTTCGGGGGTCTCATCCTGCCAAATATAGGCATTTCCTTCTTGCCTTATCGTTACTTTCCTCTTGCTGCTGTCGTAAATTACCGTCCCCTGAGATAAAATGAGGAATGACGACCTTCTCACCAGGGTCTTGTCTCGGCAGGAGATGTAAAGACCCTGACTGGTAAGAGAACATCTAAGTTGATCTGCGAGGAGGGGCAATATCCATATTATGAGGAAGGGAAGAAGGTATAACCTCATTGAGAACCAACCCTTTTTTTCTCCAAGAGGCGTTTGTAAAGGGCCAGCAGTTTTTTTGCACTGCTCTTAGCGGAAAAACGCTCCGCTCCCCTCAGCGCTTCTTCCCTCATCTTGCCCATAAGTTCATTGTTTCTCAGCAATTCGCATATCTTCTCACTGAATACCTCGGGCAAAGAAGGTAAAATGAAGCCGTCCACTCCCTGGCGTATCGCTTCCCTTGCTCCAAGGGAATCAGCCGCTACCACAGGGACGCCCATAGCCAAGGCCTCAGCTAACACCAATCCTTGTGTTTCCGTTTTGGAGGGGAAAACGAAAATATCGGTCGCTGCTAAACATTCCCTCACTTTATCCCTATCAACAAATCCCAAAAACTTGCACCGATGCTCAATCTCTAATTCCTTTGCCAACCGCTTGAGATTTTCCTCTTCTGGCCCCGCCCCCACTAATAGAAGATATACACCTGGTATGCGATTCAATACCCTCTTAAAGATGTAAAGAAGTAGCGAAACATCTTTTTCCTCAGCAAGTCTACCTACATAGGTGAGTATAGGAGCTTGGGAAGGGATGTTTAATGCCAAGCGAGGGAAAACGGGATTCTCCTCTCTATACCATTTGTCTAATTCTACTCCTGTAGGGATAATTTCTATGGGACGATATACACCATATCTTCTCAGGAGCTTCTCTACCCGCGCGCTGGGAACCACTACAGCATCGCAGAGGTTACAAAATTCCTTGCTCAACTTACGGAGGAAAGCTTTAGTTAGAAACTCGGGGAAAGGATACCCATAATGGGCATATTCTTCATAAAGGGTATGGTAGGTTGTGACGAGCACTGCTCCACTCTTGCGCGCCAGATATTTTGCCGTCCATCCCAGAAGGAAGGGCGTCTGAGGATGCACGATATCCACACCGAGGGAAGAAAAAATCTTGAATATCCTCCGTGAAAAGGGGATAGGTATAGGGTATTCAGGATGATGAGGAAAACAAAAGGAGGGGAAGCGAAAAACGGCGGTATCTTCGTCCTTATATCCCGGATAGCGGGGGGCAAAGAAAAACAGCCTACAACCCTCTTCTCTTAAATACTTTGAAAAAGTCCTAATAGATATGGAAACCCCATTTATAATTGGGTAAAAAGATTCACTAAAGATGGCTATAACCATCCCATCATAAGGGAACTTCACTCTGGAAGGAGAATTATTTTTAGCTACTCTTACTTCGTCCGGGACTCCAAAAAGAAGCGTATTGCGGTTCGCTCTTCGCCGTCTATATTTACGGCGTGGAATGCAGGCGCGGCGACGAGGTCTATACCATTAGGAGCTACATATCCCCGCGCTATAGCTATGGATTTCACCGCCTGATTAACCGCGCTTGCGCCAACCGCCTGAACAACTACCTGCCCGTCTCTCCTCATAACTGCCGCGATAGCGCCCGCTACCGCCTTCGGAGAAGAATTAGCAGATACCTTCAGTACCTCCATTCCTTCGACCTCCTTGGTTTATCCTTTCTCGCAACTTATCTTGTGGATGGGTGGCTTCATTTCTAATAAAAGATTCTAAATATATTACTCCAAATACGCAAGCTAAAAATTAAAAAGAAAAGGTTATTGACCATAAAATTTTGACTTTTTCCTTTGTTTAAAATTATAATGAATTTAGAAAGGAGTGATAAGACATCGGAAATAAGGGAGTTTTAAAAACTACACTTTTAGTGGTGAGTGTTTTTATAATGGCGGGTGTTTCCTTTGTTTTTGGTTTGCTCACAGGGTGGAAGCTCACTAGCCCAAGTAGAGGAGAGGAAACCATCCCTCCTACTTATAATAGGGAGCGTTCCCCTTCCCCTCCCCCCTCAACCCCTATAATTATCATTCCCCACCGCCCTACTCCAACCCCCTCGGTGCCAATAAAGCCAAAAGCAACCAAACCCTCTCCTCCACCGGAAATCTCCATAACCCCCTCCAATATCTCCACCCCTCCCCAAACTCCCCCTCAGGCAGAGCAGAGATTGTTTCGGGTAACTATAGGACCTATGGAGGAGCAAGAAGCAAAGAAATTGCAAGAAAACCTCGCGAAGGAAGGTAGACAAACTTTTCTTATCCCAGCAGATGGCAAATATAAATTGCAACTTGGAGCATTCGTTAAAAAGGAAAACGCAGAACAATTAGCAGATGAATTAAAGGGAGCAGGTTACAACCCAGTCATCGAGGAAAGATGAACAAGATAATCACCACCAATAGAAAATCTCTTCATTTTTATGAGATAGAGGATAAAATAGAAGCCGGTATAGCCCTTACTGGCTGGGAGATAAAGAGCATAAGGGAAGGGAAAATAGATATAAGCGACAGCTTCGCAAGGATAGAAAAAGGTGGAGTATGGCTTCTAAATACCTATATAGCACCTTATGAGAAATCGGGAGCCCAGATTATGGACACTCGCCGTCCTCGCAAATTGCTCCTAAAAAGGGAAGAGATAAAACACCTAAGCGGTAAAGTTCTTCAAAAAGGCTATACCCTTATTCCTTTGAGAGTTTACTTAAAGGGTAGATGGGCAAAGGTGGAATTGGGCTTGGCAAAGGGCAAGAAACTTTATGATAGGAGGCGGGAAATAGCAGAAAAGGATACAAAAAGAGAAATGGAAAGGACTCTTAAAAGGGAGGTGAATTATCATAAAAGTAGAGCACAGAAAGCTCGTTGAGGAAATCATAAGACAGCGCTTCGACAATCCAAGTTGGGATGTCGTCTCTAATATAGGAGAGAAGAAAGAGAGAGGTATAAAGATAGGAGGCACCATTATCTATCCTCATATCGTCGTTCTAAAAATGGACAGCAGTGAGGTTATCGGTGCAGGAGAAATCGAGACGGAGGAAACCTTTTCTCCCCAGAAGGTTAGCAGATGGCAGATGCTCAGTAAAGGGGTTCCCTCTTTCTGGCTCTATATACCCAGGAGCAAATTGGAAGAAGCGCGCGAACTTATAAGAGAGTTCAAGCTCAAAAAGGTCCTCCTCCGCATCTGGGATATAGATGATAGGGGAATTATCACTATAACCGATATGTAATGGGGATCCAGAACCTTCATATCCGAAGGCTTCGAAAGGAAGACGGAGAAGCATTAGGAAGATTCTTAGAGAGTTTGTCCCCTAAAACAGGGTATTTCTTTCATCCTTATCCCTTGAAGATGGATTCCGCACTCCACTTCGTCCAAAGAAAAGATATTTTCTGCCTCCTTGGCGAAATGGAGGGCAAAATCGTGGGTTACGCCTGGTGGGAGCCAAGGGACGCCGATATACCTTCCCTTGGTATATGCATAGGAGACGAATATCAGGGAATGGGTATAGGCAAGAAGTTGATGGGAAGATTGGTGGAGGAAGCAACTAAGCAAGGAAAGGCAGGATTGAGGCTTACAGTAATGAAGGACAATCATAGAGCAATAGCTTTGTATAAAAAATTCGGCTTTTACATAGTGGGGGAAGCCCGAGATCCTAAAGGAGGAGCTTGGAAAATGTTAATGCGAATTAATCCAGCAAAAAGGATTTTCTTAATACCTTACTGCCATTCCGACTGGGCTTGGACGCATACTCGTCTCTGGCATGAGCTTCGCTACGACCTCGTTTTTAACGAGGTGTTGGATATAATGAAGAAACACCCCCATTTTCGCTGGTATCTTGATAATTACCTCTGCCAGTTAACACCCTTCCTAAGGCGTTCCCCCCAAAGGCTTGGAGAATTAAGGGAGAGGATAAAAGAAGGAAAGATAGCCATTTGCGGAGGTTTTTCCAACATTCGCCCCAATATGGTAGGGGAAGAGACCTATATTCGCAATTTGATCATAGGGAAAGAAAAATTCCGGGTTCTTTTCCCAGAAGCGGACCTTTCTGTCCACGGGGATGCGGTGGATGTCGCAATGGGGCATCCCCAAATGCCCCAGGTTTTGACCCTCGCCGGTTATCGCTACTTTATGTTCTGGCGACCCGAGGTCGCCTTAAACCACAAGGAAATCCCTTATGAGTTTGTTTGGGAGGGATTTGATGGTTCATCTATAATTGCCCATAGAGCTTGTTACGGTGGGCTCTGTTTTAAGGAATTGGTGCCGGATGATTTCAAACAGAGATGGGACGAAGTGGTCCAACTTCACTGGAATAGAGAAATTGGCTACCGCGCCCTCTTCTCTCCCACTGGTTTAATCTGGTTGAGCCACGGCAACGACGACACCCGTCCCCTTAGAACATTATATACCGATGAAAAAATAGACCTCATATCCTTTGTCAAGGAATGGAACGAAAGAGAAAGCATACCTATGGTTTTCGCAACCCCCCTGGAATATTTCAAAGAGTTGGAAAAGGAAGAACTGCCCAAAATAAAGGGAACTCTTGACCCCTGCGATGTTTGTTATAACGCCGCCTTTGGAGGCTCTTTCGGTTTGTGGAGGTTGAGACTAGTAACAGATAGGGAATTATCCCTGGCCGAAATTTGGTCCTCCATAGAAAGTCTCATAGAAAATAAAGAAGAAGAAAATTTCTTCCAGCCCCTTTGGGAGAATCTGCTCAATTACTCAGCCCACGCTACCCAATGGCTGTTTCAAGATGATTTCGACAAATTATATATAATAGCTCTACAAACTATCGAAAAGGCAAGAGAGAAAAAATCTCAATCCCTTAAAACTATTTCCCAGCATATCCAAAGGAAAAAGGAAACAAAAGCGATTGTTTTCAACCCCTTGCCCTATCCGAGGACAACCGTTATCCCTCTACTACTTTCCTCCCCCGAGAAAATACCCCCTCGTTTCTCCCTTGAAGATGGGGAAGGAAGGGAAATACCCTACCAAGTGGTTAAGGATGTAGGTATGCCAGGTTGGGAAAGGGAGATTTTAATCCAACTTTCCCTCCCACCCCTTGGTTATAATACGATCAGCTTAAAGCCGGAGGAAATTCCCCCTAAGGGTAGAGAGGGGAATTTCCTTGAACTTCTTTGGGAGGGAGGAGAGATAGTGGGGGTAAGAGACCAAAAAGGAGAAACCTTCTTCCCGAAAGAAGGAGAGGGCTTCGGCACACTGAAGCTCTTTAAGGTGGATGTTTCTGCAGACCTTCATATGGGAGAAATACTGGAAACGAAGAAGATACAGTGGGAAGGGGTGGAGAAAACAGAGGAGGGACCACTCCGCCAGAGCTTCTTAAGAAAGGGAAAAATAGATTCCCACAGAATTGAGCAGATAGTTCGCCTTTATACAAATGAGCAAAGGATAAATTTTGAAACAATCATAAACTGGCAAGGAGAAGACGGGTTCATTGCCTTCTGTATCCCTCTACCCTTTGAGGGAAGGCTCACTGGCAACACGCCCTTCGCTGTGGAGTTGAAAAAACTTGATAAGGAGATTTATGGATGTGTAGAGGGCGAGGGTGCAAATATAGAGAGATGGCGCAAGGGCGCTTTTTTTGCCAAATCGTTCATAGACTGGAGCAATAGAGAGAAAGGCTTATCTTACATATCTCATAATGGAGACCGCTACTACATATTTGATGCCGATAAAAGGGAAGTTTATCACATCCTAATAAATAGCATCCTTACTTGTGAAGGTTGGGAAAAAGATATTAATTATCAAAGGAAGGGGATAGGTTTGCATCGCTTTGAAGGTAGCTTGATTTTCCACGAAGGGGATTGGAAAGAAGGGAAGATCTATGAACAGGATGTTTACTTGCGCTATCCTCCCGAGGTTATTCAGGAATCCGACATAGAAAAGACTCCCCTTTCTCCCTCCCTTCCTCCCTTTTATTCCTTCCTCTCTTTGCAACCGGATAATCTCTTGCTAACTGCTTTTTATCAGAAAGGTGAGGATTTTTACCTACGGTTTTTTGAAACCAAGGGAGAGGAAGTGGAAGCAGATATTAAATTGCCTCGCGCCGTGAGGGAAGCAGTTCCCGTGGATTTCCTCGGGAATAGTTTAAGAGAGCCCTCCATTGATGTAAGAGGGAAGAGCCTTTCCCTAAGAGTGAGAGCTTGGAAGATAATAACGCTCAGGTTGAAATTTGTGTCTTCCTTTCCTTGAGTAGGGCAACTTTCTCGTAGCTTATTTTACACTGTTCTATGTAAGGTATATCTCTTAGGGAATGTGCATCGGAACCGCCGGTAGCTAAGAGAGAAAACTCTTCCACCATTCGCAGGTAGCGCTGACAATCTTCCGGGGAATGCGAAGGATGCCAAACTTCTATACCTTGAATTCCTTCCTTCACCATTTGGGGGATGAGATGGTCTATGAAGGATTTGCCAGGATGAGCGAGGACCGCGATACCACCAGCTCTATTTATAACTTCTACTGCTTCCCACCAGGACATAGAGCAACGGGGAACATAACCGGGGCTGCCCCTTTTCAACCACTTAGAGAAAGCCTCCTCCTTACTTTCCGCGTAGTTTTTGTTGACCAAGACCTGAGCTATATGGGGTCTCCCCATCGAATCACCCGCTATTTCAAATACCTCCTCTAAGGAAAGCTCTAAACCCAAGCGATTTAATCTTTCTATTATCTCTTTGTTCCTCTTTATCCGCGCTTCCCTTTGCTCCTTTAAAGCTTGGAGCAAGATGGGAGAACCCACATCGATTAGATAACCCAGTATGTGGATTTCCTTCTCATCAAGGTCGGTATTAATCTCCAGGGCGGGGATAACCTCTATATCCGCCGGAGGAGTTTCCTTTAGTAGCTCCACTACACCATCTACGGTATCGTGGTCGGCTATTGCTATTGCGGAAAGCCCCAGTTGTATAGCCTGTTGGATTATCTCCCTCGGACTCCATTCCCCATCAGAGAAGGAAGAATGAATGTGGAGGTCAGCCCATTCTTTAGGATTCCTCATCTAAGAGGCGACGCACGAAGTCTATCGCTTCTTCTTTGGAGTTTATAAGACCTTCTGCATAAGCTTCTTCGGCAAGGCGTAACAACCTACCTATGGTTGGGCCAGGGAGTGAACCAAACTCCTGCACTATATCCCTTCCGCTGAGGATTCTCCTTGGTCTGCGAGTCTCTTTTCTCGCTTCTTCTATAAGCTTCAAGGTGAGTTGCTTATGTTTGGCCAATTCCTCCTCACTAACTTTCTTTGTGGCAAGCCTATCCGCATAGGATAGAAGCAGGAGCAGCATTGCATCTTCCTTGAGGTCTTGGAAGAAGCGGAAAACTACCCGATGAGAAAGTTCTCCAAAGTGGCTGAGGAAAGCGGGACGGAGATGATGCCTAACCAACCTTCTCAGGGTTTTCACATCCCTCTTGGAGAGTCTCAATCGTCTACCTAGCTCTCGCATCATCGTTTCCCCAAGCACATCGTGCCCGATGAACCTCACTGTTCCATCCGCTTCCGCCCGGCGAGTAGCGAACTTCCCTACATCATGGACGAGCGCCGCAAGCTTGAGCAGGAATTGGTCTTTGCTGTCCAACTCTATTTGAGCAAATCCCTCAGCTAAAAGAGCTTCCACCTGTTTGAAGGTCTCCAGCGAATGTTCAAATACATCCTCACCATCCTGTATGATACCCTTCAAGGCGGTTAACTCCGGGAAAATTCCCATAAGGAGCCCCGTTTCATCCATCAGGCGAATATAAGGATAGCAAGGGGTGACACGAGAGAGGAGGAAAAGCTCTTCCTTTACCCTCTCGGGTGGAGCCTGAGTGATGAGATGGGCGTTCTTCCTTAGCGCTTCCCTGGTTTTCTCCTCCAAGGTAAAGCCGAGAACCGCTGTCAATCTAATCGCCCTCAACATCCTAAGGGGGTCCTCAAGGAAAGCCTCCTCCGAAACCATCCGCAGAACCTTGTCTTCTATATCCTTCCTTCCGTTGAGAGGGTCTATCAAGGTATTGAGGTCATCAAGAGGGACAGCTAAGGCGTTAGCTGTGAAGTCCCTCCTCACCATGTCCTCTTCCACACTGCCCGCTAAACTGGAGACATCCACCTGTATCCTTCCGGGCAGAAGACACCTTATCACCCTATAACCATTCATCACAATTATCTTACCTCCTAATTGGGAGGCGATATCATTTGCGAGAAGGAGCGGGTCCCCGTCAGTAGCTAGGTCTATGTCCTTGGTTTCCCTTTCCAATAGCCAGTCCCTTACAAAACCACCTACAAGATAGGCTTTCATATTATGCTCTCTGGCTATCTTCTCGACCTCTTCCAATACTATCTTGGTAACGAGGTCAAGTTCTTTCATATAACATACCCCCTATCTTAAGAATTTTTGCTATCTCTCTCGCCCTGTTTTGCAGCAGCGAGGAGGTTTTTTTCATTGCTTCTTTTAAAGTTATGGGACCATTAACAATAGAAAACGCCGCGCTTATCCCTAACTGGGAAAGCGTCAATCCCTCCTCTATCTCTCCTGCGAGAGCAATAACAGGCTTTCCTCTTGCCCGCCTTATCGCTCCAATGATGGCTTTCCCATGGGCAGTTTGTTTATCCAATTTCCCTTCACCAGTAATCATTAAGTCTGCTCCCTCTATTTTTTCATCAAAACCTATATAATCCAATACAGTATCTATACCTGAAGTAAGCGTAGCATTCAAGAAAACCACCGAACCCGCTCCCAACCCCCCGGCAGCACCTCCACCGGGTAAATTCTCCACTTCCTTTCCCAAGCATGTCTTCACAACCTCGGTAAAACGTCTTAACCCTTCTTCCAAAAAAAATATATCCTCCGGTTTTGCTCCCTTTTGAGGAGCGTAGATTCGCGCAGCGTCCAGGAGCGTATTTTGAACATCGCAAGCAATGATAATTTTAACACCACATAATCGATTGTCAACACCGCTTATGTCTATTTTTTCCAATTTAAATAACCCTTCTCCTCCCCAAGGGACATCTCTTCCCTCCCCGTCCATTACCTTCACGCCTAATGCTTGCGCCATTCCTATCCCAGCATCGTTTGTAGCGGAACCGCCTATGCCCACGATTATCTTTTCCACTCCTTCGTCAAGGGCGTATTTTATCAGTTCCCCTACCCCATAAGTGGTAGTCTTCATAGGATTTCGCTTTTTCTGAGGGACAAGGGAAAGTCCCGCCGCCTGCGCCATTTCTACCACTGCCGTCTTTCCATCTCCGAGAATGGCGAAGTGGGCTCTAACAGGTTTGCCTAAAGGACCCGTAACCTTCCTGTAAATCAACTTCCCACCCGTAGCCGATGCCATTATATAAGCAGTTCCCTCCCCTCCATCAGCAAGGGGAAGTTCTACTACCTCGGCCTCGGACAAAACCTCTTTCAAACCCTGGCTAATGGCCCTCGCCACTTCCCAGGCGGGAAGACTACCCTTAAAAGAATCGGGACAAACCACTATTTTCATCTTCGCCAAAGTTTTCTCAGTTCTGCCTCTATTGCCTCTGCGGTTGTTCCGAAGACCACCTGCACAGCCTTCCCCATCTTCACTACACCCAGAGCACCTAATTGCCTCAGTTTTGTCTCATCCACTTTACTTGGATCTTTAACCTCTAAGCGAAGGCGTGTGATGCAGGCGTCCATCTTTTCTATGTTTTCCCTACCGCCTAAGGCAAAAAGTAGTTCCTCAGTTCTTCCCATTTGAATTGAATATTTTAGCAGAGAAATTCAAATCGGCAACTCCCTAATTGCAGTTGCTTTCCCCCTTCCCTCAAAATATAATTGCTTTAAAATCCCCACAATGAGGAGGACATAAAGAAGTTAAAATATGTCATTTGTGCACCTTCATCTTCATTCTGAATACAGCCTTTTGGACGGTATGTGCAGGATTGAAGAAGTGGTGGAATATGCCGCCCATTTAGGAATGCCTGCAGTGTCCCTCACTGACCACGGCGTTCTCTACGGCATAATTCCCTTTTACTTGAAATGCAGAGAAGTGGGTATTAAACCCATCATCGGTTGTGAGATGTATGTAGCCCCTCACAAAGCCACTGATAAAGAGGGACAAAGGGATAGTTCTCCCTATCACCTCCTTTTGTTAGTGAAGAACGAGAAGGGTTACAAAAACCTTCTTAAGCTTGTTACCTTCGCTAATACAGAGGGATTCTATTATAAACCAAGGGTTGATAAAGAACTCTTGGCTAAATACAGTGAAGGACTTATAGCACTTTCAAGTTGCCTGGTGGGGGAAGTTTCACGGAAGATACTGGAGGATAATATAGATGAAGCAGAAAGAGCAGCGTTAGAGTATAAGGAAATTTTCGGGGAGAGGAACTTCTATTTAGAACTACAGGACCACGGCTTACCAGAGGAGAAGAAAACGCGGGAAACCCTTATAGAGATAGGCAAAAAGCTCTCCATTCCCTGTGTAGTAACTAACGATGTGCATTATCTCCATAAGAAGGAGGCACAAACCCACAATGTTCTCATTTGTATAGGGACCGGAAGTTCGGTAAACAAACCCAAGAAGGTGGGTTTTGGCACTCCTGAATTTTATTTCAAGTCTCCCCAGGAGATGCGTTCCCTTTTCTCCGATGTTCCCCAAGCCTTGGATAATACACTGGAGATAGCAGCACGCTGCAATTTAGAATTGGAATTAGGTACCCCGCACCTACCCCACTTTCAGGTGCCCGAGAGCTACACTTTGGATTCCTACTTGGAGAAGGTATGCTGGGATAACTTTACCAAACGCTACCCCAAAGGAAACAAGGAAGCGGAAGAGCGTCTCAAATACGAACTCTCCGTCATCAAGGAGAAGGGTTACTCGGGTTATTTCCTCGTTGTGTGGGATATAGTAAAGGCAGCTAGGGAAAGAGGTATCCCAGTTGGTCCAGGAAGAGGCTCAGCGGCGGGTAGCATAGTATCCTATGTATTAGGAATAACCCAGTTAGATCCCCTACGATATGGCCTGCTATTTGAGAGGTTTCTCAATCCCGAAAGAGTGAGCATGCCGGATATAGATTTAGACTTCTGCGATGTGCGACGTGATGAAGTCATCCAATATGTTATAAAAAAGTATGGTAAGGAGAAAGTAGCTCAAATAATCACATTCGGGACGATGGCTTCCCGTGCTGCGGTGAGGGATGCGGGAAGAGCCTTAGACATTCCCCTCTCCACTGTTGATAGGGTAGCAAAACTCATATCTCCTGGAGTATCTATAATGGAAGCGGTATCACGGCAAGAAGAATTGAGGGGTCTATATGAGAACGACCCCCAAATAAGACAACTGTTGGATACCGCTCAGGCTTTAGAAGGCTTGGCACGCCACGCCAGCACTCACGCAGCAGGTGTAGTTATTGCTCCGGAGCCTTTGGAAGAACTTGTTCCTCTCCAGCGTTCAACCGAAGGAATGGGCTTGACAACTCAGTTCGATAAGGATGCCTTGGAGAAAGTGGGTCTTCTAAAAATGGATCTTTTGGGCTTGCGAACCCTTACAGTTATAGAAAATTGCTTAGAGAATGTAGCGAAGAGGAGAGGGCAAAGAATAGAGCTATCAAATATCCCTCCTAATGACAAGAAAACCTACTCCTTACTTTCCCAGGGAAATACAGTAGGAGTCTTCCAATTGGAAAGCGGGGGAATGCGAAACCTCTTACAGGAAGCAAAACCTTCCAAATATGAAGACCTGATCACCCTCGTCGCTCTCTATCGCCCGGGTCCGATAAGGGCAGGAATGGTCGCCGAATTTATCAAAAACAAGAAGGAAGCTCCCCACTATCTTTGCCCCCCTCTGGAGGAGGTCCTGAAGGAAACAAGAGGCGTGCTCGTGTTTCAGGAACAGGTTATGCAGATAGCGGCACGCCTGGCGGGCTTCTCTATGGGGCAAGCGGAAATTCTTATGCGAGCGATGAGTAAGAAACGAGCAGATGTTATGGAACAAATGAAATCCCTTTTCCTGGAAGGAGCAGAGAAAAGGGGGATTAAAAAAGAAATAGCAGAGGAGATATATAACCAAATGGCTAACTTTGCTTCCTACGCTTTTAACAAATCCCATTCCGCTGTCTACTCCCTCCTCGCTTATCAAACCGCTTACCTGAAAGCACACTATCCCCTCGAGTATATGGCATCCCTCCTCACAAGCCATATGGAAAATAAGGACAAGCTTTCCTCTCTCGCCGAGGAGTGCCGGGCTATGAATATACAACTTTTGCCCCCAGATATAAATAGGAGCGAGCTCCATTTCTCCGTTGAAGGGAATAGTGTGAGGTTCCCCCTGACCGCGATAAAAGGGGTGGCTAAAGGTCAGGTAGCTGAGATAGTGAAGGAGAGAGAAGTAAGAGGAGAATTTCGCTCCCTAGAGGATTTCTGCATGCGGATGGGACAAGGTAAGCTTTCTCGTCCAGTGCTTGAGGCACTTATAAAAGCAGGTGCCTTTGATAGCTTGGGATATAAACGCCAACAGCTTATCGAGGGGTTGCCAAATATCTTAAACGCCTTACAAGCCGAGGAAAAAAGGGAGCAAAGTATGCTTTTTGAGGAGAAAGAAATAGCCCCCTTGAGCATACAGTTGCCCCCTCCTCAAGAATATCCTCGGGAAAAGCTCCTGGCTATAGAGAAAGAACTAATAGGGGTTTACCTCAGCGACCACCCTCTATCTCGGATAGCAGATGTTTTAGCCAAATACCATCCCCTACCTTCTAATAAAATAGAGGAAGTAAAAGAAGACGAGAGGGTATGCATGAGTGGCATCGTAACCAAGGTAAAACATTTCCTCACTCAGAAAACCAACGAGAGAATGGCTACCCTTACCCTGGAAGATACACAAGGCAATTTCAAAGTCGTGGTTTTTCCTTCCCTCTATAGTGAATTTGCTCGCTTCTTGCACAGAGATGCTATCCTTGTAGTAAAGGGGAGAGTCCGTAAATCTATTCGGGGGGAAGAAGAAGAGAAAGAGGTGATAGCCGAGGAGATCGTCCCGCTTTCTCCTCAGGGAGAACCCCTCATGGTTTCCAAAATTTCTACCGTGCATATAAGGGTTGCTAAAGAACACAACAAGGAGGAGACCCTTAAAAGATTGAAAGAACTCCTCCAGTATCACAAGGGTAGTGTAAAGGTCGTTTTGCACTTGGTGAGCGGGGAAGGCGAGACGCTTTTCTCCCTGGGAGAGAATCTCAAGGTTAAACCCACCCCTAGGTTTATGGACGATGTATCCTATATCTTGGGAAAGGACGCAGTATGGCTTCAATAAATGTTATCCATATGGGTGAGGTAGTAGGGAGAAGTGGTAGAAGAGCCCTTTATCTTTTCCTACCTACCTTGGGGGATTGCGATTTCCTCATCGTGAACGCGGAGAACGCCGCGGGGGGATTCGGCTTAACCTCCAAGGTGGCGGAGGAGCTTTTCTCCTTAGGAATACACTGCTTAACACTTGGCAATCACGCCTGGAGTAGGAAAGAGGGAATAGAGGTAATAGCGAATGACCCCCGCATCCTTCGTCCCGCCAATTATCCACCGGGCGTGCCTGGCAAAGGATACAATATCTTCCCCACCAAAAGGGGACATAAAATAGGAGTAGTAAATCTTATGGGCAGGATATTTATGGAACCAATTGACTCCCCCTTTGAGATAGGGAAAAAGATAGTGGAAGAGATAAGAAAAGAAACGCCCATAATCATAGTGGATTTTCACGCTGAGGCTACTTCGGAAAAGGAAGCTCTTGCTAACTTTTTAGATGGAATGGTCACAGCGGTTGTAGGAACTCATACCCACATCCAGACGGCTGATGAGCGGATCCTTCCTAAAGGCACCGCTTACATAACAGATGTAGGGATGACTGGTCCAATTGATTCTATAATCGGCGTCAAGAAGGAACAGGTGCTGCATAGATTCCTTTTAAATACCCCCGTTAAGTTTGAGGTAGCGGATGGACCGGCGATAGTATGTGCTGTCTTCTTAGAAATAGACCCTGAAACTGGAAAGGCTTTATCCGTTAAAAGAGAAAGGGTATTCCCAGCACTATGACAGAGATCCCCGCTCTCTACACAGTTTTCTTTCTCTCCTTCGCTGTTGCTTTCATAGGCGCTGCGAGCCCTGGTCCCCTCTTAGTTGTAACAATTGCCAAATCTTTAAAAGAAGGCATGAGGACACCCTTTTACATTGTAAGTGCACACGGGGTTCTGGAGCTTTTTATGCTGCTGGTCCTTTTCTTTGCCGCTAATGCAATCAAGGATAACCACTTGCTCATTGCTCTGGTAGGAGTGGTGGGTGGGTTATGCCTTGCTTATATGGGCTACGGGATGTGGCGGAGTGAGGAAACAGCAGATGACAACGCCGAGAAGCAGGGACATTCCTTCGTTTTGGGGGCTATAGCCACGGTCTCGAATCCCTATTGGTTCCTCTGGTGGGTCGCCATAGGGCTAAACTTAATGCTTATAGCACTTAGAAGAGGGGCTATCGGTATAGGCGTCTTCTTTATCGGACATATACTCGCCGACCTTGCTTGGTATCTCTTTGTGGGTGCCCTCACAGTTGGAGGGAGGAAGCAACTAGAGAAGTATAGTTTTCTTATCACCCAAGGAGGCGGTATCTTTCTTATATTTCTCGGAACTTACTTCTTCGCTAATGGAACGGTCTGGCTAATCCGCTAAGCTAAAGCCCCAAACGACCAAAGTTACAATGATAGAAGGCGCGGGTGCACTCTCCATCTTCTCACCTGTGGGGTGGACCATTCATCCTCATCTGCCTTCCTCCAACCGAGGCTAATTATCCATCCTTTGCGGGCGAGGTTACTTATTTGCTTTCCTAAATAAACATATGGAGTATACCTTCGCCCGCTTCCCCTTCCACCCTCACACCCATAACGTTCAACCAAGTCGCCAAACTCTTTACCATATCTCCTCTTAAATTCGGTAATGATATCGTATGTCGTGGCTTCCCCTCCTAAATCCCTTATTATATCCAGTAGCTTTGCATAGACATCCTCAATAACCACCTATTTCAATGCCTCCCACACATCTGGATGGGGAGAAGCGATCACGGATGTGCCCACTAAAATACCTTCCCTCGCAGCTATAGCTGCCCCTGCCTCCACCGCCGAGGTCACCGCAGATACATTTCCCGTCAAAGTGACGAAAGCCTTTCCGCCCAATCCTCTCGCGACTCTTACCTCCATTAGCTGGATGTTAGCGGCCTTGGCAGCCGCATCCGCCGCCAAAATAGCGGAGGAGATGGACCAGGTCTCTATTATCCCTATCGCTTCCCTGATTTCAAATTCCGCAGCTGCGTTTAAGGCGGGGAAAACGGAGGGATGTAAATTGGCTATCACCATTTTATCTATTACATTATCCTCTCCGAAGGCTACGGCAGAATTCAGCGATGTCTCCACTTCCGCCACCTCGCCTCCGATCACTACAGTGAATTTACCCGGGCAAAGCGGCGTGGCAATATAAAGTGTTACCTCTGCTGCTTTCAACATAATATCCAAAGCCTCCACACCCCTCGCTATAGACACGAATTCTACTACACCTAAGGCATTCTGCACCATCTCTATCCTCCTCCCTTCATAATTACTGGAATGTGCTCTCCACAGTTTGGGCAACGACCCTCACGAATATTTATGGACAAAACCTGAAAAGAGTAGCGTGTTATGAGAACAGCACCACAACTTGGACAATAGGTGTTCTCGTAGCGGTGCCCGGGAACATTACCGAGATAAACATATCTGATCCCCTTTTTTCTCGCTTCATTATAAGCCCATTCCATTTTTTCTATCTCTGTAGGAGAGGCGTGAAAGCGATAGGCGGGGAAATAACGAGTGAAGTGCAAAGGGACATCAACCCCCGCGTTCTCTATATGTTGGTCTATAACCCAACTTACCGCTTCCTCATCATCGTTAACATTAGTAACCATCAAGGAAACAATTTCCAAATGCATGCCTGTTTCTCGAGCGATCCTTGCGTTTCGCCAAGGGATCATCCCATCCGCCTTTAGAAATTTTTCGTAACCTTGGGGTGTACCCTTTATGTCTATTTTTATCGCATCCAAACCCGCTTCCTTTAGACCCCGCAACGCTTCCTCGGTCATATAACCATTTGAAACCATACAGGTATAAAGCCCGGTTTTCTTCGCGAGGGGAAAAAGCTCCAAGCAGTATTCATAAAGAAGAGTGGGCTCAGTAAAGGAGACACAAACCCCATCATCCCTTGCCATAGCTGTCCTTATAATCTCCTCAGGAGAGATAAACCTTCCCTCTTCTTCTACTCGCTTTGAAATATGCCAGTTCTGGCACCAGGGGCAAGGGAAATTGCAAGAATAGGTGGACAAAGTCAGCGCAGTTGAGCCAGGATAGAAATGATAGAAGGGCTTTATCTCTATGGGCCGAGACTCCAGAGCGCTTAGGTTCCCATAGGAGAGAGTGTATAGCAACCCACCCTGATTTACCCGCATACCGCAAAATCCTCTTCTTCCCTCCTCTATGGAGCACCGCCTTTCGCAAAGTCCACACTTAACAACATTTCCCTTTTTCTTCTCCCACAGTGAAGCAGGGTGTAATACTATCATCCTTGTTCTCTCGTTATCCTTATCTCCTCAGCAGTTATCGAGGTGACAACTCCATCAATAGAGGCATGAAGCCTCGCCCCAAGCGCTCCCTCGGGAATCTCCCCTATTACATCCCCCCTTCTCACCTTATCACCGATCCTCACCAAGGGCTTTGCAGGAACTCCGGTATGCTGCCGGAGGGGCAAAATAACCTCGTCAGGTTGAAAGTCCACTTCCTTAAGGGGAGCGGGAACATCGTATCGGGAAAGTCCTAAGCGAGATATTAGCCTGCTCGTCGGTACCCTCTTGGCGGAGAAAAGTGCACGGGTATTTGAAGGCTGGTTCCTGTGGGGATTGGGAATTTTATGTTCTATCAGTTTCTGCTTTAAGGCTTGGGCTATTCTACGGGGAGAAAGCCCCATAGGACAGGCGTAATTCTCACAAAGTCCACAATCGCTACAGAGATAAGCCTCGGTTAGTTTATCTTCCTCGGCCAGGCGCCATGAAAGAACCTTCATAATATGATGGGGCTCCATTGAATGTCCGAGCAAATAGCGAGGACATAGCTCGGTGCATTCACGGCAATTACAGCAAGTGGATGCAGCACGCCTTAGAACAACTTTTAAATCGGGAGCAAATTTCCCCCATAGAGGATGGCTTTTTGGGAAAACCAATATACCCTTCGTAGTTTTCAATATAGGAAAATCCAAGGAGGGGATTATCTTCCCTGTGTTAGGACCACCATCTATCAAGAAGAAATCTTCAACACTAACTTCACCAGCCAACTTTAAAGCATCCCTTACAGCCGTTCCAACGGGGAGCTTGAAAGTTCCCGGCTTATTGACTGCTCCACTAACTGTGACATATTTATCCACAACTGGTTGACCATCAATGGCTTTACCTATATTGATGATGGTCTCCACATTGAGCACCACGCACCCCACATTTAGAGGAATACCACCTTCCGGAACTATCCTTCCCGTAACATCATACACAAGGATTTGTTCATCGCCTGCGGGATAGAAATCACCGAGAAGGAACAATTCATAGGGTCCACCACCCTTAAGCGAATCTATAGATAGTTTGTATTTCTGCTTAAGGGCCACTACAACCCTTTTTGCGTTAACTGCTCTTCTCGCTGCCTCTAAGCCTCTAAGGAAGGCTACTTTTTCGTGAGGAATGATTTGCTGATCCACTCTAAGGAGTGGTTCACATTCCGCTCCATTTACGATCAAGACCTCCGCTTGGGAAGACAGTTTTATATGGGTGGGGAAACCGGCGCCGCCGGCGCCGACTATACCCGCCTCTCGGACTTTCTCCACTATCTCCATTAGAGGATGCCGCCGGTGAGAATAAACCTTCTCCTTCGGCAGAAATCCCTTGGGCGGGTTGGTCCCTCGCCTGTGGAAGCCACTGTCATAGCGAGGTAGCCCTCTCCATCTACACCCACCGCAGCGGTGGAAGGTCCATTGATAATGCAGTAGTTGGTTTGCATTTCCTGGCGGAAGCGGAGAATATTGGGCAAACTGCGAGTATGGAGAATGGCAGTGTGCTTAAAGCCCTGCTCCGCTTTCTGGACTAACCGCAATCCCTCTTCAAAGTTTCTCACTCTCACGAAAGGCAAGACGGGCAACAGTTGTTCCTCCATAAACAGGGGATGGTCGGTGTCGCTTAGTTCTATGACAATTATCTTGGGTTCCTCCCGAGTCATAATACCCGCCATCTTAAGGATAACGCCAGCATCCAAGCCCACTACTTCCCTTCGTATTTTTCCATCCGCTACAACCAAATTGATTATCCGTTCCGCTTCCTCTCCCCGAGCCTCATAGGCTCCTTGCCTCTTCAACTCCCTCATAAGGGCATCGGCAACAGAATCTACAACTATTATCACTTTTTCCCCTATACAAAGGATATCGTTGTCAAAAGAAGCCCCCTTCACTATATCGGTCGCTGCCTTGGCTATATCCGCCGTTTCATCCACCAGCACAGGAGGGTTGCCAGGTCCACCTACTATCGCTTTCTTCCCACTTTGTAAGGCAGCTTGGCAAACCCCCGGTCCCCCCGCCGCCGTTATCATATCCACCTTGGGATGTTTCATCATTTCCTGAACTACTTCTATGGAAGATTCCTCCACCGCTGTGACCAGATTCTCAGGACCACCAGCTGCCACAATCGCTCTATTAATTATCCTTATCGCTTCCTTAGTGCATTCCTTTGCTTGAGGATGAGGAGATATAACCACCGCATTCCCACCCGCGATCATCAATATGGCGTGACTTATAACAAAAGAAGTAGGGTTAGTCACAGGGGTTATAGAAAGGATGACCCCAAAGGGGACATATTCTTGAATAGTGGTTCCCTTGGGACCTATTATAATCTCCGGCTCCAAGTCTTCCACGCCTGGAGTGAGGCGAGCGGCGGCTTCGTTTTTCGCTACTTTGTCCTCTACCCTTCCCATCTTCGTTTCCTCCCTCGCTATTTCAGCGAGGCGACGAGCATTTTTAAGCCCAGCTTGGCGAATAGCCTCCACTATCTCCCGCCTTTTCTCCAACCCCAAAGCAACCAACTTCCTCTGCGCCTCCGCAGCCGCCTCTATTGCCTCATTAGCCGAAGCGAATATCCCGTCTTCTCCCACCTTCGTAGATGGCTTCACCACCGGAGCAGTTTGAGCTTGCCCCTCAAAAAGCTCCCTTACAACTCTTTGAACTACCTCCCTTATTTTCTGTTCATCTAACGCCATAAACTTTACCTCCTTCCTTACTTACCTAGTTCAAGGGAGTCTATTATTCCCACTATGGAAGCATCTACAGGCGCTTCCGGATTATCCACTGCCAACCGTGCCGGGGAACCAAGGGCAACTACCACCTTTTCCCCTATCCCCGCTCCCACTGTATCCACTGCCACCAGCGGCTCCCCTCTTTCCTTACCTTCGGGAGTTAAGGGCTGAACTATTAAAAGTTTGAACCCCCGAAGGTCTTCCTCCTTACGGGTAGAGACAACCATACCGATTACCTTGGCTATTATCAACTTTGTTCCTCCTCCCTTATTTGAATTCCTAACCTCTCCGCTAAATCTCTCGCCATATCCGTCACTATTGCTCTGGGAGGCAATATCATTACTTGTAAGCCTTTCTCCTTCGCCTCTCTTACCTCTTCTTGAGTTATAATTGTCCGAGAAGGAGCAGAGGGAGGAGGGCAAGAGAAAGGTTGAGATGCCCGAGGCTCCCTAATGCCAAGCGAAAGCAACCTCGCCCAATAGGATTTTAGGAGGTCGGCAAGAGACGGAGGACACTGGGTAGGGATTTGTAGAGGCTCAGCAATGATCTCCTTTCCGGTGGATAGGATATGGAGTATTGCTTCCAGAGGCGGGGTATCAAATATGCCCAGCGCCATCTTCGCTACATCCGACCATTTCAAATTCACTATCCATATTTCCTCAAAATCTTCAACGGTAGAATCTCTTTTCCATACGACTGGGTCCTTACCCTCCCTCCTTAATCTACCTAAAAGAGCTTCCGGCGGAGTATTGTGAATCCCTATGACCAAGACCGCTTTCCCTCCCGCTGGAGAAGGAGAAGCTGTGTGGGGAGGCGGACCCGTCGCCTGCGTCGCTAATAGGCGGCGCACTTCCGCCTCCACTAATTGAACAAGGCGGTCTATGTCCACCTTGTTTTTCTCCCCTTAATTCAGGAGTCTCTACCTATAGCTTGAACTTCTCCAGCAGCTTCTCTAAACTCTCGTGCGGTCTGGCTATGATGTGGACGGATATGACTTCCCCTACCTTCTTAGCATTAGCAGCACCAGCATCCACTGCCGCTCTTACAGCCCCTACATCTCCTCTCACCATAACCGTCACATAAGCAGAACCTACCTTCTCGTAGCCCACGAGGACAACATTTGCTGCCTTAACCATCGCATCAGCGGCCTCCACAGCTCCGACGAGTCCTCGCGTCTCAATCATTCCTAAGGCTTCCATTCTCACAGCGGGGGCTTCAGCCACCCGAAATCACCTCCTTGAATTTTTTAAGTCCATTATTTAATTTACAATTTTTAACTTTCACGACCTTTTAAAGCCTCCCTCGTCCTTTCCTCTTCCTTCCTCACGAGCTCCGCAATATACCTCTGTGTCTCTTGAACCCGTACCAGCGCCTCCTGAACACGAGATAGTATTTCCTCGCTCCTCCTCCTCCCCTCCTCTATCAGCTCCTGCGTCCTCCTGTTCCCCTCCTCAGCCCTCCTTTCCATTGCTTCCATCAACTCCCGTGTGCTCCTCCTCCCCTCCTCTATCAGCTCCTGCGTCCTCTTATTCCCCTCCTCAGCCCTCCTTTCCATTGCCTCTATCAACTCCTGTGTGCTCCTCCTCCCCTCCTCTATCAACTCCTGCGTCCTCCTATCCCCCTCCTCAGCCCTCCTTTCCATTGCCTCTATCAACTCCTGTGTGCTCCTCCTCCCCTCCTCTATCAGCTCCTGCGTCCTCCTGTTCCCCTCCTCTATCATCTGTTTTGCCCTTTCATCCTCACTTTTTATGACCGCGTTTGTTTTTAGTGCTAAGTATATTGTTAAAATGCCCAATATAAAACTCAAAAACCCCAACGCAACCGCTATCGCATTCATCTATTATCCTTTAATTTTGCCTCCTTCTATTAATCTATTTCAACGAATTTTTGTTTCTCTATTTCCGTTATCTCCCTTCCTCCTATCTTCCCAAGTGGCTCCTCCAAACTTTCGTGGGGTCTCGCTATGATATGAACAGAGACCACCTCTCCTACCTTCTTAGCGTTAGTGACTCCAGCTTCCACTGCTGCCCTCACCGCCCCCACATCTCCTCTCACCATAACCGTCACATAACCAACTCCTACTTTCTCATATCCAACAAGGACTACATTAGCCGCCTTGACCATCGCATCAGCGGCTTCCACAGCTGCGGCGAGTCCTCGTGTCTCTATCATTCCTAAGGCTTCCATTTTAGCTTCAGCCACCCAAGATCACCTCCTATTCTATTTCCAACAACCTCTGCCTCTCTGAGCCGACTGTTTCCCTACTTTCGATCAATAAAAGGAGACTCTCCACCGGGCGAGGAATTATATGGAAGGATACTACTTCACCCACCTTCCTTGCTTCTGTTACCCCCGCTTCAACCGCAGCCTGCACTGCCGCGACCTCGCCACTGAGCTTTATTACTAGCATCCCTCCCCCTCCTTTCGCCAATTCATAACCTATGAGCTTCACCGCTGCTGCTTTGCAGGCGGCGTCCGCCGCGGTAAGACCAGCGGTTAACCCCTTAACCTCTATTAGACCCACCGATTCCATCTTTGCTTAACTCCTCCATAACCTTTTTTGTTATCCTTTCCACAAGCCCAGGTAAATCCGTCCTCTCCGCAAGACAAATTCCGCATTCCTCACACAAGGGATTAACTAGTGCCCTATCCCTTGATTGAAGCAATCTGTATACCTCCTGAGGACTAAGCACTCTCTCCCTTCCCAAAAGCCGGGCAAGGAGAGAGATCTTGGCGAAGTGCTCTAGGGTTTCCATTCTGTAATAGGCGTGAAGGGGGCTATCTCCGACGGTGAAGGCTCCATGGTTCTCCAAAAGCACCGCATTGCGCCCCCTTATATAGGGTCTTATCGCTTCCACTAATTCAGGTGTTCCCGGCGTCCCATAGGGAGAGAGCGGAACACCATCCAAATGAAGAACTGCTTCTGGAAGGATGGGATGCTCAAGAGAGATTCCCGCCACGGCAAAAGCAGTAGCAAAAGGTGGATGAGCATGGAGCACTGCTTGCACATCCGGGCGTTCTTTATAGATCATCAAATGGACGAAGATTTCCGAGGACGGCTTCAAATAGCCCTCGGATGTGTTACCATCCATATCCACCTTTACAATCATGTCTGGTGTCATAAACCCTTTTGAAACCCCGGTGGGCGTTGTCAGGACGAAATCTTCGTCTAACCTGCAGGTGATGTTGCCGTCATTAGCAGCTACAAAGCCCTTCTGCCAGAGCCGTCTGCCAACTTCTACAATTTCTTGTCTTAAAACACTTTCTCTTTCCATTGCTTTTAATTTTAGTATTACCGAAAATCGTTGTCAATGCTTCAAGTCAATACTTTAATTGGGAAGAGGATATTGACTTCTTCTTTTATTTTTAATACACTGTGGATGTATTGACAAATGTTTTCGTTGCTTTATCCTTATTTTAAAAATAAAATCAGGGCAAAGGAAGGGAGCCTAAAGTGAGGAAATCCTTATTTATCTTTATATCAAGTTTGTTTTTGACTGTTTCCTTCTTAGAGGGACAGGAAAAGGTCAAGTTAACACCCGAATTGCGCCAGCTCTACAGAGAGTTAACTTCTGCGGTAAAGGAGGAGAACCTCCGAGAGGTCATAGGGCGTTTATCCTCCCTTCCCAGTAGGGTTGTAGGCTATCCGGGCTGTGATGAGGCGGCGAGATATGTGAAACAGAAATTTGAGGAAATAGGGCTCCAAGATGTTACTTTAGAGGAGTTCACTATACCAATACCCTATGATCGAGGAGCCACCCTGGAAATCCCTTCTCGTAACATCACCATACCCATTTACCCCCTTTGGCCAAATGCGATAAGAACTCCTTCCCTCCCACCTCAGGGCGTTAGAGGACCCCTTATTTACGCCGGGGATGGTGACCTCGCCTCCTTTGATGGTAAGCAAGTAGAAGGTTCCGTTGCTCTCCTCGATTTCAACTGCGGTGTGCATTGGCTCAACGCTCCCCGCCTGGGAGTGAAAGTCGTTCTTTTCGAGGAACCTGACACCTCTATGAGGGGGGAAGCAGAGGCTAAGTTCATATCAATCCCCATAGATATAGCTCGCTTCTGGGTTAAAAAAGCAGATGCCAAGCTTCTCAAGAAGATCATAACCGAGAATCCCTCCGTGGAAGTAGTAGTTAAGTGCTCTATGCCCTGGGAGCTCAAGAAAGGTTACAACATCACAGGCTTCCTTCCTGGAAGCGATGAGCAACTGAGAGACCAATTGATAATCATAGAGTCCTTCTTCGATTCCATCTCCGTAGTTCCTTCCCTTGCTCCAGGTGCAGAAAGTGCCTCTGGGATAGCTGCTATGTTGGAGTTAGCCCGTATTTTCAAGGAGAGGCCCCCAAAAAGGTCTATCCTCTTCATAGCTACCTCGGGACATTTTCAAGCGTTAAGTGGGATAAGGGCTTATTTCACCAAACATTTCAAAGAATACGAAAAGCTAGGTCCAATGGAGAAGATAAAGGGCTTTTTCGCCCGCATTTTTCATACTGGCTATAAGCCAAGGCAGATTAAGAAGGTGTATCTTTTCTCGGGGTTGGACCTTTCCAGCCGAAGTCGGGCATTGGGAATTTTCTACAAGTCTATGTTCTACGAGATAAGGGAGGACCGCCAGAGAGATTTCTCCGATATAGCGAGGGTTTGTCGCGAGAATGCGGAGAGGGTAGCGGAGTTTATGGGGGTTGAACCTGAGCAAATCTTCGCCGATGGAGTGAATCCGATAGCGGGCAAACCCTGGCGCACCTTTATTCCCGGAAAGGTAGCTTTGGATGCAGAGCTATTTACTATGATGGGAGGCTATGGCGTTTCCTTCTTCACCATAAACGATTCTCGCCCCTTAGTTGATACCCCGTTTGATACGATTGACAAAATTAATTTTTCTAACTTGATGACCCAGGTAAAGCTCCTTACCTGCCTTTATCATCATATTCTCAACGACCCACCCCGCAAGGGAACAACCACAGCTCTCCGCTTTCCCATAACCGAGCCATCAAAGATAGAGCGTCTGGGTTTGATGAACGGGTTCGGCACATTAGCGGGACGGGTTGTCTACCTTGATCCCAGGAGGAGTCCCATACCCGACGTCCCTATTCCTAATGCAGTGGTGATCCTCAGACACTGGAACAAGAGCATGATGGGTGTGAGGGGACATATGATTGAGACCACGGATAAAGAGGGGAAGTTTGAATTCAACGGAGTGGCAACAATAACCGCGATAGGGTGGCGCAGACCCGCCACAGTGAACGCTTATAAGCTTGATGATACCACGGGGGAGATAATCTATGCTCCTGACTTAGGCACCTTGGGAGCTGAGGCTTACCCAGTTGATGCTATGATGACGGTGGGAAAGAAATATGTTACCGTGGTAGCCTTCCGTTGCGCCTCGGTCTCCATATTTGACCTCGTTGACCCTCAAGGGCTGGCGATACTAAGTAGTATATCTATTCTTGACGGTATAACCGATGGGACACCTCGTATGTATGGACAGGCAATAAGCCTACCCGAAGCCTGGATGCCCCATGTGGATGATTGTGCCGTCATCTTCGCCGAACCTGGTAGTCGGGTCAAAATAATAATGGGCGCCGGACCCGCGGCGATAAGATTTCTCCTCTTGAATGCAACGCCTGAAAATCCCAAGGGAGACGGATACGAGGTCACAGGCTCTGGCACTCTTTACTTCACCCCCTATAAGGTAGCAAGCGATATGTGGATATGGGATGAGCACCGAATGTCAAAGCTCCGCCGCTTCCGTATAATAAACGAAGTATTGGAGGACCTCCATAGGAGGGCTAAAGAGGAATTAGACAAAGCAGAGGAGGCGCTCGCTTCCCTAAAATATAGTCACTTCTACGCTCATTCCCGCAGTGCCTGGGGCTATGAATCACGAGCTTACCCCGTTGTAAGAAGCACAGGGGACGATGTTGTGAGAGGCGTGATCTTCTATATGGCAATAGTCATCCCCTTCGCTTTCTTCCTTGAAAGGCTCCTCTTTGCCTTTCCCACTCTTATCCAACAGCTCGCAGGTTTGGGAGGCATATTCCTTTTCACATTCGTCCTCTTTCGCTATCTCCATCCTGCTTTCGAGATAGCTCTCAACCCTCTCGTCATCCTCCTTGCCTTTGTTATGTTAGCTATGGCATCTGCGGTAGCGGTAGTAGTAGTTAGTAAGTTCCAGGAACAACTCCGACTGCTCCATCGTTCCCTCACCGGAGTCCATAGGGTGGACATAGGTAGGTTCTCCATAGCTGCCTCAGCGCTCTCATTGGGTATCTCTAATATGAGGCGAAGAAAGGCCCGCACTGCCCTTACCTGTATCACCCTCATAGTGCTCACCTTCGCCGTGCTCGCCTTCACCTCCGTGAAACCAGTTATGCGTTTCAACAAAGTTCCCGGCAAAGGGGTTCCCCTTTATCAGGGAGTGATGCTGAGAACTCCTATGTGGAGCGACCTGCAGGAGGTAGCTTATCGGGTGCTTCATGATGAATTCAACCCTAAAGGTTATAAGGTTTCCCCTCGTATATGGTTCTACACCTCCGCCTGGGATGAACAATCCTTCGTTACCCTTGTCTCTGCCCGTGATCCCGATGAAACTTATGATGTAAAGGCTTTAGTAGGATTAGGCACTGAGGAGGCAAGCATAACGAAACCCCAAAAAGCTCTTAAGGCTGGAAGATGGATTGCACTTAACGACACCTATGTGTGCATCATACCCGAGGGTGTGGCGAAGAAGTTCAAGATAGGACCCGCAGATGTGGGCAAGGCACAGGTTCTAATAGGTGGAGTAAAGTTCACCGTTATAGGACTTTTGGACAACAACAAGTTTAAGAATATAAAGGACCTTGATAATGAGCCACTCACCCCAGTTGACTTCGTAGCGATGCAAAAACAACAGCAACAAGGGCAGACGAGCCAGCAGGCGGGCTTTAGGGAATATATTCACCTTGAGCCCGACGCGGTGGCGATAATTCCTTATCAAACGCTCCTTAATATGGGAGGGACCCTCCGCTCCGTGGCAATAGACCTTGTATCCGCTGAGGAAGTGAAAGAAGTGCTTGGCAACCTTATGCCCCGCTTGGCCCTCAATATGTATGCGGGAGAAGGAGATAAAATTTCCCGTTACTCCACGCTCGCCATATCAGCTCCGGTTGGCTGGACGGAACTCGCCATTATCATACTCATCGCCGTGCTTATCGTTCTTGATACAATGCTCGCCGCAGTTTACGAACGAGTGAGGGAGATAAGGATATTTGCCTCCCTAGGCTTAGCTCCCAATCACATTGCTATGCTCTTCTTCGCCGAGTCATTGGTATATGCGGTCATAGGTGCCATTTCTGGCTACATTGTGGGGCAGGCGATTGTGAAGATTATGATAGCCACGGGAAAGATGGGACAGTTATACCTCAACTTCTCCTCTATGTCCGCTGTTCTTGCCACTTTCGCTGTTGTTGCTGTTACGCTCCTTTCAACAATATATCCAGCGAGAAAAGCTTCCGAGGTCGCAACACCAGCCCTTGAGAGAACTTGGAGCCTGCCGGAACCCGAGGGCGATATCTGGAATATCACTCTGCCCTTCTCAGTGACGGGGGAACAATCTCGAGGATTGGCAGGTTTCTTGAAGGAGTGGTTGGAAGCCTACGAGGAATATTCCGTAGGTGATTTCGTAACCTCGGAGGTCAAAGCACATACCTTTATTAAATACGATACCAAGGGCTATCAGATAGATTTTATGTCCTGGCTTGCCCCCTTTGACTTGGGCGTCAGTCAGAGGGTAAGCATGATAATTGAACCCACCACTATCCAAGATGTATATGATATAAAAATGGTGATAAAGAGAGAAAGCGGTGATGTGGCGAATTGGAAGAGAGTCAATCGCCGCTTCCTTAATACAATAAGGAAGCAGTTCCTCATCTGGCGCACGATAAGCGTCGCCGACAGGGAAAGGTATGTTAGAATGTCCGAGGAGATTGCTGAACTCGCTTAATAGGAGGTGCTGAAAAGATTTGGAAGTAAGGAGAGAAGAAGTTCCAGAAGCAGTAGGAGAAGTAAAAGAGTTTGAAGAGGGTTTTACCTGGAAGGCAGTCTTAGGGACCTTCTTCGTTGGTATAGTCATTATGCCTGCGGCGATATATGTGGGTCTAGTAGCGGGGACCGCAGTAGGCGGGGCAGCTCAATGGATGACCATCATAGTCTTCAACGAGGTAGCGAGACGCTCCTTCATCCCCCTTAAAAAGCAGGAGATCTATGTGCTTTATTATATAGCTGGTAGTTTAGCAGCAATGGGAGGAGTAGCTCTGGCAGGAGGTCCCTTTTCCAGCTGGATTTGGAACCAGTATTTTTCCAACTCCCCCGCGGCGAAGCAGTTCGGCATTTATGGAAGAATACCAAGCTGGGTCGTTCCACCACCGGGTAGTCCAGCAATTATTAACCGCACTTTCTTAGATTCCGCCTGGTTAGTGCCCTTATATTTGCTACTCGCTTACAATGTGATAGGTCGCTTGACTTGGATAGGGATGGGCTACACTCTCTTTCGGTTAACCTCCGATGTAGAGAGACTCCCCTTCCCCCTCGCCCCCATAGCAGCCGCCGGCGCAACTGCTTTAGCCGAGGTAGGTAGAAAAGAGGAAACTTGGCGCTGGCAGCTCTTCTCTATAGGAGCGGTGCTCGGCTTGATCTGGGGCTTTTTCTATGTGGGTATTCCCGCCATCTCAAGCGCCTTTATGGTAAAACCCCTCCAGCTCATCCCCATCCCCTACATAGACCTAACCCCCACGACCGAATCCTTCCTCCCCTCAGCTCCAATAGGATTCGTAGGGGACCTTGGCTTATTAATAACGGGCTTCGTCCTGCCATTCCCCATCGTGTTGGGCAACTTCATCGGTTCCCTCCTCTGCCAGGGAATAACGAATCCTATCCTGTATCATATGGGGTATATGCCTACTTGGCGTCCAGGGATGACGATAATCTGGACCCAATTTGCCACCTCTTTTGATGTTTGGATAAGTGTAGGGGCAGGCCTTGCGGGCGCAGTAGCTCTAATCGGTTTCTATAGTATGGGAAAGCTTCTCGCCTCAGCAAGAAGACAATACAGAGGGGTAGGAAGGGGTACTTTAGCTCCACCGCCCGGAAGAGGCGATTTCCCCCTGAGCTTGGCTTTGGGGATGTGGTTCTTTGCTACCCTTGCCTCCGTGGTCATTTGCCATAAACTCGTCCCTAAATTCCCCCTCTGGATACTCATCATCTTTGCCTTCCTTTGGACCCCCCTCAACTCCTATATCTCGGCAAGAATGATAGGCTTCGGTGGTTTCTTCCCAGGAATACCCTGGTTGAGGGAAGTCACCATCATTTTAAGCGGATATAAAGAAGTGGATATCTGGTTTGCCCCAATCCCCCTTGCCGATTACGGAGGAACTGCCCAGTTCTTCCGTGAGATAGAGCTCACCAGCACGAAGTTCACAAGCATCTTGAAAGCGGAAGCTTTGATGTTTTTCGTTATCCTGGCTTTCTCTTTCCTCTACTGGCAATACATTTGGAAGCTCCGCCCGATCCCCGACCCTGCCTATCCTTATGCCCAAAGGATGTGGCCACTAAATGCAATGAATAGCGCCCTCATTATGACTGCCAATCTCTCCCCTGAACAGGCTTGGCTCCTCAAAGCCCTCAAGCCCAAGGTAATCGGGGCGAGTTGTGGCATAGGCCTTCTGCTTTATATAGGGATGGGCTATTTCGGACTATCTCCTATGTTCTTCTACGGCTTTGTAGGAGGCGTCACCGGGCTTCCCGCAAATACCCTTGTTATCTTCATCGGCGCCCTTTTAGGTAGATACTACTTTATCAAGAGATTCGGTGAACGAAGATGGCGAGCTTATACCCCCGTTCTGGCCGCAGGATACGGCTGCGGATTTGGTCTCGTAAGTATGATTTGCATAGCCTTGACACTTATCGCCAAATCAGTCAGCTATATGCCTTATTAATCGGGAAAGGAGGAGAGCTTTGTGAGGAAAATCAAAGCGGGAATAATTGGAACAGGTTTCATCGGACCTGCTCATATAGAGGCAGCGAGGCGTCTGGGTTTCGTTGAGATGGTCGCCCTTGCGGAAATAGATAGGGAAACAGCGGAGAGAAAAGCACGAGCATTGGGTATTCCCCGCTATTACGGTAGCTATGTAGAAATGCTGGAAAAGGAAAAAGAAATAGAGGTAATCCACAATTGCACCCCTAATTCCCTTCATTACCAGATTAGCAAAGATTGCATTTTGGCAGGGAAGCATCTTATATCAGAGAAACCCCTGGCGATGAATTCACAAGAAACCAGGGAGTTGGTGCTCTTAGCAAGGGAGAAGGGAATAGTCAACGCTGTGGACTTCAACTATCGTCACTACCCCCTCGTTCAACAAGCGAAAGCAATGGTGGAGAAGGGGGAGGTGGGGAAAATTTATGGTATCTTCGGCACCTATGAGCAGGATTGGCTATACCTTGATACAGATTACAACTGGAGAATCGAACCAGAGCTTGGGGGAGAATCCCGAGCGGTAGCGGACATAGGCACGCACTGGTGCGATACAGCCCAGTTCATAAGCGGATTGCGCATCAAAGAGGTTTTCGCGGATATGGAGATAATCCATAAGACGAGGAAGAAACCGAAGATGCCCATAGAAACCTATGCTGGAAAGGAACTCACACCGGAGGATTATGTAGAGGTTCCTGTAAAGACGGAGGATTACGCCACCGTGCTCATCCACTTTGAGGGAGGAGCGGTTGGTGTTTTTACTGTCTGCCAGGTTTTCGCTGGGAGGAAAAACAGGCTCTACATAGAGATAACAGGTTCCAAATGTGCCCTTGTATGGGACCAAGAGGACCCTGAGAGGCTATGGATTGGTAGGAGAGAAATGCCAAATCAAGTGCTTATGCGCGACCCTTCCCTCCTTCATAAGGAAGCGAAGGATTACTGCCACTACCCTGGTGGACATCCTGAAGGCTACCCCGATGGGCTCAAGAATTTTCTCCGCAATGTATATAGATATATCGCTGAGGGGAAGAACCCCAACCAAGACCCTTGCGATTTTCCCACTTTCCTTGATGGACACTATGAAATCCTTATGGTAGAAGCTGCCCTTAAAAGTGCGAGGGAGAAAAGATGGGTAGAAATTAATTATGACCTCTGAACTATCCCTACCCTGGGATAGAAACAAACGCCACTTCTTATCGTCTAATAATGTGGAAGACAAGCGATGGATATTATGAGTAAATTAGCAAAATTCGTCTTTCTTGTCACTTTGTTCGCCACCATTTTCGCCTTCCCCTTGGCAAAGGAGGAGGTAATAGAAATAGGTAGGCAGGCGTCCGCTGAGGTAGAACGACAGTATGAATTATGCTATGATAAAAACATCTTAGATAAGGTTGATGAAATTGGGAAGACCATCGCAGCCGTCTCAGATGACCCTGCCCTTCCCTGGACATTCAAGGTCGTTGTTTCTCCCGAGGTCAACGCTTTCGCGTTACCCGGTGGCTTTATCTATATAACCACAGGTCTTCTCTCCTTCGTTAGGACAGATGATGAGTTAGCGGGAGTAATAGCCCACGAAATCGCCCATGTAGCGCGCTATCATTTCGTCAAACTATTAGAGAGACAATCTAAGGTCCAAAGGGAACTCGCTCCTTTTCTTTTAGCCAGCCTCCTTGGAGCAAAAAGCGGTGACTTGGAAAATATTTTTTTGGGTCTCCAACTATTAGAGATAGCCAAAATGCATAGTTATGGCCAAGAATTAGAGGAAGATGCCGATTTAGGAGGAGCTAAATACCTCATATTAACCAAGAAATATAACCCTGTAGGACTCCTCACTTTTTTACAACGCTTAGCGAGGATAGAAGAAAGAGGGGTAAAACAAGAGCTGGGTATATTGCAGACCCATCCCTATGCGAAGGAAAGGGCAAACACTATGTTTAACTATCTCAAAAGTTCCTCAGTGGAGATAAACGAAAGGAAAGCGGCAGGCTTGTTCAAGCTCGTGCTCCAGCCGGTGGACAACAACGGAATACTCATTTATATGGATGATCAACCTATAGTTAAACTATCAGGGAAAGAGGGTAGAGGAGCGGGAGAAGCATTTGTTCATAAATTAGACAATTTACTCAACCAAAATTTGCGGGTTTGGGAAGTAACAGCAAAGAGGTTAGATAATGGTAACCCTGCGGTTGTGGCGAGGCGGGAGGTATTAATTGAAATTTCCCCTGATATAATGCCAGATAAAGGTCAAGATCCTTTTCTCTTCGCTCAAACGATAGCGGGAAATATTCGCCACCGCTTAATGCAGGAGTTCCTCAACCAGATATATTAAAATAAATTGGTCCTCTTTCAAATTTCAAACGGTGAAAGGAGGTATTTCCCCGTGGAAATAGAGATAGGAAAGAACCGCAAAGCCTATTGGACTTTTGGTCTTGACGAGATCTCTCTTATACCTTCAGAAGAAACGATAGACATTGAAGACATCGATGTAAGTTTTCGGCTGGGGGATTTCCGTTTCCCTATTCCTGTGCTTGCTTCAGCAATGGATGGAGCGGTTGATGT
Source organism: uncultured bacterium (assembly GCA_938041455.1). Taxonomy (GTDB): domain Bacteria; phylum Armatimonadota; class JACIXR01; order JACIXR01; family JACIXR01; genus JACIXR01. Next base: position 21,260 of record CALITO010000003.1, on the reverse strand, counting down.
GCGTATTTGCGGAGTTCTCGGCAATTTGGGAGGATTAGCTGTTTTGAACCTGGAGGGGGTTCAGACAAGATATGAAAAACCAGAAGAAGCTATTGAGCAAATCATAACTGCTCCCGGGGAGAGAGTGCTGGAGGTTCTAAAGGATGTTTATAAGGAACCAATAAAAGAGGAGTTAATAGAGAAAAGGATAAGGGAAATTAAAAAAGAGGGTGTTATAGCCGCGGCTTCCTCTACTCCCCTAAATGCGGAGAGATTCTTACCCATCTGCCTTTCCGCTGGACTTGATATATTCGTCCTCCAATCCACTCTCACTACGGTTAGACACAGATCTTCTAAATGGCATCTTGACATCCGATCGTTTTGTAAAAAGTCTCCTATACCCATCGTAATAGGGAACTGCGTTACCTACGAAGGTGCAATGGAACTTATGGAGGCGGGCGCCTCGGCAGTTCTTGTAGGTGTAGGACCTGGTGCAGCCTGCACCACCCGCCAGGTTTTGGGCATCGGTGTGCCCCAAGTAACTGCTATCGCCGATTCAGCCGCGGCAAGGGACGATTATTATCAAAGAACCGGTAGATATGTTCCCGTGATAGCAGATGGGGGAATGAGACGAGGTGGAGATATAGCCAAAGCGATTGCCTGTGGAGCGGATGCGGTAATGATTGGTTCACCCATTGCCTCCGCTGAGGAAGCTCCTGGAAAGGGTTATCATTGGGGAATGGCTTCTTTCCACCCTCTTCTCCCTCGGGGAACGAGGATTTATGTTGGTATTTTAGGGACATTAAAGGAAATCCTTTTAGGAGAGGCAAAAAGGGATGACGGAACTATGAACCTGATAGGTGCCCTCAAACTATCCATGAGTTCCTGTGGCGCCCAAAATATAAAGGAAATGCAAAATGTCCGAATAGCCTATGCCCCTGCTATTCCCACCGAGGGAAAGGCTTTGCAGAGGTGAGATCTTGCCTGAGGAAGGCCTCAAGTGTGGGAAGTTACCTCCCTACCTTTTGGAAAAGCTTTTGAAAATACTTGATACCACCGATGAGGAAATCCTCATAGGTCCCCGAGTGGGAGAAGACTCCGCTGTAGTGAGATGGGGGGAAAAGTTGCTCGTCGCAACGAGCGACCCTATAACTTTCGCCAGTGATTTATTGGGTTGGTATACAGTTATGATAAACGCAAACGATATAGCAGTTATGGGAGCGAGACCTCGTTACCTACTCCTCACTCTTCTCCTACCCCCTGGCTCTTCTCCTGACCTCCCCTTAGATATTATGCAACAAGTAGAAGCGGCAGCAAGAGAACTTTCCCTCAAAGTGATAGGAGGACATACCGAGGTAACACCGGGATTGGAACGTCCTATCGCTGTGGGGACGATGCTGGGAGAAACGGACAAAGTGTTATACCCTTCTGCTAAGGAAGGGGACATAATCGGCTTGACCAAGGGGATAGCCATAGAAGGGACATCCCTTTTAGCCAGGGAATTTCCCCATCATCTTCTATCTTTGGGGGTGGAGGAGAAAGCAATAGAAAGAGCGAAAAATTTTATATTCCAGCCGGGTATCTCCGTCTTAGAGGAGGCGTTGCTCGTGAGAGATTTTGTTTCCTCTATGCATGACCCTACGGAGGGTGGTGTGGCCACCGGTATCTATGAACTTTGCCTTGCTAATGACAAAGGAGCGCTCATTTATGAGGAAACCCTTCCTATACTCCCCGAGTGCGAACTTTTCTCCGAGAAATTAGGGCTTAACCCTCTCGGGCTCATCGCTTCCGGAGCTTTGCTCTTCACTGTATCAAAGGAAAATGCGGGAATAGTAAGAGGTATCCTGGAAAAAGCGGGGATAAAGTGCTGGGAAATAGGGGAAATAAAGAGTAAGGATTTTGGCATCAAATTGCATAGGAAAGGCGAATTGCTCCCCCTCCCCTATTTCGAGAGGGACGAGGTGGCAAGGTTAGAGGAGAAATGGGCAAAGTAATTATATTAGATGAAGCAACGGTGGGGAAAATAGCAGCTGGGGAAGTCGTGGAAAGACCAGCATCGGTAGTGAAGGAGTTGGTGGAAAATTCCCTTGATGCAGAAGCAAGGCATATTCTTGTGGAAATCGTGGAGGGGGGAAAGAAGCTCATCAGGGTAGTTGATGATGGGGTGGGAATGACGAAGGAGGACGCTGTTCTTGCTCTCCAAAAACACTCGACATCAAAGATTCGTTCCCCAGAGGACCTTCTCAACATAACCACCCTCGGCTTCAGGGGAGAAGCCCTACCATCAATTGCTGCAGTTTCCCAAATGCGCCTCCTTACCCGTAGCGAGGAAGAGCCTACGGGAGTAGAGATAAAGGCTGACGCAGGTATTATAGTGGAGATGAGGGAGATAGGTTTACCTAAGGGGACTACCGTGGTTGTAGAGAACCTTTTCTTCAATACTCCCGCCCGCCTCAAATTCCTTCGCTCCCCTCAAACCGAACTAGCCTTCGCCCTCTCTTGGATACAAAGGTTTGCCCTTTCTCATCACCATGTGTCATTCAGGGTTTTTTCCTCGGGCAGAGAAATTTTCAGTCACATAGCTACTGATAACCTTTTGGAAGCGATAGCCTCCATAATGGGTGAGGACATCGCCTCCCAGATGCTACCCATAGAGGAAATGAGGGGAGAAACGATGTTATACGGCTTCGTCTCTCGTCCCGCCCTTACCAGAGCAACCAGGCAGGAAGAGTATTTCTTCGTTAATCGTAGGTTCGTGAGGTCGCGCTTACTTAACATCGCTCTTGACGAAGCTATGCTAAACACGGTGCCCAGCGGACGCTATCCCATATGCATCCTTTTCATTAACATCCCACCAAATCTAGTGGATGTAAATGTCCACCCAATGAAGTTGGAGATAAAATTCGCGAGGGAAAAGGAGATATTTTCCCTCGTCAAGGAGGCAATTGCTAAAGCCATTTCCCAACCTTTCCCAGTTACTTTTGAAAAAGAGAAATCCTTTCCCTTTTCTCAAAAGACTTTGGGTATCTCTACCAGGAAAGAAAACAAGGTGGAAGCCCCCACTCTCCCCTGGGGAGAAAAGATGGAAGTATACCCTAAAATAGTCGGACAAGTGGCAAAGACATATATAGTGGTAGAATGGCAAAACGAACTTATGTTAGTTGACCAACACGCTGCCCACGAGAGGATAATCTTCGAAAGACTTCTTAAAAAGAAGAAATTGAGCATAAAGGAATCCTCCCAGGAAGCGGTTTTCCCTCTCGTCATCCACTTATCTCCTGCCCAACTGAGGATGATCTCCCAGTTGCTCCCCTTATTTGAGGAATTGGGTTTCTCCATAGAAATATTCGGAAAGCAAGCGATAATAGTTAGGTCTGCTCCCAGCGAACTTGGAGGGGAAAACATAGAGGAAATAGTGCGGGATATAATAGATGAGCTCACGGAACAGCCTGAGAGGGAAGCAAAGATAGGATTGGAGGAAATCGCAGCAACTACCGCTTGTAAATTAGCTATTAAAGCGGGAGAAAAGTTGGAAAAAGAAGAGATGAGAAATCTACTGGAAGAACTTCTGCTCTGCGAAAACCCCAGCACTTGTCCTCATGGGAGACCAGCCTATATCATCTTTCCTTTCTCGGATTTGGAAAGGAGGTTTAGAAGATGAAGAAGCCACCTAAGTTGAAACTTATCAAAAAGAGGGAATTGAAAGAGGACGGGCGCTACATAATCTACTATTCTTTTGAGGGGAAAAAATAATGTCGGAGCTGCGCTGGCACCCTCTGCGGAGAGAGTGGGTCATAACCGCTACCCATAGGATGGAACGGACATTTCTCCCGCCCCCCTCCCAATGTCCTCTCTGTCCAAGTAAGGGGGGAGAGAAAACGGAGATACCAAGGGAAACCTTCGACATCGTAGTCTTCGAGAACCGCTTTCCCTCTCTCTTCCCTTTCCCTCCTTCCCCCTCTGTCTCCTCCCCTTTCTATAAACTGAAATCATCACGAGGCCTCTGTGAGGTAGTCGTCTATACACCAGAGCATACAGGCAGTTTAACCACCCAGAGCCTTGAAAGAATTTATAAACTCTTGTTAGTTTGGCAGGATAGATTTGCTGAACTCTCCAAACTTCCTTATATACGCTATGTGCTCATTTTTGAGAACAAGGGGAAGGAAGTCGGGGTTACCCTTCACCATCCCCATGGGCAGATATACGCTTTCCCTTTTATCCCCCCCGTCATCCAAAACGAATTGCGTTCCTTTGGAGAGCATAGGAGGAAAACAAAAGGATGTTTGATGTGCGATATTGGAGAAAGAGAAAAGGAGGAGGGAAGAGTTATCATAGAATCACCCCTACATCTGGCGTTCGTCCCCTTCTTCGCTCGTTGGCCCTATGAGGTATTCATTATGCCCAAACCACATCTTTCTGGCTTGGACGAATATAATGAGGAAGCACTGATGGATTTAGCCTACATCTTAAAAGCAGTCCTTTTGAAATACGATAATCTGTTTTCCTTCTCTCTTCCTTATATGATGCTGATGCATCAGAGACCAGCAAAGGATAAATCGGGGCTTTTCCATTACCATATAGAGTTCTACCCCCCTTATAGAAGCAGGGACAAGTTAAAGTTTTTGGCTAGCGTAGAATCGGGAGCGGGCAACTTCATAAATGACTCCCATCCCGAGGATAAGGCAAAGGAACTGCGAGAACTGCCCCCTTTTTCCATTGAGGAGGTGGAGTGAGTGTGTTTTCTATAGAGGAAAAGATAAATGTATTTAGGGAAATATTCGGAAGGACACCCCAGTATTTCTCCTATGCCCCTGGGAGAGTGAACCTTATCGGAGAACATACAGATTACAACGAGGGGTTCGTCCTTCCCATAGCTATAGAGATGGGGATATCCTATGTTGTTGCACCCCGGGAGGATAATAAGGTGAGGTTGTATTCCGCCGACTTCGGAGAATTCAACGAGTTCTCCCTTGAGGACATCCGAAAAAGCGAGACGAAATGGAGCAATTATGTGAGGGGGGTTGCGAAATTTCTTTCTGAGAGGGTGCTATTAAGGGGGATGGATGCCCTTATATATGGCAACCTGCCTATAGGGGCGGGGCTCTCCTCCTCCGCTGCTATGGAGGTGGGCGCCGCTCTCTCCTTCCAGGCGGTTTCCCCTTTCCAAATGGATAGAAAATCTTTAGCCCTCCTCTGTCAAAGGGCAGAAAACGAGTTCGTAGGAATGCGCTGTGGAATAATGGATCAATTTGCCTCCCTCCTTTCCGAGGAAGGGATGGCGCTTTTCATAGACTGCCGAACCTTAGAGATAAGAAATATCCCCCTTCCTCAAGGCTACTCGGTAGCCATATGCGATTCAAAGGTTCGCAGGGAATTGGTCTCCTCAGAATATAACAAGAGGAGAGCGGAGTGCGAGAGAGCAAGAGAGATATTGGGTATTCGCGCCCTCCGCGATGCAACACATCAGCTTTTGGAAGAGAAAAAGAAGCATTTAGGAGAAACGCTTTATAGGAGAGCGAAACATGTTGTAGAGGAAAACCAAAGGGTTCTTTCAGCAATTGACGCCCTAAGGGCAAACGACCTCCAAGAATTTGGAGATTTGATGAAGGCATCCCATATCTCCTTGCGAGATTTATACGAGGTTTCATCCAGAGAATTGGACATATTAGTAGGGATAGCTTTGAGCATTCCGGAAGTTTTGGGGGCGAGGCTAACCGGGGCGGGCTTTGGCGGCTGCACGGTCAACCTTTTGAGAGAGGAAGCAAGGGAGAACTTTGAAAGAGAAGTTAAGAAAAGATATAGAGAAGCTACCGGCTTGGAAGCAGAAATCTGGTTTACTCGTCCAGCGAAAGGGGGATTTGTGGAGTTGTTCTCCTCCTGAGGATGTTAGGGTTTGACTTTATATTTTTCAGCAATATAATTATGAAATGGCGGGGCGTGGCGCAGTATGGGAGCGCGTCTGGTTTGGGACCAGAAGGTCGGAGGTTCAAGTCCTCTCGCCCCGACCAAAGCGGGCGTAGCTCAGCGGTGGAGCGTCTCCTTGCCGAGGAGAAGGTCGCGGGTTCAAATCCCGTCGCCCGCTCCAAAAGCGCGCCTGTAGCTCAACTGGAGAGAGCGCGAGGCTTCGGACCTCGAGGCTGCGGGTTCAAGTCCTGCCAGGCGCGCCAGAGATGGTGGGCGTGGCCTAGCGGCTAAGGCATCAGGCTGTGGACCTGAAGAGCGCGGGTTCGAGTCCCGTCGCCCACCCCATTAAGAGAAATTTTTTTATAAGGAGGAATAAGCAATGCCATTAGTTGATGAAAGAGAACTTCTGTTGCCTGCTCTCAAGGAAAGAAGAGCAGTTGGCGCCTTCAACGCCAATAATATGGAAATGATACAGGCTTTCGTCTGGGCTGCCGAGGAGATGACCCAAGAGTTAGGAAAACCGGTTGACCTCATCATCCAGCTTAGCCCAGGCGCAAGCAGATACGCCGGTTGGGCATTGGGAGCAGGAATGGTGAAGATAATAGCACAGGAAACGAACATCCGCATAGCCCTGAACTTGGACCACGCTACAAAATTGGAGGAAGTAGAAAAAGCTCTGGAGAATAACTTTACCGCTGTCCTCTTTGATGGTTCTGCCCTCCCACTTGAGGAAAATATAGAACTTACCCGCAAGGTTGTGGAGATGTGCCATCCCCGAGGCGTGCCTGTGGAAGCTGAATTAGGGAAAATACCGAGGATAGAAGACTATTTCAGCAAAGAGGAAATAGCCCATCTCCGCTCTCTTTCTCCTAAGGAGGCGGTGAAGATTATCAGGGAAAGGGCGGGAAAATCGGTTGAGGAATTAATGGCTAAGCCCGAGGATGTAGAGATGTTCGTGGAGAGAACGGGTTGTAACTTCCTCGCCGCTGCCTTTGGCAGCATCCACGGGATATGGGATGATATTTGGCCGGTAAGGGTCGACCGCTTAGTGGAGATTCAGAAACGCACCCCTCTCCCCCTCGTCTCCCACGGTTCCTCGGGTATCCTTATGACACCTAAGGATGTGGAGGAGAAGGAGATAGAGCTTATGGAGGGAGAAGGAACACTTTTGGATGCTATCCAAACAGGCGGAGTTACGAAGGTTAATGTAGCCACAATTCTTTCCGTATCTTTTATCCAGGGTTTCATAGACGCTTATAATGCTAATCCCAGCGAAAAGGATTTCCGCAATTTGGGTAAGGTGGCGAGGGACAGGGTGAAGGAGAAAGTGAAGGAGTATATGCGGCTTTTTGCGGGAGCAGTGTCTTAGAAGGCAAATGCTAACTTTTTGAGGGCGGGCGTCCAGAGGACGCCCGCCCTCGCTTTTTAAGGATGTAAAGGCAAACCGAAGTTATCGTAGGCGAAATTATCCACCGGCCTACCGAATAAGACCTTCACATGCCCATCCAAATAAAGAACCGGTAATATCATTCTGTGCTCTAAAGAATGGAGGAACGGCGTAGGCTTTCCATAGGGGTCTAGGCCATGCTGAAACCAACAGGACATAAGCCAATTTTGAGGATGGTCTCGCTCGCTAAGGACACGGGGAACATAGGGACGCAAATCGGGACGCGTCTTGTAGAGAGGGCGCTTAGGATCATCCGCATACCAGGAGAAATAAAGATATGTTATCCAGCCCCGGGACCAATTATAATCGGTGTCCTCTATCGTTGGGTCAATATAAGCGGCTACAGAAGCACTCGGACAATAGAATATCCCTCTGCTCTTAATATAAGGGAAAATGGGTAGGATTAACCTCCATAAACGTTCGTCGGAGTTGCCGGTCCACTTGTCCACGGGGAACCTCTCGTCCCAGTCTTGCGTATACATCCTCAGTGCCATACCCAATTGCCGAAGGTTACTCATACATACCGCCTTTCTAGCGTTCTCCCTTGCCCGAGAAAAGACAGGAAAGATAATCGCCGCCAGAATAGCCACGATGGCTATTACCACCAAAAGCTCTATCAAGGTAAAGCCTTTCTTCAACTTTTTTCACCTCCTCGTTAAAATCGAGAAAATTTTAAATAAAATATATGTCAAAAATTTTTAAATTTACTGTCAGAAATAGGTTAGGGAGAGATAATATGCTTCTCTTTCAAGGTTGCCATGCTTTGGATAAAGATATATAATGGAGGGACCTATGGAAGAAAGGTTAAGTAGCAATTTGCGGATAAGATTCATAAAGTCGCCCACTCCAAACACCATCGCTCTCCTCGCCCAGCGAGTGGCTGCTGAACGAAGGGAAAGGATATTGGGTAAATGGGATGCAGTGGGGCTTGTTCAAGGACCTCTCGCTGATATCTTCGCTTGCGCTGACCTCGCCGAGAAGACAGCGAATGTAGTAGTAGAAGAAATAAGGGGCATTTGCCCCCAACATATGACGATGATAGCAATATTTGGCGATACCGCCTCCGTTGAAACCGCCCTGAAAAGAATTCTGGAAAGAGAGTGACGAGCAGGGGGTTGACTCTGAGGTGGGAGGAAGTTATAATGGAATTTTGAAAGCGCCCATAGCTCAATCAGGATAGAGCGGCTGCCTTCTAAGCAGCGGGTTGCGGGTTCGAATCCTGCTGGGCGCGCCAAAGAAGTGGGCCGGTAGCTCAGTCTGGTAGAGCAGGGGACTCTTAATCCCTTGGTCGCGGGTTCAAATCCTGCTCGGCCCACCATTTATTTGGGAGCAAATCATAAAAGATGCAGAAGGAGATATATCAACTCTCCCCAGAGGAGATACTAAAAGAGTTAGGAACGGATGAAAGGGCGGGGCTAACAGAGGGGGAAGCAAGAAGACGGCTATTGATATATGGATCCAACGAATTAAAAGGAACCAAACACCGTCATCCCCTTCTGTTATTCCTCCGCCAATTCACAGATTTTCTCGTCATTGTTCTCCTCATAGCAGCGGTGATCTCCCTTGTAACAGGGGAGATTACCGACTTCGCTGTGATAATGGCTATCCTCACAATAAACGCTGTTATGGGGTTCATCCAAGAATATCGGGCTGAAAAGGCCGTCGCTGCCCTAAGGAAAATGGCAACGCCCTCAGCCCGAGTTATCAGGGAGGGTAAAATCAAGGAAATTCCCTCTGTTCAATTAGTCCCGGGGGATATTATATTGCTGGAAACCGGAATGGTGGTCCCGGCAGATGGGAGATTGATAGAAACAATCAATCTACAGATAAATGAAGCTTCCCTTTCGGGCGAATCTTTACCCGTTGAAAAGAACACCCTCCCCCTACCCGAGAATACCCCTCTCTCAGAACGCTCTAATATGGTCCTTTGTGGGACGATCGTTACCTCAGGACATGGTAAAGCAGTAGTTGTTAGCACGGGAATGCAAACCGAGATGGGAAAGATAACCCAGTTCATAGAAAAGGGAGAAGATAAGAAAACTCCCTTGCAAAAAAGGATGGAATATTTAGGCAAATGGTTAGCTATAGGGGCCCTCGCGATTTGCGCTATCATTCTCATAGTGGGTGTTCTGGAGGGAAAGCCACCGAAGGTTATGTTCCTCACTGCGGTGAGCCTCGCCGTGGCAGCTATTCCAGAAGGGCTTCCCGTGGTCATCACAATTTCCCTTGCCCTGGGGGCAAGGAGGATGGCAAGGAGAAATGCTCTCATACGGAGGCTGAGCGCCGTTGAAACTTTAGGGTGTGTCACCCACATCTGTTCCGATAAGACGGGCACACTAACCCAGAATAAAATGTATGTAGAAATTATCTACGCGAATAAGGGGCAAATCCGGTTGACGGGAAAGGGATATGTCCCCGAGGGAGAATTTCTCATAGGTGAAGAAAAAAGCAAGCCTCTTTCCGATCCCCACTTAGAGCTTTTGCTCAAAGGAATCGCTCTTTGTAATGATGCTCACCTTGTAAAGGAAGGCGATGAGTGGAAGATATTGGGTGACCCTACGGAAGGAGCTTTATTAGTGGCCTCCGCAAAGGCAAACCTAAGGAGAGAGAGTTTGGAGCAGGCTTATCCGAGAGTGGGGGAAATTTCCTTTGATTCTCATAGGAAAAGAATGAGCACTATTCACAAAACTCCCCAGGGTTACATTGCCTTTGTAAAAGGGGCCTTGGAGGCACTCCTTTCTATCTCTCACAGGATTTATGAAGAAGGGAAAATAAAAGATTTCACCGAGGACGAAAAGAAGGAAATCCTGGCAGTGAGTGAAGAATTTGCCAAAAGGGGGGCAAGGATACTTGGTTTGGGCTATAGAGAGTTTTCTTCAGAGTTGCCCCCTCTAAAAGCCGAGGTAATAGAGAGAAACCTTATCTTCGTGGGATTCGTTTGTATAGTGGACCCTCCACGTCCTGAGGCAAAGGAAGCGATAAACACCTGCAGGGAAGCCGGGATTGAACCAATAATGATAACAGGAGATCACCCCCACACTGCCCTCGCAATAGCTCAAGAAGTGGGATTATTAGAGAAGGAAAAGAAGGCGTTAACGGGTTGGGAGTTAGAAAAGATGGAGGACGAGGACTTGGAAGAGTGCCTGCGCTCGGCGAGGGTTTTTGCCCGAGTTTCACCAGAACAAAAGCTCAGGATAGTGAAACTTCTCAAAAGAGGGGGCTTCGTCACTGCCGTTACCGGCGACGGCGTAAACGATGCACCCGCCTTAAAGGAAGCAGATGTAGGAGTAGCAATGGGTATAGCAGGAACAGATGTTGCGAAGGAAACATCTGATATGATCCTTCTTGATGACAACTTCGCCACCATCGTTTCCGCAGTGAAGGAAGGTAGGGTTATTTATGATAATATAAGGAAATTCGTCCGCTATATACTGACGACGAACTTGGGGGAAATTCTCACCATTCTCTTCTCCATAATCCTTAATTTCCCCCTCCCTCTCCTCCCCGTTCAAATCCTTTGGATAAACCTTCTCACAGATGGTTTGCCCGCTATAGCTTTGGGAGTGGAACCTCCAGAACTCGGGGTTATGAAGCGTCCTCCAAGGGACCCTAAGGAGAGCATCTTTGCAGGAGGAATGTCACGCCATATATTCTTGGGCGGCTTTTGGATGGCTTTTTGCACGCTACTTTTATTCCGCTACTTCTCCCCAAATGAAAATTTAGCCCGCACCATTGCCTTTTCCACCCTCGCCTTCTTTCAGATGGCGAATGTTTTAGCTATAAGATCTGAAAGAGATTCGGTTTTCACCATCGGTTTTTTCTCCAATCCCCAACTTATATTAGCGGTCCTCTCTACAATAATATTACAAATCTGCGTCATTTACATCCCTTTCCTACAGAAATTCTTCTCCACCGTTGCCCTCCCCCTCCCCCTATTACTCCTCTGTGTTTTGATTTCCTCCACTATCTTCTTCCTCATAGAACTTGATAAATATATAAAAAGACATAAAGAAAGGAGTTGAAACCTTTCCGGGGGATATCACATCTAATATTAAAAGGACATCCTATAACGAGCTGTTGACAAGAAAACAAGTCCTGATAAAATATAGATGGATTTTCCTCACTTTTTGGAAAGAGGAGGGCTATAGAATGAGAAAGATACTGTGTCTATGGTCTATGTTATTAGTAGCCTTGGTGGCTTACTCACAGGGGATAAGGATAGTTGAACCTCTGGAGGGAACCACAGTGAAAGGCGAGGTTCCCATCCGCATAGAGGGAGCTGATAGAGGTTATGCCATACTTACCCTTGATGGTGAATTCCTGGCCGCTTTGAACCTCCCCTCCGACTTCAAATGGAATACACAAGCACCCTATGGGTTCCGTTTAATCCCCCTAAAGGATGGAGAACATACCCTTGCAGTGAAGGTATATGATGGGACAGAACTATTAGGGGAAGCACAAGTTAAAATAACTCTCAAGAATAAGATAGATTTCCCTCTTGGCGAACCAGTGAAGCTTGCTTATAGATATAAGGAAGGAGAGGAACATACCTGGAAGACCAAGGCTTCCCGAGAAGAGGTGGATTTGGAGCTCCAGTGGAAGGAATTTTGTAACGAGGTGCTTCAGCCTACAGGTATACCTCCTGTGATACTCCTCACCCACAGAGTTGAGAAAGGAGGATTTATTTATCAACGCCGAGGCATTGCCACTTACCCTGAAATCGGAAATTACTTCTTCCTTAGCATCTTTCAAAACGGGGAGAAAGCAGACATCCGTTCCCTTCTAAGAGCTACCTTCCCTGGTGGAACATCTCCCCAGATGAGTCCCCAAAAGCTCTTCGGTTGGGGACAGCTTAGGATTACCTTCCCTGATACGGGAGTGAAGTTGCAGGAGGAGTGGCAATCTTCCTTGATTTTCGTTGCAGATATTGAGAGTGGAGAGCCCCAACTCGCTGTGGGGAGACATAGAATAGAAGATGTTGTGTGGATGAAAGGGTATAAATGTTTTAAGATAAGGTCAACTTTCGAGTGGCGAGGAGAAATCTCGGCGGGAGGCCAAGTGGGCACCGGCATTGGAATGGTTCCTGGCATGATGATGCCAGGCATGATGGGACCTGGCGCAACAGGCCCGGGTGGAATGATGCCTGGAGTAATGGGACCCGCTGGAATGATGCAAGGGATGACGAGCTCTGCCTTAGCTCCACAACCGAGCCAAGTTACCACCCCTTCGGGAGCGGCTGTTCCCTCAGGAGCAGGTGCTATGCCGGGAGCGATGGGCGTTACGCCTGGGAGAGCAACAGGTAAAATTCCCGTGAGTGTGGAGGGAGCAAGAACCACCTACTTCGCCTTTGAGGAAGGAAAGATAGTAAAGATAGAAGACGAAATAAAGGTTAGACCACGAACCGTTAGAGAAAGAGAGGGGGGAGCTCCTTTAGAGGGCGCTATGCCCTCGGGAATGATGCCGGGAATGATGGGACCAGGAACAATGGGCCCCGGCACTATGCCCTCAGGAATGATGCCAGGTATGATGGGACCAGAAACAATGGGTCCCGGTGCTATGTTAGGGATGACTGCCTTTGCGGGTGGTCCTTCCGCCACTCCCGCAGGTAGAGCTATGGGTCCATATATGGCTGGTCCCTCTCTAACTCCTCTCTCCGCTGCCTACACTTTGAAAGTTGTATCTGAGATGACCGAATAACACTTATTCAATTTGATGGGAAATTTTAAGATAGAGCTTCCGAAAATAATTTTCGGAAGAGATTCAATAGAAGAGGTGCCGAGTTTATGCAGCAGATGGGGGAAGAGGGCTTTTATAGTAACAGGGCAATCTTCTTCTCAAAAGAGCGGTGTTTTGGATTTCCTTATTTCCGAACTTTCCCAACTGGGCAAGGAGATAGCAATTTTCTCTGTCCATCCCGAGCCCTCCGCTTTAGATGTGGATAGAGCAAGGGAATCTGCCAGGGGAAGCGATTTCGTCATCGGGGTCGGCGGTGGGAGCGCCCTTGATGTAGCTAAAGCCACAGCTGGTCTTGTGTATGAAGAGGAACCTACCGCTGATTTTCTCTTCTCCAAGGCGGAGATATCCACCAACCCGATACCTTCTATCGCCCTACCTACAACAGCAGGGACGGGAAGCGAGGTAACACAGGTCAGCGTTCTTATCGCCGAGAGAAATGGGGAGAGAATAAAAACTTCCATTCATCATCCAAACCTACTTCCCTGCTACGCGGTTTTGGACCCCTCCCTCACACTTACCTGTCCTCCCTCCATAACCGCATCAGCGGGCGCCGACGCCCTATCTCATTGTCTTGAATCCTTCTTCTCTCTCGGCGCCAATCCCCTCTCGGACACCATAGCTATGCAGGGAATTGCCTTGATAATGAATAATCTAAAAAGAGCAGTGGAGAGAGGGGATTACGAAAGCAGAGAAGCTATGCTCCTGGGGAGCTTATTAGGAGGTATATCCCTTTCTCTTGCCCATCTTGGGGCTGTGCATAGCCTTGCCCATTCCCTTGGCGCCCTTAAGGGACTTCCTCATGGAGTAGCTTGCGGAATATTTCTTCCCACAGTCTTGAGATTTAACCAGCCCAAGATAGAGGATAAACTACAAATACTCGCTCGCTATTTGGAAATGGACTCCTCATCCCTTATTGAAAAAGTAGCAGACCTCCTCTCAGGAATAGGTATCCCTAAAAATCTAAGGGAAGTGGGAGTGAGGGAAGAGGAAGTGGATAGAATTATCGAGGGTTGCGCCTACTCCCGCTCATTAAAATATAATCCGAGACCCCTTTCCCCTACTGACCTCTCTTCTATAATCAAATCCCTTCTTTGAGGGAAGAAAATGAAGGAAATGGATTTCTGGGAACATTTAGATGAATTAAGGGCTCGCCTTATCCGTTGTATTCTCTATATAGGAATAGGGGCAGTCGTGGTTTGGTATCAGTATCCTTGGATTTTCTCCCTCCTTACCCAACCTATAAAATCCTTTTTGGAGGAAATGAAGGGACGCTTCGTTGTGGTTGGAGTAACCGAGCCTTTCGTCATAAAGATGGAGTTCTCCTTGATAATGGGTGCGGTTATATCAGCACCCGCCATCTTAACGGAGATATGGTGTTTTCTCTCTCCTGCGCTGAACGCCACGGAGAGAAAATGGGCTAAATTTACCATTTTCCCGTCTGTTATTCTCTTTTTCACCGGCGCCGTTTTCGCCTATTTCGTCATTCCCCCAGGCTTCAAATTCCTTCTTCAACAAAGTCCTCCTGATGTTACCCCCTTCTTAAGCATAAACAATTACCTGATGCTAATTTCCAAGATGTTCATCGCCTTTGGAGTGGTCTTCCAATTGCCCCTTATAGCTATGCTTCTTGCGGAGTTAGGTCTTATAAATACCGCTATATTAGTCGCGAGGTGGAGGGAGATCATAGTGGGAATCTTCGTTATTGGAGCAATAATAACTCCCTCTGTGGATATCATAACTATGCTTATCGTCTCCCTGCCCATCGTCTTTCTCTACGCTCTAAGCATACTGCTCACCTTCTTAATAGAAAGGAGGGGGAAAGTTGCTGAGCCAAAGCGTTGATATCCTCGCCTCTAAATTCAAGCAGAGAATTGCCCACATAGAGGAGATAGAAGGTAGAGCTGGGGAATATGAAGATATTCCTCCTATTATAGGTGAGGAAATATGTAAAAGATTAGAAAAATGGGGTATTAAAAAACTTTTCTCCCATCAAGCAAGGGCTATAGAAGCAGTTCTAAGAGGGGAAAATGTGGTAGTAGCCACGGGAACCGCCAGTGGCAAGAGCCTTTGCTACCTCGTTCCTACCCTTTGGCATCTTGAAAGAGAGCCTCAAAGCACTTTCCTCTACCTCTTTCCTACCAAGGCATTAGCCCAGGACCAACTGAAAAAATTAAGGGAATTAGAGTTATCTTCTCTCTGCGCTACCTACGATGGCGATACCCCCAGTGAGCAAAGGGCGTTAATAAGAGAGAGAATGAAGATAATCCTTTCCAATCCCGATATGCTACACTTAGGCATCCTTCCCTACCACACCGAATGGCACACCTTCTTTTCCAATCTCAAACTTGTGGTAGTGGACGAGGTGCACTATTATAGAGGAGTTCTTGGCTCCCATATGGCAAATATCCTCAGGCGCCTCAGAAGAATTACTTCTTATTATGGTTCCCATCCCACATTCATCTTCTGTTCCGCCACAATATCCAATCCCGACAAGCACTGCCGAAACCTCTCCGGTTTAGAGGTAAAAGCAATAAGAGAAGACGGCTCCCCCTCCCCTCCTAAGAAGTTCGTCCTTTGGAATCCCCCTCTCATAGGTGCTTATGAGAGGAGAAGCCCTAACATAGAGGCAACGGAGGGGATAGTTTGGTTGGTAGAGAACGGACTTCGCGCTATAGCCTTCACCAAAGCGAGAAAAACAGCGGAGTTGATAGCCCGCTATGTGAAAGAAACAAAGGATGTAGCTATAACCCCCTATAGAGCGGGATATACACCAGAAGAGAGACGCAAAATAGAAAAGATGCTCTTTAACGGTGAACTCCAGGCAGTGGTAGCCACGAGAGCTTTGGAGTTGGGTATAGATATAGGTTTTCTTGATGCTTGTATTCTTGTCGGATATCCCGGGAGCATCGCCTCCACATTTCAAATGGCTGGACGAGCGGGTAGAAAAAAGGAGGGAATAATTATCCTGATAGCCGGAGAGGACGCTTTAGACCAATTTCTAATCAGACACCCCGAGTATCTCTTCAAAACACCTCCAGAAGAAGCGATCTGCGACCCCCAAAACCCATATATTCTAAAAGACCACCTCGCTTGCGCCTCCTTTGAACTTCCCCTTGAAGAGGAAGCACTCGCGCTATTCGGTGCTAATGCTTCCCTTTTTATGGAAGAACTCCGCCGGGAAGGTAAAGTAGCCAAGTTGGGAAATAAATGGGTATGGAGAGCCGGTGGATATCCTCCCCGTTCGGTGGATATAAGGTCTATTAGAGAAGATAGTTATACCATAGTTGATATATCACAGGGAGAAAAACTACTCGGAACCGAAGAGGGTATAAGGGCTTTCAAAACCATCCATGAGGGAGCGATTTATCTCCACCAAGGGGAAAGTTACCTCGTCCACGAACTGGATATAAAAAGGAAAAAGGCCTATGTAGCACCCACTAAAGCCGATTATTACACAGAGGCTATGTCCTCTACTGAGATAAGCGTGCTGAATATCATAGAGGTAAGTTCCCTAACCAAAAATCCCACCATAAGCAAAGGTTTCGCAAATGTAGAGGTAAGGGAGACAGTAGTAGCTTATAGGATGAAGAAGCTTTATACAGGTGAGGTATTGAGGGTTGTCCCCTTGGATTTACCCACGGTGAGATTCCAAACACAGGCTTTATTCTTCCTCATTCCTCCCCTTGTGGAGAACGAAATTAAAGGGGGTTACGACTTCGGGGGAGCACTTCATGCCCTTGAACATGCAAGCATAGGCGTGCTTCCTCTTTTCGCTATGTGTGATAGGATGGACATAGGGGGCGTATCTACCCCCTTCCATCCTGACACTGTCCATCCCACCGTCTTCATCTACGATGGCTATCCCGGGGGAGTAGGGATAGCGAGGAGAGGATATGAAAGAACGGAAGAACTCCTCGAGTTCACCCTCAAGCTCATAAAGGAATGCCCCTGCGATGAAGGTTGCCCCGCCTGCGTGCTCTCCCCTAAATGTGGAAACAACAATCAACCGATGGATAAAAAGGGAGCGATAGCCCTTCTCCACTTGCTACTCACTCCACAGTAACGCTCTTTGCGAGGTTTCTCGGTTGGTCTATCTCCCTCCCCAATTTTCGGGATATATAATAGGCGAGCATCTGGAGGGGAATTACCGCGAGGGGCGAGGTGAAGTAATCGATAGTATTGGGGATGGTAAAGGATAGAGCTAACTCCTTCTCAAGGGGGTCACCTTCCCGCAAGATACCTATAACCCTTGCTCCCCTCGCCCACACCTCCTCTATATTGGAAATCGTCTTGTCCCTCAGCGCCTCTTGGGTAACCACGGCGATGACCGGCACCCCTTCGTAGATCAAAGCGAGGGGACCGTGCTTAAGCTCCCCTGCGGCGAATGCTTCCGCCCGGAGATAGGATATCTCCTTTAATTTCAAAGCTCCTTCCAAGGCAACCCCCCAATCCATCCCCCTTCCTATGAAGAAGAAATCTCGTTCCTTATAAAGTTCCTCCGCCATTCTCTCCACTTCCTCTCTTTTGGCGAGCACTTGAGCGACCTTCTGAGGAATGGTTAGGAGCTCCTTACCGAGCGGACGAATATCCATCCCTTTGAGAAGTTTCGCCAAATAGAGTCCTAATAAATAGAAAACGGTCACTTGTGCCGTGTAAGCTTTGGTAGAGGCGACGCATATCTCGGGACCTGCCCTAGTATAGAGGGTCACATCCGCCTCCCTCGCTATTGAGCTCCCTACAGCATTAACGATGCCAACCGTGGAAAGACCCCTCTTCTTCATATCCCGGAGGGCAGCAAGGGTGTCGGCGGTCTCGCCTGACTGGCTCACCAATATGAGCCAATCTCCTTCCCTCACTGGCACCGCTCTATACCTGAATTCCGAAGCTATGTCTATCTCAACTGGTATATCAAGGAGGCTCTCTAAGAAGTATTTTCCCGCCATACCAGCGTAAAAAGCGGTCCCACAAGCGACGATGAAGATTCTCCCAAGTTGAGAAATCTTATCTGCCAAGGGGGCAAGTTCCTCGGAAAGCTCAACAACACCGTCCTCCTTTATTCTCCCCCTTAATGTATCCCTTATGGATTGTTCCTGTTCTAAGATTTCCTTAATCATAAAATGCTCGAAGCCCCCCCTTTCCGCTGCCTGCTGATCCCAGGGAACCTCCATAATCTTCCTCTCTATCTTTCTATCCCCCTGGAAGATAGCGTATTCGGCCGAGGAAACAAAACCAGTGTCACCGTCCTCCAAAACTATTACCCTCTTAGTATAGGGCAATACAGCGGGGATATCTGAAGCGAGAAAATTCTCCCCTTCTCCTATACCGATTATGAGGGGGCTGTCCTTCCTAGCGAAAAACACCTTATCCCAGCCAGTGAATATAGCTGCGATAGCGTAGGAACCCCGAAGGCGAGAGATTGCTTTTTGAAGAGCTTGGAGGGGGTCGCCTTGATAGAATTCCTCTAAAAGGTGAGGGATAACTTCCGTGTCGGTCTCGGAACGGAAATTGTGTCCCCGCGATCTGAGTTCTTCCCTCAGTTCGTTGTAATTTTCTATTATTCCATTGTGAACGACTGCTATCTTACCTGAGCAATCGAGGTGGGGATGGGCATTGAAATCGCTGGGACGCCCATGAGTTGCCCAACGAGTATGCCCTATTCCTATCCCGCTTAAGATATTCTCGCTCTTCAACCCATCCTCCAAATCCTTGATCTTCCCCTTCTGTTTCGCAAGGAAGATCCTCTTGTCCTCAAGAAGGGCAACCCCAGCCGAATCATAACCCCGATATTCCAACCTCTTAAGCGTGTCAAAGATGATGGGCAAAGCTTTCCGCGCGCCAACATAGGCGACTATCCCGCAACTCATCCTTTAAATCGTTCACTCCTTTCTCTATTACGCTCTTTTTAAATTTTAACCCCTTGAGCTTTTAGGGGCAAGGAAAAGCCCAGAAGAATTTATAGATAGCTTTACAAAAGCGAAGAGAAACTCTGTTTTATTAGCCATTCTATAAACCCCGTCCTTCCTTCAAAGGGGAAGGTTCTTTGAGTTATTCAATAAAACTTTAGATATTTATCTGGCTTGGCAGTTCTTCTTGGCGCGGGAGAGGGAAGAGGAGAAAATTATGGGCTCATCCCCTTGGGAGCCCATTTTATATATTATTAGAGTTCTGAAGGAGGGAAAAGTCCCTTTAAGAGGGGGGGCGAATAAATTCGCCCCCTCCGGGATGTTAGCCCCAAAACCTCAGGAACTTCCAGAGAGCATAACCTATTAAGGAGAGAAACAATGTCCCCCCTATCACCCCGCTGGAGGGCTTAACTTTGCCTTTCTGGGGGGAGGGGGGAGACTTCGGCAAAGATTTGCCCTTCCCTAGTTTCTGCCTATCCTCTACCCCTCTTTGGTAAGCCTTCTCATTCTTAATCCAGATATGAAACTGCTTTGTCTCCTCAATATAGTATGTCATAACACCTTTTAACTTGCTAAGACTCCCCCCTTCTATAAATACCTCGCTACCCTGCTTGAGGAGTTCATCTGCTCCGAAGGTCGCTTTCTCTTCCTTATAGGATACAGCATAACCATCCTCCGTCTTCTCCACCTTGAAACCTAATTGCTTTATATCTTCTATATTTAGGTAAATCTTCTTTCCCTTTAGAATTGGCTTTGCCTTCTTCTCTCTCCCATCGAAGAAGAGGGAAGGTGAGGTAGCTTTCTTTTCCCTTTCTGGAAGGGGGAAGCCAGACCAAAAAACGAAATTGCCCCATACTATCTCTCCTGTGTATCCATCTACGCCACAAGTCAAGAAATTAGAGGGGAAGATATTTGAGTCCAGGGGTTCTGTTACAAAGCAATTTACTATCATAAAAAGGCGCTGAGGTCCGTTAGGGCTTTCCCTCGCTATGAACCACTTATCTCTTACATCTATGATTTCCACATAATCCGCGCCTAAGCCGTAGAGATAGGAGATGAGCGATTGAATAGCCTCCTCCATAGTAAGCGTGGGAACAGGGTTTATCTCCAACGGTTCGTAAGTGACATCTATGTGGTCCACTCTGCCTGTCCAGGCGTCTATGGCTACAAAAACCTCCTGAATACATAGTTCCACCTCTTCACCTGCTGGAGTCTGGACACGATTATAAAGCCAGATGTCGATGCCAAAATCATATTCCTCCCAGGAACCATCGCTCGTTATCTTTGGCGAGGTCTCTACTCCTTCAAAGGAATAGACTGGGATATTTGGGAAGTAGGAGGCTACCAATTGTCTGGCTAAGTTTATCGCCTGCTGAGGGGGGAGCATATCGGCAATGGTTCCTTCCCTCACCTCTCTCTCCCCCTTGTATACTCTGGCTATCGCTCCGCTGTAGGAGTCGACATATACAAAGAGCGAATATTTGTGGTCAGGATTTGGGTCCCCAACATCAAAGGCATAACAGGTTGCATAAGCTCCATGGGCTGTGGGATGAATTCCCTTCAGCCCCCCTGCGGCGCATTTTCCAATAGGTTCTGCATCGGATGTGAAGATCTCTTCTTGAGGCACCTCAACGATATTCAGATTCGTTCTTCCCGCCCAGTTGATTATCGCCTGTTTGGCTTGCTCCTTCGTGATGGGTCCTATAGCATATTCATCTTCTGGATACCCTACACCTCCCATCAGCAAGGGGCTAACCGCTAAAAGAAGGATAATAAAATTCGCTCTTTTCATCAATTTCACCTCCATTTATTTTATTGGTATATTTCCTATGTAATCGTCACTGCCAAAGGTGAGGACCTCTATCTTTAAAGATTCTCCATTCTTCCACCCCCCAATGACAGCATTTGCATCCTTCATAGCTTCCTCTGCTGCTCGTTTCATCGTGTAGAAGTTCCGTTTGTAACTGAAGCCCTTTCTAACTATTTTACCCTTAGTTGCATATAGCCAAAATTTCTTATTCCATATCGCTAAGGCATCCGCCCTGAGAGGCTTCCAACCATCAACGAGACATCGCCCTCCCACTCCTATTCCGCATTTGGCTCCTTTATTAACAAAAGCCCCAACAATGGGAAACCCCAGTCCCTCAGGTGCCCTACAACTAGCTACTATGGCGAGATGTAAGGAGTTAGAAGGAATGAAGAGGCAGTGTATAGGATCTTCCGTGCAGGATTTTTCCCCGCAACAGATGTAGTATGGTAGTGTCTCTGGTTGTGTAGGGGAGGGAATGACC
>CALITO010000002.1 GCA_938041455.1 uncultured bacterium | reverse complement strand
TGGCGGAACTGGCAGACGCGCCTGACTCAAAATCAGGTGGGCTTCACCGCTCGTGGGGGTTCGACTCCCCCCCTCGGCACCAACTCCCCAAAATCCGTTTCATTTTCCTACCTTGAAAGCAGCTTCCAACACTTTTTTCGCTATGGGAGCTGCTGCACTTGAGCCCATCCCACCCTCTTCAACAACCACACTTACCGCTATATGGGGGTTTTCCGCAGGAGCGAAGCAAACGAACCAGGCGTGGGTTTTCTTTCTCGGAGGGTCTTGAGCACTCCCCGTTTTCCCCGCTACCCTTATCCCCTGTATTCTCGCTAATCTACCTGTTCCTCTATCCCCCATCACCACTCTCTCCATCCCTTTCTTTATCAATTCAAGGGCGGTTTGGGATATACCAAGGGGAATTCTTTCCTCCTTTTCCCCTAAAACTATGATCGGCTTCACCAAATAACCACCGTTAGCAAAAACCGAAACCATTCTGCAAGCTTGCAATGGTGTCATTTGAATGAAACCTTGTCCTATAGCCATATTAGCGGTGTCACCGGGGAACCACTTCTCACCAATGTTCTTCTCCTTCCATTCCTCATCCGCGATAAAACCTTTCGCTTCTCCTGGGAGGCTTATTCCCGTCTTTTCTCCCAAACCAAATTTCCTCGCCCATTTTGCCAATTCCTGTGCTCCTACCAGGAGTCCAACTTTGTAGAAATATGTGTCGCAAGATTGTTCTATGGCAGAGAGGAAGTCAACGGTGCCATGCTTGCGCCAACAGCGGAAAAACCTTTTCCCTACTTGTAATCCGCCGGGGCAAAAGATACTTGTGGAGGAGAAAATTTTGCCTTCTTCTAAGCCGGCGGTGGCTGTAACAAGTTTGAAGATGGAACCGGGTGGATAAACGCCAGCTATCGCTCGGTTGTGAAAAGGGTATCTATTATCCCTTAGAAGAGCGAGGCGTTCCTCCTCCTTACCCTCAGGAGAAGCGAATAAGTTAGGGTCGAAGGAAGGGCTACTGGCGAGGGCGAGGACCTCTCCCGTATGGGGATTCATAGCCACCACCGCTCCCCTCTTCCCGCTGAGAGCCTCTTCTGCCGCCCTTTGGATGTTTATGTCTATGGTTAAGCGAATCTCTTGCCCACTTTGGGGTTCTATTCTTTCCAATAATCTCCTTATCTGTCCTTTTACATCAACCTCTACTCTCTGTCCCCCTTTCTCGCCTCTAAGGTCTTCTTCGAAAAGCCTTTCCACACCCGCTTTGCCAATAATATCCCCCATCTCGTATCCGTTTGCTTTCCAGGACTCCAATTCCTCCTTGGATATTTCCCCTACATAGCCTATTAAGTGAGCGGAAAGTGTTTTGTAAGGATAATATCTTTGGTTCACTTCCTCTATCAATATAGAGGGGAGAAAAGGCAGCGCTTCTTCCAGGCGGACCAATTTATCAAAGGTAATATCCCTTTCCAATTCCACTACATCAAATATAGCCTGTTTATCAATTCTTTCTCGGAGAAGCTGGGGAGAACGCCCAAGGATTTGGGCAAGGCGTTGCAGGGCTTGCTCCTCCACATTTTTCCCTATTAGTAGAACCCTATACTTCCTCACATTAGTGGCGATCACCTCTCCGTTACGGTCTAAAATAAGCCCTCTGGGGGGTAGTATTGTTGCTAACTTGATACAAATGCTCTCAGAAAGACGGCGCATCTCCTCCCCTTTAAAAACCTGCAGATACCAAAGATAAAAGGCAAGGAGGAAAAATAAAGCGGAAGAAAAATAAAAAGTGAGCTTTATCCGTTCTTTATTGGTTTCCCAAGGGTTGATTATCCGCCTCATTTTTGGGTTTACTCTCTTTAGGGAGAGCTTTATGTATATCGCAGATCTCCGTAGGTCTTTTATCTATATGAACTTTCTTCTTCGTTGTAGAGGAGCAATAGGGAGTAGCGATTTTGCCTGATTCATTACAAATATTAACCTCTACAAAATCACCGGTATGGAGATTACATCTCTCGCTGGGCAGGGAACCTCTGGGAAACTCCTGAATATGTGTTGAAGGGCAATAAGGGGTGGCAAGCAACCCCGTGTCATCACAAATGCGGACCCTTACCATTTCCTCGTCCTCCGAAGTAAGCCCCTTGTTTTTCTCTTCCCAAAGGGCGCTCGCCTGCCCCATAAAGTCAGCCCATATCGCGCAGGGGACCGTGCCACCATAGACCCTTGACATAGGTGTGTAATCGTCATTGCCTACCCAAACCGCGCAGGCGAGTTTAGGGGTGTAGCCAACGAACCAAGCTGCCCTATAATCATCGGATGTGCCTGTTTTACCTGCTGCCCCAGGCACACTGCTGGCTCGCCTGCCTGTCCCTCGCAAGACAACCTCCCTCAACATCTCCTGCATAGTTTCCGCCGTCTCGGTAGGGATAACGGGAAAGGAAACGGGTTTGTTGTGTTCCAAAATAACACCCTTGCTTGTCTCTATTTTCAGTATACTCTGAGGTTCGCAGCGAA
The DNA here is from genome assembly GCA_938041455.1 of uncultured bacterium. GTDB lineage: Bacteria > Armatimonadota > JACIXR01 > JACIXR01 > JACIXR01 > JACIXR01. The sequence continues at coordinate 142,902 of CALITO010000002.1, read as the reverse complement.
CCCCATTATTGGCAATCACCCCTATGGCGGACGCCATATCCAAAACTCTTACTCCAGAGGAGCCAATCGCGGTGGAAAGATATGGTTCCAAGGGGGTAGTTATTCCCATTTTATGAGCGTATTCAATCACAGTTTCTATCCCTATTTTATCTGCTAACTTCACGGCGGGCACATTTATGGATTGGGCGAAGGCGTATTTGAGCGTCACTTTCCCCCTATAGTGTCCATCTGCATTCTTGGGACGCCACACGCCGTTTGCGCTCCTATAGGAGACAGGGGTATCCATAATTGTATCTTGGGGTTCAAACCCTTTATCTATTGCCGCGGTATAAACGAAGATTTTGAATGCGGAACCCGCTTGAAGTCTTGCCTGTACCGCTCTATTAAATTGGCTTTCCCTAAAATCTTTTCCTCCTACCATAGCAAGTATATGGCCTGTTCTATAATCCAAAGCCACGAGAGCAGCTTGAGACACCTTTAGCCCTTTCGCCTTTTCTAATCCTCTCTTGATCGCTTTTTCAGCTATTTCCTGTAATTTTATGTCTAAGGTTGTATAAATTTTTAAGCCACTTTTATACACGAAATCCTCCCCATATTTTTCCGCCAACTGATCTATAACCCAGAACACGAAGTGGGGAGCCTTGAACCTCGCTGTTTGGGGAGCCTGTTGGTGAGCCAATTTGAGGGGTTCCTTCTGCGCTTTCTCTGCTTCCTCCTTTCTGATGAATCCCATCTTCCACATCTTATCAAGCACAGTATTTCTCATCTTGAGGGCGAGCTCTGGATTCCTATAGGGGGAGTAATCATTAGGGCGGCGGGGTATAGCGGCGAGCAAGGCACATTCTGCTAAATTAAGCTGGCTCACGGGCTTTCCGAAGTAAATTTTGGAAGCTATTCCCACCCCATAGGCTCCGCTACCGTAATAAACCTTGTTCAAATACATCTCCAATATCTCTTCCTTACTGTAATGTCGCTCCAGGCGAATGGCGATAGCCATTTCTTGCATTTTTCTGGAGAGGGACTTCCTCTGGGAAAGGTAAAGATTGCGAGCAAGCTGTTGGGTGATTGTAGAACCGCCCTCCACTATCTCCTTATGTTTCAAATCTTGGTAAAGGGCACGCATTATAGCTCGGAGGTCTATCCCGCTATGTTGGAAAAAGCGGCGGTCTTCACTTGCCACCGTGGCAAGTTGAAGGGCAGGGGGTATATCCCTTAGAGGAACATACTCCCGAAGCTCTCCCGATAGGTCGGCGAGAAGATTGCCGTTTCTATCGTAAATTCGGGTCGCATTACTAAGCACCTGGCTATAGGTCTCCAAATCCTCCAGGATAATGGAGCGCACGCTTGCCATACAAGCTAAGAAATACCCTACTACCCCTACAAAAATTAAAAGGAGTAACGAACCCGCTATTTTTAATAAAACTTTGATAACCCTTAACATTTCTTCATATAATTTTAACATGGTCTTCCTCTTCTTTCAAGAGCGGAGGGAACACACCTATAAAAGGGATATGCCTTTACAAAATATGAAGAGGTATAAAATAGCCCATATAACTTACTCTTACCTCCCTTTAAAGGGAGGGGCGGATATCTATCTCTACAACCTTTTTCAACTGTTGAAGGAAAAAGGTTATGAGCAGGAGGTCTACCAAAGGTGGAATAAAAATCTTCCCCCTTATGTCAATCCCTTATTTCCTCTACCTCGCCTTGGAGGACGCGATTTTTGGCTTTTACCGCTTTTCCTATTCCTTGTAGCTCCTCGTCTTCCCCGCTATGCTGTTCTCGTCATCCATTATCCTCCTTATTTTCTCCCTCTTCGCTGGCATAAGGGAACGATAGTTATTTCCCATGGTGTCACTTGGGATAATGCCCCTCACTCAAGAGCGGGAACGGTCAAGAGGTGGCTTGCCAAGTTCGCCTTTGAAAAATCTACTTCCTTCGTCGCCAACGATACATTCTTCTTCAAAGAGATGGGCTTGGAAATTTCCCCTGGGGAAAGAAAATTTGAAGAAGTGGCCCAAAATCGGTGGTTCATACCAAATTGCGTTGATGCTCGACTATTTTCTCCGCCACAAAAAAGGAAAGGCGATGCGATAATTGTCCCACGCAACCTCTATTTTTCTCGGGGAATACACCTTGCTATAGAAGCTTTCGCTCAAATAAAGGATAAATTGCCCTCTACCTATATGTTGGTAACGGGAGGGTTAGGACAACCAGCTTACGCTTGGAATCTGCTGGAGAAAACAAAGGAACTGGGATTGGAAGGAAAGGTCAAATTTTTGGGACATATATCTTGGGATAAGATGGTAGAGCTTTATAAGGAAGCTAGTCTTTGTCTTGTCCCTTCTCTATATGGAGAGGGCACATCTCTCTCCGCCCTTGAAGCAATGGCATGTGGGGTAGCTACAATTTCCACCAATGTAGGGGGGTTATTGGACTTACCCACGATTAAATGTGAACCCACTGCTTATTCCCTTGCTGAAAAGATAGTGGAAGTTTATCCCCAACGGGGTGAGATTGGAGAATGGCAAAGGGGAATCGTCCTGCAAGAATTCTCGCTTGATTTATGGAGACAAGCATGGCTAAAAGTGGTAAAATCCACCCTAAATAGACTGTTAGAGGAGGTGTAGTGATGAAAGTCCTTGTCATCCATGGCCCCAACCTCAATATGTTAGGAGTAAGGGAGCCTGAGGTATATGGAAGGCGAAGTTTAGAGGAAATAAACAAATCGATCAGGGAAGAGGCAGAGAAATTGGGGATAGATGTAGAAATAGTGCAATATAACGGAGAAAAGGAGATAATAGAGAAAATACACAATGCCCTCAAGGATACTCAAGGGATAATAATAAACCCAGGCGCTTATACTCACTACAGTATAGCGATAAGGGACGCCTTGGTTAGCGTAAGGTTGCCCGCGATAGAGGTGCATCTCTCCAATATTTATTCCCGAGAGGAATTCAGGCAACATTCCGTCATTGCTCCCGTCTGCCTTGGTGGAATCTATGGTTTCGGAGGGGCAAGCTACATCCTTGCCCTAAGAGCTTTGAAGATGATTCTGGAGGAGAAATAAATGCTTACTTCCCACCTTTTAGAAAAACTCGAGAAGAAACATGTGGATGCCTTGCTCATAACTCATAGGGAGAATATTGCCTATATGAGTGGGTTCTACGGTTCTCTGGGAGCACTTCTGCTTTTGGAGAATCCTGTTCTTTTTGTAGATGGGAGGTATTACACTCAGGCTAAGGAAGAAGCTCCTAACTATGAGGTGATACTGGTGAAGGATTCCTTCTGGGAGACGATAAGTGAACATATCAAAAGTAGGGGAATTAGAAGATTGGGGTTTGAGGAGGGGTATATTAGCTATGGGATATATAGAGCGCTGCGGAGAAAACTTAAGGGTATCTCCCTTGTTCCCCTTAGGAATTTTGTGGAAAAGGAAAGGACGCTAAAGAGGGATTGGGAAATAGAAAGGATGGAAGAGGCTTTGAAACTTAGCGAGGAAGCCCTTTCCCAATGCTTAAACGTTCTTAGGGAAGGGATGAGCGAGAAGGATTTGGCAGTGGAGCTCGAGTTCTTGATAAAGAGGAAGGGGGAAGAACTCGCCTTCCAGAGCATAGTGGCTTTCGGGGAGAGAAGTGCCCTGCCCCATGCGAAGCCCACTCAGAGGAAGTTGAAGAAAGGCGATGTTATCCTCATAGATATTGGGGCAAGGGTTAAGGGTTATTGTTCTGACATAACCCGTGTATTCTTCTTCGGGAAACCCAATGAGGACCTCTTAAAAATTTATGATGCTGTGCTTGAGGCACAAGAACGGGCTATAGAAGGGATAAGAGAGGGGAAAAGAGGGGGAGAAATAGACGAACTGGCAAGGGATGAACTAAGAGGTAAGGGATTAGCTGAGTTCTTCACCCATTCATTAGGGCACGGTGTGGGAAGGGAAGTGCACGAGATCCCCAGCTTAGCTCCTGGGAACAAAGAGAAGCTCCCTTCCTCAGCGGTGGTCACAATAGAGCCTGGTGTCTATGTAGAAGGTTTGGGTGGTGTGAGGTTAGAGGATATGGTTTTGATAGGGAAAGGTTCCTCAAGGAACCTGACCCGTTTCCCAAAGGACCTCAGGATAGTTTAAAAGGGAAGTTTTGTTGATATGGGGTAGAAGATTTTACAGTGGGCTCATTCCTGTTTATAATTAATTTCTAATAAGGGAAAGGAGGCAAAAGCAGTTGGAAGAAGTGCTCAAGCTGTTGGAACAAGATGCTCGTCTTTCTCCGGAGGAAATCTCCGCCCTCACAGGGAAGGATGTAGAAGAAATTAAGAGGATAATAAAGGAATGCGAGGAGAAGAAAATAATCCGCAGATACAAGGCAGTGATAGATTGGGAAAGAGCGGGGAAGGAAAGAGTATTCGCCTTTATTGACATAAAGGTGCTTCCCAAGAGGGATGTTGGCTTTGACGAGATAGCCAGGAGGATATATCGCTTTCCCGAGGTGCATTCTGTGTATCTCGTATCTGGTAGAAGCGATTTAAAAATAGTTGTGGAAGGGAAAAACCTCAAGGAAGTGGCTTCCTTCGTAGCCAACAAGCTCGCCACAATAGAGGGGGTCACCTCCACGGAGACGCATTTCCTCCTTAAAAAATATAAAGATGACAGGGAGCTATTCGTGGAGGAGAAACCGAATAGAAGGCTTGCCGTCTCGCCATGAAAATATCCAAGCGGGTAAGCGAGATTCCCCCCTCGGGGATAAGGAAATTCTTTGAACTAGCCTCCCAAGTTGAAGATGTCATCTCTCTTGGGGTGGGGGAGCCGGATTTCTCCACTCCCTGGCATATCAGGGAGAGCGGGATCTACGCTCTGGAAAACGGCTTCACCACCTATACATCGAACTGGGGAATTTTAGAACTAAGGGAAGCAATAAGCGAACACTTGTTCAATCTCTACGGGCTTTCCTACGACCCTGAGGGGGAAATCCTCGTCACCACGGGTTCGAGCGAGGCTTTGGACCTCGCTATTAGGGCTATAATAGACCCCGGCGATGAAGTGATAATTCACCAACCTTCCTATGTCTCATATATACCCTGTGTGATATTAGCAGGTGGTAAACCAAAGATATTACCTACTTTCCCCGAAGAAGAGTTCAAGATAAATCCCGAAAGACTGGAGAAAACGATAACGAATAGGACGAAGCTCCTCATCTTAAGCTATCCCAACAACCCCACCGGTGCGGTGATGGATAGGGAAAGCCTGGAGGAGATAGCAAGAATTGGGGAAAAATATGACCTGCTCGTTATTTCTGACGAGATATATGACCAACTCGTCTACGATGTTGAGTTCGTCAGTTTTCCTTCTCTCCCTAAAATGAGGGAAAGAACCATCCTGGTAAACGGTTTCTCCAAAGCCTACGCAATGACTGGTTGGCGGCTTGGATATGCGGTGGGTCCAAGGGAAATAATTGAGGCAATGATGAAAATTCACCAGTATACAATGCTCTGCGCCCCTACCATAGCCCAAAGAGCAGCGATCGAGGCATTCAAGCTTCAGGAGGAAGTCATAAGTATGAGGGAATCCTACGACCAAAGGAGGCGTTTCTTCTACCAAGGATTAAAGGAGATAGGTTTTGAAGTTGTGGAACCAAAGGGGGCTTTCTATATCTTCCCTTCTATAAAGAAGTTCGGTTTGTCATCGGAAGAGTTTGCTGAAAGGCTTTTACAGGAAGAAAAAGTAGTAGTCATCCCCGGTTCGGTTTTCGGAGAAAGTGGAGAAGGTTTTATCCGATGCACTTACGCTGCTTCCCTTTCCGATTTGAAGGAGGCACTCGATAGATTGAAAAGGTTCGTCACCTCCCTCCAACCTATATATTCGAGAGAAAGATAGGATGGAGGTCATTTTAAAGAAAATTGGTTCCTTGCTAAATCGTAGCAGTGGGGGGAATTTCTTTACCTTGAACCCCTATGTGGGGTGTGAACATTCCTGTCGCTACTGCTATTCGGTCTACATATCCCGCTGGAGACGGAGAAAGATAGAAGAATGGGGAAGCTGGGTGGAGGTTAAGCTTAATGCGGGAGAGATATTGAAGAAGGAGGTAAGGAAGTATAAGAAAGGGCACATATTCATCTCCACTGTTTGCGATGCTTATCAGCCCATTGAAGAACTTTATCAAATAACCAGGGATTGCCTTAGCCTCCTCATAGAGACGGATTTCTCTCTTTTCCTACTCACGAAATCGGCAAGGGTCGCAAGGGATATAGACCTCTTGGTAAAGCATCCCAATGTAAAGGTTTGTTTTTCTATAACGATGTTAAACGATGAAATAGCTAAGGTATTTGAACCATATGCCTCCTCCCCTTCCCAACGCATTCAAGCGGGATTGAAGTTGAAGGAGAAGGAAATAGAAACTGGTATATTAATAAACCCGATTTTACCCTTCTTCACAGAACGAGAATTGGAAAACCTCGTTAGTCAAGCCGAGAAGTTGGGTTTTGACTTCCTGGGTTTTGACACCCTCCATTACATAGATAGTTTTGTCGGGGGAAGAATTAAAAAGCTCTACGGTCAATTCGGTAAAGAGGCACTTGAGAGATTGGAATATGCCAAATCGCCCGAATATGAAACCGAGCTTAGGGAATGGATAAAGGAAATAACGAAGGGCGTGAGGATAAAATGCGAATTCAATTTCTGAAAGGAGCTGAGGAAAATGCGGATAATGGAGAGAGAGGATGTCGAATGGGTAACCGATTTCCTAAATGCAAAGCTTTATCTGGATAACTTTACCTCCAAACAAGTATATCAAAGGGTATTTGAGGACACCTGCTATACTCCCTCTTTGAACCTCATAGAGGAAGGGAAGGGGGTGATATTGGGGGTCAAGCGAGGAGAAACCGCCTACATTAAGGCTATAGCTGGGGATAAGGGATACGGGAGCGCCATATTGAGGGAATGGGAGAGGGAAGCCAAGCTTTTAGGAGCGAAAGAAGTTCAAGTGGGAGGTGGGTTATGGTATTTCTTTGCTGGGCTGGACCCCCGCTATACGGAAGCCTTGTGCTTTTTCCTAAGGCAAGGCTATGAAAGAGTAGCAGGGGAGGAGGTGGATATGTTCTTGGACCTTGAGGATTTCCATCATGAAGAGCAGGAGATACCCGGCGTTATTATAAGGCGATTAGAGGAGAGGGATAAGGAAGCATTAAGCAAATTTATGTTGGCGAATTTCTCCAGAGGCTGGTTAGAGGAGACGATGTCCGCTTACAAGAACCGTCCCATCTCCTGCCACATAGCGGAGGTGGGGGGCGAAATCGTTGCCTTTGCTGCTTACGAGGTAGTCAACCCCAGCTATTTCGGTCCTACGGGGACAAGGGAAGATATGCGGAGAAGGGGGATAGGAAGCGAGTTATTAAGGAGGAGCATAAGGGATTTGAAGGCTTTGGGATATAAGAGGGCAATAATCCCTTGGGTAGGACCTATTTGCTATTATTGGCGAGCGGTAGGAGCAAAAATCCACCGTGTTTACTGGCACTTGAGGAAAACCCTATAAGAGGAAAACCTGTTTTGCTGATATTCGGGTGGGCTAATGTCTGAAATGGCGGATGGCGGTGAAGACCATCGCTATGCCAAGCTCGTTAGCCCTCTGGATAACTTCCTCATCTCTAAGGGAACCACCGGGTTGGATTATAGCCCCTATGCCGTATTTGCTGGCTAATTCAACCGAGTCGGGGAATGGGAAGAAGCCATCGGAAGCCATAACCGCTCCCTTTGCTTTCTCTCCCGCAGCCTCAAGCGCTATCCTCGCTGATCTCACCCTGCTTGGCTGGCCTCCACCTATTCCCAAAGTTGTCTTATTCTTCGCCACTACCACAGCGTTTGATTTTACATACTTGCAAACAATCCAGGCAAAGAGCAAATCTTCCATCTCTCCAAGCGACGGTGCCTTTTCTGTCACTACCCTCAGTTCTTCCTCCCTATAAGTTAGCTCGTCCCCATCTTGTAGCAATATCCCTCCCTTTACTCCCTTTACATCCCACCATTTCCTCTTTTCCATCTCTACTCGAATGAGCCTTAAATTTTTTCGCCTATTCTTCAATAACTCTATTGCTTCTTGGGTAAAGGAAGGAGCAACCAATACTTCTATGAAAGTGGATGCCACTTCCTCAGCGAGTTCCTTACCCACCTCTCTATTAACCGCCACTACCCCTCCAAAAGCCGATTCCGCATCGGCTTCCCTCGCCTTTATATAGGCGGAGACGATGTCCTCGTCAATGGAAACACCGCAGGGACTCGTGTGTTTGACCACTACAGCACAAGGTTCTTGAAATTCTTCTACCAAACGCATAGCCCCGTCTATGTCGAGGATATTGTTGAAAGATAGCTCTTTACCACCCAATTGACGAAGATTACCGAGGGAAAACGAAGGGAGAAACCGATAGAAAACCGCCTTCTGATGGGGATTCTCACCATAGCGAAGTGTTTGAACCTTTTCCAAAGGGAACTGATGGATAAGGGGGGGGAATTCTTCCTCTATCTGGGATAGATATTGCCAGATGTGAAGGTCGTAAAGGGCGGTTTTTCTGAAAGCCTTTATAGCTAATGCCCTTAAGGTCTCCTCAGGAAGGGAAAGCGCATGCTGTCTCAGTTCCTCTATGACCCATTGGTAATCGGCGGGGTCACAGATGACCGCCACAAAGGGGAAATTCTTCGCTCCCGCCCTCAGGAGGGAGACCCCCCCTATATCTATCATCTCCAATGCCTCTTGTAGGGAAGGATTTTCCTCGATTATTTCTTCAAACGGATAGAGGTTGACGCAGACGAGGTCAACGGGTTCAAGGCCCATCTCCCTCAATTCGCTTAAGTTCTCCCCGTTCCTTTTTGCTAATATAGGAGCGAAGACATAGGGATGGAGAGTCTTGACCCTTCCAAAAAGGAGAGGAGGAAATCCTGTGATCTCGGAGACTTCCCTAACATAAAGACCTTGGTCCTTCAAAAAGGCGGATGTTCCTTCCGTGCAGATGACCTCTATACCCATCTCTTGAAGAGCAGTGACGAATTCCACTATTCCCGTTTTATCGTAAACGCTGACAAGCGCTCTCCGAACCTGCATAGAATCTCTCCTCTCTTTAGATTTTGAGGAAATCTTAACCTTTTCTTCTGAGGAAAGCAATAATTGTCTTTAAGGGGAATTTTGAAATTCTAAAAAGAGGGTTGCTATATGTGTATAATAAGGGATATGCCTTATAGGTATTTCATCATTTCCTTTATTTCTTTCCAATTTTTACCCTCTGCGGCTGCTTCGGCAATTAGCGGGGCTCTTTTTGCCTCTCCTCCATAAATACCAAGGGGGAATGTATCGCAGAATTCTTCATTAACTGCTCCGCCACCGCAGGCGAAGGGGACCTCTATTCCTTCCTTATATAATCTCTCCGCTATGCGGGGGAAAGCAGACATAGTAGTTGTCATCAAGGCGGAGCCCCCCAACATAATAGGTTTGTATTCCTTAACTGCTTGGATTACCTTATCATCATCCACATCCACTCCGAGGTCTATAACCTCAAAGCCCGCAGCGGACAACAAGGTTTTCACTATGTTCTTACCAATTGTATGAATGTCTCCTTTTGCTACAAAGAGAACCACTTTGCCCTTCTTTTGTAACTTCCCTTCCATTCTCTCCTCGCATAACTTCACTCCTTCCATAAGGGCGTCGGCGGCAAGCATTACCTGGGGCAAGAAGAAATAACCTTCATCCCACAGTTTTCCTATCTCTTCCATAGCTTTAACCAATCCTTTCTCCATAACTTCCTCAGGAGTTGCATAAGCGAGTGCTTCCTCCGTGGCTCGGGAGCAGCTCTCCTTATCTCCTCTCAGAACCGCCTTTCTTATTTCAGGAAAGGGAGAAACCTCTTCTACAGATTCTCTTGCCTCTTCTGTTTCGCTTATCCCATATATTTTGAAAGGACGAACAGAGGAAGGGATTACCCCCAGCGTTTCCCTCGGTTTTATCTTGTGGGCTTCATCCACCATAGCGCGGAGGTTGGAGAGCGGTGCCCCAAGGGGGACGGCGCAGCCAGGTGCCACTATATCTATTCCCTCCCCTATTGCTCTTCTTACCGCTTCCCGAACTTTTTCTTCATCTCCTTGGAGGAGTATAGAGGAGGGATTTATATTGCCGAGCAAGGAGGTTTTACCTATCGTAAACTGTCTTGCCTTCAGGAGATCTGTCCTATCATCTATACTTAAGGCATCGGCTCCGCTATCCGCCATATCCTCTATTATAGGAGTGACATTTCCGCAGATATGAAGAATAGAGGGGAGCGATAGGGAGGCGAACAATTTCTTCTGAGATGGTAACACAAATTTCCTATACATCTCTGGGCTTATCATATCGGTTGAGGCTGCCATATCCTCCACGCATATGATATCCGCACCTCTTTCTTCTATCGCCCTAGCAAGCGTTTCCTCTGCCATCAAGGCGATTTCCATATAAGGGAGGACTTGTTCTGGCGATATAGCCATCTGCATAAGGAGATTGGTCGTTCCCAAAAGATAACCCGTTAGTGTAAAAGGACCCACAATTCCCACTATGAGAGGTGTGCCTTTTGTCTCGCTTTTGATAAGGCTAATCGCTTCTAAAAGGGTAGGAATTCTGCCTCTTTCAAGGAAATCATCGGGAAAGGAAGGTTTTTCCCCTATATGATAGGGATGGGAGATAACCACAGGCATATTGTCATTTCCTATAAAAACTTCGCAACCGAGGGCTTCAGCCTCGATGGTCTGGCAAAAGGGGATTCTTACCGCGTCAAAACCCACCAACTTATGTCCTGCTAATGCAAGGGTAGCCATCTTCTCGGGTTCTTTGTGAGCAAGAGGGAAGTAGCTGTTGACTTCCTTCATTTGTTCAAAAGTAGGGGTAGGATTAGCAGATAAGCAGAGGTAGGAATCAGTTTTCTGTTTCAAAATAGCGGAAAGGACCTTCTTTCGGATGGACATTACTAAATACCTCCTTTCTATAGCCCGTAGGAAGAGGGCAGGAACTCTTCTACGAGTTCTTGGTATTTTTTAACCATCTCCGCAGTGAATTTCTCCTCGTCATCCGTGAGGGAGGAAAGCTCGGAGAGGGCATTGTCCAGGGCGGTTAATTCTTTTCGGGATAATACTAAATTCCCCTCTTTTACTTCTCTCTTAATTATCTCCCCTGCTTTAAGGGAGGCTGCTTTCGCTCGCGAATAATATCCTTGTGTTTCTGCTATCGCTTTACCTATTTCCCAGGCTATATCAGGGGCGATAACAAGGGCTTGAGGGTCTCTATATTTGTCAGAGGCTACTAGTAAATCCCTAAGACATTGAGCTGCGCCTGATAGAATTGCTGCGTTCATAAGGGAGGCGTCGTAGCCGAGAATCTCAGTGAAAACAGCAACACTGGAGCCCCCGAACATCTCTCTATACTCTACTGCTTCATTGCTCCAAAGGTCGCACACTGCGGCGGAAAGATTGCCCATTAGGTCCATATGGGCACAGGCCGATGTTTTACCTTCCATAGAGATGGGAACACCTGTTATAGCCTTTATTATGGGGTTTTCGTAGCCACAATCCTTGAGGGGTCCTATCGCTCCCCTCTCCACTGCAACGAGGGAGCGGGCTCCAGCCATTGCTCGTATGAGGGAAGCAATAGTGTGGGGAAAATCGCCTCCTGCAATTCCTCCCGCCAGCATCATCGCCGTGTTGGCCTGGGCACAATCGGTATCTCCCCCGGGTATAGAGTTGTGAGAACTGGCTATCGCAACGATATTATCCCAGAGGAATTCCATATCCTTGCACCCCAAAACCCCGATGGCAAAAAGAACTCCTATAATATCTTGTCTAGTAATCGCGTAATTAAAAACTTCTTTACCACCGATGGATTCTATAGAAAGCACATCTGCTCCTGCTCGGGCACATCTTTCAAACCCCTCTAAGAGGAGCTCTGTTTCCCTGCTTTCTCTCAAATTATGCTCACTTCTTCTTATATCCGCGATAGTAGAGCGAAGGGCACATTTTATGCCATATTTTTGATGAAATTGATATAAAATCTCTTTACAATGCTTTGTTACCTCTTCCCCCCAGTTTGGATTAAGGGTGAGTTGGGCTACATGCTCTATCTCCAGCATTAATGAGGGAAGGCCCAGATTTATCGCCCTCTCCATTATATCCTTCGTCATACGCCCATACTCCTCAAGAAGCGTTCTCAAGTCTCCCTCCGTTCCAGGGCGAGGATGGGGCTTTATTTCTGGGATTACCTCGCCACCCCCTATTTCCAAGGAGAAACCGCATCTAATAGGATATTTGGCAGTACCAAAAATCATCTCTTGCCAGTTTTCATAGGCCATACGATTATTCATATCAGAATTCCTCCTTTATTTTATACTATTTTAATCTAAAATAGAATTTTGACAAGATAAATCCAAAAATTATCCCGCAATTCTCCGGAAGGTAGGATGTTCGCGTCCCGAGGTAGGATTCAGAGGGAAAACATTTTTTCTATCGTTCTTCTGGCTCTCTCCCTTATATCTACATCCAACAGGATTTGATACTCGAGGGTTTGGAGGGTGTGAAGGATTTTGAGAAGGTTTGTTTTCTTCATATCCTGGCAGACCGCCTCCTCGTTAGCAGGGAGGAAATTCTTGGTAGGAATTTCTCTCTTCAACTTATGACACATATCCCTTTCGGTGCCCACTATGTAGCTTGAATACCCCGTTGTTTTAGCAAATCTTATCATTCCACCCGTTCCTCCCACGAAATCGCTTAAAGCTACCACCTTCTCTCTGCACTCTGGATGCACCATCACAGCTGAAAGAGGGGAAAGATTTTTCATTTTTAGGATGTTTTCTTCATCTATAGCTTTATGAACAGGGCACTCTCCTCCCCAAATAATTATTTCTCTTTTCGTTTCTTCCCTCACCCAGCGAGCAAGATGCTTATCCGGAAGCACGACGAGCTTTCTATCCTTTGGTAGCTTACTAATTACATCCAGGATATTTGCCGATGTATAACATATATCGCATTCTGCCTTCACTGCTGCGGAGGTATTGACATAGGCGAGGAAGATAGCATCGGGAAATTCCTCTCTTAATTTTCTTACATCTTCTGGAGTTATGCTATCGGCAAGGGGACACCCTGCAGATTCGTCCGGCAAAAGCACTATCTTATCGGGATTGAGAATATGAGCCATCTCCGCCATAAAGCGCACTCCGCAAAGCACTATTATCTTAGCATCTATGCTCATACTATACTTTGCGAGCTCAAGGGAATCAGCGGAGAAATCGGCTATATCCTGGACCTCGGGAGGTTGATAGTTATGGGCAAGGATAACTGCTCTCCTGTCTTTTTTCAATCTTCCTATTTCAGCCAGGATATCTTGCATATTGTGCCTCCTCCGAGCACTATTTCGCCTTGATATAATACCACTGATTGTCCGAGGGAGGGAGCCCTTATGGGTTCACTGAACTCAACCTTGATGTTGTCCCCTTCCCAAAACACATAAGCAGGCCGAGCTGGGGAAGCATAGCGAATCTTAGCTTCTACTTTCTCGCCTTCCTCTGGGGGTAATGAGAGCCAATTCAGCGCGGTAGCCCAAACCGCTTTTGCTTCTATCTCTTCCTCGGTTCCCACCACGATGGTATTATTGCTTGTCCTTATCTCCTTTACATACAAGCGTATTCCCGCAGGGATGCCCAATCCTTGCCTCTGTCCTATTGTATAGTTTGCTATACCCTTATGCCAACCCAAGAATTTCCCTTCCCTATCTACTATAGGACCTTTTTGAAATGCTTCTGGTGCAAGTTTACGCATCCAGAATCGATAGTCGCCTTCCCTTACAAAGCAAAGGTCCTTGCTTTTTTCTTTTTGAGCTACAGGTAAACCCACCTCCTCTGCCTTTTTTCTAACCCCTTCCTTTTCCCACTCACCCAGGGGGAAAATGATATTCTCCAACAAGTAGGAAGGGATGTTGTAAAGGAAATAGGATTGCTCCCTTGTTGATTTTCCCTTCATCAACGCAGTTCTTCCTCGGCTATCCTTTCCAATGCGGGCATAATGTCCCGTAGCTAAGAAATCACAGCCCAATTCTCTTGCTTTCTTCCAAAGGGTGCCGAACTTTATATATCTATTACAAAGTATGCAAGGATTGGGGGTTTTCCCTTCACTATATCCTTTAAGGAAAGGTTGAAGCACCTCTTTTTGGAAATCGTCTTGGAGGTCAAGGGTATAATGGGGTATACCTAACAATTGGGCAACTTTTTGGGCATCCTCCAATGCTTTAGGGTTAGCCTCCGCGAGGTTCATAGTGGCACCTATAACCTCGTAGCCTTCTCTAACAAGGAGGAAAGCAGAAAGGGAGGAATCCACCCCTCCACTCATCGCCACAAGGACCTTAGGCATTTCTCGTTACTTTTTCTAATTCCTTTATCCTTTCCTCTAAGAAGGTGAGACGCTGATTTAACTCCCGGAAACGCTCCTCCAGGGGGTCACTTATACGAGCGTGTTCCAAGGGAGGGATTTTCTTCCCTTCTCTACGCACTATACGGGCGGGGACGCCCACAACTGTGCAACGAGGTGGAACGGATTTGAGGACTACAGAACCCGCGCCTATCCTTGCTTCTTTCCCCACATAGATAGGTCCTAATAAAACCGCTTCTGCCCCTATCACTACATCGTCATCTATTGTAGGATGACGCTTTCCCCTTTCTTTACCCGTTCCTCCCAAAGTGACACCTTGATAGAGGGTAACATTGTTACCTATGATGGTCGTCTCGCCAATCACCACACCCATACCGTGGTCTATGAAGAAACCCTTGCCTATCTTTGCACCTGGATGTATCTCTATGCCGGTAAGGAAACGACTAACCTGGGAGATAAGGCGGGCTAAGAAACGGAGGTTAGCTTCCCAGAGCAGGTGGGCGATACGATGGAAAATTATTGCCCACAGTCCTGGGTAGGTGAGAACCTCCCATATATTCCTTGCTGCTGGGTCTCTCTCAAATACTGCTTGGATGTCAGCCTTGAGCGCTTCTAACATCGTTTAATTGATATATAATTTTAATAGCAATATTTGAATTGACAAATGGGTAAGGTATCATTAGTATATAATTTAAAAATCATCGCGAAGGAGGAGAGTTATGCCAAAGAAAATTTTGGTTGTGGATGATGAAAGACCTATAGTCAGGCTTGTTCAAGTTAATTTGGAGCACGCGGGATATGAAGTTGTTGCTGCTTATGATGGGAAGGAAGCTTTGCAAAAAGTGGAGCAGGAGAAGCCTGACCTTATCATCTTGGATGTAATGATGCCCCAGATGGACGGTTTTGAGGTTATGCAGAGATTGCAAGCTGATCCAAAAACACGGGATATCCCCGTGATAATGCTCACTGCTAAAGCACAGGATGCGGATGTCTTCCGAGGTTGGCAATCAGGTGTAACCCTCTATCTAACGAAGCCATTCAGCCCATTCGAGCTCATTAGCTTCGTGCGCAGGATATTCCGCAGTATGGAGGAGGAAGAGGTAGAAAAGCGATACGAAATATGAAGGAAGAGAAGCTTCTTCTTTCCTTCCTTTTGATTGGAGGAACTCTGTGTGGGGTTATTTTGGCTCTTATTTTTTCTCCATATAGAGAAGATAAGAGGTTTAACTCTATTTTAAATCATTGTAGGGAAAAGTTAGAGAAGTTGGAGGAATTACTTAAAGAAGTATAATTTCCACCTCATCTCCCTTTTTCAACTTTAGATGCTCACGAGCGGAGGAGAGATTTACCGCTATTTCCAAAAATCCGCTGCTTCCTATTATGGCAAGGGGAGTGAAGGGGGGTTTTTCTCCATAGGAGGTGCTTAAGCCTTCTATCAAAGTTTCACCCACTTGGACCTTTACTTGCCTATCCTCTCCCAATAGTTCAGCAGTAACATTTGTTATGGCGTTACCAAAGCGGTCGAAGGTGAGAATTTGCCCTCTGACTCTGGTGGCACTTATGAAAGAAGGGGAGGGAAACGGCAACTTCTCTACGCATTGCAACTTCTTCCCCATAGCTGAGGGAGGAACGCCGAGGGACAAGTGGGCTGCTACCGGAGCGAATATATCTCTTCCGTGAAAGGTTTGGCTTACTTGGGGTAGAAAGAAACGGGGATTTTCAAGCAGGTAAGCAGAGAAATTATCTCCGAGCACGAGGGAAAAGATGCCGTTATCTGGTCCCACGAAGAGATAGGGTGGAGAATCTATTACGATGGGTTTGCGAGCTGAGCCTACACCTGGGTCTACAACAGCGAGATGGATTGTGCGAGGAGGGAAAAATCGGTAAGCGGAGCGTAGGGTCAAAGCAGCCTGGAACAAATCTTGTGGTGGGATTAGGTGGGTTATATCCACTATCGTTGCTTGAGGATTTATGGATAGGATGACCCCCTTCACTATACCGACGAAGGGGTCTTCTAAACCGAAGTCTGAGGTGAAGGTTATTATCCTCCTCGCAGAAGGATTCATAATCTTGGTTTGAGGGAGGCGACCTTTGGTCGCCTCCCCCCTTTTATGTTTGCTCTTGTTGTGGAGGTTGGAATATCTGCTGAATTTGAGTTGGTGTAGGCAGTTGGGGCTTCTTCTCTAGGGGACTTATCTTGAACTTCATATCTATATTTGTTGTAAGCTGTGAAGCCATCTCTTGAGCCCCCGGAGCGGGCATTACCATATTCATAATCATCTTCAGTCTGCCCGTCTGAGAAACCATATACCCGTTTTGGTAATCGAAAAGCATGTCCCCCTTCATTTCCATTTGACCATTCATAGGGAGAGTAGGAACTTCTTGCTCTTGAGGAACCGCACCTGGCATCGCCATAGGGATGTTTAACTGGAAGGGGAAAGGTGGAACATCTATTGCTATCTTGGCGCAATTTCTATCCCCTACTTTTTCGAAGCCTGTCAAACTCATCTTGGAAAGTATGTTAAATTTACCCAAGGGGGCCAAATCGATGTCCATTTTCAATTCCCATTTATCCCCTATTCCTACCTCCTGCTCCGGAAGGACGGGAACTTGGGAGAGGTTATTTATGAACATATTGGGGTCAAAGCCAATGCCGACTATCCCCGGAGCTTGTTGTGTGGATATAGGGGTGAGCAGTTTGATTATGTTCCCTTTCTTACCTATCCTAAGGCGTATTGTTTGGGGAAGTTGTTGCTGTTGTTCGAGGAGGGATATCTCCTGCCCCATCATATATATCTTCCCATCAACGAACTTGTATTCCATATCCGCTGCGCCATCGCTGTAGACTTTCAAAGTCTTCTGGGAGACAATCAGCGCCATACTAATTGGGAAGGCAGGGGACATAGCCTCTTGCTGGACACTCTCTGGCAGTTGGATGCTAACTTGCCCTTGAATGGCCACCAGCATATACAGTGTCTGCCCTTCCTTGAACTTATACTCCAGAGTAACTTTTTCCTGGGCTATGACGAAAGGCAGGGAAAATATCACCAATAATCCAATCCAAAACAACCTTTTCCAAAACCTCATATTATATACCTCCTTTTTGGTAGTCTCTGAATAGTTAGACGCTTTCTAACTGTTCAAAGTTTCTCTATTTCCACAACGATTGTGCTTTTCGAGTCTAAGGGGATCTTCTTTTTTTCCGGTGTATAGGAATATCCTTTTGTTTCCACCTTGAGGGTGAGCTTGCCGTTGAGAATCCTGTTATCCCCGGGAAGGGTGAAGAACACCCCTTCTCCCTTTAATGCCACCTTAGTCTCATCTTGGGGGGAAGAAGAGGAAAAAGTTGTAGAGGGAATAGTCATAGATATTTTGGGATATTTCTTTCCTTTATAGTTCGCTTCACCCAGATGTTTGAAAACAATGGGCGATTTGGGATTTTCCGGCACAGTTATACTGAAGCTCTTTCCCTTAGAAAGGTTTGGTGGTATAGGTAATATGCCAGCGAGGGAAGGTAACATACTAGGGGGTGCAGGCAGTGGGGAAGCGCTTTGACTCTTCCCCATAATGGTTGGCTTGCCATTTTTGTCTATCCTCAGGGTGAGCGAGAAAGGTTGGATATTTGCTTGTTTTTGCGTCGTTTGTTGGGGAAGTTTTTGGGTTATCTCTACAACAAAAGAATTGTCTTTGTTCACAGACTTAATCTTTTGGTTAAAGAGTAGCTCCATAGTCATCGGTTGCCCTTTGTCCGGAGTTATGGAAAGCTTTATCTTATAGTTAAATTGCTCTCCAACCTTCGGAGCAGCACATAGTGCGGCAATGCTCAATATAACTAAATAAAACGATATTTTGGTTCTCATTTCAATTCCTCCTTTTCACCAATGATTATATCTACTTTTTCTCTTCTTTCCAAAGGGACAACTTCTACATCATCAACAAGCACAACCTGAGGACTTCCTATTGCCCATAGGCGAAAATAGGGATGCACATTGGGAGGAAAATCACCTGTGGGGACCTCTACCTCGTATTTGTGCCACTTTCCGTCATTTATGAGGGGAACGACTACCTGTTCGAAATCGTATCTTTGGTCCTGGTAGAAGTTAGTTCTTAAAAGCCCCCGGCCTTCTAACACCTTGGCATAGAAGGAAACTCTATATCTTGAATGAGGGATAACTTTCAAGGAATCGTTAGTGAGAAGGGAGTATCCTTGCCCGGTGGAAAGGGACAAAAGGGCACAATATTTCCCACTATGTGCTTCTTCACTATATAGGGAAGCGTTGTTGAAAGCCCATCCTTCTCCCTCGGCTTCAAACGAAGGATTCAACAAACGCTCGGCAGGAAGTAAAAAAGCGGGACTTTGAGAGGGTTTTTCTTTCCCCTTGGCGAAATAGATAAGAAACTGGCGAGGAATTCCTTTTTCACTCCTACCGCTCAAGAGAAATCTTAATTCCCCGCTTCCTTTATCATAAATACAGAGTCTTTCTCCCAACAATTCCCAATCTTCACCATATTCCATCGCCTTGAAAGAGTCCTCCACGATGTCATCTTCTAAAGGGAGCCTAATGCTAACTACCTCGTCGTGGAGGTCTTCCCTGGGCAGGATAGTGAACTTGATGCGGTTAACCCTATAGGTATCTAACCAGGGAGGGGAATAAACTGTGGATTGCTCTACTCTTTCGGGGTGAATTTTTCCAGAAACCACGAAGTAAGGAGGGGTTTGAAAATCATTATAACTTTCCTCAGCAACGATATGGTAACCTGGATGGAGCTTAATAAGGAGGTCTACATAGGATGGCTTCGGTTCTTTGGAGAGGAACTCAACCCAGGCGTAAGTGCGGGGTCCGGGTTTACCCCTTAGGGGTGGGAAGAAACCATAGCGAATATGGGTTAAATTCTTCTTATCCCTTAGAATGAAGGAGATGCTTTCGGGAAATCTGTTTGGTTCCATAAAAGTGATGTAAGGAGGAACATATGGACCTTCTCTCCAACCAAAGTGGGGGGAGGGATCTTGAGTTTCTATTCCAACGAAATTGGGGTAAATTTTTGAGAGGGAGTGTGTGGTTAATTTCAAGGCAAATGGGCTTATTTCAGGGTAAGGTTTCTTCGGCTCAACTTCTGAGCGGATACGGAAGGAATCCCGGAAAGCATAGACATCTACATACTGCCTTGCCTTTATAGAGTCATCCTCATAGGAGATTAAGAGCGATATATATAAGGGAGAGGAAGCAAGCACCTGAATTTTGCCCTTGCCTTCTGATTGGTATTTTATCTGGTCTTTTATGAATTTGTCGGCGCTTATCGCGGGATTGAGGGGGTCAAATCTGCCGAATTCTCCATAGGATGCGCCCGAAACACCCCCTCCATAATCCTTATTCGTTATCTTGGATAGAAAGGATATAAGAGATCCTCCCCTGTCCTCGTCAAAAACAAGGGAGAAATACGAATTCTCTATTTTTACTAAATTCTTCTCCCTTTTGAACGACAGGTCCGTCGTGGGGGGTTCTTCCCAGTGGGAAATATAGTATACCGCAGAGTTTTTTGGAGCAACCGTTGGGGCAAAATAAAGCTTCCCATTTTGGATACAAGATGGAACTATTAACCCTCGCTCATTTCTTACACTCACTTTTTCGCCCTTCCAAGGAATCTCCAATAGCTCGTTTTCCAAAACGGAGGAACGAGGATTGAATACGAAGATGGACTGTATTGCTCCCTTAAATGCTGAGACAGAAGAAGGATACACCGCATAATAAATTGTTTCTTTCTTTTCTTGTTTTATCCCACCCGAATAATAGGTAATCGTCAATTCCTTTTGAACGAGGTCAGGATAATCTGGGGAAAGAGTGAGGGAGGGTAGGGAGATTGCGAGCTCCTTACCTGCTTCTAAATCCCCCGCATTGATTAGATTATCGTCCAATTTAATAAGTAGGTTCCGAGCAGGTGAGGTTTGGACGAAGGGATTCGGCTCATTGCGAATGATTATCTTGGGATTTTTACAATCTACTACTTTATTGGTTAAGACCAAGTTAGGCAAATCCATTACTATTAAGGGTCTTGGAAAAATGGATCTTCCCCAGTCGCCCTCAAACTCCACCACAATTGTCTTTTGTCCCCAATCTATTGTATCCTTAGCTAAAAGGGGGAATCTGACGATTTTTCGTGCCTTGGGTTGTAATAATAGCTTGATTTCCCTTGAAATGAGGGTGGGGAAGCGAGCTCTGAGGCGTATTATCACTTGCTGGGGTTTATCAGTCAAGTTCTCTATCTCAAGGGGTAAGGCGGTCTTCCCGCCCTTGACTATGGTGAAGGAATTGTTCAACAACTTTATAGGAGAGAACACAAAAGCAAAGGAGGCATAATAGGAAAGTTTTGTTTTAGTTTCTATAAATTCTCCACTTTTTCTATAAGTTATTTTCTTGAACGAGGCACCGTCGCTATTTAAGGAGATAGCCTCCGCTAAGGGTAGGTTCTTCGCAGGGACTTTGATGGTCAAAATGGGTTCTTTCTTTATATTATGGTTATAAGCGAGAACGATTGCTGTGTTATCCACCCAGTAAATGTTTCCTATTATGTTCTCTCCACTCACATATTCAGGCGGAGGAAAACCAGCCCATTTCAATATAGTCCCCCAGTATCTCTTATCCTCTATATCACTGAGGGAGCCGTTGATATAGAAAACCTCCCCTTTGGAAAAGGGTATAATCATATCTCTGGGGATGTTGGAGAGCCTATAGTGAGAAAGGATTATCCCTCTTTGGGGATATATAGCGGGCACTTTACGATATGGTAAGGGGAAGGACAAGGGGAGGAAGTTTTTTTGGAAGACAACGCTTTGTTGGGGAAGTGAATAGATGTTTTCCTCTTTTCCTGGGGGGAAGTTGGGTGTGGAAAGTTGGAGCCAATCAATTGCTATATTGCAGACTCTGTTCTCGGCGGGAAACCTCTGCGGGTCTAATTGAGATGGTATGTTTGCCTTTTGGAAATCAAGTGTGAGTTCCCCCATATAATCGTTCACCAGCGAAGCAGGTATTCTCAATTCGTAATCATTCCAACCCGGCAGAATATTTATCTTTCCCGCCTCCTTACCGTTAAGGAGGAATGCAATTTGGTTATCCCAGAGGGCATTGGCACGGAAACGAAGGACGAGTTCCCTTTTAGGGGATAGAGGGAGAAGCAAGGTGGTTCTTGTTCCCGCACCGGGGAGCCATCTAACAGTTAGTCTCCTTTCCGCTTTTCCATAGGCTTCTGGGGGGAGAGCGCCCCAATCCTCCTGTGAGGAAGCCCCCTTGAGGATGAATTTCTCATCCCCCTTTTCTCCAAAATCAACGAAGACATTCAAATCCTTGCCCGGTTCGATCGCCCCTTCTTTTCTTGTTTCTTCAAGTCCCAGAACTTGGTATAGCCTCGCATTCCCCGAGACTATCAACTTGCGATTCTCCCCTTGCTTCAGCCAATCGAGGAGCAAATCCAAAACCCTCTCCCCATTCTGATTGTAGCCGAACCCCACCTCACAAGAGGGAGCGATGATGAGTTGGAAATGGGAGAGCGTTTCCCTTGAGAGGAGGTCATCAGGGATTAGGTCAAATGGGATATTCAATTGACGGAGCATTTGTATGGTTTGGTATAGTTCTTTTATATTGCCTTCGCCTGAGAGGAGGGGCCACTCGTTTAGAAGAAGAGCAACTTTAGCCCCTTTGCCGAAGTCCCGGAGTTGGGGAAAGATCTCCCACATCAATGTTGCCCAAAAAAGATTCTTTTCGCAGTATTTCTTGCCATGTTCCCAGCATGGTTCAAGGTTGGAACCTTCCCACCACTCGTTCCAGGAGAGGTGAAGCAATGCTTCTGAGTAACGGAGGAGGGCACTACACCAGAACCTGTCAAAATGGAAAGGTTCGGGAGGATAGCAGGTGCCAGGGATGCGAATTTCCCAATCTGTATAGAAATTTTTGAAGTGGTCAAAGAAAACAGTGTTATATTTTTTAGCGACTATCGATTGAATGAAGCGTTCCACATCTTGCTCTTGGGGTTGCCCGAAGATGCCTGCGTAAGAATGAGGACCACCGAGGATTTTGGCGAATAGGGAATAGTTAAAGCCCATAAAAGGTTCATAACCTACATCAAAAGAAACTCTCATACCGGGCAAACCGAACTCTTGCTGGACGAGTTTATCAAGTTTTTCCCATTCCTTCCTCCATATCTCGTATTGATATTTTATGGAATATGCTCGTTGATGCCCGGGGGAATTGAAATTCATTTTTACCTCATCAAAGGAGGAGAAGTTAGTTCCCCATTCTTCGTTAAGTGTTTGTATGGAAGGATAGATAGAGCGGAGATAAGAAGCGAAGCCCTCGTTATCAATAGTGGTTTGGGGAAAGCCATTACGGGAATATATAAGCTTGTAAGGGAGTCCGTTTAACCTTACAAGGACAGGGGAGGAGGAGAAGAGCTGAAGCCAGAGGAAGGTGTCTCGTTTTTGGGAGATATTATTGGAGAAGTGTTTTGTGTCAAAATTCCAGCCGTCTTGATAATAAGACATCCAGATGTCGTAGCCTTCCTTTTGGAGGTCTTCTGCTGCTTTGAAGACGATCTTCTCCCTCATCACTCCTCCCTCGCCCAGCCAATCGGGAGCCCAGTAATCTATGAAGTGATGGGTTATCCCCCACTCTCCTGCTTGCCAAAGGGAGCGTTTGTTATCCTTATAAGTGCGGGAATCGTAATAGCCACTTAAGGGGGTGTTGTATACTCCTCCCAACCAATTGCCCAGTTTCTTATCGTAGTCCCAGGTATACCAGTAAAAGTAGGTGTCGCAAATCCAGGGGCGTTCTAAGGCAAGGGAAAGAGCAAGGGGAAAAATGAGCATACAAACAAGTATACTCCTTCCCATAAATTTTTCCATGGTGGGCATTCCCCCCTCCTCTCGGATAATTTCACTAAAATCTTTTGCGAAGGAAGGTAGGTATGTCAAGTTCCTCCTCTATAAGTATAGGGATTTCTACTTTTTTCTCCTCTACTCCTTCTTCCTTTCTCAAAAAGGGTGGTTGCTCCATAGGCTGGGGCTGGAAACCTGTAGCTATAACAGTTATTTGCAATTTTCCTTGCATTTCGTCCTTTATGACGACACCAAGCTTTATATCGTCTTCCTTAGCATCCATTCGTTGAGAGAGAAAAGCCATTGCCTTCTCCACATCGTTCTTTAAGGAGATGTCGTGTCCAGCAGTTATGTTAACGAGCAATTTCTTCGCTCCGCTCATAGAGCTTTCCAAAAGAGGGCTTTGGATTGCTGCCGTAGCTGCTTCTACTCCTCTGTTTTCTCCCTCGGCAACGCCAGTTCCCATTAAGGCGGTACCCGCCCCCTGGAGGACGGATTTCACATCGGCGAAATCCAAATTTATTAACCCGGGGACCACTATTATATCTGAGATACCTTGCACCCCTTGACGCAATACATCGTCGGCTAACTTAAAAGCTTCCACGAGGGTAAGGTTTTCCTCTGTGATGTTAAGTAGGCGGTCATTAGGGATGACTATTAGGGCGTCTACCTTCTCTTTGAGTAATTGGATTCCTTCCTCCGCTATCTTTGCCCGTTTAGTGCCTTCGAAAGAGAAAGGGCGGGTGACAACAGCAATACAAAGGGCTCCAATATCCTTAGAGCGAGCGATCTCGGCTATAATGGGTGAGGCCCCTGTGCCAGTCCCTCCCCCCATTCCCGCGGTTATGAATACCATATGGGCCCCCTCCATTGCTTTTCTCAGTTCCTCTTCGCTATCCTCTGCAGCCTGCTTGCCAATTTCGGGGTCGCCACCTGCTCCTAATCCTCCCGTGAGCTTCGCCCCTATCTGTATCTTGTGAGGTGCCTTCGACAAGCCCAAAACTTGCTTATCGGTATTCACTGCAACAAACTCTACACCCTCTACCTGTGCTTCAATCATTCGGTTGACAGCGTTACATCCCGCGCCGCCAACGCCGAGCACGGTTATGTTTGCTCCTTTTATATCCTCTTTGTTGGGCAATTCAATACCCCCTTTTCATTATTTTTAAAATTAACGAAAGTTATCTCCAAAAGTGGGCAAGAAAATTATAGAGGGAATGGAAAAACCTTGCAACAAAATTTTTCCTTTTAAAAGACCTTTTAATAGGGAGGGGGTGGTATTTATAAGAATAGAGTACCAAGCCCACCGCCGTGGAATGGAGAGGGGAGAAGGGGGATTCAGGAAGGCTTTTAACCCCTTTGGGCAAGCCGATGCGTGCCGGCATATTCAACACCTTTTCAGCAAGGTGATCTATTCCGGGTAAAAGGGAGGTGCCCCCCGTGAGGACTACTCCTCCAGGCAGTATGTCTCCCACATTCGCTTTGGCTATTTCCTTACCCACTATTTGGAAGAGCTCTGTAAGACGATCTTCTATTATCTCGGCAAGAACACGCCGTGGGAGATACATCGGCTCTTCCCTTGCCACCATTCTCACCTCTATCGCCTCCTGGGAATCTAGTAGGGAAGCTATGGCGTAACCTTTCTCTTTCTTAAGTCTTTCCGCTTCGCTCGAGGTCGTGCGTAGCCCCACCATTATATCCGAGGTCAAATGATTTCCTCCCAAGGGAAGAGAAGAGGAGAAGCATATACTTCCATCTTTAAATATGGCGAGGTCCGTTGTGCCACCCCCTATATCCACAAGGGCGACCCCGATATCCTTTTCCGCCTCCTCCAGGACCGCCTCGCTTGCAGCTAGGGACTGGAGCAAAAGATCCTCCACTCTCACGCCAGCGAGCTCCACGCTTTTCACTAAATTGTTAAGGAAGGAGGAAGCTCCAGTCACTATGTGGGCCTCCACCTCCAAGTGTTGAGCGAACATCCCTTCCGGCTGTCTGATCCCTTCCTCTCCGTCTATTATGAATTGCCGTGGCGCGATGTGGATGATCTCCCTCTCTTTAGAGAGGAGGAGGTTTTCCCTTGCATTCTCGAGAGCCCTTTCCACATCCTCTTCTTTAATCTCTCCCTTATAATTCGTGATAGTTGCTGCTCCCCTCACATTATGGGAAGAGATATGCCTACCCGTCACGCCAACTACCGCTTGGGTTATTTCCCTCCCCGCCATAGTTTGCGCCTTCAATATAGCTGACCTTATGTCGGCGCTCGTCTTTTGTATATCCACGACAAGCCCCTTACGCATGCCCTCAGAGGGATGAAGCCCCAGAGCCATCGTTTGTAGTTCTCCATTTACTACCCTAACCACGAGAACACATATCTTCGTTGTTCCTACATCTAATCCCGTGATGATGTCTCTATCTCTCTCCCCCAGACTTATCCCTCCTATAGGTAATCTCTTGAAGCAGGAGTCGTCTTATAAGGGATAAATTTTGAAAAATCCTTACCCCAAAGGCAACTACCGCGGCAAGATAGAGTGCTACCCCTACAAGGTCTCCTATCCAGGCTAATAGAGCAGCCGCTGCGGTGTTCACGAAGAAACCGGAAAGGAAGATGGAGTTATCGAATTTCCTCTCCAAACCCGCTCTAACTCCTCCTACTATTGAGTCAAAGGCAGCAAGTATAGCAACGGAAAGGTAAGGTGCATAAATAAGGGGCACAGTTATATGGGTGAAATACACTATTAGGAAGCTGACCAACAAACCAAAAGCGGGAAGTAAAAGGAGCACTCTCAGGGACCTCCCACTGGCTGGGCAAAACCCAATCTACTACTTCCCGGACCACTATAAGGGGGTAAAACGAGCTGCTCCGCTTTTTTAACTTCCACCTTAAGCCCTGAATTAGTCAGCAAATCCACTATGCCCCCAGGTAGCTTCAACCCACTAAGGAGGACATCGGGGTCTCCTATCGCCTCTATCTTATAGGGTGATGCTATGGGGACACCGTTCACTTGTATTACATTACCTACACAGCGAATGGCAGAGTAGAACGAGAGCCGTTGTCCGTTTAGGGCTATTGCTTCTGCCCCTGCAGCCTTTAACTCATTAATCACTTGGAGAAGGTCATAATCATGGACTATATAGAGATTTTGTAGTTCCGCTAAGGGAGCTCGGTAACCACTATCAGCGAGCGTGATAATGACGCCCGGGCCCATAACATCGGTGAGCCCTGCTTGAACCTTTATGGTTTGAAGTTGTTCATTAAGGGCTTGGATAGCCCCTTTTCCACTGGATAATTTCTCCTCATAATCTGTTATCCTATTTTGTAAGATCCTGATTTCTTCCTGAAGTTTTTTGTTCGTCTCCTGCAAAGTCTTAAATATAGCTGATAACTCACGGGGATTAGTGGTGGGCAAGATAGGGGTATAGGTCTGCTGGGTTCTTATACCCAGAGCGAGAAGAGCCCCCAGCATTATAGAGACGATAGAGAGGGATAAGATGAGCTCCTTTTTCACTCCTTTATCATTATAGCAGGTTTAGGAGGGTAAGACAAGTTTATATAGAGAAGCCTCTTCTCTATATTAGGTATCTTCTCCCACAAAACCCTGAGAAGGGCGAGTTTTGTGGAAAGTTCCCGAGGTTCCCCTATTATAATCTCTACTCCTCCTCTTGTAAAGACACTTATTTCCCCCTCGGGTGAAAGGAGAATCCTTTCAACTTGTATGGATGTTTCGCTCAATTGGTTGAGAAGCTCCCTAAGCGCTTCTATACTCTCAAGGGAAGGATGGGAAAGGATGTTATTTTCGCTAATATTCACAGAGGTGAGAAACAAGGTTGGTAGCCCCTTCATTTGAGTGGGGTTTTCAATTACATAGCCCTCTTCATCTATCAATAAAGGTTCCCTATTCTGTGGGAAAATAATTAGGAAGGGTGTTTTTTCTTTAACCTTTAGGAGGAGGACGCGAGGGGGTATCTTGTATATCTCCGCTTTTTTAACCCAATTATTTTCTCGCAGAAGGGAGGAGATACACTTTTGACTAATTTGTAAGAGGGGTTTGCCCTTGAGGTAGTGGAGGAGTTGCTCGGAGAGCATTTCCTGGGGGATATGGGAATTGCCGAAGATAGCGAGATTTTGCAGGGGGAAAAGAAAGAGGGGCAGGAGATACCAGAATATTAACAAGATACATAAAGAAAGAAAAGAACTAAAGTAGATTCTTTTCCTCGGTGGGGAGCGGTGTTCCCATCTCTTCATATTCTACTTTTCCTCAGAGCGTTTTGAATAATGATATCTATCAATTGAGAAAAGGAGATACCCATAGCTTGGGCAGAGAGGGGGAGGAGGCTGAGAGGGGTCAAACCGGGAATAGTGTTGACTTCTAAAACGAAGGGGTTTTCTTCTTCGTCAAGTTTAAGGTCTACCCTGGCGAAATTCGCGCAGCCCAATGCTTTATAAGCTGCTAAAGCCACCTCTTTCACCTTTTTTTCAGTTTCTTTTTTCAAGGGGGCGGGGGCGATTTCCCTTGTAGAGCCCGGGGTATATTTATGATAATAGTCGTAAAAGCCTTCATTTGGGATTATCTCCACAACAGGCAGAGTGGTAGGGACATCGTCTATCTCTAAGATGGGCACGGATAGTTCCCTGCCCTTTATATAATTTTCTGCAATGGCTAGGGGGTCATATTGAAAGGCTTTATTTAAAGCGTGGGGTAATTCTTCCTCTGAGAGCACTATCGTTACTCCTACGGAGGAACCTTGCCTTTGCGGTTTTATGACCAGAGGATAGGTTAAAGGAGGAATAGGTTTTGACTTTTCTAATAGTCTCCAGGGAGGGGTAGGGATATTGTAAAAGTAGAAAATCTGTTTTGATTTTACTTTATCCATTGCTAAGGCGGAGGCAAGGACGCTCGATCCTGTATAGGGTATGCCAAGACTTTCCAGCAAACCCTGAATAACGCCATCCTCTCCCATTCTCCCATGGAGCGCTATGAAGATCACATCGGCGCTTTTAAGTTCCCTTATAAAATCGCTCCATTTTTCCTTTTCCAGTAGGTCCTTAGGATCAAGCAAGAAAGGAATATATTTGTCCCTCGGGCAATTTTTAAGCACCATTTCTCCGCTAAGGAGGGAGATTTCTCGTTCGGAGGATATGCCACCAGCCAGGATAGCTACTCTTGTCTTGTTCATATCAGAACTCCCCCCAAAGTTGGATTTCCAACTGTAGTTCTATGTTGAACTTCTCTTTTACTAGTTCTTTGCATCTTTGAATGAGGAGGAAGACATCTTCTGCGGTGGCGTCTCCCCTATTGATGATAAAATTAGCATGCTTACGCGAGACATAGGCGCCGCCCTGCCTCATTCCCTTTGCTCCTGCTTTGTCCAACAGTTCACCTGCGCTTGCAAAAGGAGGGTTTTTGAAAATGCACCCTGCACTATAAGCTTTAATAGGTTGGGATTTTCTCCTTCTGAGGAGGGCATTTTGGAACCGTTCCCTTATCCGGTAAGGAGAATCAGGAGTCAAGTTAAAAATAGCCTCCAAAATGACTGCTTCTCCGAGGGAGGTTTCTCTGTAGGAGAAGGTGACCTCCTCTCTTTTTAGCCATACAACTTCTCCCTCATAAAATACCTTCACCGCTTTAAGAGCTTCTCCGATAGAAAATAAGGGTATGCCCGCGTTCATCCTTATGGCTCCACCTACGGTACCCGGTATGCCCGCTAAATTCTCTAGTCCCGCGAGGCCCAAGCGAGAAATGTTGTTTAAAAACCTGGGAAGCGGGGTTCCACTCATAACTCTCCCCTCTTGGGGAAAGAAGCCCGTGAGATGCTTACCAACCTTTATCACTACTTCTTTCAATCCCTTATCTGAGACGAGAATGTTCGTCCCATTACCTAGTAAATAATAGGGCTTATTTTCCTTTCTTAGTATGGAGAGGAAGGTGATGAGATCGGATTCGTCGCTAGGGAAGAAGAGCGCTTCAGCCTTTCCTCCTATTCGGAAGGATGTATGACGGGCCATGGGTTCCCCGTAGAGAATTTTTCCCTTTACCATCTTCTCCAATAACTTCAGGTTGGGCATACTCCCGCTCTTTTCAGGACCTCATAACCTGCATAATTTATATTACCTGCTCCAAGCGTGATGATTATGTCACCTGGCTTAGACAACTTCAAAAGGTGGTTCGAGACTGCCTCCAACTCTTCTACATATATGGCTTCCTTACCCTTTTCCTTTAAAGCGTTTAGGATGAGCTGGCTGGAAACATTCATTATAGGTTTTTCTCCCGCGGAGTAAATGTCGGTTATAAGGAGGATATCCGCTGCTTTTAGGGCTTCTGCTATTTCCCTGTAAAGCAGTTTCGTTCGGGTATATCTGTGGGGTTGAAAGGCACAGACAAGTCTGCGGTTGGGGAAAGCTTCTCTTAAGGTTCTCAAAGTCACGGATATCTCCGTTGGATGATGAGCGTAATCGTCATAGACGAGGATATCATCGAAGGAACCTATCCTCTCCAATCTTCTATGCACCCCTATGAAACTTTCAAGGGATGCCTTAATTCCTTCTGGAGGAAGACCTAGGATTCTCCCCACTGCTATAGCAGCAAGAGCGTTAGAGACATTTTCTCTTCCCAGCAGTTTTAAATTAAGGTCAAAAAGTTCCTTATTACCTTTATAAACATTGCAGGATGTTCCTGTTGAGGATACCCTGATGTTATTTGCTCTCATCTCTGCCCCTTCGGAAAGGCCGTAAGAGAGAGTAGGGCGAGGAAACTTCATTTGGCGGAGCCAAGAGTCGTCAAAACAAGCAATGATATAACCATCCTCTCTTACATGGGAGGAGAAATTTAAGAAAGCTTTCACCAAATCAGCCATAGACCCATAGAAGTCTAAGTGGTCTGAATCTATATTGGTTAACACTGCTATCCAGGGGGAAAGGAGGAGAAAGGAACCGTCGCTTTCGTCTGTCTCTGCGACAAAAAGTTCTCCCTTCCCCAGTTTAGCATTTCCCCCGATATCGTTAACCTCTCCCCCAATGATAATCGTTGGGTCCAAGGAATTTCTCTCTAGCATAAAGGATATAAGGGAGGAAGTGGTCGTCTTCCCGTGGGTGCCAGCTACCACTATGCTCCTTTTTCCTTCCATCAATTTAGCGAGTAGTTCACCTCTTTTCAATATTGGCAATCCTTTCTCCTCAGCGGATAGGAGTTCAACATTTTCTGGGTTTATAGCCGAGGAATAAACAACGAGCTCGGCACCTGATATATTATGTGGCGAATGGTTGATGTATATACGGGCACCCATTGAGCGAAGGCGGCGGATAGCTTCGTTCTCCAAGATATCTGAACCGGTGACCTCGTGCCCCATCGCTAAGCAGATGGTGGCTAAAGCACTCATTCCAGCCCCTCCTATGCCTATAAAATGTATCCTCATCTTCTTATCACCTCCTCAATTTCATTTGCTGCTTCTAAGGATGCTCCTGGTAGGTAAAGGGAACGGGCGGACGCTGACATCTTCTCTAATTGCTGGGGTGAAGAAAGAAGGTGAGAAATCTCCTCGTAAAGCTTTCTGGGCTCCCCCAGTGCCTCGTTTAAGAGGACACGACTTGCTCCCCTCTTCTGAAAAAGCAAGGCGTTCAAAAACTGGTGCTGAGCAATAGCATAAGGATAAGGAATAAGAATAGAAGGTAAAGCGAAGAAAGATAGCTCCGCCAATGTGGAGGCGCCAGCCCTGCTAATGCACAAGTCAGCAGCGGAATAAAAAAGATGCATCTCCGAGGTGAAAGGTAAGAGAAGATAGCGGTCATCAATATTCTGGGTGCTCTCCTTAAATTGCTGGTAGTGCGCCAGGCCGCAAATATGCATTACTTGTATCCCCTCCTTAAGAAGTAAGGGGAGAATTTCTACTATTGCCTTATTAAGGGAAAGGGCACCTCTACTCCCTCCGCTTATTAAAATTGTTGGTGCTGAAGGGGTGAGCTTCAATTTCTGGCGTGCTATTGTCTTGTCTATTTTTCTCAAGGAGGAGCGAATAGGTAAACCGACCAACTTGGTGCGGGAGGGAGGGAAGAAGCTTGCCGTTTCAGGGAATGATATTAGTATCTTCTTAGCAAAATAAGCGAGCAATTTATTGACCCTTCCCGGAATGATGTTTTGCTCGTGGATGACGATGGGAATTCTTAAGAAGGCAGCAGCCAGCAAAGGGGGGAGGGAGGGGTAGCCTCCCATACCCACTACAACGGAAGGATGTTCTTTGAAAAGGAAGAGGAGGGATAAGATGATGCTCTTAAGAAAAGCAAGAAGCGGTTTGCAAATAAGAGAGGGAAAGCGTTTCATAGGCATTACAGGAAGCATCATCAAGGGGTAATGGGGGGCGATGAGGGAGAGCTCCATATCCTTCCCGCCTATAAACAAAACTTCTGCTTTTTTCTCTCGCTGTAGAACCTCGGCTATCGCGAGCGCGGGGAAAATATGTCCTCCTGTTCCTCCCGCAGCGAATAACACCCGCTTCTGGCTCATCCTCTTTATTGGCGATTTTTCACCTCCCTGGCTCTCGCTATATTATTGAGTATGCCCGCAGCAAGGCAGGAACTAATAAGGGAGGAACCCCCGTAAGCAAAAAAGGGTAGGGGAAGTCCTACCACGGGGAAATAGGGGGTGGAAACCATGGTCAAATTTATGAAGAACTGAATCGCGAATAATGATGCCAGCCCTCCCCCTAATATAACTCCTAAGAGCGATAGGGCTGAGAAACTCACAATATAGGAGGAGAGAAGAAAAAGTCCAAAGGGCATTAAAACGAAGACGCAGGTCAGGAAAAACCCCAATTCCTCTGCGACAATGGCGAAAAGGAAATCGGTGTGTGCTTCCGGCAGAAAACCCAACTTCATAATACTGTTTCCTAGGCCTTTACCCCATGGACCGCCAGAGCCAATTGCGACTAATGCTTGGTTCTTTTGATAACTTTTACCCAAAGGGTCGTTCTCAAATAGGGAGGTTATGCGTTGACGCCGGTTAGGATTTGAGACAAGGAGGATAGAAAGTAGAAGTAAACCTATTCCCAGGACGCAGAGTATGTGGGAAATCTTAACCCCTCTGAGAAAAAGCATAACAAGGAAGGTTGTGAATAGAAGGACGCAAGCGCCGAAGTGAGGTTGGCAAATCAAAAGGGCAATAAAGGGCAGGAGAGCAAGTAGAGGGAACAGAGCCGTCTTCCCAAAATTATGGAGATTTCTTTGCTTGGCTAATAATGTAGCGAGAAAAATTACTACCGCTATCTTGGCAAATTCGTAGGGTTGTAACTCGAAAGGACCCGCTATGTGGATCCATCTGAGGCGCCCCCGGATAATCGTCGCTATGAGGAGGAACAAAGCGAGAAAATAAAGAAGCCATGAGTAGGAAGCGAGCTTCTCGTAATTAATGGAGGAGGTTGCTAAAAAAGCGAACAGCCCTACGAGTAAAAAGACAAGCTGTGAGAATGGACTCCTGCCCGAGGGATATTTCGCTGAGCTGATAACAAATATTGTCCCGCATACCATGAGCCATATAACACAGAAGGATATGATAAATCTCGCTTTCGTTTCTATGGTCCTTAACAACCTGCTCATTATTTTCCTCCCTCCCAGAAGCTTTGGACGATTTCCTTAAAACGTTTGCCCCTTTCCTCAAAATTTGCGAACATATCGAAACTAGAGCAAGCGGGTGAAAATAGAACAGTGTCCCCCGGCGAGGAAAGGCGGAAAGCTTGCTTCACTGCTTCCCTCAAATCCCTTCCTTTGTAAACCGATTTTATCCCTGCTTTTCTCGCTATTTTCTCAAGCAAAGGGGTTGCTTCACCGATTAAGACCGTCGCTTTGAGTTTATGTTTATATCTTCTGAAGAGCATTTCATAATCTGCTCCTTCTTTCAATCTTCCTCCTGCTATTAGGACAATGGGCGAAGAGAAGGAAGCGAGGGCTTTGGAGGCGGCGTGGGGATTTGTTGCTTTGGAGTCGTTCACAAAAAGCACACCATTTATATACCCTACCTTTTCCATACGGTGCTCCAATGGTTGGAATGTTGATACCGCTTGAGAGATTTCATCAGGTGGAACATGGAGAAGAAAAGCTGCGAGGAAAGAAGCAAGGATATTTTGTAGGTTATGCAATCCCTCTAAGCGGGTAGGGAAGAGGGGAATTGAAATTTCGTTTCCTTTAATTTTTATATAGATTTTCTCCCCCTTGGTAAAGGCTCCTTCCTCAACCGGGGAATAAAGGGAGAAGAAAAGGCGATGGGAGGGCAAATCCTTGGAGAGGCTACAAACGAGGGGATCGTCTCCGTTGAGGATAGCGAAATCCATCTCGTTTTGATTTTGGAACAGTCGCATCTTGGTTTTTCCATATTCCTTTAGGGATGGATAACGCTCCAAATGGTCCGTTGAT
This sequence comes from uncultured bacterium, assembly GCA_938041455.1. GTDB lineage: Bacteria > Armatimonadota > JACIXR01 > JACIXR01 > JACIXR01 > JACIXR01. The sequence goes on along the minus strand of CALITO010000002.1, from coordinate 109,230 downwards.
ATATTCAATAGAATGCCGATATGGGGACGGAAAAATTCTATCCATTCGAGTTGGAAACTAGATACCTCCAACACTACTATGTCTTTAGGAGAGAGGGTAGGCACCACTTTTATAAAAGGATTGCCGATGTTGCCCGCCGCTATCGCTCGCTTTCCTGCCCTGTTCAAAATATGAGTTATGAGGGAAGTTGTGGTGGTTTTACCATCAGTGCCTGTCACGGCAACGATGGGGGCAGGACAAAGTTGATAGGCTATTTCTATTTCGCTTCTTATGGGAACTTTTGAGGCTATTGCTCTTTCTACGAATGGTTCCGTTGGTGGAACACCCGGGCTTATGATTATCAAATCGGCCTCTTCCGCCCCCTGATATAAAGGGTCACCTAAATGAAATTTGAGAGGTAAATTCTCCAGTTGGGGTGGGATGGGGACCTCCTTGCGGTCAAAAATAGCCACCTCATTTGCGGGGGCCAAAACCTCCGCAGCTGCTATCCCTGTGTTTCCTAAGCCTATTATGTTGATTTTCTTCCCCTTGAACATTACCTTCACCTCAGAAGGGCTAGCCAGTAACCGATGAGTGTTATTACAAGCGTGGCTAGCCAGAAACGGGTTGTTATAAGCGGTTCTTCCCAACCAGATAGTTCGAAGTGGTGGTGAAGGGGAGTCATTTTGAAGACTCGCTTTCCACTGGTCTTGAAGGAAATGACCTGGATAATAACGGAAGCCGTCTCAGCAAGGAATACCAGTCCCATAAAGATGAAGACGATTTCCGTCTTAAGGAGAATGGATGAAAAAGCAAGGGAACCACCTAAGGCTAGGGAGCCCGTATCACCCATAATTAGCTTGGCGGGATACAGGTTAAACCAGAGAAAGCCGAGACAAGCTCCACTCAAACCAGCCAAGAAAAGGCTGTTATCTTGTTCAGCAAGAGAGAGAGCCACCATAGCCATCCCCGCGGCGACTATGGCTGAACACCCTCCAGCGAGCCCGTCTAATCCATCGGTTAAATTCACCCCATTGGAGAATCCGACGAGTAAAAGGAGGGCGAAAAGGGGATAGAAGAAATAGCCCAAATCCCAATACCTCAGGGGACCCGGAAAATAGATTATAGTGGAGAAGTCTTTCAGGGAGAATAGTAAAAGGAGGGAGAACATCGCTTGAAATAGGAGTTTGTGGCGTGCCTTTAAGCCCAGCGATTTGCCCCTCCTTATGCTTAGAAAATCGTCTATAAAGCCTATTAAGGCGAAGCCCAAAAGGGAAAGAGGAAGCAAGGAATTCTTACCCCCCATCAGAATATAAGCGAGGCAGGTTGATATGACGATGGCTATTCCTCCCATAGTAGGGGTGTTCTCCTTTTTGCGGTGTCTCTCTGGAGCATCCATGCTTATCCTCTGTCCCACGCCCATCCCCCTGAAGAAATGAATCAAAAGGTAAGAGAGCAAACAAGAAATGGCAAAGGCCAGAAGGGAGGATTTTAAGAGGAATGGCATTTTATCAATTCCTCCACGATTTTATCCAATGCCAATTTCCGTGAAGCCTTTACTAAAATCACATCTCCCTCTCTCACAAGCTCCAACAGGAAAGGCAGGGCTTCTTCTTTATTAGGGAAGGAAGCGATTTTCTCAGGAGGTAAGCCACTTTCCCTTGCTCCTTCTCCCATAAACTGGGCATATTCCCCTATAGTTATTAGAAAATCCACTCCTGCATCCTTTACCCATCTACCCGCCTCAAAGTGGATTTTTTTGCTATCCTTTCCTAATTCCAACATATCGCCAAGCACGGCAATTTTTCGTCCCTCTTGCCCTTTCAGGAATCGAAGAGCTGCTCTCAAAGAAGACGGATTAGAATTATAGGCGTCGTTTATGAGCAGGAGACCAGGTGTAAGTTCGTGTAATTCCATTCGCATAGGGGGGCGGGATAAGGTGGGGATTCGTCCCTCTATTTCCTCTAAGGAAAGGCCCGCAGAGAAGGCGCCTGCTACCGCAGCCAGAAGATTTAGGACATCGTGTTCACCCTTAAAGGGAGCTTCAACGATACTTTCGCCCTTTGGGGTTTTTAACTTGAGAGACAAAGGCTTATTCCCTCCCATAATCTCGCAGGATATATCTGCCTGGGGCGACATCCCAAAGGAAAGGACTTGACAATTGGCTCGTTTCTTTAAGAAGGAAAAGAAGTGGTCATCAGCGTTTAGAATTGCGACACCATCAGGTGGTAGAGCTTTGAGTAGTTCTGCCTTTGCCTCCGCTATCTCTTCTATGCTCTTGAAGAATTCCAAGTGAGCTGGTCCAATGTTGGTTATTATCCCTATTTTCGGCTTAACTATATGGGCAAGCCAGGCGATTTGTCCCTTTCCTCTCGTTGCCATCTCCACCACTAACGCGGAGTGTGTCCCTTTCAATCGGAAAAGTGTCAATGGCACCCCTATTTCTGTATTATAGTTTTTCTCTGTTTTGAGAACCTGGTACCTTGCTCCAAGGAGGTGGGCGAGCATTTCCTTTGTAGTGGTTTTCCCTGTGCTACCTGTTACTCCAAGGCAGATGGGAGAAAATTTACTTCTGTAATAACTTGCCAGTATACCCAGTGCCTTAAGTGTATCCTCCACTTCTATGAGGGGAATTGGAGGGGGAGAAGGTGGCGGAGAGTGGACTACTGCTGCAAGACAGCCATTTTCGTATGCAGGCCATAGGAAATCGTGCCCGTCGAATTTTTCTCCCTTAATGGCAAAGAAAAGACAATCCTTCTGAGGTATACGGCTATCGGTGGAGACTCCCCTGATTACCAAATCAGAGGGGCATTCCTCTTTACCTAAAGCCAAGCAGACTTCCTTAAGAGGGAGTTGCATTTAGCCTCTCCTTTATAAGTCTCTTTGCCACCTCTCGGTCATCAAAGTGGATGACCCTATCGGCGAATATTTGATAGGTCTCGTGGCCCTTTCCTGCTATAAGCAAGCAATCGTTTCTCTTGGCAATCCGGATCGCTAAAGATATCGCCTTTTCTCTGTCCTCTTCTACTATAACTTTTGACCTATTTTCTTCCCGTATACCAGAGAGTATTTCCTCTATGATTTTTCCCGGTTTTTCACTACGGGGATTATCGGATGTGATTATCGCCACATCAGAGAGTTCAGCGGCGATTCTACCCATCAGGGGCCGCTTACTTCTGTCTCTATCGCCTCCGCATCCGAAAACAATGATTTTTCTCCCTTTGCATAAAGGGCTTATGGATATCAAGAGCTCCTCTATCCCCTGAGGTGTGTGAGCATAATCCACTATGACCGGGAAATCTTGTCCCTCGTTAAGGTTTTCAAATCTTCCCGGTAAGGGAGTAGTTGACTCTAACCCTTGCTTAATCGTTTCTAAAGGTATCTGCTGGGCGAAGGCGGTAGCGGCTGCCGCAAGGGCATTGGGGAAATTGAATAATCCACCGAGAGGAAGACGAACATCTGTTTCCCCCGCGGGAGTTATGAGATGGAAGAGCAGGGAGGTGAAGTCTTGTCTAACTATATAGCCTCTTACGAAAGCCTCGTTAGAGGTGCCATAGGTGATAAAAGGGGTCCTTATTTCTTTTAGGATGCGTTTTCCATAGGGGTCGTCTACATTTAAGATGGAGGTGAAGGATTTAGAGGAACAGGGCGGATAATCCAGGAAAAGTTTCAGTTTCGTTTGGAAATAGGATTCGATGTCCTTATGATAATCAAGGTGGTCCTGGGATAGATTAGTAAAGACGCACATATCAAACTCGCAACTCCAACTTCTATGTTGAGCAATGGCGTGGGATGAGACCTCCATAACAACCACATCACCGTTCTTCTCTGCGATTTTGGCAAGGGTTTCTTGAACGAGTGGTGCCTCGGGTGTTGTCTTGTTGGGCCAGGTGAGGGGCTCTTGGTCCAGCCAGGCTCCTAATGAACCAAGGTATGCTACTTTATATCCAAAGGCTCGAAAAATATGGAAGAGGAAATGACAGGTAAGTCCTTTGCCATTGGTGCCGGTGACGCCTATTAGTTTTAACCTCCGAGAGGGGTGGTTGTAGAAACGGGCACTTAGCTCGGCAAGTGCTTTACGTGAGGAGCGAACAACGATGGAGGGGGGTCCGAGAAGTGGTAATTTCGCTTCATCCTCTACTACTAAAGCGGAGGCCCCTTTTTCAACTGCTTCATTAATAAAATCGTGTCCATCAAATTGTTCACCTCTGATGGCTACGAAGAGATAACCGGGCTTTATCTCACGGGAATCGTGGGAGATTCCCTTGATTTCCCGGGATAAATCGCCTCTGCTCTTTACTATCTCCGTATTATGTAGCAGTTTAGTCAAGCGCATTTTTTAAAATAGTATAGCGAAGGTAAAAACGACGACTCGTTTCAGAAATGCTATTCTTTTTCTTTTAAATATATTAAACTATTTAGGGTGCATTTTCAAGATGAGAAGGCCGCTGGGAGGCAACAGCCTGGAGGGTGTTAAGGGTGGTTTGGGTTAAGGTGGGATTATATCCCAGGTAGGCAAGGCTTCTTTGGGCAATTTGCCTGAAAATGGGGGCCGCGGCTGTTGCCCCCCAGCGGTTTATTTGCGGTTGGTCTATAAGAACGAGGATAGCTAAACGGGGGTCAGAAACGGGGAAGAAACCTATAAATGAAGCAACTACCTCATTAGTATATACGCCGTTTATTACCTTCTGCGCCGTTCCTGTTTTTCCCCCTATCCTTATCCCTTCAATATTTGCGTATCCGTAAGCGGTTCCCCCCTTACTTTCCACTACCTTCTCAAGCATATTCTTAACCATATTTGCTACCTCTGGAGAAAGGGGATGGGAAATAACCTCGGGTTCAACCGTTATCTCCTCTCCATCAGGTTGGATAACCGCCTTCAATATACGAGGTTTATAAAGGATGCCTCCGTTAAGGAGGGAGCAGAAAGCGGTTATTAAATGGAGGGGAGTAATAGCTATTCCTTGTCCGAAGGCTACATTTGCTGTTCTTACTTTGTCCCATTTTTCCAAGGGAGGTATGATTCCGGGGTGGGCTCCGAAGATCTCGTCTGTAAGGGTTTGAGAAAAACCGAAATTCTCTAGCGCTTGGTAAAGTCTTTTAGCTCCCATCTTCAACCCCACTTGTGCTGCTCCCACATTGCAAGATACCTGGAGTATCTTCTCTGGGGTGACGCTACCGTGTCCACCTTTATGATGAACGACGCAGGAAATGGTCCTCTCCCCCAACTGTAGTTTCCCTCCACAATAGAAACGAGAGGAAGGGGTTATTACTCCCTCCTGAAGGGCGGCGGCTATTATTGTGGGCTTGAGTACGGAGCCTACTTCATAAAGGTCTGTCACCGCTCTATTACGTTTGTAATCAGTTGGGTACCGGCTTTGATTGTTTGGGTCAAAGGTAGGACGGTTCGCTAAAGCGAGTATATCCCCATTTTGGGGGTTCATAACGATCGCTATGGCTGCTTTCGGTTTAAGTGTTTCCATTGCTTTATCCAACTCTTCTTCCACGATTCGTTGTATATCTAAGTCCACGGTTAACACCACACTTGCCCCATCCTCGGGTGGTTGTATTATACGAGAGGCAGTGGGAACAAGATTTCCCTGAATGTCGCATGCACCTTCGGCTATCCCCTTTCTACCTCCTAAGTAATGGTTAAGTGTTTTCTCACATCCCTCGAGAGGTTCTTGATCTATGTTGAGAAACCCCAAGAGATGAGAGAAGATATGTCCATAGGGATAAAATCTTTTTCTTTCCTCCGTTAGTTCTACTCCTGAAATATGATGTTCACGAACGATTTTCCTTATTTTTTCAAATCTGGAATAATCTATGTTCCTTTCTATGGGGGTTAGTTCGCGAGGACCGAGCAGTTTATCCATCAGCTTTTCTTCATCGAGGGGAAGGAGGGGGGCTAATTTGGTGAATAGAAGGTTTGCATCTTTTACATGCCGTGGGCGAAGGAAAACAGAACCTCCTAACAGTTCCTCCGCAAGAACTCGTCTATTTCGGTCGTAGATAGTCCCTCTTTGCGGTAAGATCTCCATTCTTTTATAGGTTTGTTGTTGAGCGATTTTTTTATAATGGGGGAATTTTACTATCTGGAGATAGCCGAGGTTGCCTACCAGTAGTAAGAAATAAAATATTACCAGCCTTGTGAATTGTCTACCCCTTCTTTGCGTAAGTCTAAGATGGTTTCTCATAAGTCCCCTACCTTAAGATGATAAACCTTGGTAGGTAACACCATATTTTGCTCTTCCGCCAACTTCTGAATGCTCAAGGGAGAAGTCAATTTTTCGAGTTCCCTTTGAAGAGACAATCTCTCTTCGCGTAGAACTTTATTGTATTTGAGGTATTGGTTCTTCTTAACGGACATCCGTCTTAGTTCTCCTTCTACCACCACACTGAGGAACCAGAAAACTATGAAGAGGGTAAAGGTTATTAGGACTATTTTCAACCCTCCTGGTAAGCCTTTGGGTGAAAGGCGGGGCTCTGGAGTTATTCGAGGGCGAGGTTTCCTTTTAGGTAGAGCACTTACCATTATCTACCCTCCTCTCTGCTGCGCGAAGCTTGGCACTTCGCGCTCTGGGGTTTAGGGAAACTTCTTCCCTTGTGGGCCGTAGAGGTTTGGAGGTCAACAGATTTAGTTTGTCCCTGTTCATTCTAAATATTTGCTTGACAATCCTGTCTTCAAGGGAATGATAGGAAAGAACGCAAATGCGTCCCCCTTTTTTCAACAGAGAGATGGCACTCGGTAGAGCGGAACGTATCTCTTCCAATTCATTGTTCACTGCTATTCTTAAAGCCATAAAGACCCGGGTTGCTGGATGAACATATCCTCTTCTTTTAACGACTTTCTTAACAATTTCAGCGAGTTCTACTGTAGAGCATATTGGTTTTTGCTCTCTTCTCTTTACTATCGCTGAGGCTATCCTCTCGGCAAAGGGTTCCTCTCCCAACTCTCGGAAAATGGAGGTCAGCTCGTTCTTGGGAAGTTTATTTACTAAATCCCGGGCTTTAAGGAGTTGGCTTCTATTCATCCTCATATCCAATGGTCCGTCTAATTGAAAGCTGAAGCCTCTTTCAGAAGATTGTATCTGGCGGAGGGAAAGTCCGAGGTCGAAAAGGAAACCGTTCACTTCCCGGATATTAAGCCTTTCCAAGAGCTCCGCAATCTGTGAGAAATTGGCATTTATAAAATGGATGTTAGGGTGGAGAGATTGCAATCTCTCTCTGGCGATTTTTAACATTTCCTCGTCCCTATCTATGCAAACGAGGGCGCCAGAAGGAGGGAGACGAAGAAGAAGAGCTTCTGAATGTCCTCCTTCTCCTACGGTGCAGTCAACATATATACCGCCTCTTTCAGGTTGTAATATCTCCGCTACCTCCTTTACCATCACGGGCTGATGGTAAATCTTCATCTACAAACTAAAACGTCCCTCCAAAAGTCCTAACTGCTCTGCTGCCTGCGCAATTGCCTCAGGAGTTAGTCCCCCTTCTACCTTGTCCCACCTTTCCTTGCTCCATATCTCTATACGGTTGCCGATACCTATGATTACAGCATCGCTGTTCTCTCTTATTCCCGCGTATTCCCTTAGGGAAAGGGGTATGGCTAACCTCCCCTGCTTATCGCAGGATGCTTCCTCCGCTCCTCCTATCCAAAGTCTTTGAAGTGTCACGGCGTTTTTATCAAAAAAGGACAATTTCATAAGTTGCTCTGCTAATTTTCTCCAACTATCTTCTCCCAGTAAGAAGACGCAACCCCCAATACCCTTGGTCAGATAGAACCTTTCTCCCAGTGATAACCGAAATCTCGCTGGGAGTATTAACCTTCCCTTATCATCTAATGTATGGACAAATAAGCCAGTAAACATACTCACTTTCCTTTCTCCACTATTATTCCATTATCTACCACTATGATAGATAAATAAGCAAAATAAGTCAATATATTGGCGAAAATTTTATAGAAAAAACCACTAAGTCTCCACTAAATTTTTAAACAGACTTGTTAAATAACGCAAGCGAAATTTCTATAGAGGTGTTTCAGACCACTTTTTATTTGCCTCAGGGTAAGAGATACATTTAATATTTTTATGAGGATGAAGAAAGGATTTTTCCTCATTCTGATAAGCGCTTTATCCCTTGCTTTCGTGCTCAAGGAACAGGTTAATGTTCAAACTTTGCCCAATGGGATGAGGGTTATAGTCCTACCTAGGCAAGAGTTGGAACTCCTTTCCATCCAACTTTGGTTGAAAGTTGGTTCGGCGAGGGATGGTGATAAGCCGGGTCTCCTTCATCTTTTAGAACATATGATATTCAATGGTTCAAGTAAATACCCTCCAGGGGCAGTGGACGAGAAGATAGAGGAAATGGGAGGGAAGATAAGTGCCGAGACGGGACAGGATTTCACTTATTTTTCGGTAGAGACGAGACCCGATTTTCTCCCTCAAGTTATGGAGCTTCTCTCAGACCTGGTTCAGCACCCCTTATTTGAAGAAAAGGAACTGGAAAGGGAAAAGAAAATAGTGATAGCGGAGATAAAAGGAGCGAGTAATCCCTTTCAGGAATGCGCTTGGGAGGTCTCCCGCTTGATATTTAACGAACATCCCTATCGCAACCCCGTGCCGGGAAATGAGGAAACTGTTGCTAAAATAAGTAGGGAAGACCTTCTATCCGCCTGGCGAAGTTATTATCTTCCCCAGTTGGCTAGTTTAATAGTAGTGGGCAAAGTTGAAAGCGAGAAAGTTTTCCAATTAGCGAGGCAGTTTTTCCAAAGTTGGGCAAGCAATTCTCCTCCACCTTCTCCTATATCTCCCCCGCCACCCCTTAGAGAGATTCGTAGTGCTTCTCGTGACTTCCAGCCTTATTCCATACCAACTACAGATAAAGGGGTGCGAAGTTACATTGCCTTCGGCTTTCCTGCTCCCGGTGTAGAAGAAAAAAGGGAAATTGTAGCGATGGATTTGCTTGACCAAATGATTGAAGATGGTAAGCTCTTCAAACAATTGAAGGAAAAGGGATATGTATCGGAGATTCGCTCCTTTTTTCTTACTCAAAGATACCCTTCAGTTTTTCTCATCTATGCTTCTACCTGGGGCGATGTCATAGAAGAAGTTCGGAAGAATGTTTTGGAAGAAATTTTCCGATTAAAGGATACTATCAATGAGGAAACTCTTTTTAAGGCAAAAAAGAGCCTCCTCTTTTCCTTTTTCCGAAATTGCGAAACCTACTCTGACCAAGCACATATCCTCGGATTTTACGAAAGCATTGCGGATTACTCCTTTGCCTGCGAGTATCCCCAGTTAGTGCAGGAAATAACTTTTGAGGAAGTTAAGGAGAAATGGGGGCGTTTCCTCCGAGGGGATGCCTATTGTTTCGTTTCTCTAACCCCTAAAAGATGAAAAGATTTTTTTACCTCTTACTCTTAATTTTCCTTACATCCGCCCATTCCCAAACGAATAAAAACAAGCTTGCCAATGGCTTAACTGTTGTAGTATCACATAGAGAGAGTAAAGAGCTCGTTAGCATTGTGGCGATCATAAGAGGGGGAAGCGGAGTAGAGGAAACACCGGGAGCGGGCAGCCTCCTATTACGGTTAATGCCTCTTGGGACAAAGCAGCGAACGAAGGACGAGATAGCCCAGATATTGGAGGACAACCTTATAGACCTCCAAATCCAGATTAATCCCAACTATTGGGCATTCTTTCTGTCTTGCCCTTCTACCTCCTTAGAGCGGGCGCTTTTTCTTCTAAAGGAAATCCTGTTCTCTCCTCTGCTGGATGAATATGAATTTGAAAGGGAGAAGAAGAGAGCTATTTTAGAGGCAGAGGAGACATCTGCCCAGCCCTTCATCTGCGCCTATGCTCGTTTAAGAGAAAGCATATATGGGAGCGACCATCCCTATGCAAGACTGTTGAACGGCACAAAGGAAAGTTTGGAGAAACTGGACCTTGGAGAACTTCGTTCCCTTCACCTTGTTTATTTTCAACCCCAGAATGTTTTTCTCGCAATAGTAGGTGATGTGGAACCGATTAACGCATCCAAACTCGTAAGTGACATATTCGGTGTTCTTCCCAGGGGTGAAAGTGTTTCTTTCCATTACCCCTCCTACCGTTCTCTTGTTCACCCCCAAGCAGATGTCATACAACGCCCCGCTCCCTTCGCCTACCTTTTGATAGGGATCCCTTTGCCGGGCATTAACCATCCAGATTATCCTGTGTTAGAGTTGATAAATACTTTGGTAGGTAAAGGGACTTCCTCTATGCTTGCCAAAGCCCTCCGTTGGAGATTGGGCATATCCTACGAGCTGGGCTCCCTTTACCCTCCCTTATTGGGAAAAAGTCATCTCCTTCTTTGGTCCGCTGTCGACCCTTTGCGGGTGGAGGAAGCAAGGGAAGCGATAATAAACGAACTCTCCTCGTTAGATAAAATGGAAGAAAAGGAATTGGAGAAAGCGAAGGACAAGCTAATAGGCGATTACCTGCTTTCCCTTTCCCCTATCAAGGAACAAGCTTTCAAAATGGCTTTCTTTGAAGCGATTGGCTTGGGATATCACTACATAGATGAATTCCCCCAACTGGTCAAGGGTGTAACGATAAGGGATGTTAAGAAAGCGGTAGGGCGCTATTTTAAGGGAAACGCCTCGCTGGTCTTGCTCATTCCTTCCCCCTAGTGCTACCATAGGCTTCAAGAGGAATACCTTTTTGGCAGAGGGGACATTCCTCCGGTTTATAGGACTCTACCTCTATGGAAGCGAGGGAAACAAGTGGAATGCCCAGGTCTACCTTGCCTCCGCTACGGTCAAGGATAACCCCTATTATAGCCACTTCGACCTTATGTTCTTCCAAGGCAGAAAGCGTTTCCCTGATGGATTTACCAGTGGTCAAAATATCATCCACTACTCCCACCTTCGTTCCTTTTTTCAAAACATCCCTTGGTCTTATCACCCTTTTATCGCCCGCTCTATCTGCGAAAGCGCATTTCAAGCCCAGGCGCTTCGCTATTTCAAAGGCGATTATCGCTCCCCCCAAGGAGGGACCTATCACCATTTGGATATCCTTCCCCCTAACTTTATCAGCGAGTTTCTCCAATAAAAAAGAAGACGCCTCTGGGTTGCATAGCACCCTCATCTTATCAAAATATATGGGGCTATGCAACCCAGAAGCTAAGAGGAAATGCCCTTCCCTTATTGCCTCTAATTTGCGGAATATACGAATAACTTCTTCTATAAGTGAGCAACCCTCCTAAAATCTGATTCCCACCATCAGGGCATAGCCCCCGCAATCTGTATCATGCCACTTTCCAATCGTATTCCACCGCAGCTCAGCGAACATATTGGAAGGGAAGCGAGCACCCGCGAGGATATGGAAACCGGTCTTCCAAGTGGAATCGCTGGTCCCGTTTTCAGCCTTCAAATAGTAGAGCCCTAATCCAACCCCTATGTAGGGGTAATACTGTGGTTCGGGTTGCTCAAAAAGGGAGGGTTCAGCGGAGACCTGTGTCTTTCGCCAAGTGATAAGGAGGGGTATTTCGGTCAAAGTCCCCCCTCTGCCGGACTTGTGAAGATACTCCAGGGAATAAACCCAAGAGGCATCGGGGGCGAGGGGGGATTCCGCGTCCAAGCCAATAAGAAACCAGCTTTCCCCCACAGCGTCCCGTAGGTCGGAGTCGCTGGGGCGGAAGATACCTATCTTACCCGAGTAGATTAACTGTCTCTCGGGCTCTTCCTGTGCCCAAAGACCGACAACACAAACCGATACAAACAATAATACAAACCACCTCTTCAAAATCGGTTCACCTCCTCAAATAGTGTTTTTCTTATTGTATATATTCTTTCCTTTTTAGCAAGTATTTTTACTTATATTTAAGGAAAATTTGGGATTGAACACATACTCCAGGTCTTGACGAACCGAGGTTTTAAGTTTTGTTAAATACTTTAAAGAACGTTCACTTTCCCTCTCGAAGGGGTGACGAAGTTTAAGGAAAGGGGGGAAGCTGCTGAAGAGAAGAATGCGTTTATCTTTATTCAACAAAACCGCGTGTTTTAATGATTATGGGAGCGGGGGCGGGATTCGAACCCGCGACCTCCGGGTTATGAGCCCGACGAGCTACCAGGCTGCTCCACCCCGCGGTCCCTTTCACTTTATATATTATAATGGTATTTCACCCTTCGTCAACACTATGACCATTTTCTCTTGACTTTTCTTTGTAAAGATTTAAAATATCTAACAGTTTTCTCGCCTTCGCTTTAGACCCCCGTAGAGGAAGGTGACAGGTTTTGACTTTTAGGGAGATGCTCTATGCCAAAATACATAATGCTAAAGTAACGAGTGTCCTGCTTCACTACGAAGGTAGTATAACTATCGACGAGGAAATCCTAAAACAAACAGATATATTACCGGGAGAGAGGGTGCAGGTTTTAAACTTGAATAATGGTGAGCGCTTCACGACCTATGTCATTGCGGGAGGTAGGGGGGAAATAATATTGAATGGTCCCTCAGCACGCCTTGCTTATCCTGGCGATCCTCTACTGATATTAGCTTATAAATTGGTAAGCGAGGAGGAAGTAAAGAATTGGCGTTATAAAGTGGCTTACCTCAACGAGAATAACGAAGTTGTGAAAGTGGAGGAGAAAGGAGGATAAAAATTGAGAAGAACATTGTTGAGGAATTCCTTTGTTATGGTCCTTTGCTTCTATTCCTTTTGGGCTTTTCCTCTCTCATCTGACCAGATTTCCTCCCGTAGTTGGCTGATGAGCGTTTTGGGTAGTATGGCTGCTAAGGGTTTGATAGGGATGCCAAGCAGACTTTTCTTCTCCGATGGCACCTTCTCTCGGAAGGAGGCAGCGGATGTAGTTAAGGAACTCATAGAGAGGGCTAACCAAAAGCCTTGGGATTTCGCCGATGAGGACCTCTATGTTTTAGGGAAGTTGATAGAGGAGTTCTCAAGGGAGTTAAAAGTTATAGGTGTGGATCCCGAAAAAGCAAAAGAGGAATTGGAACTCTCATACTATAGGGAGATTTTCTGGGGGAGCAGATTCGCCGGCACTTATCACTATGAAATAAACGATAGAGACAAGAGCGATTCTCGTCTTCTCTATAGGATACCGATAGTGATACCTCTTGAACAAGGATTTTTTTACCTATCTTCCAGTAATGAGCGGCGGTGGTTGGCTGCCAAACCTTCAGATTTTTCCCTTCTGGATAGCGCTATCATCAAAGCCCCCTTGTGGGATGCGGATTGGGAAGTAGGGAGGGGATACGTCCGCCTTGGCCCGGGCTATGCCAGTTCAATTTGGCTTGGAGATAATCCTCCTCCCTATGATTACCTGCTCATTAGCAAGGATTTCAAGGCTGGTTCACTCGGCTGGTTCAATTTCAAACAGTTTCACACAACCTACAAAGCAGGCGGAATTAGAAGATACTACCTTGCCAGAAGGATAGAGAAAAACATCAAAGACTGGGACTTTGCGATATATGAAGTTCACATCTCGGATAAATTTCCCAATTTTTTCGCCTTCTTGCCTATCCTACCTCTCTACGCAGTCCAATATTTCTGGGAAAACGACTATAATGTGAATGTAGTAGTGGGGTTAGAAGTAGCGAGGAATTATCCAAAGGGAGCTTTATATGGTGATTGGTTCATAGATGATATCACTACTTTCCCTTACCATGTGCCCCGCAAGGCTGCCTTTCTTATTGGCGGACGAAGGGATTGGAAGGATTTCAAACTCCATCTTGAATATGTTTATGTTGACCGAGAAACCTATACTCATAAGAACCCCAACAATGACTATCTCTACAAGGGTTACGCGATGGGCTTTCCCTTCGGCCCAGATTCCAAAGGGATATTCCTTCGTTTTGATGTCAACAAAGGGTACCCTTTCATTGTTCAAATAGCCCAGATTACTCTCCAAAGGAGTTCTCCTAATCCCACGAAGTCCTCCAGTTTGAACCTGCTACTACCTTATGATTTAGGTAATGATAAATCGCTCACCTTAGGTATCAATCCCTACAGAATTGAAACAGGGGGGAAGGTGGAGCGAGGAATCGGCTTGGAAATAAGAGCAGAATACGATTTCTAATGGAGTTCTCTGTCATTGTTCCCGCCTATAACGAGGCGGGTAGATTGAACCAAAGTCTTGACAGGATATTGGAGTTTATGGAGCAATGGGGATACCCCTTTGAGGTAATCGTTGTTGACGATGGCTCCACTGACTCAACTGCCTCTATTGTGGAGGAGAAAAAGAAAAATCATAAGGAACTTAGACTGATAAGATTACCCTCCAACCAAGGAAAGGGCTATGCAGTTAAGATGGGGGTGTTACAAGCTAATGGGAAATATATACTTTTCTCTGATGCCGACCTTTCGACTCCCATAGAGGAACTCCCCAACCTTTTCCACTGGATAGAAAAAGGATACGACATAGCCATTGCCTCCCGAGCTTTCAGAGGAGCTAAATTGGAGGTCCGCCAGCCGTTTCATCGGGAATTTATGGGCAGGGTTTTCAACCTTTTTGTAAGGGTTTTCCTCCTCCCTGACATCCACGATACCCAATGCGGTTTCAAACTCTTTCGTCGCGAAGTAGCCAAGGAGGTCTTCAGAAGGCAGAGGTTAAAGGGTTTCTCTTTTGATTTTGAGGTGCTCTATATCGGCAGAAAATTGGGCTACAAGATAAAGGAGGTGCCCGTGCGCTGGCGTCATTCTCCAGGCTCTAAGGTAAAAGTGCTGAAAAATGGTTTTTCCTCTTTATTGGATATTTTCAAAACGAGGTGGAGAGGAAAAGGATGAAAGAGGAAGAATACGAGAGGATGTTCATCCTTGAGGATTTCTATTGGTGGTTTAAGGGACGAAGGCAGATAGTTCTCTCTGCTTTGGGGAATATTAAACCTCTAAAGGTATTGGATATAGGTTGCGGAACAGGGGCAAATCTTCCCTTATTTGATGGGCAAATAGTAGGTTTAGACATATCCTTTAAGGCGTTGACCTTTGCTAAGCGGAGAAAAAAGGATGCTCTCCTTATTCAGGGTAGAGCGGAAGCTCTACCCTTTAAGGAGGAAACTTTCGACCTCGTCCTTGCCTTAGACCTCCTTGAACATTTAGCAGATGATGTCAAAGGCTTAAGGGAGATGTATCGCGTTCTGAAAAAAGGGGGGATATTATTGGTGACGGTGCCAGCTTATAAGTTTCTTTGGAGTGAACATGACGAAGCCCTCGGGCATTTTCGCCGCTATTCAAAGGGGGAAATAAAAGGGAAATTGGAAGGAGTGGGCTTCTCTATCAAGTTCATTTCCCACGCGATAGTCCTTCCCTTTTTCCCCATTGCTTTGTTTCGGATGCTTCAAAAAATCCTGAGGAGAGCAAATAAACAGCCGAAAAGTTCTTTGATAATCCTTCCTCCTTTTTTAAACAATCTGCTCTATTCTCTTCTCCTCCGGGAAGCGAAACTCATAGCGAGGGGCATTTCCTTCCCCTTCGGCGTCTCCATTATATGTAGGGTAGAGAAATGAGAGAGCAGATAAGGACGATGCTCAAGAAGCTGGTGAGCATACCCAGCCCTCCAGGGGAAGAGGCTACCCTTGCTGAGGAGGTTAAAGGTTTTCTTGAAAAAATAGGCTTCGTCGTGTGGACCCAAGAAGTTAAGCCGAGCAGCTTCAACTTGATAGGGGCAAGGGGAGACAGTTCTCTTCTTCTATCTACTCATTTAGATACCCTTCCTCCCTATGGGCATCCCAACCCCTATGAGCTGAGGGAGATAAATGGTCGCTTTATCGGTAGGGGAGTTGTTGATGCCAAGGGGCAATTAGCCTCTCTATTGGTCGCTTTAAGTCATTCCAAAGGAGCTTGCCAGGTAGCTCTAACTGTGGACGAAGAAGGAGAAGGTAAGGGTTCGGAGCTCTTGGAGGTAAGGGCGAAGGAAGCGATAGTGTTGGAGCCCACCAATTTTGTAACCTGTATAGCGGAGACAGGCTCTTTGGAGTTCGAGATAGAAGTGATGGGCAAAGCTACTCACAGCTCTACACCCGAGAAAGGTGAAAACGCCATCTTAAAGGCGTTTTTCCTCTTTAACAGGCTTTCCAACTTCTCCTTTATGAAGAAACAGCATCCCTTGTTTCCTCCTCCCACTGTAAACCTCTCAGTTATTCAGGGGGGAGATTTCGTAACTGTTGTGCCATCTTCTTGCCGGATGCAGGTGGATATCCAAATACTTCCCAATGTGGACATAGAGGAGGCAAAAAGGGAAGTTGAGGAATTTTTGGAGGGAGAGGGTGTGAGATTTCGTTTGATAGATATAGCCTATCCCTGGGAATTATCCGCTCCTCCTTCTGTAAGCAAATACATAGAGGAATTTATGAGGAGCAGGGCAAGAGAAGTGCTTTTTGGGGGGATGAGGAGTTGGACTGATGCGGCCAATTTTCTCCGCAAGGGGATAAAGAGCATTGTCTTTGGAGCGGGTGATCTGAGCGTGGCACATTCAGAGGAGGAATGGGTGCTGGAGGACGATTTGCTTTTTCTAACCGAACTACTTATTTATGTAATAGATAGTTACCAATGAGGAAATTTGAACTTCACTCTGTGTGGCGAGAAGAAGCAGAGAGAATAATAAGAGAGGGAGGAGTGGCAATGGTGGTGGGAGCGGTGGATTTGGGGAAGAGCACATTCTGTGCTGCCCTCGCCTTTCATGCTCTTCAGCTTCACAAAAAAGTGGCGGTTGTTGACGCCGATATCGGGCAATCCGATATAGGACCGCCGGGCACCATTGGGATGGGATTTGCCCACCCCCATATGAGGGAGCTGGCTGATATACCTCTTTCTGCTCTCTACTTTGTGGGTGATATATCTCCCGAGGGACATTTCCTCGATATGGTCCTGGGCACCCAAAAGATGGTGCAGAAGGCTCTCTCTATGGGAGCAGAATTGGTCCTTGTGGATACTACGGGGTTAGTAAGTGGTATGCCCGCGCGAAAACTAAAGAGCTTCAAAATAGAAGCAATTCGCCCAAATTATCTCGTTGCTCTTCAGAAGGGAGGAGAAGTAGAGCATATCCTCAGAGGTTGGGAAAAAACAAGTTGGTTGAAGATATACCGCCTCCCCCCTTCTCCCTTGGCACTCGTGCGCTCCTTTGAAGAAAGGAAAGCAAACAGGGAGAGGAAGATCATCTCCCATTTCAGGGACGCTTCCCTCATTACTTTGTCCTTAGAGCAGATTCGTTTCAGAAATTCCCCTATCTTTTCCTCTCACCCTCTTCCCCTTCCCCTGGTAGCAATGTTGGAAGAAAAATGGGGGGGTAAGTTGTTATGGGGTGAAGGGGACAGATGGGGAATAGTCTTGGTGGAGGAGGGTGGAGATAGGAGAGGTTCCATCCTCTCTCTGGAAAGGATGCTGGGAAGAAGAGTGAGCATAATCAGGGATGACGATTTGCAGAATAGATATGTGGGATTGATGGACCAGGAGGGCGAGTATATAGAGGTGGGAATTATGAAAAGATTAGATTTTAGTGAAAGGAAACTCCATCTCTTAACCCCCCTAAAAGATGGGGAAAGAATCTCCACCCTTGTTTTAGGCTCCATTAAGATAGACCTACCGGAGAAAGGAGAGAAGTTTTAGCCTATGGGTGCAACAAGGTTGTATTTAATCCGACACGGAATGACCGAGTGGAACAACGGAGGAAAGATGCAGGGTAAAACAGACATGCCCCTAAACGCCAAGGGGATAGTTCAAGCCGAGTTATTGGCAAAGAGGCTCAATAAAACGAAATTGAAAGCGATATATACCAGCCCTCTCATAAGGGCTAAGAAAACAGCAGAAATAATCGCCATCCCTCATAAGTTAGAAATTGTAGAAGCTTCCGCTTTACAAGAGGCCGATTTTGGCGAGTGGGAGGGGTTGACACTTGAGGAAATAAAATCAGGCTGGGGTGATTCTTTGGAACTTTGGTATAAGGGAGAAATATCCGCTCCTAAAGGGGAAGGACTTTTGGCTATGCAGAAAAGGGTGGTTGAATTTTTGGAGGTAGTTAAGGACAAGCACAGGGAAGAAGAAATATTGCTTGTTGCCCACGGAGGACCAATAAGGGCTTTCATCTGCTACATCTTGGGCACTCTCAAACCCTTCAGAAGGATCAAGCAAGCAAATGCTAATATAAATATACTGGATTTCTATGAAGAATGGGGATGGCAGATAGTCACTATAAATGATACCTGTCATCTCTCGGAGGAATTGTACAGTGCTATGGAGACAGGCTATTGAGTTTGATAAATCTTTTAACAATGGATAACCTTAGGCGATAAAATGAGTTTTGATGAATTTACCCTAAAGGAGGTGCTATATGAAACCCCGTGAGAGAGCGATAGCTGCCTTGGAGCTTAGACAACCCGATGACATAGTCCCTACATTTGAGTTGGAATTTCAACTGACGGAGGAACTCTTAGGTAAGGGTGTTAGATTCATAACGGGAGAAGATTTGAAGAACACCACAAAAAGGGAAAGGGAAAACCTCTTAATCCAAAATGCACTCCTTATGTTGAAAGTAGCGGAAGTTTTGGATTACTCCATAATAAGGGTTAATTGGCTACCCACTATTGAAGACGAAATCTTCACCATCAAATTTCTCAGAAAGGAAGCAGGAGAGGAATACCTGATAGCCTGCGAGGCGAGCGGGACATACGGTATTCCTTCGGGTGAGCAGATGGAAACCTTTGTATATTTCCTTTTTGACCACAGGGAAGAAGCTCATCGGCAGGCGGAAAGAATGAAGAATGAGGCAATAGAAAGAAGTAAGAGATTGAGAGACGCGGGATTAGATTGTGTTACCCACTGCACCGATTACTGCTTTAATGCTGGTCCGTTTTTCTCTCCTACGATGTTCGCTGAATTCGTAACCCCCTACTTGCAGGAGATAATTGGTGCTCAGAGGGAATTGGGATTTTATGTAATCTTACATACTGATGGCGACATTATGCCAATCATAGACCAGTTACTTTCTGCCCGTCCTCATGCCCTTCACTCCCTTGATCCGGTGGCGAAAGTGGATATAGGGGTAGTAAAAAGGTTATATGGGGACAAGGTTTGCCTCTGCGGGAATGTGAACTGTGCTATCTTGCATACGGAATCCCCGAGGGAAGTCATCATTGATACATTACGGGCAATAAGAGATGCTTCCCTTGGGGGAGGGCACATATTATGCACAAGCAATGTCCCCTTCAAAGGGATGCCATTGGAGAATTACCTTGCTATGCTCT
The DNA here is from genome assembly GCA_938041455.1 of uncultured bacterium. Lineage (GTDB taxonomy): Bacteria > Armatimonadota > JACIXR01 > JACIXR01 > JACIXR01 > JACIXR01. The sequence goes on along the minus strand of CALITO010000002.1, from coordinate 90,016 downwards.
ATGTGAGGGAGAGATTTGCCCGCTACCCTCTGGATTTAGAGGCTATAGACAAGGAACTCACCCTCTTAAAAGGGGAAGAGTAAGGGAAACCTTGTTAAAGATGAGTATCTGAGAAGGCGCAAGCAGTCCCGAAGGATAGGCCTGCTCAGCGGGGTTAGGTGGTGGACAATTCGTGATCCTTAGCACGAGTTCGTTTTCTCCCTCCCTTAAAGCTTGCCCTATCTCCAGCTCCCAGGGAGGCGAGTAGAGAAACCCTACTTTCTGTCCGTTTACCTCTACCTCCACCATCTCCTTTATTTGGCCAAAGGAAAGTATAGCTTTCTTGCCCACATAGAGGCTGGGAAGTGTGAACATCGTTATATAATCCATCGTTCCCACATAAAAGGGAAACCCTTGCTCCGTCCAGGAACCCACCTGGAGGGTAGATTTTCTCTTACCAATAGCCCATTCTCTCTCAAATAGGTAAAGGGAGAAGTCTCCCTTCAATAGAATTAAAGGCATAAAGGGGTATTTGTTGTGATTTATAAGAAAGGTGAGGTAGTTCAGACCCTCCACGAGGAATTCCCCTAAAGGAATTTCCTCTTTCCCCTTCAACCGCTTTCCGTTTATAAAGAGGATTTGCAGGGGACATTCAGAGTGTAAGGATACATCTTTCACTATTTCCCGTAGGAGAAACGTCGTTTGATACCAAGTTTCTCCCATAGGTTTATAACCGCCAGGTAGAAATGGCCAGCTTTCCTGGAGCCTTTTTGGGGGAGCAAGGTGGGATAACCAAGAGGTTTTCCTTTGAAAGCGCCACCTTTTGAGGGGTAAAACATTGCGATTTTGTGGTTTAATCTCCCATTCCAAGGGCAGGGGAATGGACGGTAGAGAAGGGGAGGAAATGCCTTCTGAAAATCTTCGCTCTCCTTTATATTCTATAACCACAAAGGGTGGCTCGGGTGTTGTCTGCCAGCCCAACACCTCAACTTCTGTTTCTTTGATCCTCAACTCCTCAATAGGAAAGTTAGACTGGTCTATGTGGAGTTGTTCTCCCTCATCAAGAAAAATAATGGAAAGAGCCCGGGGTGAAAGCTCCTCAGGGATGATGATCCGTCCATCTTCCATCAAGGAATAAACAAAAAGTCTCTTGCTTTCCCCAGTTCGGGGTTCCAATTTGTAGGGTATTCCTTGGGAGGGAAGCATAGCGTTCACCTTAGCAGGTTTCTCTCCCTTGTTGAAGAGAAGGAATAACCTCCCACCTCGGGGGTGGCAGAGAATGTCTTCTTGTAAGGAATCCAAGTCCGGTTGAGAAAAGTTGCGAAGGATTTGCCTCGTTTGCCGGAGAGCTTCTCTCCTATCGGGATTAACAGCTGGCTGATAGGAAAATATTTTTCCCTCGGAAATAGGATGTATCCTTCCTATTGCGTAGGTTACCCCGCCTTCCAATCCCATAGTGGAGGAGAGAAGGTAAAGGTTGTTGACATCTTCTATATTTACCTTGAAGAGAGAACGCACATCGTTTTGTAGATCCCTATCCACGCCTTCCTCGGAACGGAAGGGTAACATTCCCAAAGCGAGGAGATTCCCTCCCCCCTCGTAGAATCTCTCCAGCCAGCCTAATGTGCTTCGTTTCAAGGTGGAGATTGAAGGAAGGATAACAGTTTGCAGTTGGCTTAAATTGGGTAGGTCATCTTCGTCAATCAAAATGAAATCATAATGGATTTTATGGAGAAGTTCGCAAAGGTAGAAGATATCCCTCTCTATAGCGCGGAAATATTCGTCATCTTCGCCCAATCTTTGATGTGCCCAGAGAGAAAGACGAGGTAAAAGAAGGGCGGTCCTTGCGGTTCTGGGGAGATGAGAGAGAAGGAAATGTAAACGGGCTTGGTATGAGGCGATGCGGGGAAGGAGTAGTTCACCCCAAGGAACGATTTCAAAAGGGAGGGAGGGAAAGGATAGAATGGCACCTCCTATTCCCCAAGAGGAGAGTTGGTGCATCTGGTTCTGGATTGCCTCTGGGGACGATGACCATTTTATCTCTATATATGAAAGGGAAGAAAAGGAGGAAAGGAGGGTGCCCGTTAGCTCATCTATGAAGGGATTACCAGAAAGTTTGAGGACGGGTGAGGGAAGGTGGGAGGCAAGAAGGAGGATTTCTCCCCAGCAGTGTTCTTTTATATCAGGGGCGGCGAGAAGAGATAATCCCTTTCTTCGTAGGATGTAAAGAATTCCCTCTATATTTTCCCTCCACACTTCGTAGACTGTTCTCCGGAAATCGTAGCGGAATTTGGGCGATTTTTCGTCTAAATCAAGGGCAAGGGAAGGGAAGGAGGGTCGGAAGGGGTAGCCTCGTCTTCGCTGGAATTCGTCAGGGATATCATCTCGCCAAGGGAAGGGCCGGAGGTCTATATGGGGGATATAGAAGCCAGCGAGAGGGGGTGTAAGGTCGGCAAGTTCTTCCATCCAAAAGTTCGCTACTTCTGTGGGGCTCTCCCTTTCCTCATAAGGCAGAGAGGATATCAGTAGGACATCCCAATTACCCGAAGGAGCGGTCCATCTCAGGACACCCTCTTGTATGAACTGCTCCAAATGAACAATGGTGGGTTGAGTGGGGGATGGGAAGGAAATAGCTCCGATCCAAAGGGGCTTGCCTTTCACGGGCAGCTCGATCATTCCTCCCTGCCTCATAACTACCCTTGTCGCTTGGAGATAGGAGTTGAAGGGGGATAAAGGGGGGAGGACAAGATAGATGGGTAAGCCATCCTTTTTAGCAGAAAGGCAGATTTTCTTGATCGCTTCTCTTTGCTTAGTTGAAGCTTGGATTATTAGCCCGGAACAAAGGTTTTTAAGCCGTGCGAGAATGGAGGATAGATTATCGGGGAGGGCCGCTTCCCCCAATTGCCAAAGGATATAGGGGAAGCATTCTGTAGGAGGGTTAGCGAATCTCTCTCTGATTTCCATTATAAATTAAATAATAAAGGATTTACGAGAAAAAAGTAATCCTATTAGGAGGGCGCTTCGCGTCCCTTTACATCATTCCAGAGGGGGTAATGCTTCGCCCTTACCTATTGCCTCCTTTGCCTTTAAAACCTGCTCTCTCTTTGCTTCAAGATACCTTATTAAGCCATTATATTTCTCTAAATTGTTGTGTAGGAAGAAGGGGAGATTCTCCGCTAACCAAAGCGTCTTATAGTTCTCCCTCAGCTTATATAGGTGGTCTATAAGGTTCTGGAGGATACCTTGTGCTCGTTCAAGTTTTTCTTTTCCCTCGCTGGGATTTTCCCGAGCCGAATTATAAAAGGATAGAACATCCGCCATTCCTATTATCTTATCTGCAAGGAAAAGTAGTCTATTTGCAGCAAAGACAAGGTAGGGTATAGCGGTCTTGTTCTTCTTCACCTTCCCCTTATCCTCTCCCAAAATACTCAAAGCTCTCTCTGCCCTTAATTTTATCTCCCTTGCTTTTTCCAGAGCATCTGCACGCGTTAGGGAGTTGAGGGGGTCCTCCCAGAAAAAGTTATCGGGAGACATACCGGGAGCCATAAAATGGTTAGTTTGGCTGAGGAGGTTAATCGCTTCCACAATATGGGTAGAGGAGCCGAAGAAGGCGTTATCAAATCGGCTATCGAAATCTCCTCTATCCACATTACCACCCTTCCACGCAGCCTCTGCGCCGAAGACTATGCCATACCAGTTATAACCGAAAAGGTTCTCCCCGTCATCATCCCAGGTTGTATTGAGCATTCCCCTCACTTTGTATTTCACGCCATCCCTAACGAAGTTGTCAATGTTCATCGTTGCGTTCTCAAAATCGGGAAAGATGCGACTCCAGCAGGAAACGCCTGGGCAGACGAACTGTTCTAATCCAGCATCGTAAAACGGCTTCAATCTCCACTCGAAGGATGGTGCGCCCCCATAATCCCAGTTAAGGACGATGATAGCGGAAGGGAGCTTGGGTATTATTTCCTTATAATGGAGGGCGATGTCTCCCCAGAACATTACCCTTTTCCCCTTTTCCTTAAGCATATTATAAAGCCTTGTTATATGCTGGAGATAGAGATTTTGGGGTCCAATCTCGTCCGCTATAGGTTTGCTTTTGCCCTGACCTAAATCATAGGTTTCGTCACAATTTATGTTGAAAAATGGGGAAGGGAAGATTTTGGCTAACTCTTCGTATAAATCCTTAAGGAGAGAATAAGTCTCTTCTACTGCTGGAGACAGGCTCCATGGTCCTTCTTCAATCTCAGCTAAGTGCCTATACTGGGGTTTACTCAAAAGCTTATCGGAATGTCCGAAGGATTGAAGGGATGGGAAAACATCCACATGGTATTTTCGCCCATATGCCACAAGTTCTTTCATCTCATCGGGGGAAAGCCCTTCCCCCGGAGCGCACATATCGGGATGCGATTTGAAATTGAAGGCGTGAAGTTCTATATATGGTGTATACATATTGAGTTTGAAGGCGCTCAAAATACGGATGGTATTCTTCATAAATTCTAAGGTTGGTATGGGACCACGGCTGACATCATCAGTTATCCCCCTCCAGCGCAATTTAGGATAATCTACTATCCTCGCTCCCTGAATATTCACCTTACCCTTCTCACCGGAGAGCATCTGGCGTAGGGTTTGCATTCCCCAGAAGACGCCGTCGCCGTCCTTCCCTAAGATAAGAACATAATCCTTCTCCACTTCCAATAGATAGCCTTCTCGTGGTAGCGACGGCACCTCTATGTTCTTTTCTTTGACGAAGGAGGCAATGTTTTCGTCCCGGGAAGGCATGCCGAAGATTATGGGCTTCTCCACCTTCTTTATAAATGAGGAAGCGATTTCTTCCTTTTGAACACCAAGAACTGCTAGGTCTTCTCCAAGGATCTCCGCTATGGTCTTATCGCATCCTTGTCCAATCACGATGTGTGCCTTTTTCTCTATCGCAAAGACAAAGGGTTTGATGGTCTCATATTGGGGCTTAGGGATAATGCGAAGCTGGGAAGCATTAGCCAAGCAAGCCACGAGAAGGAAGAAGAGGGCAATTTCTACACGCATTTTTCAAAACCTCCTTCTAATTATTTTTGATATTTTCAGATGAATAAAGGGGCTTGTCAAGAAAACTATGATAACATCGTTAAACCAGAGCTTGGAAAAAACTAATTGACCACGCGGGGATCGCTTTCTATTATGGTAAAAGGAGAGATTTTATATGAAAGGACTCTTGCTTTTCTCGGTCTTTGCGTTTTTAAACTTTGGTGCTTTTGCTCAGCGGGAAGGCGTTTATAATGTAAGGGATTTCGGGGCAAAGGGGGATGGCGTAGCGGATGATACATCCGCCTTCCAAGCGGCGCTGGATGCCTGTGGAGCAGAGGGAGGAGGGATAGTGTTCGTCCCCAGGGGGAATTATCTTATAAAAGGACACCTTTCCATTCCTCCCTATGTAACGCTTGAAGGGGTCTGGACAGCGCCTAGCACTTGGTCTCAATATAAGGGCACGACTCTCCTGGCTGTGGAGGGGGAAGGAGACGAGAATGGAACGCCCTTCATAACTCTCCATACGGGTTCTACTCTCAAGGGAGTCACCATCTTCTATCCCAACCAGAAACCTGATAACATCCGCCCTTACCCTTGGACAATAAGGGGTAGGGGAGACAATTGTTCAATCATAGATGTGTTGATAGTGAACCCTTATCAAGCGGTCGATCTCGGAACCCATCCCTGCGGGAGGCATTACATTCGGGGGCTTTACGCCCAGCCACTAAGACGGGGGCTCTATATAGACCAATGCTACGACATCGGCCGGGTGGAGAATATCCATTTCTGGCCGTTTTGGACTTGGGATGAAAAGAGCGGAATTAGAGATTATCTTTGGAAACATGGTGAGGCTTTCATCATCGGCAGGACGGATTGGGAATATGTTTTCAACACCTTCTGCTTTGGCTATAGAATCGGCTATAGGTTCATAAGGACGAAAAACGGGGTAGCGAATGGTAATTTTCTCGGCATCGGGGCTGATGCTACGGAAATAGCCCTCTTGGTTGAGGATTGTGCTACCTATGGTCTGCTCATTACTAACGGCGAGTTCGTTTCCTTTGCTGGTGAAGATCCCATAGAAGTGGTAGTGAAGCCGACGAACACAGGAAACATCCTACTTCAAAATTGTGCCTTTTGGGGACCTTCCAACCAAATAGCGAGGATAGAGGGAAAAGGGACCATTTCCTTCCAAAACTGCAACTTCGATTATTGGGATAAGGACAGAAAGAAATTACCCGCCATTGAGGCTTTAAGCGGAGATATTATAGTGAACGGCTGCCTTTTTAATCGGGATGCCCCCCAGGTTTACCTTGGTGAAGATGTCCGATATGGCGTAATAACGAGCAATCGTTTTATCGGTTTCCCCCGCATAATCAATAAATCCAAGGGAAATGTTCAAATAGGACTTAATGCCTCTTTTGAGATAAAGGAGGAGGGAGAGAGCATAGTAATAGATGACAGTTTTCCTGCTCCTCAATTCAGGACGGTGGGAGAATGGTATTTAGCGAGGGCGGGAGGAGATTATGGAGGGAGTAGTCTTTGGGCGAACAAGGGTGGAGGTGAGAAGAAGGCTTATTGGTCTCCTAAGATAGAGAAGGAAGGTTATTACGATGTGTATGTTTGGTTTGGTGAAGACCCCAATAAGGACCACGCTTCAAACGCGGTTTTTGAGATACACTCTGGGAAAGGGATCACAAGGAAGACGGTTAATATGGCGAAAGATTTCTCTCGCTGGCATCTTTTAGGGCGATTTTATTTTAAGCCGGGAGCGCCAGCTCAGATAATTCTTTCCAACAAAGCGGATGGCAATGTCGTCGCTGATGCTGTAAAACTCGTCCCTGTGAAAACGAGTTCCCCTCCCAACTTCTGAGGGGTTTAATAATTTTCAAAGGAGGAGATGAACTTGAAGGTTTGGGAAATGGTGTTGACTATGTTCGTGGTGTTTCCTCTTTTGGGTGCGAATTTCGAATTCACAAAGGCTAACTATGCCGGTCGTTCGGGGATAGTGCTCGGTGGATTAGGGGCTGGAACAATAGAGATACGCCCAAATGGGGCTCTCGAAGAATGGCAAATCTTTAACAACACCGCCAATCCTTATCAGAGCCCTCGTTCCTTCTTCGCGATTAGGGTGAGAGAGGAAGGAAAGGCTCCTATTGCCCGAGTGCTCCAGCTGGACCACGAGGTGCTCCCACCAGTAGAGAAAATAAAATATAGGGGTGAGTTCCCCTTCGCTTGGCTCGACTACTTGGACTCAGCGTTGCCCATCCAGGTCCAGTTAACCTCCTTCTCTCCTTTTATCCCCCAAGATTACAAAAATTCCGCCCTTCCCCTTGCCTTCTTCCACTTTAAGTTAAAGAATGATTCCGCTAAGAAATGCGAGGCTTCTCTTCTTTTCTCCCTTCAAAATATGGTAGGTATAGGTGAAGGATACAGTGGAAAGGTCTCCAACCGCTTGCTCTTCCAGAGGGGATTTTATGGGGTGAATTTGAGTGTTCCTCTGGGTGAACCTGCCTCTTTCTCCCGTCCAGTGAGGGTCCTTGTGGTAGCTCGCCCTGCTAATGGGGGTTATCGGCAACAATTGGAGAAGGCACTGAGGGCAAGGAACTTGGAACTTCACTGGGTGCGAGTGCAAGGGGAAAGGGTGGTTTTGCCTACTAATGACCCCGCCCAGTTGAAGCGGGATTACGACCTCGTCTGGCTCGCTGAAACCCTCAGGATGGCGGATACTGTGGGGGAGGAAAATATGAAAATACTACGGGAAGCGGTGAGGATGGGGGTGCCTTTCCTCCTCACAGGTGGATGGGATTCCTTCTATGGCTTCAATGAAGAACGTTGGGGCAAGCTTTCAGGAACCACCGTGGAAGATATTGTCCCTGTAAACTTCAAAGACACCTTTGACTGCGTTAACCAATCTGTTGAATTGGTGGCTGAGGATTCCTCCCATCCAGTATTCCAGAACCTGCCTCCCGATGTCATCCGTATAGGTGGTTACAACCAAATTGAGGCGGTGAAACCTTGGGGGAAGGTGGTAGCAAGTGCTTCTAACGGCCAGCCCATTCTGATAGAGGGCAAATATGGTGAGGGGAAGGTGATGGTCTTCGCCACTGCTGTTTGGGGTGGTTGGCCGGCAACAGGTCCAGGTTGGGATACTCTCCTCCGCAACATCGTTTCCTACCTCACAGGAGTTGAGTATAGATTAGGTAGCGGGCTTCCAAAAGAGGCGCCCACGATGGGTAGTATGTTCATCGCTACCAATTCTACCGCCCAACCTGCCCTTTGGGAGGACTATGCCTCCCTCTGGAGGGAGTTTTCCGATAAGGGGATAGTTATCCAGAAAGAGGGAAGAGACGGATGCCTCACGGTTAAGTTAACGCTTGCTCCCAAGGAGGAGAAGGAGGTCCTATTCCTTCTCTCTTGGTATTTCCCTAACCTTTACGATTATGTAGATCGTTTACTTGGCCACAAATATGAAGAATGGTTCGAGAGCGCCGAGGATGTAGCCCGTTACGCCCTAAGTAACTACTCAAAACTTTATAATGAATCCCTCGCCTTTCATAATGCTTTCTATTCAACTCTTCCTCACTGGCTTGCGGATGCGATAAATGCTCCGCTCACTACCCTTTATAAGGGCACTTGGTGGACAAAGGAGGGAACATTCGGCGTTTGGGAGGGGATGAACGCCTGCTGTGGTCTGCAGACTACGGATGTAAGTTATTACGGTTCCTTCCCCGTCCTCTTGTTCTTCCCCGAACTGGAGAAGGTAGAGATAAGCCTTACCGCTCGTGCTCAGAGTGAAAAGGGAGAAATTCCCCACTTTTTCCCGGGGCGCTTTGATGTCCCCGATGGCTATTGGCGGATAGATATGGAACCGCAGTTCATACTTATGGTCTACAGAGATTATCTCTGGACGGGTGATAAGGAGTTTTTGAAGAAGATGTGGCCCCATATAAAGGGGGCTATAGAATATGAGTTATCCATAGATAGGGATGGGGATGGGATACCGAACATAGAGGGCTCAGCTCTCACTTATGATGGCTGGCCTATGTATGGGACGAGCGTCTATGTGGCGAGCGTCTGGCTTGCGGGATTGCGGGCAGCTGCGGAAATGGGGAAGTTGCTTGGTGATGAGGAGGCGGTTAAAAATTATTCTCTGCTCTACCAGAAAGCGAGGCGAAGCTTCATAGAGGAACTTTGGAATGGGGAATACTTCATCCTCTATAACGATTTGGCGACGGGACGCAAGGACACTTGCTGTATGCTGGACCAGATGAACGGGCAATGGTATGCTAATATGCTTGATTTGGGCTACATCCTGCCCCAGGATCAAGTCAAGTCCGCTATAACTGCCTGCTATAAATACAATAGAAAGCCAGTCCAGCAGGGGATGGCTTATGTAGATTGGCAGAAGGGAGAATGCTGGGTGAACGGCACCTGGCCAAGGGGAGGGGCTACCGTGCCCGAGATAGGTGGGCAGTGGGGTTCCCCCTGGACGGGAACAGAGTATATGTTCGCATCTCTTTTAATCTATGAGGGTATGGTCAAGGAAGGGTTGGAGGTGGTCAAGGCGGTGTATGACCGTTACAACTATGCTGGTTTAACTTGGAATCATATAGAATGCGGAATGCACTACTTCCGCCCAATGGATTCCCTCACCATACTCCTCGCCCTCCAAGGCTTTAATTACAATGCTCCCAACGCTTCTCTCACCCTCAAACCGAGGCTCAATCCCCAAAATCACCAATCACCATTCGTCGTTCCTACCGCCTGGGGCATTTTCTCACAGGAAGTCAAGGGGGAAAAACAGGTCGATTCCCTCACAGTGAAGAGGGGCAAGCTCGTCCTTTCCACCTTTCGCCTCCAGACAGATAAAAAACCAGCGAGGTTGTTGGTCGAGAAGCGAGCGAAGGTAGGCAGTAAATTGGATGTTAGGTTTAGTTGGAAAGATGGAGAACTCACTTTGACATTCCCTAAACCCCTTACCCTGCAGATGGGGGACAGATTGTATATAGAATTAACTTGGTAGCCATAAGATTTCTTCTTTTATTAGCCCTCTTTGTTCGGGGCATCGCTGGGACCCACAGACTTTTGATCGCCTCTCAGCACGATTGGGAGGAAAAGAGGGGCTTTTATCTGGGGTTTGAGAACTCTTCAAAGGGGGATACCCCCAGCCACTGGGGAACGCTCTCCCTCGTTCTGGGAATCGCGGATGGGAAAGAATGGAGGTTTATCTCCATAAACCCCCCATGGCAATTAGAAAAGGACTATTCCTTGATAGTGAATATAAACGGAGAAGAAGCGAGGATGAGGCTCGACGGAGAGCTGAAAAGGGAGAGCAAGGGTGGTTTCCTACCCAGTGGAGGAACTATGCAGGTCTATTTCAGTCCCCTCTGGGGTAGAGGTAGGGTGGATTATCTCCTCGTCCTTAAAAACCTGAGGATCACATCCGGGGGTAAGGAGCGAGCTTTTTCCTTTCCCCTACTGCTTCCCCTCTTTTTATTCGAACCCCAATGTCCACACAGATTCGATTGGGAGACGAAAGGGGAGATAAAAATTGAAGCAACCTTTACTATACTCCCTTATCCTCACATTAAAACTTTCTCTCCCTTCGTAGACCTCTACGGGCAATGCAAATATGGAGACTGGGAAGGGAAAATCAAAACCGATGACGATCTCAAAAAAGCTTTAGAGGAAGAAGAAAGGCTCCTTGAAAAATGGGGCGAGGGGGAAGGATATGACCAATTTGGAGGATATGAGCTTTCGGACTGGAAGGAAGAAGGAACTGGGTTCTACAGAGTAGTTAAGAGGAAGGGATACTGGTGGCTGATAACACCCAAGGGCAACCCCTGCTTCTATATTGGGCTCTGTGGTGTCCCCATCAGTCCTTGGGAGATTATGACTCCTGTTAAGGGGAGGGAATTCCTTTTTGAGTGGCTTCCACCAAGAGAAGGGGCCTATGCGCAGGCATGGGGACGAGGATTTTGGGGAGAGTCAGATGTGGAGTATGTGTGTTTTCATATCTCTAATATGATTCGCAAATACGGGGAAAATTGGAGGGAGAAGGAGGAAGAGATAACGAGGAAAAGAATAAAGGCTTGGGGTTTTTCGGGTGGGGGAAAGTGGGGAATGCCGGAAGGGATACCCTATTTTCCTGTCCTTAGTAGATGGGATGTTCCCAACATCGCCCGTCACCCGGATATATTCAATCCCGAAGTGAAAGCAATTTTCAGAGAAGCCCTTCGCAGGCAGATAGAGCCGAGGAAAAACGATCCATTTCTCGTGGGATGGTCATTGGGAAACGAGTATGATGAGATAATAACGAGTGAGGAGATAAAGGAGATTTTGGGTAAGGGGGCAGATGTTCCCGCTAAGCGAGCCCTGGTGGATTACGCATTGGGGGAAATTTATAAGGGAAATTGGGAAGCTTTAGTGAGGGCTTGGCAGGTAGAGGGGAAAAGCAGAGAGGAGATTTACCAAGCGAGTCCAAACCCACCCAGCGAGGATGTAGAAAAGTTGAGGTTCTTTTATGCAGAGAACTACTACGAGTTCGTCTACAAAACGATAAAGGAGATAGATCCTAATCACCTTTTCTTAGGATTCTGGATAATACCCGGCTGGTGGGAGAAAGAAAAAAGTTATTGGGAGGTTTTCAAACTATCAGCCAGATATTGCGATGTGATAGGCTATAATCTGGCCGGCTATGAGTTTATGAGCGAGAGGTTCAGGGAATTAGTTGGGGAGGTGGATAAGCCGATAATTTGTGGCGATTTCTCTTTTCCATCATTTTATGAAGGCAAGAGAGGTTTCGGGGTATGGTCGGATATATGGGCAAGGGATGATGTGGAAGCGGGTGAGTTTTATGAGAGATGGGTAAGTGAGGGAGCGATAAATCCCTATTGCGTAGGTGTTCTCTGGTTCTTCTATAGGGACCAACCAATAACGGGAAGGGGACCTTGTAAGGGGATAGACTTAGTCGTTAGGGGGCCAACTGCCCCTTACCTGGTGTGTGGGGAACATTATGCGTTTGGGATGGTTGATGTCACGGATACGCCCAAGTGGGAATTGGTCAAGCGGGTAAGGAGGGCGAATCTTTCCGCAATTAAACGGAGATTAAATATAGGGGAATAAAAAGAGGAACTTTTTAAATTATTCGACTTATCTGCTGTTATATGAAATGGCGATTGCTTCCTTATTCTTCCCACATCTGGTATGCTGTCCACTTTTTATATTTCTTGCACAATTTATTTATTGGACACCCCCGACAATTTGGATTTAAATCAGTGCAAAAACCGTCCTCGAAAAGATAAAATGCTCCATTATCAACATAAAATGGGATTCTCTCAGATTGCGAGACAATTTCCTCTATCCATGGTCTCATTTTGTTCGCTTGGATAATGTATGGACGCTCCTTTTCGTAAAGAACTTCTCCCAACAATCCACTTCTGCAAAACACTTTACCTACATGGCCATCAACTATCATTAAGGTCTCTTCCATCCTTGATGCTCCTTGTTTCCATATCTCATTGAAAAGAAAAACGACCCAGTTAACGAACATTCTGCAAGCCTTGGGGTCGTTTCCTACCCAACCAGCCTCAAGAATGGGATGCTTATTTAGATATTCAAATAGGCTAAACGCTTTGTTGTTTTGTAATCGATTTATGATAAGATCCAAGAAGGATTGTTTAGTTTTATCTAACCATTTAATAAAACCCTCATATGCTTTAAAGCGATAAGTAAAAAGAGAAATTGGTTTTATTCCCCCCAGTGCTCCAACCCTATATAAGAGAGAACCTTTCTCACCTGCTACCTCTTTAAAAACTTTAAACAGTTCTGATTCTGAAATCTTGTAGGGTTCGAATAGCAGAACATCTGTAAATTCTTCTGATATTTTTATAGACATCTCTCTTACTTTTTCAAATCTTGCCTGTTGATTAATCAAAACTCTTAACAGCAGGTACCGTAGTGCTTTCTCTTGCTCGTTTCTCTCTATAGAAAGCGGATTTAAGTTGCTTGGGAATGCTATATGTTCTTTCCATCTTTTAAGCCATTTAATTCTGCCTTGTTCCTCCAAAATCAAGAGCAACTTATTCTTTTCTATCTCGGAAAGACTATTTTGTGCTTTTCTTGACATTTTTCGCTACCGATTTTTGATCACTAACCTTACTTTGCAATTGCGTTCGGAGATGCCTCGCATCATCTCTGACAATTATTTCAACTTCATAACTTCTTCCAAACAGCGAACTATCTTTTAATCCCATTTTTTCTTTTATAACCTCAAGCAACTCTAAATCAACTTCATAACCTATGCTGTTTCTTTTTAGCATTGCTGCCACTTTGTTTGTTGTGCCCGAACCCATAAATGGATCGAGGACATTTTCACCCACATACGAGAAGAGTTTTATAAGCCTATTTGGTATTTCTTCTGGGAATGCAGCTATACCATTTTCAAGCCGATTTTTTAGAGGTAAAACATTAACAATATTCCAAGTAGTGAGATACCATTTACTCTGTTGATATTCTGAGATATCTATTTTTGACTGCTCTTTTACTTCCTCTGGAATGCTTTTATAATCAAATTCACCATTCTGAAAGATTAAAATTGTTTCTTGAATATTGTCAGGATAAAAATACATGGGATATGGATGTTGTAAAATAACACCACTCCTCCTACTAATACGAATATAACCCTCTGGTTTTATCCATACGATTTTATCACGATAGCTAAAACCTTTTTCAATGTAAATCTTTGTGAGATCAGCTACAATTGGATACTTTCTTCCTTTTATTAAGGTGTCGTCGCACACAATACATACCACTCTTCCCTGAGCCACCACTCTCTTTAACTCTTTTGCAACCTTTGTCATTTTATCTAAATATGCCTCATAATTTTCAAAAAGGCCAGGATAATCGAAAGGAGCATTAAAGTATGGTGGACTTGTAACTACAAGATGTATACTGCCATCTTGCAGTTCTTTCATATCCTCGCTGTCTCCAAATATTAATTTATGAGATGTTTTTATATCATTACTCATCATCGTTTATCTCTTATGGTTTTTGTTGAATAAACATTCTTGTTGCTTTTATGATTTCATCCCTTTTCAAAGGGGTTTTCCCCCTCGGGAGATTCTTTCTTTGTTATTCGCACTTTGTTAATGCGTCTGCCGTCCGTCTTCTCGACGGTTAGGGTGAGGTCATCCAGCTCCAAACTTTCCCCCTCCTCAGGCACTTTACCGAGCAGGGCATACACCAAACCTCCCAATGTATCTGCCTCTTCATCGGACAGAGAAATTCCAAGCGCCTCATTGACATCTTCTATAAGGGCACGGGCATCGACGACAGCGGTCTTATCATCAATCCGTTCTATAAGTTCGCTTTCTCTATCGTGTTCGTCCTTTATTTCTCCTACTATCTCCTCCAGTATATCCTCTAATGTCACTATTCCCGCTGTCCCTCCGTATTCGTCAACTACTATAGCCATTTGTGTCCTATTTCTCTGGAGCTCTTTGAGCAATTCGTCTATTTTCTTGGATTCGGGAACGAAATAAGCGGGGCGGGCGATTCGCTTTGCTGTAGTTGTTCGCTTGCCTTCCCTATATCTGCGGATCGCGTCCTTGGCGTGGACTATGCCGATGATGTTGTCCATATTTTCCTTATAGACGGGTAGGCGGGAGTAGCCCGTCTTGGAAACTAATTCCAAAACCCTCTCCACGCTTTCATCCGCCTCTACACCTACCACATCAATGCGGGGCACCATAATCTCTTTAGCGGTCGTCTCCGTGAAGTCAAAAATTGAGGCTATCATCTTCTTTTCTTCTTCCTCAATACTTCCTTCTCTGGAACCTTCTTCCAAAAGTATCTGGATCTCCTCTTCCGTTATGGATTCCATCCCTTCCAACTTTCCTTGCCCCCCGAGCAGGGAAGCTATCCAACCGCTTGCCAGGGCGAGTAATGTCACAAAGGGATAAGCAGCGAGGTAGAGGAATTTGATGAAATAAGCGGAGCGGAGGGAGAGAGACTCTGCCTTACGGATAGCGAGGTTTTTTGGCACCAGTTCGCCAAAAAGAAGGAGGAAGAAGGTCATTAGAAGGGAACCGCAGAGAGCGGCTATCTCCTCCTTACCCCTACCCAAAAATGGCTCGAATAACCTTATGGAAATAAGGGTAGCTACTGCACCACCTCCTACTCCAAGCAATGTAACCCACACCTGAAGAGAAGCGAAAAAGATCTCCGGTTTCTCCAATAATTGAGCTATCACCTGCGCCCTTTTATCTTCTTCCCTAAGGAATGTGAGCCTACTCCTACGCAAAGATATAACTCCCACTTCCGCCGCCGCAAGCAACCCGTTAAAAACGATTATCAAAATAACCAAAAGCCAGATCAAAAAACTTGAATCGTCCAAATAATCACTCTCCTCTAATATAATATTAACAGGAATCCTCATTTTATGCAAGACAAGGAAATTTCCCAAGACCTCCTTATTTCCAGTTGCGTAAAGAGGGGTTTTGAAGTAACATTAAAATGATATGGAAACCCCAGAAGATAGGGCACTTGGTGAGCCTCTGCTTGTAAAAGAGGAAGCTCTACAACAGTTCCTATCCTATCAACGAGCACTAAACGACAACTTGAAAAGCGTCAAAAAGGATTACGGCATATTTTTTACTCCCCAGTATATAGTAGACCTGATGGTCAGCTCGGTAGATATAAAAAGGTTCGGAGGCAAAACCGTTAACATCTTGGAACCTGCCTGCGGGTTGGCGCAGTTTCTCCTTGGTATCAAAAGAAACTTACCTTCACTCTCCCTAAAGGCGAACCTTTAGGGAGTGGAAATCAACAAGGAGATAATCAGTTTCTTTTCCTTATGGTATTTCCAGCCATTCTGCTCATTACGCTATTAAAATAGATCCTCTATGATTCTTGATGAGTTTAAGAAATTGAGGCGCTTTCTTGCCCGCGAGGGCGGGACAGCAATAATCTACCTCTGGCCCGATGTCTTCAAGCCTGAAGCAGATGTTGCCTGCGTAATTCTTAACTTTTTCAAATCCCAAAACTTATCTCAGAGGGTAGAACTTTTTGATTATCGCAAAGGGCTCAAACTAATAAAAGCCACTCCCCACTGGGAAGGAGAAGTAATAACCTTTCAGAAGGATTATACTCGCAAATTAGAAGAAATTTGCAAATATCGTTTGAAAGACATTTATGAAGTGCGCATCTCTCCTCGCACTCCAGAGATTAGAAATAGCCCCTTCATAATAAAGTCTCCGCTTCCCCCTTCGGGAGATTTTCTCCCTATCCTGGATGGTAGGAACCTTAAACGATACAAGATAATATATGAGAATCTCACAGGTTACTGGATTAGGAAAGAGGATGTAAAAAGGCTCAGGTATTTCTTCGGTATTCCCCATATTGTAGTGGGCTCAGGCTTCCGAGAAAGTGGTAAAGTAGCATCCGCCCTTGATTATAAGGGTTACCCTTGGATGGGGGATGTTTATCATCTTTTACCCAGAACTAATCTTTTTTCCCATAACCTTGGGGAGGAAATGGTTGTAGAATATCTTGATTCGGAAGCGCTCTCCCGATAGGTTTGGGAAACCTATCGGGAGAGCACTTATCACCTTAGCATAACCCAGTTGAGTAATTTTCCTTTACCTTCCAGAGAGGAATGGCAATGGCTTAGGGAAGATGCTTTATGAAGGATGCCTTTACCAGTTTAAGGAAGTTTCGTGATTTCCTTGCGAGCATTCCTTATATAAAGATATTATTTTAATCGGAGCGTAGAAGAAAACGACTGGTTTAAAAAGAGGAGGTAAAGATTATGAAGGATAGATATGATTTTGTAGTTGTTGGGGGAGGGCTAGCGGGGGTCTGTGGAGCCCTTGCGGGAAGGCGGTTGGGGTTATCCGTTGCTATCATTCAGGATAGGCCTGTTTTTGGTGGCAATGCCAGCTCGGAGATAAGGGTTCCCATCGGCGGAGCAGGGAACTTCAATGCCTGGGCAAGAGAAACGGGCATCATCGCTGAGCTATTCCTGGAAGAGAGAAGACGCAATTTCCAATACCATAATAGTTCCCTCGCTAACTCCCTATTGGACCTCGTCCTCTACGATGCCCTCAGAGAAGCGGGGGTTGATATGTTCCTTAATACATCCTGTAGAAAGGGGATAATGAAGAGCAAGGAGTTGATAGACGCTGTATACTGCGTTCAGTTGGGAAGCGAGAAGGAACTGATTATAAAGGGCGATTATTTCCTTGATGCCTCAGGAGATGGTGTTCTTGCTTTCTCCGTTGGAGCAGAGTTCAGGATGGGTAGAGAGGGGAAGAAGGAATTCTGCGAGGAACTTGCCCCTGATGAGCCTGACGAGGGGATTATGGGTAATTCTCTTATGTTCCTCGTCCGAGATTGCGGAAAATCTGTCCCCTTTGAACCACCCTCCTGGGCTATCGAATATCCAGAAGACGACATTGCTCTCAAATTGAGACCGCACGGCTATATGCCCGGCTATTGGTGGATTGAGATAGGCTATCCATTTGATACAATATATGATAGCGAGGAGATAAAGCACAACCTCTTAGCTCATCTCCTCGGTGTTTGGGACCACTTGAAAAATAAAGGGAACCACGGCTTTGAGAACTTCTCCCTCGAATGGATTGGAATGGTGCCAGGGAAAAGGGAATCCCGTAGGTTTATGGGGGATTATATATTGAAAGAACAAGACCTGAGGAGGAGACAGGGATTTCCTGATGCCATAGCATACGGAGGATGGTTCATAGACCTCCACACACCCGGGGGAATCCTTGCCAAGGAAGAATATCCTGAACCTTGCACGAGCGGTAAGGTAGAGGAGTGGGAAAGGCGCTTCGTATATATCTACCAGATACCTTTTAGGTGTCTTTACTCAAAGAACATAAGAAATCTATTTCTTGCGGGTAGAAACATCAGCGTTACGCATATAGCACTTGGAAGCACAAGGCTTATGGGCACCTGTGCCCTCTTGGGCCAAGCGGTGGGAACCGCCGCCTATATCTGTAAGAAATACCGTGTCTATCCCCGAGATATATTTCCCCAGCACATAAAGGAACTTCAACAACAGCTCTTAAAGGATGGCTGTTTCATCCCCGGGATAAAGAACGAAGACGAAAGCGACCTGATGAGAAATGCGAAACTAACTGCCTCTTCCTCAGCACCCCTCCTGTTTGAGAAGTGGGACTCCGAAACAAGATTGGAAAATCCCCTGGGGCAAAAGTTACCCCTTGAAGGGAGAGTGGAGAAAATTATCCTTCATATATGGGCTGAAACAAATACTCAACTCACCTTCCACCTAAGGCCCTCCTATGACCTCTGGGACTTTACTGCTGAGGAGGATCTGATAAGCGAGAAAATTTACCTTAAAGCGGGTGAACAGGAGGTGGAGATAGAGATAAATCGTGAGTTTCCAAGGGGTATCTACTGGTTCTATCTTGAACCTAACCCTGCCGTTCTCCTGAGAGAAACAAGCGAAACGCTCCCCGGTTTATCGGAAATATACAGGATGGGCAACCTTTGGCGATTCCGATTGGGTAAAAATCTTTTCTTTAAAACCTTCCCTTTGCTCTTTCCCTTCTCGGCCGATAACATCGTTTCGGGGGTATCCCGCCCTGAAAGCTGGACGAATGTGTGGATCTCGGATTTCCGTGAGGGGTTCCCTCAATATTTGGAAGTAGATTTAGGCGAGGAGAAGGAGTTCAACAGCATCCAGTTTCTCTTCGATGCCTCTATAGATAAGGAATATCATCAGCTTCCCCCCTTTTACATTCCCCCAAACATAGCCAGCCATTTTGAGATATATGCCCTGGAGAATGGTATTTGGAGAAAATTGCGGGAGGTAAAAGACAATAAGAGGTATTTCCTACGAGTTAATCTACCACTAACCAAGGCAAACAAGTTAAAGATAGATTTCTATTCGACCAATGGAGGTAAAAATATCTATCTCTACGAAATGAGGCTCTATAAAGAAACACTTTCCTAAAGGCAACTGAATGGTTAAAATCCTTTTCTATGATTGCTCTTAGAGGAAAAGCGGAAGAAGTTGGCAGGTTATTCGGAAAAGTAGCGAAAAAGAGCATAGAGGAGCTTGCTTTCTCCTTCAAGCCCCTCAACAATTGGAAGAGTAGAGTAGGGCAATTTGCAGACATCGTTGAGGAGGTAGCACCTCATTGGCTTGAAGAAGGTAAGGCAATATGTGACTCTTCGGGCACAGATTTCCAGTTTTTCCTCGCCTATAACCTTGCCTCTCTTGGTGATGAATGCACCTCCCTCATAGCTCTCTCCACGGAGAGCGGTTTTCCTATTCTCCATAAGAACAGGGATTTCGCTATTCAAAGGCAGAGCTTCTTCATCAAGAGGATAGAAGGTTGCTATAAGTTCATCGGAGGTGCTTCCCCTTTGGATTTAGGAGTTGCCTACTTCCTCAACGAAGCTGGGTTGGCTGGCGCCTCAAATACAGGGGGATATAGCGATATAGAGCCCTCTTACGGACTATTGGACCGTCATCTACTACGGCTTATAGCGGAGAGGGCGAGCAACAGGAGAGAAGCGCTGAATATAGCAAATGATATGCTGGAAAGGGGTTTCCTTTCCACCGAGGGCGAGAACAGGGGGTTTATCCTCCTTCTTTTGGATAAGGAAGGAGGGATGGTTATAGAGTATACGCCTGAGGAGTTGAGATGGGAGGAAGCGAAGGAGGGTTTGTTAATAAGGAGCAATTGTTTTCTACTGCTAAATAATAAAAAGGAAGACCTTTCCTCTCAACAGCGTTTACAAAGGGCTTGTGGACTGCTAGGTGGTAAGGGGAGGATAAAGCCCGAGGATATCTGGCTGGTGGCAAGCGATAGAGAGGGAAGCTACCCCATCTGCAGTAAGCACACAGTGGGCGCCCTTACCGTGATTCTCCACCCCCTTTTACACTCCCTTTCCTTAGCTTTTGCCTTCCCTGGTCCTCCCGATAAGGCTATCCCTTTCCCTTTATCCATAGCTTCGGAAGAAACGCCAGAGGAGTTAATAAGGGGGGATTATTGGATAAATCCCAGTGAGATATGAGATGGAGGAAAAGATAATCTGTGCTCCTCTTTCTGGTGAACTTTTCCCTTTGGAAGAGGTGCCCGACCCCGTCTTTGCCCAGAAGATCATAGGAGAAGGTGTGGCTATAAAGCCCTCCCTTGGCATTGCCTATGCTCCTATGGATGGCGAGATTTCAGCGGTGGTTAAGGGAGGACATGCCTTAGTGATAAAGGGAGAGGACGGTTTTGAACTCTTGATTCATATAGGCATAGACACTATCAATCTCAAGGGCGAGGGCTTCAAATGTGGTGTAAAGGAGGGGCAGATGGTAAAGAAGGGAGAGAAGTTGATAGAATTTGATATAAGGAAAATAGAGGAAGCGGGTTTTCCCCTCATATCCCCCGTTGTCGTCATTACGCCGAATCACAAAGTGAATTTCCCTACTCCTTTCGGTAGTTTAGTGAAAGCGCTCAGCACCCCCATTTTAGCGGTTTCCTGGATTTGAACACTCCTTTTTAAACTATTAAAATTTAGTGGAGGAGATATCTTATGTCTTATCATCTATCTATTGAAGAACTTGGGAAGGTAATAGACTACTCCCTACTTCGCCCTGATGCCACGGAGGAGATGATAATTAAAGGTTGCGAAGAAGCTAAAAGTTGGCACTTTGCTGCTCTCTGTATCCATCCTTGTTGGCTTTCAGTAGCCCGAGAGAGGCTCTTAGGCTCGGATGTGAAGTTGTGCACCGTTATTGGCTTCCCCTTAGGAGCTAACACAAGAAATGTTAAGATAGCGGAGGTGAAAAATGCCATTTCCTTAGGGGCTGAGGAACTGGACATCGTCGCTAATATGGGGCTTTTCAAGTCAGGGAAAGAGAAGGAATTTTTGGAGGAAATTAAATCGCTTGTTGAGGCATCCAAGATGCAATCACTTACCTCCTCCAGGGGAGGTATCATAACCAAGATAATAATAGAGTGTGGATATCTAACTCAGCAGGAGATAAGACGGATCGCCTCTTTGCTATTGGGCAGTGGGGCGGATTTTCTCAAGACCTCCACAGGATTTGGTCCGAGGGGCACAACCGTGGAGGATGTGAGAATTATAAGGGAAGTAGTGGGGGCGACGATGAGGATAAAGGCTGCCGGGGGTATAAGAAACTTAGGCGATGTGATGTCCTTCCTGACCGCCGGTGCTGACCGTATAGGGACGAGTTCAGCCGTGGGCATAATGGAGGAATACAAAAGAAGCATCAAGTCCTCTTGACACTATGCGTTTTCTCTCCACCAATGCCATCGTTTTGCGCAATTTCAATCAAGGGGAAGCGGATCGCATAGTTGTCCTTTACACGCAAGCCAAAGGGAAACTCTCCGCAATAGCCAAAGGTGCTCGCAAGCCGAAGAATAGCCTCGCCCCTTTAACCCAACTCTTCGCTTACTCTCGTCTGCTCCTCGTTAAGGGCAAAAACCTTCACATAATCACTCAGGGAAAACTCAAACATAGTTTCCCTGCTTTTGTTCAGAATATGGAAAGGTTTGCTTATGCCTCCTCTCTTGTTGAATTTCTTGACAGAATTACCGAGGAAGAAGATGCTGACGAATATATCTTTGATACCCTACTGGCTCATCTCTATGTTATGGAAAAAGCAAAGGACCCCGAACTCGTCGCTCGTTCCTGGGAACTTAAACTTTTATCCCACCTTGGCTACAAGCCACATCTCGAGAATTGCCTCATCTGCGCCGGAGAAACGGGGAAATCTCCACTTCTCTTCTCCATCTCCGGTGGGGGGATAATTTGCCAAAAATGTCTATCCTTTGCCGAGCATTCCTTACCCATTTCCCAAGAGACCGTAGAACTCCTGAAAAAGCTTATTTCTGCTCCCGTTCACCAACTTGTGGAGGAGATACTTCCTCAGCGGAGCAGGGATGAACTGCGTTCCATTCTTCCCCTTTACATAGACATAAGGACGGAAAAGAGGGGAAAAACCTCCTCTTTTCTCCAAGGCATAGATAATTCCCCTTAATACTTTTTGCTAAAAATTTCGAAAGGCAGTATCATTTTTAATAAATTTAAAAATAATTGCAAGAAGGAGGAACAGAGATTGAGGAGGTCCACTTACAAAATCCTTATCTTGTTATCCTTGTCCTTAAGCTGTTTTGCTATCAACTTCAATCCCCAGACTATGATGAGGGTCAAGGACATACGGCCCGGGATGAAGGGCTACGGCTTGACGGTCTTTAAAGGAACGAAGATAGAGAGGTTCGATGTGGAAATCATCGGCGTCTTGCCCAAAGACAACATAACGGGAGATATTATCCTTGCTCGTCTATCTGGCGGACCAATCACGGAGAGAAACGCCAAGGTGATAGCAGGTATGAGCGGGAGTCCTGTCTACATCAACGGGAAATTGATAGGGGCAGTTGCCTTGACCTGGAGATTTGCCCTGGAACCTTTGGCGGGAATAACTCCCATAGAGAATATGATCGCCTCCGCCAACAGGGAGGTCCCCATTGGGGGAACAGTTTCAGCGCAAATAAAAAGTTCCTTCTTAAGGGGACTGGGTTTGAAGAATGTTCCGGGGAATGAATACATAACAATGGTGCCTATAGCAATTCCTCTTATTGCCTCTGGCTTTCATCCAAAAGCTTTGGAGAAAGTTGCTCCCTTCTTCGAGCGAGCTGGCTTCTTCTTTATGCAAGCGCCAGCGGGGGGAAAGATGGAAGTAAAAGTCCCCTTTGTCCCCGGCTCCGCCGTAGGATGCCAACTTATGAGCGGGGATATGGAGATAACCGCAACCGGCACCCTTACTTATGTGGATGAGAGTGGGGAATGGCTTGCCTTTGGACACTCTATGATGGATATGGGAGATACCCAAATGCCCGTTGTCTCTGCCTATATTCACGATGTCATTCCCAGGGTGGAATTCTCCACCAAAATCAGTTCGCCCGGTTTACCAATTGGTGCTCTTACCCGGGATGGCTACTTCGCGATAAGTGGCAAAGTAGGGCAAGTTCCCAATATGATCCCCGTTTCCATCTCCGTCAATAATGGCGAAAAAACCCAAACATTCAATGTGCAGGTAGTGAAGCACCCTTACCTCACCAATGACCTCATTGGAAGCGCTACCTTAAATGCCCTTCTCCTCTCTTTCCCCGACCCTGTGGATGTTGTGACCAGCGTCTCCTTTGACATCCAACTGGAGGGAGGAAAACGCATTAGCAAAAAGGATTTATTTTATTCTTCCTCTGGAGCAATGTATGACCCCGTTTTCTTCATAGAGGATATCCTCTATCTGCTCGCTAACAATATCTTCCAAGAGGTTTATCCTGAAAAGGTATCGGTTAGGGTGGAGGTAATGAAGGGGAGGAAGGTAGCGAGATTGGAAAGAATTTCCCTGGAAAGGAACATCGTTAGGCCCGGGGAAAAGATATCTCTCTCTGTATACTTGAAGGAGTTCGGGAAGGACGAGCCCACAACCTTGTCTCTTAAAGTGGCCATCCCTCCCCAAGCTCCCGAGGGGAGAACTTCCATTTATGTAGGAGGTGGTGGTTATATTTTCCCAGAGGTTATGGGCTTAAAATCGCCTACAAATCTTTCAGATATGCTCAAATTCATTGAGGATATTCCTCAGAATAACCAGTTAATAGCGTCTCTCGTAATGCCTCGTTTTCGTCTTCAGGTAGACGATAAATTGTTCTCCCCACTTCCCAGTGGAATAGAGCAGATGATAATCTCCGATAAGGAAACCGCTCTTCGGCGAATTCGCTATGTATCCGTCACCTCAATTGATACCGATTGGGTGGTGATGGGAGCACAGAGATTGGATATAACGATTTCTAAAACGGGCAGAGCAATTCCCACTCCTCCTGAAGCTGGACCGCCTCCCCAGGAAGGTGGTCCTCCCCCCGGAGAATTCACCCCTCCTGAGGAGGAAGGAATATTCTATGAGGGAGAAACATTCTATTCTAAAAAGGTTTCCTCTTATCTTTCCTCCATAATGAAAAGTTCTCCTACTCGGCTGTTTCCTTCTCAACAGGGTCTACCTCCCCAATCTACCCCGCCCTCCGCTGAGGCTCCCGAACAACCACCTTCCTCTGAGGCTCCCCAGCCACCCCCAGCACCTCCAGCAAAGCCCTCAAAAAGGATCTGGATACAGGGGGGATATGATGATTTCTCCAAAGGGGAGATTAAAAGCGCCGTCGTCACCCAAAGTGGAGAGGTTGTCCTCGCTCCCCAATGGAAGGAAGTAGCAAGGCTTCCCGGTTCCCTTTTCCTTTCTCTCATAGAAGAAGAGGACCACTATTTTGCCTCTACTCTACCCAGCGGAAGAATATTTAAGGTGTCCCAAGATGGGAAGGTGGAAGAATTTTTAAAGAGTAAAGAGGTCGGGCTTAAGCTGTTTAAGTGGCAGGGGAAGTTGTTCGCTGCTTCTTTCCCAGGAGGAAATATCTATGTGGTAGATACAAATAGCAAGTCTCTTTCCCCTTTCACCACTCTTCCCGTTGACTATATCTGGGATGTCCTCCCCAAAGGGGATAAGCTTCTCATAGCTACTGGGGGGACTAAAGGGCTTCTTTACTCTGTTGAATCAAGCGGTCAGGCATTCCTTATGTATGTGGCACCCGACCAACATATATTGAAAATAGAGGAAATGGAAGACACCATTTTCTTGGGCACTTCGCCTCAAGGTTTGATAATACCCTATAGGGAAGGGGAAACCATCTCCTATTCCACCGGTGGTCAATCCATAAGTGCTCTAATCTCCTCTAATGGAGCTATTTATGCTGGTGCTTCTCCAGGGGGGAAGATTTGGCGAATAGGCGAGAAAGGACTTTCTGAAATAGCGGATACAAAGGAACGAGGTATTTATAGCCTGGCTGATAGTTCAGGGTATCTCCTCATTGGAACAGGAAGAAGAGGGAGAATATACCTCCTTGACCCTACCTACCCTGATAGATGGGGCTTCGCCTTCGAAGGGGATAGCTCCAATATAACGGGATTTGTGAAGACGAGCAGGGGTATTGTGGCTTTGGGGAGCAATCCCCCCACGATTTTGCTCTCTACCACCTCTTTTGCTCCGGAGGGAATATTTACCTCTTCAGTTTTTGATGGAGGGATAACCTGTGATTGGGGGAGGTTAATTGCAGATGCGGAAGTTCCTCCCGCTTGCAAACTTGAGGTAGAGACGAGGAGCGGCGATTCCCCCATTCCTGGTGACGGTTGGAGCGCCTGGACGCCCCTGGGTATCGATGGGCAAATAATCTGCCCCCCTGCCCGTTATATCCAATATAGAGCGAAACTCAGCACCTCCGACCCCTCTCTGACACCCGTTCTCCGCCGGGTCACTATATATCTCCTCCCACAAAACCTCCCACCTACCCTGAAGGTGAATTCTCCTTCCTGGGGGGATACTCTATCGGGCTCGGCTGAAATAAGGTGGTCTGCGAGCGACCCCAACGGAGACAATATAATAGCAACCCTCTACATTTCGGAGAATGGTAAAGACTGGGAGAAATTGGGAGAGATGATGGGGAAAAATCAACACAAATTTGACACGAAAAGTAGAAAGGATGGGAGATATCTGCTAAAGGTTTCCATTTCTGATGCGGGAAGCAATCCACCGGAAAGGGCACTATCTGTGGAGAAGACGATAGGGGTTCTAATAGACAATACCCCGCCTCGCATAACAGTTCTAAAGAAGGAAGCCAAATTCGTTGAGGGGAAGATTTATCTTTCAGGAATAGCCGAGGATGCTCTCAGCCCGATCGCCGAAGTAACTTATAGTATAGGAGGAGATGTGTTCTACTACGCTAATCCCCTAAAGGGGATGTTCGCTACCACATATGAGCCCTTCAGCCTTGTGGCGGAACTCCCTCAGAAAGATCTCAATCTCCTCACGATAAAGATAAAGGCAAAGGATTCGGCGGGCAACGAAGCGACGGTGGAAGAGAAGATAACCCTTAGCAAGGAGGGAAAGATAGAGAAGATAGAGGAGGTAACAGGGAAGAAGGAGAAGCCCTCAGAGGGGGGCGCAACTCAACAAAAAGGTTGATGTCTCGGAGAACGAAGGGGGAGATGCGAGCTTTGAGAACATTTATCTGACCTGACTCTCCCCACCTGGTGTTTTTTAATTGTGTTCGTAACCATTTCAAGCGTCTTAAGAGCTCGAGAGGAAGGGGGAGAAGAAGGAGAAACAGGATATAATCTCCCGTATAAGTGTAAGGAGTGTTTTTGCCCTTGCCGACTTCCCCCTCTAAAATCGCTGGTTGGAATAGTTCGCTCCTTTGAAGGATTCTCCCATCGGGTGCTATTATTGCTGAAACACCTGTAGTGGCTGAGCGGAGAAGATACCTACCTTCTTCGCTTGCCCGTAAGGAAGAGAAAGCAAGATGTTGTTCCGCCGCCCAAGTCTTTCCAAACCAGGAATCGTTGGTTATCACCACTAATACATCTGCTCCCTTTAACGCCATCTCCCGAGCAACCTTGGGAAATATGGACTCAAAACAAATCATCACACCAAGGGAGAAATCCCCCGCTTTCAGGGGGTTCCAATCTTCTCCTGGGGAGAAATCGAAGTCCCTAACGCCCAGTTTCTTCAACCAGGGGAATGTTTTCCGCCAGGGGACAAATTCTCCAAAGGGGACAAGTTGAACTTTATCGTATCTCCCGATAATTTTCCCCTTGGGTGAGAAGAGAAAGGCAGTATTGAAAATACTTCCCCTTTCCTCGACCGGCGAGCCGATGAGGATGTAACTTTTTCTGCCAATTGCTGTCTTCTCCACCCACTCCTTAACATTATTGACATCGGGGAGGGAAACGGGGAATGCCGTCTCGGGAAAGACTATTAATCGGGGAGAATTCAAGCTTTCTAACAGAGAATCGTAAATGGAGATGAGTTCTTCCGTTGAGGGACTGCTCCATAGCCCAACTTGTTGGGTAACCCTTTCCCCTTCACCTGCCTGCACAACCGCCACACTTATATCTCCTGGGGGATGATAAAGCCGATTAAGGAAAAAACCAAGTAGATGGGCAAGGAGCAGAATGGGGATGGCGCTTTTAATCGCTTTTTTAAAAGGGGATAGGGCGAACAGTCCGTTTAAGAAAGCGATTAAAAAAGAGAGGAGGAAAATCCCTCCCAGCTTGGTTATTCCTAAGAGGGGGATATCCAGATATTGGCTTTGGGCAAGGGAACCCCAGGTGAAGCCGAATCTTCCCAAGCTCCTCAGATATTCAATTCCCGCCCAGAGGGAGGCAAAAAGAAGGGCTCCTCCAAAGCCTTCTTTCCTTAATAGGGAGAAAAGGAGAGAAATAATAGCGAAGTAAAAACCCTCAAAAAGAGCGAGGGCAAACCAGGGGACGAAACCGAATAGGAAAATCCAGTAGAGTAGACCCCCGATAAAGAGAAAACCAAATAGCCAACCCCAGAAGAATGCCCCAAGGGGCTTCTTCCCTTTTATTGCTATTAGGAAAAGGGATAGGGACAACCAAGCTAAGGGGAATAGATTTGCCCTGGGAAAAGATAAAACAAGCAACAAAGCGGAGGAGCAGAGGAGAAGTAGCCTCACTTTCCTCTGCTTCTCAGCACCACGGCTCTTATTTTATGTGCTTGCTCTATCTTTTGGGAGAGTTTCTCCTTTATTTCCTCCACATAAGAGGATGTAATGAAGACCTTACCGCCCTTTTGAGGTAGGGATAGGAACCCTCGGTGTAGCCAAGTGTAGAGGGTTTGCCTACTTATCCCTAACTGTTTCGCCAACCAACTAACGGAATATCCTGTCTGCTCCTTTATCATCTTTATGAGAGCTTGGGGGGTAGGGTATTTCTGCTTCAATTGCTCTACTTCCTCTCTTAGGAAGAAACGCTGCTTTCCTATGAGCTTGGCAGTGAGAAACCCTACCTTCACCAGTTTCTGAAGGAGGGTATCTGCGATACCCAGTATATTTCTGACCTCTTTAGTGCTGAGATACTTCTCCAGACACCTCTTAGCCTCTTCCAGATATTCCTCAGTGTAATATCTCTTTTTCCCTCTCAGGGGAGCAGGGGGCAATCCCCCCTTCTTTTGCCAGCTGATGAGCTTGGCAATACTTATTCCTAATCTTTTCGTCACCTCGTCTGCTCTAATTTTTCTCTCCTTTTGCATATTCTATCTCCCTTCCTTTCTTGTGAAAGCTAATAGTTTATTCAAAGCCTGAACATAGGCTTTTGCCGCCGCCTCCAAGATGTCTTGGGAAGCTCCCTTACCGCTGTATATCCTTCCCTCCCTCTCCAGCCGCACCATTACCTCCCCTATTGCCTCCGTTTCCCCTGTTATGGATTCCACTCTAAAATCAACCAGTTGATGGGAAAGGGCGAAAACCTTCGCTATGGCCTTATAAATGGCATCCACCGGCCCTACGCCCACCGCGGATTCCACGAAAGAGGCATCTTCCCTTACAAGGCGCACGGTTGCTGTGGGCAAAAGCCCTGAACCAGATGTAACCTGAACGAAGTCCAGCCTTAGAACCTCAGGGGGAGCGTAGACTTCGTCAGCAATTATCGCCTCAATGTCCCTATCCGTTATCCCCTTCTTCCTATCTGCTACTTCCTTGAAGCGGATGTAAGCCCTCGATAATTCCTCCTTTGAGAGTTCATATCCCAACTCCTTCACCTTCTCCTCAAAGGCGTGCCTGCCGGAGTGTTTACCCAGAATTATCCTGCTTTGAGGTATTCCCACTTGGCGAGGGTCCATTATCTCGTAGGTTCTCCTATCCTTCATAACACCGTGGACATGGATGCCTGCCTCGTGAGCGAAGGCGTTTTCCCCCACGATTGCCTTGTTGGGCTGAATGGGGATACCCGTCAAATCGGATACCAATCTGCTTGTGCGGTAAATTTGGGTGGTATCTACATCTACTCTTAAGGGTAGGATATCCTGCCTCGTAATAATGCCCATAACCACTTCTTCAAGGGCAGCGTTACCCGCTCTTTCCCCTATCCCATTTATCGTGCCCTCCACCTGTCTCGCTCCTGCCAGGAGAGCTGATAGGGAATTAGCAACGGCGAGCCCTAAATCGTTATGGCAATGAACGCTTAGGATAACTTTATCAATACCCCTCACATTCTCTCTTATTTTTCTTATAAGCTCACCAAACTCCCAGGGGAGGGCATAGCCCACGGTATCGGGAACATTTATAGTAGTTGCCCCCGCTTCTAAAACAGCCTCAAATACCTCGCAGAGGAAATCAACCTGGGAGCGAGTGGCGTCCTCTGCGGAGAATTCCACATCCTCGGAGAACTCCTTCGCCAATTTTACCGCTTCCACTGCCGCCTTTTTTACCTCATCTGGTGTCATTTCCAGTTTCTTCTTCATATGTATCTCCGAGGTTGCAATAAAGGTATGGATGCGTTTTCTCTTGGCGAATTTCAGCGCCTCTCCCGCCGCTCTTATGTCCTCCTCCTTAGCCCTTGCCAGGCCACAGATTATCGGTCCTTCTACATTTTCCGCTATTTGCTTAACTGCTTCAAAATCCCCCCTCGAGGAGATGGGGAAACCCGCTTCAATTACATCTACCCCTAAACGGGCAAGTTGTTGGGCTATCTGGAGCTTCTCTTCAGGATATAGGGAAGCACCTGGTGACTGCTCGCCGTCTCTCAAAGTGGTATCAAATATATATATTTTCTCCTGCAAGTAGTTTCACCTCTTTTAAAAAATTATATTTTAATTTTTCTTTTTGTCAAGCAGGTGTGGTCAATGAAACCAAATTTATGAAGACGGGTATTGACAAAGGGGAAAGAGCGGTTAAAATCATTTAT
The DNA here is from genome assembly GCA_938041455.1 of uncultured bacterium. GTDB lineage: Bacteria > Armatimonadota > JACIXR01 > JACIXR01 > JACIXR01 > JACIXR01. The sequence continues at coordinate 60,193 of CALITO010000002.1, read as the reverse complement.
AGAAAAGGAAGGTGAACGACAGCTATGTGGCAAAGGTTCACAGAACGAGTTAGAAAAATCATCCGTTATGCTCAAGATGAGGCCCAACGTCTGGGAGACTCTACGGTGGGGACAGAACATCTGCTCCTTGCGATAACGAGGGATAGTGATTGTGTGGCTGCAAGGGTTTTGGAAAGGATGGGGGTAAACCTGGCCCGCTTGCGAGCGGAGATAGAAAGAGAATTAAAATCCAGTCCTTTTGCCATTCGTCCTCTTCCCCCTGAGGAGCTTATGCCTTCTCATAAAGTTAGCAGGGTAATGGAGCTCGCTTATGATGAGGCGCGCCAAATGGGCGCTCCCTATGTGGGAACCGAGCATATTCTCTTGGGCTTGATAAGGGAGGGTGAGGGAATGGGGGCTTTGATTTTGAAGAGACTGGGCATAGATTTGGATAGGGCAAGACGTGAGGTAGCGGAACATTTACAAGAGGAGGGATTGAGCCTCGGCACAGTCGGTGTGAGGCGTCCCCGAACACGCACTCCTACCTTAGACGAATTTGGGAAGGACTTAACTCAGCTCGCCCGAGAAAGAAAGCTCGACCCCGTAATAGGAAGAGAGAAGGAAATAGAGAGGGTTATCCAGATTTTGTCAAGACGCACGAAGAACAATCCCGTTTTAGTGGGCGAGCCCGGGGTAGGTAAGACCGCTATAGTAGAAGGTTTGGCACAGGAGATAGCGAGGGGGGATGTTCCCGATATACTAAAGGATAAGAGAATCGTGAGTTTGGATTTGGGTGGTTTGGTTGCGGGGACGAAATATAGAGGTGAATTTGAAGAGAGGATGAAACGGGTGCTGGATGAGGTGCGTAGGAGTCAAAAAGAGGTGATATTACTTATAGATGAATTACATACCCTTGTGGGGGCTGGGGCAGCAGAGGGGGCGATAGACGCCTCCAGTATACTCAAGCCTGCTCTTTCCAAGGGGGAGATACAGTGTATTGGAACGGCGACTCTTGACGATTATCGCAAATATGTGGAGAAGGACGCTGCATTGGAGAGGCGCTTCCAGCCGGTAAGAGTGGAAGAACCGAGCGAGGAAATGACATTGGAAATACTCAAGGGGCTGAGGCGTCGCTATGAGGAGCACCATATGGTTCAGATAACGGACGAGGCGCTTGAGGCGGCCGTTCGTCTCTCAAAGCGTTATATCACTGATAGATTTCTTCCCGATAAGGCTATAGACCTTATGGACGAGGCCGCTTCAAGAGTGAAGCTGAGTGCCTCACTTCCTCCCCAGGATATTCGCGCTTTGAAGGAGGAATTGGAGCGAATAGAAGAGGAAAAGGAGAGCGTTGCCGCCGCCCTTGAGTATGAAAGGCTACAGAAATTAAAGGTGAGGGAGGAAGAAGTGAGAACAAAGTTGGCGGAATTGGAGAAGAAATGGGAGGAAGAGCGAGAGAAGTTGGAGTTGGTAGTGACCGCGGAGGATGTGGCAGAGGTCGTATCTACCTGGACAGGTATACCTGTTTCCCGTCTCGTGGAAAGTGAGAGGGAACGCCTCCAGAAAATGGAGGAGATATTGAGCAGGCGGATAATTGGGCAAGAGGAAGCGTTGAGGACTATAAGCAGAGCTATAAGGCGTGCGCGTTCAGGTATAAAGGACCCCCGCAGACCGATAGCTTCCTTTATTTTCGTTGGTCCTACAGGGGTTGGGAAGACGGAATCCGCGAAGGCACTCGCTGAGTTCCTCTTTGATAACGAGGATGCGATGGTGCGCCTTGATATGTCGGAGTATATGGAGAGATTCAATGTATCCCGCTTAGTGGGTGCTCCTCCGGGCTATGTAGGCTATGAAGAAGGGGGACAATTGACGGAGGCTGTGAGGCGTCGCCCTTATACCGTCGTCCTTTTAGATGAGATAGAGAAGGCGCATCCGGATGTCTTCAATATCCTTATGCAGGTTTTGGAGGATGGACGCCTTACCGATTCCCAGGGCAGGGTAGTGGATTTCAAAAATACCCTCATAATAATGACCTCTAACATCGGCACGAAAGATATATCCGCGAGACGAAGAACAGGATTCACCTCCGACCTCAGGGACTATTACTATGAGGAAACTCGGGAAGCCCTATTAGAGAAGGTAAAAAGCACCTTCCGTCCGGAGTTCCTCAACCGTGTGGACGAAATAGTCTTCTTCAAGGATCTCTCCTTTGAAGAGATAATCAAAATCGTGGACCTCTTTATAAACCGGATAAATGAGCAACTAAAGGAACATAATATTAAGCTGGAAATAACCAAAAGGGCGAAGGAGATGCTCGCTAAGGAAGGGTTTGACCCCGCCTTTGGAGCTCGTCCCCTCCGCCGAACTATCCAAAGATATATAGAGGACCCCTTGGCGGAGGCTATCCTCAGGGGGGAATTCACCGAAGGGGATATAATCCTCGCCGATGTTGATGAGGAAGGGAAGGTGGTTTTCCTCCGCAAAGAAGAGCCGGTGGGGGCGGTAAGCAGGAGAGAAGGATAGATTTGAATGCCTCGGGAGAAGGTCCGTTACCGCTGCTCTCAATGTGGGTATGAGAGCGAACAATGGATGGGAAAATGCCCTCAATGTGGGGAGTTCGGCACATTTGAAAAATGGAAAATTAAAAGGGAAGAAGAAAAGAAGGAAATTCCTCCCTTATCTTCACTTAAACAAATAGATCTTGCTCCCGCTGAGCGTTTCTCCACGGGCGGTGAGGAAATGGACAGGGTCTTGGGTGGAGGAGTGGTGAAGGGAGCGGTAATACTCTTGGGAGGGGAACCAGGTATAGGTAAGTCCACCTTACTCTTACAGGTTGCTTCCAAGCTCTGCGAGCGGGGAAATGTCCTTTATGTATCTGGAGAGGAAAGTCCCTCCCAGATAAAGCTTAGAGCCTCCCGCCTTAATATAAACGAGGAAAGGCTCTTGCTTCTTTCCGAAACGGATGTTGAAATCATAGCAGAGGGTATCAATTTTCTCAAGCCCATTGCTGTAATAGTGGATTCCATTCAAACTCTCCATCATCCCGCGCTTGAATCGCCCCCGGGAACCGTCAGCCAGGTGAGGGAATGTGCCTTTCATCTTATAAACTTGGTCAAACCCCTGGGCATTCCCCTCTTCATCGTGGGGCATATAACAAAGGAAGGCACCTTGGCAGGTCCCAAAACTTTGGAGCATATGGTGGATTGTGTCCTCTATCTGGAGGGGGACGGAGTTCATCCCTGGAGGATACTACGGGCTACGAAAAATCGCTTCGGCTCTACTAACGAGGTAGCTATGTTTGAAATGAGAGAAGAGGGTATGGTGGAGGTGAAGAATCCTTCCCTCGAGCTTTTGGCGGAGAGGGATAAACATGCAGTAGGCTCAGCTATCACCGCTGTTATGGAGGGCACAAGACCTCTTCTTCACGAAGTTCAGGCCCTCGTCACTTACTCTCCATTTCCCCAGCCTCGTAGGATGGCACAAGGAGTAGATTATAATCGCTTCATCATAATGGTGGCGATTTTGGAGAAAAAACTGGGTTTGAAACTGTATCAGCAAGATGTGATAGTTAATGTTGTGGGTGGTATGAGGATAGAGGAACCAGCGGTAGATTTGGCTTTGGCTATGGCTATCTTGAGCAGTGTGAAGAGCAAACCTCTTCCCCCAGACCTCTTAATATTCGGAGAGGTCGGTCTGGGAGGTGAGATAAGGAGCGTTCCTTGGGCAGAGAGTAGGTTGGTGGAAGGAGAAAGGCTTGGTTTCTCTAAGGCTCTTATCCCGCGACACAATCTAAAGAAAATAACACCACCTCCAACCATCAAGGTTGTGGGAGTAAACAACTTACAGGAAGCGGCAGGTGTTATACAGGAAGAATGGTAGATAAACTAAGGAAGATAGCAGAATCCCTTCTAAGCGAGGGGAAAGTAGATGTTATCCTTGCCTACGGTGATGGTTCTTTTCCCTTCCGCTCCATTCCCATTTTCGTAGAAAAGGCAACGGATGTGAAGCGGATGGTCTTTAACCCTTTCTGCCACCATAACCTCGCCAAGTATATCCCCCAGGAAAGGGACAAAAAGATAGGAATAATTGCCCTTGGTTGCACATCCCGCAGCATCGCTATCCTCCTCCAAGAGAGACAGGTAGAGAGGGATAGGCTCTACATAATAGGTGTTTCCTGCCCGGGTATGGTAGATGTGAGGAAATTGGGAAAGAGGGTTAATTTAAGGAGGGTTAAGGAGATAAAAGAAGAGGGAGAAGAGATAGTTATTGAACCGGGAAACATAAGGGTAGCGAGGAAAGAGGTCCTTTTCAAATCCTGCGAACTTTGCCCTTATCCCACGCCCGTCCTTCACGATGAGCTCCTCGGCGAGGAAAGGGAAGGATTTATGGGTTTCCCTGATGTGGAGGAAATGGAGAAACTTTCCAGCGAGGAAAGACGCAATTACTTTGAGGAGCGGTTCGCACTCTGCATCCGCTGTTTCGCCTGCCGACTTACCTGCCCCTCCTGCTACTGCAGGGAATGCTTTGCAGAGAGCTCTATGCCCCAGTTTGTCTCTCATCAAGTTACTATGGAGGATAACAAGCTTTTCCATCTCAATCGTTCAATGCATCTTGCAGGTAGATGTGTTTCTTGTGGGGAGTGCGAGCGTGCTTGTCCCTTAGAGGTACCGATGTTCCAACTTCACAGAAAAATGGAAAAATCCGCATACGAGCTCTTCCAATACATAGCGGGCCTAGACCCTTCTCAGCCCCCCTTGCTCACCACCTATACTCTACAAGACCCTGACTTAGAAGGAGGATAAAAGAAGATGTTCTTCATCAAGAGGGAAGATGTGAATGAAATTATAGGAAATTTGAGGGAGAAAATGACCGTCATTGCCCCAAGGAAATGGGGCGATGCCCTAATTTATGGGGAAATAGAGAAGGGAGAGGAATGGGTGAATGAGGGCTTGCCAGTACGTCCCTTGAAGGAATGGTTCTTCCCTGCCAGTGAACATCTGTTTTATTTCCGAAACGGGCAAATAAGGGAACCGGATTTAGCCGATAGGCCATTCCTCGTTTGGGGGGCAAGAATGTGCGATGTCGCCAGCCTGGAGATGCTGGATAAGGTATTCCAAAGTGTTTATCCCGACCCATATTATATACGCAGAAGAGAACTCTCTACCTTGGCTCTTCTTCGTTGTAAAGAGCCTTTATGGGGTTGTTTTTGTAAGGAGATGGGTATAAAGGAAGAAGGGGCAGATGTCGTCCTTACACCACTGGAAGATGGATTTGCTTTGGAAATAACTTCTCCTAAAGGGGAGGAACTCCTCAAAGCGCTCGCTTCCCACTTGGATGATGGCGAGGCAAGAAGACAAGATGTGGAGGAAGTTATTAGGCGTTTTGAGGAAGCCTTTGCCTCACCCTATGATAAGGGGAAGGTCCATAATTTTCTACAAGGGGCTTGGGAGCATCCGATTTGGGCTGAATTAGCCAGGAGATGTTTAAGTTGTGGTATATGCACATTTCTTTGTCCTACTTGTCACTGCTTTGATATAAAAGACGAGAATATAACCTTACAAGTAGGTGCACGCTACAGATGTTGGGATAGTTGTCAGTTCGCCTCCTTCACCCTCCAAGCATCTGGGCACAATCCTCGCCCAACGAAAAAGGAGAGGGTGAGGCAGAGATTTATGCACAAGCTATCCTACTGCCCTGAAAGATATGGGGAGACCTTCTGCACCGGCTGCGGAAGATGCGTGAGGTTCTGCCCCGTCAACATAGACATAAGGGAGGTCCTAAACCTCGCTTCACCTCAAGAGGTGGGCACGCCTGGTTAACCTGAAGGCAAGGGGAATAATCGAAAGAAAAAGGGAGGGATTAGCATTAAGTCATGAAGAGATAGAATGGATGGTCCATAGTTATGTGAAGGGAGAGATAAGGGAGGGGGAGATGTCTGCCTTCCTTATGACCATTTTCCTCAAGGGAATGAATAGGGAAGAGGTCTATCATCTAACTTTGGCGATGGCGCGCTCGGGAGAAATGTTGGATTTGTCAAAGGTAGAGGGGATAAAGGTTGACAAGCATTCAACAGGGGGAGTGGGAGATAAGGTTACTTTGATTTTCGCTCCCCTTGTCGCCTCAGGTGGATTAGTCGTTTCAAAACTTTCGGGGAGGGCATTAGGTCACACAGGTGGAACAGTGGATAAGTTGGAATCAATTCCGGGCTTTCGTGTCTCTTTAAGCAAGGAGGAATATTTATCTCAATTAAAAAGGGTTGGTATTGCAGTATCATCCCAAACGGAGGAGCTTGCTCCCGCTGACAAGTTGATTTACTCTTTAAGGGACCGCATATCCTGTGTGGAGAGCATCCCCTTGATTGTCTCGAGCATAATGTCCAAGAAGATAGCGGGAGGGGCGGATGTTATAGTGATAGATGTCAAATCGGGTAAAGGAGCTTTTTTGAGGGCGGAAAGGGCAAAGGAATTGGCGGAAGAACTTCTGGCGATAGGCGAGATGGCAGGGAAGAGGGTGGCGGTTGAGATAACCCCTATGGACCAACCACTGGGCTATGCGGTGGGTAGGATTTTAGAGGTCAAGGAAGCGATAAACTTTCTCCGGGGCGAAGGACCGAAGGACCTTGAGGAGGTTTGCGTTTCGCTAGCTGGGCTTGCTTTCTGGAAAGGGGGTATTTGTAACTCAAAGGAGGAAGGAGAGGAAGTGGGGAGGAAACTTTTGAGAAGTGGGAAAGCTCTGGAGAAATTTGCCCAGTGGATGGAAGCGCAGGGGGCAAATCCCCGCATAGTTGAGGATTTTTCCCTTCTTCCCACCGCTGAATGTAAACCGCTTACCGCCCAGAGAGAAGGAATCTTGATAGATATTGATTGCAAAAGATTGGGAGAGATATCTCACTTATTAGATGTCCATCCAGCGGGAGGGATCGTTTTGAGAAAGAAGTTAGGGGATAGGGTGGAAAAGGGGGAGGAATTAGCTCTTCTCTACGGTGAGCAACCTTATCTTGACGAAGCATTGGAATCTCTCAAAAGCGTCTTTTCCCTATAAAGTGCTCAAAAGAAAAGGCGTGCCCCCATATGGGGGCACGCCTCAGGGCGAGGGAACAAGCAAGGAAGGCAGCTTGCCTTTCCTCTTTTATTAGACGATAAAAACTAAAAAAAGTTTCAATTTGGGGGATAAATTTAGGGATATTTTTCGGGCTTGAGGGGGCGAGTCATCAAGTCTATAACTGCTTGGCGAGGGTCTTTACCCTTGAATAGGACATTGTAGATCTCGCTGGTGATGGGCATATCAACTCCGAGGGATAAAGCGAGGTTGTATGCTGCCCTTGTGGTGGGTTCTCCTTCTACTACCTGCCCGATTATTCTCTTCGCCTCCTCTAAGGGAAACCCCTTGGCTATCAGTTCTCCCAACCTGCGGTTTCTACTCAGTGGGCTGGCGCAGGTAGCCACTAAATCGCCCAAACCAGCCAGGCCGAAGAAGGTCTGAAGTGAAGCGCCCAATTTCAAACCCAACCTTATCATCTCTGCCAGTCCCCTCGTCATAAGAGCTGACTTTGTGTTATCTCCGAAACCGAGCCCATCGTTTATTCCCGCCCCAATGGCGATGATGTTCTTCAAGGCACCCCCTAACTCTACTCCTACTATGTCCTCGTTCCTGTAAACTCTAAAATAATGGGTGGAGAATAACTCCTGCACCCTGCTCGAAAGATTTTCATCACCCCCGACTACGCTAGTTGTGGGCACCTCCCTAACTATCTCCCCTGCTAAATTGGGTCCGGAGAGGACAAGGAGTCTATCTTTGAGGTAAGGCATAATCTCCAATACGACCTCTGACATCCGCTTTCCGCTTTCCTCTTCTAATCCTTTGGAGGCATTCACAACTAGCGCATTTCCTATAGCGCAGCGGGATAGCCTTTCGGCCACTTCCCTCATTGCGAAGGAGGGAACTGCTAAAACTATCACCTCCTTGTCCCCCACCACTTCCTCCATCTCTAAAGTAGCCCTTATGTTTTCGGGTAGGGAAACTCCTGGAAGATAGAAGGGGTTCTCCCTCTTTAGGTTTATGGTGTCCACTATTTCCCTGCGCCTTCCCCAAAGGGTTACTTGCTCGCCTTTTTTCCCTAAGAGGAGGGCGAGGGCGGTTCCCCAAGAACCTGCTCCTAAAATGCCTATTTTTCGGGATGAGTTCATCTCACTAAATGAATGTCTTAAATTGGATTCTCTGGAGGAAGACATAAGGGCCGAGGATAGCCCAAATTGAACCGATAACATAGTCGCCAAGGATGAGTCCGAGGAAGAAGGGTATAGCTCTTCTATGGAGCTTCATTCCTCCAGCTCTTAGAATGACTACCTTGAGAAGCCAGGAGATGAAGAAGGAGAACCAGAAATAGTCCATAGCGAAGGAAACCGCCAAAGCATAGCCGGTGGGATGGAAAGGCCACCACCAGAGGTTCCATCTTGCGATGCGTAACAGGATGACGAAAATCAGCCCTATCGAGAACGCGATCAGCCTGCTCTTCTCCACGGGCTTACCGTAGTTTGCCCAATCAGCTATGTTATTAAAGGATTCCCAACCTAACCAATCTTTATATCCCCTACATTTAGCTAGAGCTCCGTCGTCGTAGCAGATGAATAAGTTGAAGAAGTAAGCGGATAAGAGGGCGAGGAATGTGGCGAAGAAAATTACCCCAAGGATTTTCTTCTGGTTTATTCTCGCTACATCCGCCATCTTGAAGGTTTCCAGTTGGGCTGGCATAGGATGGTTCCTATAACACCTGTTTATCCAATAAAATGACCAGAGCACGGTGAAATTCTTGGTTCCTATTATTTTTGAGCCAAGGAGTGTGCCCATTATGTTCTCGGGATTGACGAAATAAATTTCGTGGGGAGTGCCGAGCTCTGCTCTTACCCTTGCCATTGCTAAGGCCAAGAGGAAATAAATGCTGAAGAATATCAACGATGCCCAAAGAGCCAATCCCGCCTTATAGGCGAACACTAAGAGAATAGCCCAGCCCAAAAAGAAGCCTATTACGGCTGCCCTATAAGGGATTGGTTCTCCTGAATCGTCAACTTCCTTCTTTCCCCACGCTCTTTTAATTACTCCCCAAAGGAAGCTCTTCGTTCCCCAGAGGGCGACGAAGGCAAGGGCAAGCCAAGCCCCTGAAGCCTGTTCGCCGAAGAAGGGAAAGCCCCGCATCGTTCCCTCCCAGCCTGTTGCTCTTCCCAGGACCTGTAGGAGCTTGCGGAAGACATAGAAGAACCAGCAGGAAAAAGAGAGGTCCGCGGGTATGAAGAAGGCAAGCCCTATGGCGAAGGGATACTTGGAGAGGGGTGTCCAACCTATCGCATTCCAGGGGTGGGTCCTTATATACTGTCCCAAATCATTAGACGGATCCCAAGCACTAACTGGCAAACGGGGGATATAAGGGAGGAGGGAAGCTATGCCATTTACCGAGCCTACAAAAAAAGCAATGGCAAAGCCTATCCAGAGAAGGCGGTTCTTGAAAAGGGGAACTTCTCCTCCGCCTCTTGCTATTTCCAGGGGCAATTGGATTATGGGGAAGGAAAGTTTTTCCGCTTCCGTCCACTGCTTCCTCACCATTACATTTAAGCACAACATCATAAAGACCAGCGTCATTACATATATGCCCCAATAGAGTAAGGGCTTAGCCCAAATATGGAAATGTTTCCAAAGGTAGTGCGTAGCGCCTCCCCCGTAGAAAGCTTCCAGCGCCTCTTCATCGGAAACGAATAGCCACTTCGGTAGATATTCAAAGAAAAGTTGCTTCCACTTATTCTCTGGAGTAGCAAATTTATAGGGATGCCCCAGCACACCGAATAAATTCTGAATAGTATCGTGCCCCGCCATAGTCACGGATATCATGAGCATTATGTAAATGACCAGTAGCTCCCCACCACTCAGAGGCTCTAATTTGAGGTGCTGGGGTAAAATATAAAGCAAATAATCAAAGAGCGCAAGGAAAATCAGTATTTGATAAAGGCGCAGAGGGGTATTATAACCCAAAACTATGATGAGGAGGAGGTCCAGCAGGGAAAAAAGGAAGAAGATATATAAAGGATGGACTGCCCCCTTATTATAGATGTAAAGGTTGATGACTACGAGGGTAAAGAGAAAGAAAACAGGAGTGATGAAGAGCGGTAAGCAGGAACCATCTAAAGTAGACCACCTCACCTCCATTACCGTTATCCAATAAACATTAAGAGGAATGAGCAAAGCCCCTATAAGAACAGCTCGTGGGGTAACTGCTCTTTTTTCCATCTCAAGGTTTAATTACTGCTTTTATCACTTTGTCCTTATTTTTATCCACGAATTCCAAAGCTTCTTTGGTTTGTTCGAGAGAAAAGCTATGGGTTATGAGGGGCTTGGCATCCAATTTTCCCTCTTCTAAAAGCTTCACTGTGAGGGAATGCACATTGGCATAGCGGAAAACACCTCTCACATCCAGTTCTCTCATATGGGCGATCTCCAACATAGGCATAGGGTAGACCTCCTCTGAGGTCACGCCGACAAGAGTTATGATACCACCTGGCTTGGTAATATAGGGAGTGATTTGAGTGGTAGCGGTCTGCCCGGCACATTCAAATGTTACATCCACCCCCCTGCCATGGGTGAGCTCGTTTATCCTCTTCACCACATCTTCTTCCTTTGCGTTTATGGTGTAAGTTGCGCCCATCTTTTCAGCGAGTGCCAGACGAGAGGGCACGACATCAGTTATTATGATGGGAGAGGCGCCGAAAGCCTTAGCTACCTGTAAAGTGCAAAGCCCTATGGGACCAGCCCCCAAAATGGCAACTGTGTCACCTGCGGAAACGCCCGAGCGCTTCGCTGCTTGCATTCCAACCGAGAGTGGCTCAACCATAGCTCCTTCCTCAAAGGAAACAGTGCTGGGAAGGGGGAATGTGAAATCCCAAGGAACGACCGCATATTCGACGAAGAAACCATCGTATGGAGGGCAGGAGAGGAACTTCATATCGGGGCAGAGATTATATTTGCCTTTCTTACAAAACTCGCACTTGCGGCAGGGGATGCCCGGTTCAATTGCTACCCTATCGCCAATCCTTCTTTCTTTAACAGTCTTCCCCACTTCCACTATCTCTCCCGATGCCTCGTGTCCTAAAATGAGGGGTTTTTCCACTACGAACTTCCCGATCTTCCCTTCCTTATAAAAATGGATGTCAGAACCACAGATGCCCACCGCCTTAATCCTTATCATTACTTCCTCATCTTCCGGTTCCCTTACTTCAACCTCCTCTGTTCTCAAATCAAAAGGTTTATGCAAAACAGCTGCTTTGGCGGTTTTCATTATTGCCACCTCCTTGGTTAATTTTAAACAATTTTATATGCAAAATGATTATGGTAAAGTTTTTCTTCTGTTTTTGGTTTTTATTGCGCTATATTTACCATAGGTTTTCATTTGGGGGAGCGGGTTAAAAGAAGCATTCCCGCTATTAGTCCAAGGATGTTGGGGAAGTAAGCGGATAAATAGGGATTAAGTAAGCCTTTCTCCCCGATTATCGCCGTGTAGTGCCATACGACATAATAGAGGAATATTACAATAATGCTTAAACCTACTCCTATGCTTTTTCCTTTATAGGGTTTCAAGCCGAAGGGGATTCCTAAAAGGGCAAGAACTAAAGCGGCGAAGGGGTTGGCTATCTTCCTGTGAAGATGGACGAGGAGGTAGGCGAATGGTTCTCCTGAGAGCTCCAATTGGGCTATGTAAGTGGAAAGTTGGCGGAAGGACATATCCTCGGGTTTCATACTCCCCCTTGCTATCTCTTGTGGTGAGCGGGGAAAGAGCACTTCCTTCTCTTTAAAATAAACCCGGGATAAATTCTCCCCTTCCAGGCTCTGCATTTCCCCCTCTTTAAAAATCCATTTTTTCTCTCCCCATACAGCTTGTTTAGCCGTTAGAACTGTGGCCGGCTTCCCCTTCCAGAACTCTATGGCAACAACATCCTCTAATATGCCTTTTTGAGGTATCAGTCGTTTAGCATACATAACGAATTGCATTTCCCCTCTTTGTTCCTGCTTAGCCACTATGTTTTCCTCTTCCCCGGTTGTCTTTCTTATCTCCTTCTCTATCTCCGTTACTCTTTGATTAGCGAAGGGGACCACATACTCATTGAAGGCTAAGGTGGTCAAGCTCACACCCAAGGCAAAAATAGCCAGGGGGATGAGGAGCTTCCAAAGACTTATTCCTGCGGCGAAAAATGCCACTGTCTCACCCTCACTGGAGAATCTTCCTAAGCCCAAGATTACCCCCAACAAGGTTGCCATAGGTAGTATTAGGACGATAATGGGGGCGAGTCCATACAGGAAGAGCTGAAAAGCTTGCCAGAGGGAAGCGTTTTGCTCAACGAGCAGTTTTGTTATCTCGAATAGGAACTTACCTCCAATGAAGACAAGGAGAAATACAGCAACGCCGAAAAGGAAGGGGCGCGATAGTTCGCCTATTATATATCTAGTAAGTATTCTCATATTATATCTCAAACCTTTCTCCAAGATAAAATTGACGTGCTAAGGGGTCGTTAACTAGCTTTTCGGGCGGACCCTCGGTGAGTATCTCTCCTTGGTAGATTATATAGGAGCGGTCGGTAATGGAGAGAGTATCACGCACATTGTGGTCGGTGAGAAGGACTCCTATGTTTTTGTTCTTGAGAAGGGATATTATCCTTTTGAGTTCCTCCACTGTTATAGGGTCAATACCTGTGAAGGGCTCGTCTAAGAGGATAAACTGAGGGTTTCCAACCATAGCCCTTGCTACCTCTACCCTTCGCCTCTCTCCGCCTGAGAGGTCCTGTCCTCGCATCTTTCTCAAATGGGAAAGGGAAAACTCTTCCAGGAGTTGGTCCGCTATTTCCCTTTTATTTTTTATCCCCCTTGCTTCCAAAACTAAAAGAAGGTTTTCCTCTACAGTAAGCCGGCGGAATATGGATGGTTCTTGGGCAAGGTAGCCGATGCCCAGGAGCGCCCTCTTATACATAGGAAACTTGGTTATATCACGGTCTTCAAAATAAACTTTGCCCTCGTTAGGCTTGAGCAAACCTATGAGCATATAAAATGTGGTTGTTTTCCCTGCTCCATTCGGTCCCAGAAGTCCCACAACCTCTCCCCTGTTTATCTTCAGGGAAACGCCATTCACTACTCTTTTTTTCCCATATACCTTGACCAATCCTTGCGTCCTTAGCATTGCTTTTTAGGAGGGAAGGGAGAACTCCAGTTGGACATTCCCCTCCGCCTTAAGAGTTTTCTTCTCTAAATCCAAGTTTATCTTCTCAGCCTTTATCAGGGATGTTCCCTCCCTATCCGACCTCGTTACCTTTGCCTGAGCCCCCCCTTGAAGGGAAAGGATGTTAGTGCCGGATAGAGTTGCTTTGTCAGCCTTTCCTTCTACCTCTTGTTTTACATTCTCCGATAGCACTTGCAAGACCTTGAAGGAAACATCTCCTTCCGCTTCTATTCTATCAATATCTCCTTTCTCATTTAGGTAGATGGTCATCTTCTTTGCCTGGGCTTGGGTATCGGGGAGGAGGAGAGAGGGGTTGGGGTAAGCAGTTAAAGTGTTTTTGGACCAATCTATCTCTATATTATCTGCCTTAAGGATACCTTGGGGAAGCTTCGCTTCCTTTGGTTGGGCTAAAGTAAGGGCAAGTGTGAAAAGGACTAGCCATAGAACATTCTTTTTCCTCATCATTTAGTCCTCCTTTTCAGATTAATTTTAACTATTGCGTCCCTCTTTAGCATTCCTTTATTCAGTCCCCAATCTGCTAGCAGTTCTTTTCCCTCCAATATCATATCCCCCCACTTTATATGAATCCCTTTTCCTCTGATTCTCTTCTCTTTAAAAAGTAGTTGTAACGAATCGCAAATTATGTTACGTTCTCTTCCTAAATCCTTCAAATTCGCTCCTTTATTAAAAAATAGCACCCCTTCTTCTGGCTGATAGATAGCGGATGGTGCGGAGAGTTCGGCGAAAGGTTCTCCCTTCTCATAAAGGAGGCATCCAATTCCCTTTAAAAACAATCTTTTCTCTTCGCCCTCGCTGGAATTTGCCCATATTTCCAAGATCTTTCTTCCCTGGGCATCGCTTTGAACAAGGTGTGCCTCTTGGATAGCCACGCCCACTTTCTCTTCTTCCCGCTCGGGTAGGGTAGGGGACGCCTCCTTCTTGCTTCCGCATCCCCCTACCAGCAGAAGAAGCGATATTTGAATAATGTATAGAGCGCTATGAAACCGTCCTTCCATTTTACTTTCTTACCTTCCTTCTTAGTGCGGGGTGTGTAGGATATGGGGATTTCCCTTATCCTTACTTTTCTCCTCCCAATCTTTGCCGTCACCTCGGGGCAGAACTCGAATCCCCTGCATTTCAAATCAAGGGAGCGAAGAAGGGAGGTTTTGAAAGCCTTATAACAAGTTGCCTCATCTGTTATCCGCCTGCCCAAAAGCAGAGTTGCTGTCCAAGCGAGGATTTTATTAGCAATGAAATTTAGGAGACGCATCTTCGGTCTGCCCCGAAGGAAGCGAGAACCATAAACCACCTCTTCCTTTCCTTCCAAGATCGGCTTCAATACGAGGGGCAACTCTTGGGGGTTGTATTCTAAATCCGCATCTTGAATAACAACTACATCTCCCTTAACGAATGGAAGTGCTGCCCTTATGGCCGCACCTTTGCCAAGATTACGGGGGAGGGTTAGAATACGGAATGTTTCATCCCTTACATTTTCCAATATCTCCCTCGTTTTATCCGTTGAACCATCGTCAACAATCACTACCTCTTTCTCCAAAGGCACTTCTTTCAAACGTCTGACCAATTCCTCAACTGTCCGCTCCTCATTGTAAACCGGCACGATTATTGAGACCCTTATAAGTTTTCCAACCATCCTCTTACCTTTCCTCTGTTTATTTCTATCAAGGCGAAGTGTCGGGCGTAGCATCCGGAGTGCATAATATAGCAATCGTTTATCCTCAAGGGTTCTTGTAAGAGGATATGACTATGTCCCCCAAGGATGAGACAGGGTATTCTCAGTTCCCTGGCAAGCCTTATATCCCTTCCGATGCCCAGGTGGGTGAGGAAAATCAGAAAATCGCATTCTCCTTCCAATGCTTCTTCCAGTTTTACTCCGCAGGAAATTGGCTCCGAGAAATGGAGGGGAAGTATGTGCTCCCAAACCCCTTTCACTTGTGGTAAAGTTAACCCGATGATTCCTAGGCGAAGAAGCGTTTCCTTTAAGATGATATAGGGACGGATTTTCCCTATCTTTGAATCAGAAACGATGTTAGCGGATAGATGAGTAAAGGAGGCATCTTTTAATTTCCATTGGAGAAGTTGAGGGAAGGGATGAAACTCTCTATTTCCCAATGCGCCTGCGGTATATCCCACGAGGCTCATAAGAGAGAGGGTTCTCTCCCGCCAGCGGATATCCAGATTGCCTGCTGATAGGGCATCGCCCGAATCAAGTAGAATAGCGCCCTCCTTATAGAAATGAAGGAGTTTCTTCGCTTTTTCCGGGGTTAATTTGCCATGTATATCGGATGTATGGACGATTAGCACTACTCCTCCAATTTTTGAAGAAAGAGCTTACGGGCTTCCTCGTATTTTCCCTGTTTTTTCAAAATTTCTTCTATTGCTTCCCTCACCGCTCCTCTGCCTCCCTCTTTCTCCAAAATCAAGTCTGCTATATCCCTTATCTCCTCAACTGCGTTCCCTACCGCTATCTTCAAGCCTGCAAGTAAAAGAGCGGGCAAATCGTTCAAATCATCTCCTATATAGGCTATCTCTCTTGGCGAGATGCCCAATTGATAGCAGGCTTCCCTCAGAGCCTTCGCCTTTCCCCTCGCTCCCTGGATGAGCAGATCAACACCCAGTTCTTCCGCCCTTTTATCCACGACAATTGAGTTTCTACCCGTTATCCAGATGATGAATAACCCGGCAGTCTTGGCAAGGGATATACCCAGACCATCCTGGGCATTGAATATCTTGGACTCCCGTCCTTCTGAATCCCAGATTATTGAGCCCTCCGTGAGCACGCCATCAACATCCATGGCGAGCCCCTTTATGCTCTCGACCAGGGAAACAGTAGACACTTCCTTTTTCCAATGAGCCATACTAAATAAATTTTACCAAATTTCACTAAAAGTTAAAGGGATTCCCACCCAAATGAATGCCCTGCTTTTTCCCGCCTTTTTTATTTTGGAGGGAGATATATTTTTTTCCTTTGATTTTTCTGTTAAAATAAGGGAAAAATACTTTAAGGAGGTGTTATCTTATAATGGGTTTTTTAATTGCGGGAGTTGTGGCGGCGCAGATGCCACCGGCTGATAGACTTGCCTGGTGGAAGGAAGCAAAGTTTGGAATGTTCATCCATTGGGGAGTGTATTCCCTTCTGGGCAGGGGGGAATGGGTGATGTTCAACGAGCGCATCCCTATTCCCAGGTATGAGGAGCTATACCCCCAATTCAATCCCACCAAATACAAGCCCGACGAGTGGGTTAGACTGGCAAAGGAGGCGGGGATGCGTTATATTGTGATTACTTCAAAACATCACGATGGCTTTTGTATGTTTGATAGTGCTCTCACCAACTACGATTGTATGAGCACGCCTGCCAAACGGGACTTCATCGGCGACCTGGTCAAGGCTTGTAAAGAGCAAGGGATGAAGATTATGTTCTATTACTCTCTTTTGGATTGGCATCATCCCGATTATGCTCCTCGTCCGGCCTGGGTTGAGGACCTACCGGGACATCAAAGGGACTTCAATCGTTATTTGGATTATATGTTCGGACAAATTAGGGAGCTTTGTGAGAAATATAAGCCGGATGGTATTTGGTTTGACGGCGGATGGGAACACCCTCCTCAGGATTGGCGAGCGGAAGAACTTTTGAAGATGATTTGGCGTCTTCTTCCCAATGCGATAATTAACGACCGCACGGGACTTCCTGCAGATTTCTCCACACCCGAGCAGTATGTTCCAGCCCAAAGGATGGCAGGGCGTCTTTGGGAGACCTGTATGACAATCAACAATAGCTGGGGTTATCATGCTCAGGATCACGCTCATAAATCCGTCCGCCAGC
The DNA here is from genome assembly GCA_938041455.1 of uncultured bacterium. Taxonomy (GTDB): domain Bacteria; phylum Armatimonadota; class JACIXR01; order JACIXR01; family JACIXR01; genus JACIXR01. The sequence goes on along the minus strand of CALITO010000002.1, from coordinate 43,123 downwards.
TCATCCAGACGCTGGTGGATATAGTGAGCAAGGGAGGGAACTTTCTCCTCAATGTTGGACCTATGCCCACGGGAGAAATACAACCAGAGTTCGTCGTGAGATTAAAACAAATGGGAGTTTGGTTAAGAAAATATGGTGACGCTATTTATGGCACCGAAGCCTCGCCATTCCCCATACATAATCCACCCCTGGGCGGTTGCACAGTGAAAGATAACCGAATATTTGTCCATTTATTTGATTACCCCACTGCCCCTCTAAAACTCTGGGGTTTGAAAACGAAGGTGAAAAAAGCATATATTATGGGGAACAAGACCCCTGTTCCCTTCCAGCAAGAAGGTCTTTCCCTTGTCCTTGATTGCCCCCCCATTATTCCTGACCCCTATGATACGATAGTCGTTTTGGAACTTGTGGGGAAGCCAGAGGTAGACTGGGCGATTTCCCAAGCAGAAAATGGCGAAGTAGATCTTCCCGCCCGCTTTGCCCAGGTGCATGGAAAGACAGCGCGCTATGAGTGGGGAGAAGGAAAGGATAACATAGGTTACTGGACGGATGTCAACGACTGGGTATCTTGGGAGATAGTCTTGGTAAGAGGTGGTGATTTTGATGTGGAAATAGTCTACGCTTCTGAAAAGGGGACGGGTGGGAGCGAGTTCTTAGTAGAAGTCGGCGATCAGAGCTTGAAGGGAGTGGTTGAGGAGACCGGCTCGTGGACTGAATTCGTGAAGAAGAGCTTGGGTAGGATAACACTGAAGCCTGGGCGTTATACTCTTTCCCTGCGTCCTTTGACCAACCCTGGAGGGGCAGTGATGAACCTCCAAAGGATAAAGTTGATTCCTCGCTAAGGTGTATTGAGTGAAGGAGTTCTTTATGTGGGGCTCGCCTAATGGCGAGCCCCACATATTTTTAAAAGAAAAGATCGCAAGGGGAAGGAAAACTTCTCTTCAATTTTCTCTCCCAAGTTTCTGGTTCGTTTGTCTCATAAGGGCTACTATTTGAGGGGTTCGCTCAGGGCTAATGTCATAGGGGTCACCTGGAGTCATCCAGAGCCAGGTAAGGGTTATAGGTATGTTCAACTTCACAACTTCTTCAAAGACATTCTTGAGAAAAAGAGAATCCGGGTTTTTAGAGTAGTCGTCTCCTGTCTCGCCAATATAGATCGGTTTGCCGATGCGGTCTGCTACCTTTTTGATTATCTCCAGAACCTTCACTGAGTTTTCATCCTTATTCCCGAAACGCAAATTTCCGTCCCCGGGATAGAAATGGATGCTTATTATGTCTATAGGGTCGGGATGAACATCACGAAGGTAGGTCTCGAACTCTTCAATGCTATCCTCGGTCCAATCGCCTTTGCCCTTGGCAAGGCGGAGGTGTTGGGCTGAGGGGCGAGGAATGGAGAAGCCACTACCTATTAGGTGATTTTTATCCAGGTTCTTTATGAAGCTCGCCCATTCTTTTACGAAGGGGATCATCTCGTCAGTTGTGAAGTGGTCCCTTCTAAGACGCATAAAAGAAGTGCCGAGTTCTATCCAGTTACCATTGCTGAAACCATAGGGGTGCATAAAAGAGAGGTCAGCCAAGAGGTTCATCTCGTTTGTGAGTTCCCAGAAAAGTATTATGGGCTCGTCCTTATAGCGGGATACTATCTGGTAGGTATAGAGCCATAGATATTGACGGGAGCGAGAATCGGGGTTATGAAGCATATCCTGAACACATTCGCCGGCCATATCGGGGAAAAGAAAGATATTCCAATTAAGTGTTGGTATGAGGTAAACCCCATTTTTCTTCGCGGTCGCCACGAGTTCGTCAAATGCCTTCCAATAGATCTCCTCTCTTGCCCAATGTTTCATATCCACTGGGTAATAACCGACGGCTGAGAAGCGCATAATTTTGAATCCTTGATGACTTGCTTCTTCTATGGCCTTTATAGCTTGCTCTCTATCCGCTCCGCCCTTGAGGAAACTGAGGAAAAGGTTGAATTTGTTCACTGAAACTATGCGTAGGGGCTTCTCCCCCAGGTATAAATCGTTACCTACGCGCCTTAGAAAGTTCACTTCTTTTCCAAAAGCTAAGGGAGACCAGAGAATAACGAGCAGAGCAAAAATCTCCCATTTAATTCTGCTATTCCCCTTCCTCAAGGTTTGTTCACCTCCCTTAGGAAATTTATCCAATTTGGTGCGAGTTGTCCGAATATAAGTTGGCTATAGGATTGTTCATAATTGGAGAATCCGCTTGTGGGTAGATAGATGGAAAGACCTTGGGCATTTTCCCTACCGAGCTGTCCGTTGGAGATGATCAACTGGCTTTTGAGGTTCAAAACGGCATTCGCTTCCTTTTGTGCGAGGGGCACCTTCTGGCTAACTAATTGGGCAAAGTGAAAGATATCCTTATAACTTCCATCGGAGAAAGTCTGGGTTGATCTAATGGCGGAATCCACCTCAGGAGAAGGGTAGAGTGAGAGAAGTTTTGCTCCCAATTCATCAACTACTTGGGCGAACTGGGTTAGGGGGGAGGTTGACACACTGGAGAGGGTAACGGCGAAAACAGAGCCCGTATAATAGTTTATGTAAGTGGAAACCGCCGTTTTACCCATTTGGTCTGCATCCATTAAGGGGTTCTGAGAAAGGGCACCGAGGAAGGTATCATAAGGCCAACCGTTCCATGGCTCGTCATCTTGAGAGCCGCAGATAACCCGCGTCCAATCCTTAACCTCAGTTGCAACCTCTACCATTTGCATAAGGCAGGCGTCCATCCCTAAAAAGTCTAACTTCACCCCGGCATTTTCCAAAGCTTCCCTCAGTTCGTCAGTGTCCAGAGCGTCATTACTCACTTCATCAAAGCAAATAGCCCGGGGTAGGATCCGAGTTGACATTGGCTTCCATCCCGAGCCGTGGTTCCAAAGTATCAAGGCATATTTCTTGGCGGGATAATTTTCCTTGCCCCATTTTATGAAATCGGTGAGCACATCGGGGTCGCCGGAGTTCTGGTGGGGCATTTTCACAATTATTGGAGAATTTATGATTGGCTCCTCGCTATCTCTGGTTATGAAATACCTGTAGCAATACTTTTTGGTATCCAATTGAACAAGGATTGCTACCTGGGGGCTGGAGCCAACCTTCTCCATTTGGTTTATATTGGTGCTTGCGACGCTTTCCATATCGTTAGCAGCAGCAATATACACCATAACGGTCCACATCCTCTCCCCCGGCGGGGGTCCCCCATTTTCATGGAAACCGAGTAGTTCCCAAATGCTCCCGCAACCCGACAATAAAAGAAGAACAAGAGTAACCGATATTACTATAACGACTTTCTTTTTCAATTTTCTCCTCCTTATCTTTTATTCTTTCAAGAAGAGGTAAAGCCCAAATGCGCCGAAGACGATGTTGGGTGCCCAGGCGGCGAGGAAAGGCGGGAGAAGATGGTTTGTTCCCAACATCCTGAAAAGTAGGTAAGCATTATAATAGAGGAAGAAGAGGAGAATAGCAACGAGAAAACCGCCCATACTGCCTCCCTTTTTAGCGAAGCGGTGGGCAAGAGGAGGGGCAACGAGAGCAAGTATCAAGCAAGCGAAGGGAATGGCGAATTTGCAATAATACTCCATTAGCATAATATCAACGCTCCTGACCCCGCTTTTCTGCCAGGTCTTTATCTCCTTGCGGAGTTCTCGTGCGCTCATCTCCTCGGGCGTCCTGTGAGCCAGCCAGATGTCCTGAAAGGGACGTTCAAGGGAAAGTTCTGCGTTGTCAAATTTAACCTCTTGCCTTACATACCCTCTATCATCTAATTGGTGAAGTATGCCCTCATAGAGGCTCCACACCTTGCTATCCTCTCTGCAGGCGCCCCAGAAAGCGGTGTAGAGATTGGGAAAGCGCCCTCCCTTCATCTCCATCACTAAGATGTTATATAGCCTAACCTCGTTTCCTATCTTCTCCACCCTCTCTATGTAGAAAGTATACTTATCGCTTTGGAAGAAGACCCTTTCCAGGGGGACAGGATTAGCTTGCCCGAACCAAACTGTTTGGAGTATTCTCTGCGCTTTTCTATTACCCTTGGGGACTAATTCCTCGTTGAGGAGGAAGGAGAAACCGCTCGCCATTACACCAGCAAAAAGGAAGGGAAGGAAAATCCTTCTCAGAGATAGCCCCGCAACCCGCATAGCAGTCGTTTCTCCCTCCCTTCCCAAACGAGTCACAGCGAGGGAGGAACCAAAGAGCATAGCGGGAGGAATGGAGAGGGTCAAAAAAGAAGGAAATTTATAGAGAATTAACCGCCATAAATCGGATAGAGTGATGATTCTTTGCGCTAAAGGATTGATGAGAAAGAAGATGAGGTTCCCTATAAGGATGACGGCAAAAATGCCCACTCCCCCTAAGAAGGGAAGACCCATCTCGCTCAGCGTATACCTCTGATATAACCTCAACATCAAAAAATTATACACCCCAGAGGGCGGGAAACTCAAGAAAGAAACAAATTATGAGAGGGGGATGCTTTTCCTTATAGTCCTTACATACTCCTCTAATTCATCCATAGCCTGAGAGAAGGAGATGGCGGTCTCCTGGGTTGGGGGATAGTTAGCGAATTCCCCTGGGGTCAGTCCATCCTCTTCGTAAGCTTGGAGAAAATAGGGAATACGAAGCAGTTTATCTAATACTTCCTGGGGCACTTCCTCGTCTATTTGGGGTTTTATTTCTACCCCGTCATAATGCAAAAGAAAAGCCTCTATGACATTGGGAAAAATAGTGAGCACTGCTTCAGCTCCTGCTATTTTTTCCAAGTGCCAAACCCTTAGTTTACCATCGATTGTGGGACCTACACGCATTGAAGCAGCGAGAAGTTTGCTCTCGTATTTTCCCTCCTTTAACAATTTATATGCTTTCTTTAAAATAGCTATTCCTGCCCACCTTTTCATCTCCTCATTGAGCTCTATCCCTCTTTCCTTTGCCTGTCTTTGGAACTCCTTTGCATCCTCAAATCTTCCAAGCATCATCGTTATGACGGAACGCCATCTGGACAAATCAAGGCCATTTTCTCTCGCCAGATTCAAACCGACCTTTACTGCCTCAGCAACCCTTAGGATCTGGGGAATGGTGAAGACGAGTGTGGAGTTAGTGGGTATACCCATAGCGGTAAGGAGAGTTATGCCGAAGATTCCTTCCCTCGTTCCCGGCATCTTTATCATAATATTGGGGCTTAACTGGTTAAGCATTATTGCTTCCCTCACCATCTCCCTCACATCGGTGAGGTAGCGAGGGTCAACCTGCCCACTTATATACCCCTCCCTATAGCCTGAAGCTCGGAACTTGGGAATGAACATCTCCGCTCCTCTTCTCACTATCTCGCTGTATAGCTTCCAAGCGAGTTCATTATCGCTTTGATGGGGATGAAGACGAAGGAGGTTATATGTCCAATTATTCCATTCATCAGGGTAAGCCTTGAGCACATCTTTGGAGAGAGGTGGATTGGTAGTAACACCAGAGAAGATGGTTTCTTGGGGGTTATCCTTGGGATAGAGTCTCTCTATGTATTTCTCCATTTTATCGCGCGTCTCTCCCGAAAGTTGAGAGAGGAAGTTATGTTTCCAATGTTCAAATATTAAGGGTGAGGAATCCCACCAGATCTCCAGATTGGGGTGAGTTTCAGCCAATCTTTCGAGGGCGCTCTTCATATTTTAAACCTCCTTTGCGAGAAGGATGGACAGGGGGAAAGCTCTTTAAACAATTTCCAAACTTTTATTTTACTCACTTGCCCTGCTTTATGTCCATATAAATTCTCTCATATTCAACTAATGAGAGATAACCTAAAACTTTACAAAAGCGAGTTAATCTACTATAATTTCGTCCAATGGTTTCTTCTTGGAGGTGAAACTATATGCAATGGAAAGGTGTGCTTATCTTGTTTCCCCTCTTGGGATTAGCCCAGCAGCGGTTCTTATCCCAGGGAGATTATCAACTATCCTTGAGCAACAGAGGGTTGGAAGTTGTTTGGAAAGGACATAAAGTGATATCGGGTTCCTATCTACTTTTGGCAAAACCGGATTATCAAGGGGATTATCTTTACTTCCGCACGGGTGAAGGGAAAATAGAGGGGAATAGAATAGGGATAGCTTTCCAGGGGGAGAATGGAGCAATAGAAGGGATTTATGAATTGGAGTTAAGCGAGAAAGGTGTGCTGATAGAATTATCCCTCAAGCTCAATGATCCCGGCTTACCTCCTGGCCCCCGAGAATATGCAGTGGGGATGTTCCCTAAGGGATTAGTTGAAGGTTGTGATTACGAGTTGGAGGTCCCCTTAGGTAAGGCGAAGGCTACCTTCCCCCAAGGAGTAACCTTAAAGGCAGCCGACTATGGTCCCGCTTTTTTTAACGCTCGAGTAAAGACGAAGGAAGGTTTTGAGGTAGTAGTCCACTCTTTAGCGGGTGTTCCTCTCCTTTTCCATGATGCAAGGGGAAGCGATTGGTTCCCTGAGGAGGACAGAACAATTTGGATTTGGGCGCCGGGTGCCTCCCTTGGCAATAACATCTTCCTCAAAACCTCCGTCCTTATAACCTGTGAGGAAGTAAGAGCGGATAAGGGGGAGGGGGAAATATTGCTTTTGGATAAAGGAAAGGAAATCCCGCTAAAAGGGATAGTCGTTCCCCCGGGCTCACCTATAGAAAGGGCAGCTGGAGAGGAATTAAGTAGGTATCTTGAGAAGATGACGGGCAAGCGCCTACCCATTTTAGAGGAGGCGAGAGATAAGGGATTGATATTTGTGGGGAAGAGGGGGGCACTTAATGAGTTAGAAGGCTTAAGAGATGATGGCTTCGTCATCAAACAGGAAGAGGGAAATATCTTGCTATGCGGTAAGGGATATAGGGGAACGATTTTCGCGGTCTATCGCTTTTTGGAAAGCCTTGGCTGTAGATTCTTGGCTAGGGAAGAGGAGATCGTCCCCAAAACCGAGAGACTGCGGATAAGCGTCAAAAATGTCAGGGAAAATCCAGCTTTTGAATGGCGTTATTTTGATACGACGATCGAGAGACTGAAATGCTATCTTGATCCCGGTATTACAGATGAAACAATCGCTGGAGAGAGGGTACCAGCTGTTTTGGGTGCGCCTTTCTTTTGGCATCATCCGATGAACGGTTACATTCCCCTGGAAAAATATGGGGAGACACATCCTGAATATTATTGCCTGATAGATGGCAAGCGTTGGCCAGAACTCAAGCGCTTCACTGGATGGGAGGAAAAGGTGTTCTTTCACCCCTGCGTCTCGAATCCCCAGGTAAAGAAGGTAATCCTTGACAACCTCCTACAATTAATGGATTCCCGCCCTGATGCCCGCTATTTCACCGTCCACGCGGGAGATAGTGATTTTTGGTGCCAGTGTGAGGGATGCATAGCGATGGATGTTGAACCTGATAATAAAGCGGATAGAATGGTGCAGTTCACAAATGCTATTGGAGAGGTTGTGGCGCAACATTACCCCGATAAATTTGTCACCATGCTTGCCTATCTCAAAGCTTATCGCCCGCCAGTGCAATACAAGCCAAGAGAGAATGTGCTCGTCTGGTTCTGCCCAATCAGCGCTTGCCAAATCCACCCCTGGAGGGCTCCCTGCAATAAGGAAAACTACGATGTGCTACTCGGCTGGATACAAAAACATCCCGGGGGTGGAATGGGCATCCTGACTTTTGACTATCCTATGAATTATATCTATCTTGTCGTTCCCTTTCCTGCTATGTTCGCTTATTTGGAAAACCTCAAACTCTACCAAAGGCTTCACATAAGGGGAGTTTACATCTGCGGTATCCCCGCCCAGATGCACTTGGCTCATCTGTTCTCCTATGTGGTTCCAAGGATGATGTGGAATCCCGGGGCTAACCTTGACGAATATATCAACGATTTCCTGCGAGGTTGGTTCGGTCCTGCTGCTCCCCAAATGAAGGAGTATCTCCGCCTTCTAAGGGAATTAGCATATAGTGAAAAGGCGGACTTTAATCCCTGGCAGCCTCCGCCAAAGGAACTTTTTACCCCAGAACTTCTCCAAAGGTTCTATAAATTGTTTGAGACCGCAGAGAAAGCCTGCAAGGATAGCGGGATATATTTGAGCAGGCTTTGGAAAGAAAAAGCGGGACTCCTTCATACAGACCTACTCCTTTACGGAACTCCCCAGAGGAAATATACTGAAGGAGGAGTGGAACTTTCCCAGCCTACACCTGACCAGCTTAAAAAACTGGCGGAACTGCTGAGGATATGCGCCTATTTCGGTTGGGATTCCCTCCAATCGGGTATCAAGCTCCTCGATTGGGCGTCCCAGTTGCTCGGCTATACTCCGAAGCTTTCGGGCTGGTATAGTTGGTGGGAGGAACCGGTAATGAAGCAGTTTTTAGCTGACCCCGTGGGGACATTTGAGAGGATTATAAAACCCAGTTTTGCTGAATAATTTAAAGAGCGTCCACCTTCTATATCCTACCATTTAGTTTCCTTTCTCTCGGTAAGGACTCTTTTGTAGAGGGATTTGGTTTGAGCGGCGCTTGTCTCCCAGCGATATTCCCGAATTACCCATCTTTTTGCCTTTTCTCCCATTGCTTTCCTTAGATTGGGATTCTCCAACAGAAAAATTATGCCCTGGGCGAGGGAGACAGGGTCACCCCTTCGAGTGATGATGCCCGTCTCACCATTCCTAACTGTCTCCAGAAAACCACCAGCATCGGAAGTGACTGGAGGGACGCCTACTGCCATTGCCTCTAAGGCCACAATGCCGAAGGGTTCATACCTACTCGGATATACACAGATGTCAGCACACTTATAAAGTTTGGCTACATCCTCGTCCCCCAGAAAGCCCGTAAAGAAAAATTTGTGCTCTAGCCCCAATTTTTTCGCCCGTCTAATATATTCCTCTACATTTCCTCTGCCCACCACAACAAACTTCGTCTTGGGAAAACTTTGGAGGACATAGGGGGCGGAATCTATCAATATATCTACCCCCTTCTCCCAAACCAATCTTCCCACGAAGAGAATGAGCTTTTCATCAGGGGCAACGAATTTTTCCCGGAAACCTTTCTCAACTTCTATATCAAACCTCTCCAAATCGATCCCGTTTGGAATAACATCTATCTTATCCGGGGGGATGGAGAGAGCGTTAATTACCTCGTTTTTCATTGCTTTGCTACAAACTATCACTCTCCAAGCTTCGTAGCCTAAAAGCCACTCTTGTGCGTGGATATAGCGGGAAAGTGGCTCGCTTATCCCTCCTCTTCTGCCTAATTCCGTGGCATGGAAAGTGGCGACCAAGGGAATTTTATAGGCGTGTTTGAGGACCCTGCCCGCCATACAATTCAGCCAATCGTGGATATGTATTATGTGGAATCTCCTCTTGTTTAAAAGAGGGATAGCGCACTGAAGGGTGGCGAAATTGAGTTGGTGTATCCAGTTGGGGAAATCCAAAGCATCGATGAAACTCGCTTCCACCCTGTGTATGTGAAGTCCGTCTTGTTTCTCGTAGGAAGGAAGACCTGCGCCTGCGGAAGTTAGGATATGAACTTCCACCCCCTTCTTTGCCAAGGCGGGGCATAAACCGGCCAGGTGGCGAGATAATCCACCCACTATATTAGGTGGATACTCCCAGGATAACATCAAAACTCTCATAAAAGCCTCCTCTCAAACTAATATCCTTATGTTCTTAAGTTTAACCGAATCTTCTGGTTTTATAAAGTTTCTGTGGATATTTCAAATTTTGACTTTATAAAGGGGGTAAGGCGATTATAATTTATAACTGATAAGGAGCTTTAAAAGAAGGTGAGAGTGGGAAGTTACCTTTTCCTTCTCTTAGGATTTTTCGCTCTCCCTCAACCCCTCCAAATGAAGGAAGGGATAACAAATCTTTTGGAATGTTATCCCCGTTGGGGATTCCAAGTAAGGGGCGAAGAGCCGAGGTATATGCCCCCCTATTGGTATGGAAGATTTGAAGGAACGGGGGCAGATTGCTATCCTCAGCCCAGAGAAGGGGAGATGGTGCCTTGGTTTTTCCATCCTCCCTGGCGAGGCGTTACAGGAGAAACATTCGCCCAGTGGGAACTATACCTCCCTGATGTAAAGCCCATAACTCTCCACCTTAAACTTGCCCTTTCCAAAGGGGCGCTCCCAGGGAGTGATGGGGTCATCTTCAAACTGCTCGTGATAAGAAATGGGGAGGAGAAGGCAATCGCCCAATTTCCCGTGGGAAGCGAAAATTGGGAGGAAGAAAGAGTCGACCTTTCCTCTTATGGTGGTAATCAGATATGGTTGAAACTTGTGGTGAACCCGGGAGAAAGATGGGATACAACGAACGATTGGGCAAGGGTAGGAGAATTGAAAATAGTTGTAGGAAGGGAAGAGGAGGCAAGAAAAAAAGAGGAGGCACAAAGGTTAGCGGTGAGGAGGAGAATTATGGAGAGATATGGGGCGGATACAGGGAATGTGGTTAAGTTTTGGGGGATAGGAGCTAAAAGCCCTATACCTTCATGTGGCGTGGTTTATGAAAACAAGATAGAGAAAAATGGGGATGGTTCCTACAAATTTATTTATATAGGAAGAGATTGCCGGATAGAATATATTTTCACCCCTCCATTCTCTTACATTGGCAATCTGCGAGTTATATACAATGGAAGGGAGCTCCCAGGTCCCCTCTTCCTGGGCGGGGTAAGTTTGTTTTTGAAAGGGGAGGTAGTGGATGGGAGTAGGGAAGATGTTAAAAAGGGATATTATGTTAGGAAAAGAGATGACGGTTTAGAGGAGTTTGAAAGGTGGGAATATAAGGGTGGGTGGGGGGAAATAAAGATTTATGTTTCAATAGTAGGGAAAACCCTTATGCTCCGTTTCACATCGGAGAAACCAGTTGTAAATGCGATAAATATCGCGGTTCCCCCTTTCAAGCGCATATTCATCCCTTTCCTCTATGAGGGAGCAGCGCAGGTTGGCTATATCGAGCCCCTCTTCCTCTCCTCTTTTTGCGATTGGTGGGATACTCAGGCTTCCTCAATAGGTGCCGATGGTTCATCACCCACCTATATCCCTAAAACCGATAGGGAGCGAAATCCTCCCAATGAGATATTTTATCTCACAGTTTCTCCCTACCTGGAGGAAGTTTTACCTAATATCCCCAATCCCGCATCCCCCTATATAGAAGAACTTTCCCAGCGTTTGGTCTTGGATATCTGGAGTGGGAAATTTGCCGATGACAGGGGGTTCCTTCAGGAACTGGAAATATATGGGATAAATAGCTTGCTTGTGATAAAACACGATTGGCAGAGGGAAGGATACGATAATGCCTACCCAACGACTATGCCTGCCAACAAGTGGTTAGGAGGGGATGAGGAATTAAGTAAATTATCCGAGGAGGCAAAGAGGATAGGGCATCGTTTCTGCGTTCACGAGAATTACTACGATTATTACCCCAACTCTGAAGCTTTTAAAATGGAGGATGTGGCTCTTGACCCCCAGGGTAATTATCTTAAAGGTTGGTATAATGCAAGCGTCCCCATACAGGCTCTCGTTCTGAAGCCTTCAAGGTTCCTACATTACGAAAAAACATTCTCACCCGAGATAAAAAAACGCTACGGAGTTAACGCGGGTTATTTTGACATAATGCCCAGCTGGAATGTGGATTACGATGCTAAAGCTGAGGGAGCGGGCAAAATAAGCTATACCCATAAGGTGAATAGTGAAGCTTACGCCTTCCTGCGAGAAACCTACAATGGTCCGGTCGTCTGCGAAGGAACTGATTTCACTGAAGCGGGTTACTATGACGGCGGTTCCAACTATGGTATCAACCGAAAAAGCACACCTATGTTCCCCATTTTCGAGCTTCTCAAAGTGCATCCCCTTATGCTTAATCACGGAATGGGTTACTACGAACGGTGGTTAATAAATGGTTACGAAGACCCGAATTGGTATTATCGGGTTATGACCGAGGAAGAAAGGGACGAGTATAGGATTATGACACTCGCCTTTGGAAGGATTGGCTTCCTAGGTCATCAACTAATGGCGACCATTCACGGTGTAGCAAAGGAATACTTCCTCACTTTACCTGTTCAGAAAAGATACGGGGCTTCAATGCCCCGGCGCCTCCTATACGAGATAGAGGGAAAATGGGTTAGTAGCTCGGGAGCTTCTTTACTGGGCGAAATGAAGAGGCTTTTTGTAGAATATACCAATGGTTTGAAGTTATATCTCAACAGGGGAGAGAGCGATTGGGAAGTGAAGGGTTTTCTTATCCCACAATATGGTTTTCTTGCGGAATGGGAAAATGGTAGGGCTTACACCGCTAAAAAGGAGGGAATAATAGTTGATTATGCGGAGGACGAGGAGGGAATCTTTTGCGACGCCCGGAGCGAAACTTATCTCCCTTCTCCCATTTACCGGATATTTCCCTCCGTCTCCGAGTTCAGGGATTTAGGAAGCGGGAAATTCCAGATAAGCTATCGCTGGGAAGTGGTGGGGGATGTCCCAACTGGAGATTTCGTGGCATTCGTTCATTTTCTAACTCCTCAGGAAGACAAAATTACCTTTCAGCAAGACCACCTCCTTCCCATCTCCACGAGCCAATGGAAAAAAGGGATGACAGTTAAAGATGGTCCTTATACGCTCGAAATTCCCAAAGGTATCGAGGGTGTCTACCCCGTTTACATCGGGCTCTATAACGAGCGGGGCAGGGTTGTGTTAGGAAATGGCCAGGATAGCTTTCTCGTGGGGAGATTGGAAATTAGGAGGTTGGGAGACGAGGTGAAATTACAATTTTATCCGGAAAAAGGCGAAGATATAATTATGAAGTATCTTTCTCGCTTGAATAAAGAAAAAAGGAAGATAGATTTTGGGAAAGTCATAACGGATGGTTGCCTTAGAGTAGAGAAGGGGGAGGGCAAACTGCGAGTTATGCCCATTCCCATAGGACGGAAGTGCTTCGTAGGTATAAAGTTGGGATATTTTAAGAAGAAGTGGGAAAAAGGAAAGATCTCAGTGATTGCCTTTGGGAAGGATGGTAAAGAGAAGGGGAAGATACAATGGGAACTTCGAGGAGATTTACTTTCTTTTATAACCCAAGCGGATGTGTGGTTTTACGAAGTGCGCTATTAAGTAGCGGAAACATTTTCTTACTCCTCGTCTTTTTCTTCCTCTTTTTCTGCTTTCTCCTCTTCCTCAGCGGTAGATTGTCTAATTGCTTTCTTGAACTCTCGCAATCCTTGTCCTATCGCTTTGCCCAATTCAGGGAGGCGCTTAGCACCAAAGAGCAGGATGATGAGGAGAAAGATCAGGAGGAGTTCGGGGATTCCTATTCTTCCGAATTGCAATTAGTTCGCCTCCTTCTCTTTTGTTTCAGTATTCTCGGGCTTATTGGTGGAGGGGAGCGTCTTCTCTTCTTCTATTTCTTCGTTCATAAACTTCTCGTAGGCATCTCGGAACTCTCGCACCGCCTTACCAATTGCCCTCCCTATCTGGGGGAGCTTGTTAGGCCCGAAAAAGAGCAGGGCAAGTATTAAAATGAATAAAAGCTCGCCTAGCCCAATGTCCATTGTTACCCACTTGAAATTATAGAGAACCTTGAACAAAAGTCAAGGATGGGGCAAGGTTTAAGGGGAGTAGTAGTTCCAAACAGCTTTAGCACGCCTATAATATTGCTTTGCCCATAGCCTCTCCCTATTAGGGTTGGGGTTGGGAGCGGTATTCTGGTAGATATGGAGCTCGTTACCGGAGAGGACGATTAACTCCTCTCGCCAATCCCCCGCCACATCGGCTACATATAAGCGATCCGCTTTCTCCTTAAAGCGAGCTATGAACCTTCCTGTGAGTGGTTCAAGCACTGCTGCATCTCCCGATGTATGTCGAGCCTTTGCCGCTATAAGCTGGCGCTCGCTTCCATCCCAATAGATGGGAAAGATTACCTCCACTCCTTCCTTTGGCCAATCGGGTGGTGCTACCTCGCTTAACTCATAAGAGGCTATTACATTTCCTTGGGCATCGTAAACCCAGGGCTTTTGGTAGACATCGTATCGGCTTCTGCACCAAATCTCCAAGCCGGGACGCTCAGGTGCGAACTCGCCCACTGCAGCATTCTGAGGCTCCTGTCCCTTGTAATCCTTCACCCAGATCAAGCCCTTGATTCCATAGAGGAAAGTGCGATTTCCTCCCTCCTCAAGCGCCACTACCTCCAAGCCGGGTATATCTGGACGAACATCGGCGAAATAGACGCTATCAAGGTGCCCCCTTACATCTACTCTGAATAGTTCTTTCCCCTCGGGAGATAAGATGGAACCGCTTATTATCTCGTCTCTTCCATCGCCGTCCAAGTCGGCGACTCTCAACCCGTTATGGGCACAGGCAAGGAAATCGTCCTTTTGCCAGATGGGTTTTATTTCCCCCCTTCGCAAATCGTCCAGAGAAAACGCGGATATATATCTTCCCATCCTATATCCTTCCGCGTTGGTCGCTTGAAGAACTATCTCTCTATCTCCCTTGCCCCGCAAGTTAACCACGGCGAGGTGTTCCCATCTTTCGGACCCTTCAGGATGTGGTATTTTTATCGCCCACTTCTCCTTCCCCGTAGCCCCCTCAACTATGTGGAGGGTGCTATCGTTGGTGAGGAAGAGGACCTCCGTTTTGCCATCACCGTCTATATCTCCCGCTTGCACCCCTGGCCCATGATGACCGGGCAAGCCCACACTTTCCGCACTTCCACCAACCCTCAAATCTGCCTCCAAAACCCAGAATTTCTTCCCATCCCAGTGGTAGGCTGCTATATAACCCCTGCGCGTTACAAGGTAATCCATTCTTCCATCCCTGTCCAAATCCGCAACTATTATGCTACCGGCACTATCTTCCGCACTTTCTATAGGGGGTATATCCAGCTTGATTATGAAAGGATTCCTCGGGTAAGGGGGTATGGGTGGGGGCTTTCCCCTCTGGGCGCTTATAGTAAAGGTCATAGCAAGGGCAAAGCAGGCAAGAAGTAGGGGAGTCTTCATCATATATTTCGCCTCCCTTTGAAGGTTATCCAAGGTTTTAGACAAGGCGAGCTGAGAAATGTTACATTTCTTGGAAGATTGTTGAAAATTGTCCTGAGCGCTCATTACTTTTCTGCCAAGTAGGCACGCAGGACATCGTTTCTCTCTATCATCCCTACTACCTTTCCTTCCTTTATCACGGGAAGATGATTTATGTTATTGTGGAGCATAATGGAGCTGATTTCTTCCAATGTTGCATCTTCGCTGACGGTTAGGACCTTCTTCGTCATTATATCCTTTGCTCGCATAACCTTAAAATCTCCGTAGGCTTTGCGCAGAGTTTCCTCGGGAACAACGAAAATACCATAAAGGGCAAGTGAAGGATGAGGTGGTTCAACAATGGCTTTCAAGAAATCTCTCTCCGTTAAAATTCCCCTCAACTCGCCTTCCTCGTCCAATACTATAACGCCGGTCACTCCTTCACTTTGCATAACCCTTATAACCTCTAAGAGGATATCTTCAAGGGATACCATTACTGGTGGATGCATAATATCTTTAGCTAACATCCTTTTCACCTCCAATAAAATCGTCTTTCAAACGCTTTTTAGGAAAGTTTTTCGGAGAATTTCTAATCCCAGAGAGAAGTAAGACGAATGTTTCTGGCTCAAGTTGAATTTGGCAGATGCTGTCATTTAGCTCCAGAAGCTGGTTGGTAAGGGCGTTGGTTATCTCTGCGTTTCTATCTCCGAGCCATCTAAGTTTAACATTTACCGTTTTATTTGGGTAAAGGTTGGATACCACGGTTAGGACATTATGGTTGTTTTTATTTTCCCAAGAGGCAACCATCACTTCCTTTGTCTTTGGTTCTTCTATCCTCCAAAATGGGTTGAGACGCCAACAAGGAACGAAACGGGAGTTGCGAATCTGGAACCTCCTCAAAACCTCGGTTATTTTGACGAGGGTGTTTTGGTTCATATACTCCATCATACCTATGGGGACGCCGTGAGGGAGAAACCAAGCTAAAGCCATAATGGTTTGGCGATCGGTGGGATGGTTCTCCGTAGCCTCCCACATTATGGGATCAAAGAGATTAGGTACCCCCCAATTGGTTGATAAACAACGAGCACGGAATAATCCTAACCCGAGGCACTTGCCGTAGGTTCCCTCGCTAGTGAGCATGCTTGGACCCTCCAAAGGCCAAGCGGAGAACTCACCGGTCAACCATTCGGTAGCGAATCCCATAACCGGGGGAACAAATTCCCAGGAATGTATCCAGAAATGATAGCGGGGAAAACCCTTGCGTTCGGGAGCTGTTTTAGGGAGCTGTGCCTTCACATTGTCCTCCAGGAACAAGGCTACCACCTTGTTGAACTCTCTCCCTTCCAGGACTGGCACGGTCAAATGGAGGTTTCCTTCCCTGTCCCTCCACCCACAGCCATGGCGAGGATTGGCACATCCCATGGTCCCTGCCATCCAACCATCACAATATATTCCATCCAAGCCGAACTCTTTTACATTCTTTATGAGCCAACCGTAGAACAACCATTTGCGAAGGGTATAAGAGTGTCCGCAGTTCTGGTAATGAGGGATACCCTCCCAATCCGATATAGACTCAGGCAGAGCCTTCCAAGCATCTGCATATTTATCGAACTCTTCCCCGATTATGGGGGCAATCTTCTGAGGACAATGTGCTACACCCAAAAAAGCGATGCCCTTTGCAGTGCAGTAGGTCTTTGCCCTCTCGATGACTTCTTTTCTAACATTATAGGGGTTATTCAACCCCACCATAGCCTCGCCATTTGGCTGGGGCCATATGAGTGCCATATCTACATCCGCCTCGAGGCGATTGATTGCTTTCCAAGCGTCATAGAAAAGAGTGCCCGCTTTGAAGGCGAAATAATCGGGAGGAAGAGGTTTTATGGGGGTTGCTTGTATGCCGAACTTAAAAAGCCTTCCATCCAATTTGGAAGGCTTTTCCACAAGGTTTAGGGTATAGAGACAGGAGTCTTCTTTGGGTATAAGAGTGCAGAAGTTGTCTTCAGAGAGGGGGACCCAATTTTGGAGTGAGGAGTAAACAAAGCCTATGCCTCCTTCCTCGTCTCCAAACCAGTGATAGAAGTTGACGATGGTCTCTTTAGGATTGGCACGCCAGGAAAACTCTATGGGTTTGTCCCCAATCCATCCAGCAAGCTGGCGAGAAAATGTCTGATAAAGCTTTGCTACCTCCCTTTTGATAGGGACTATTATTCTTAAGCTCTCTACTTCCCTTTGTTTGTTTTTGTCAGCCATACGCAAGTTAACCCAAAGAAGACCATCGAACTCAACCCACATATTCGCATGAGCCTTTATCCCCTCTATCTCACCCTCTACCGCCATATCTACCCTGCTCCTGCGAATTTTCGTTATTCGGAATCTCTTAAGGGGGATGGCTTGCTCTCCTCCGGAAAGTTCAACCACAAGGCGGATAGGAGCAACCAATAGTTCTCTGCCTCCACTGGTGATGCTATTGGGGAAAATGTTGTCTCCCCAACTCATAACTCTTCCCCACACCTCGACTTTCTTACCCTCGGCTTTAACGGGCGTCCACGGCAGGGGCACTCTATCCAGATGTGCATAATAATCATATGTCCTATTAGATAGCCACTCTGGAGAACTGAGGAGCTCTGGAAGGGAGGCAGAGATCAAGTTCAAAAAAACTATCTTAGAAATAAGCGTTGGGGTCGTAATATTTCTCCACATTCTCCTTCGTTACTTCCACTGTGGGAAGCGATATGTGCTTGGGGACCTTCTCCCCTTTTAATATTTTAAGGGCGGTTTCTATAGCTTCCCTGCTCCCGTTGGGGTAGATATAGGTTGCGCTCATCTCCCCCCGCATTATCGCTTTGAAGGCCTCCTTCTGACCATCTATGCCTATTATCACCATTCCCTTATCTTTACCAACCGCCTTAGCGGCTGCCAGAGCTCCTAATGCCATCTCATCATTGTGGGCGTAAACGCCGTCGATCTTCTTGTGTGCTTGGAGCGCATCCTCCATTATTTTCCTCGCCGGCTCCCGTAGGTAATCAGCCGGTCTCTTCAACACGACCTTTATCTCCTTGTATTTATCAACTACCTCGTGGAACCCCTTGCTTCTCTCTATCGTGGGCGTAGCGCCTAAAATACCTTCTATCTCCACAACAACGCCCTTCCCTCCAAGTTCCTCGACCATCCTCTCTCCCGCTTTCCTTCCTATTTCAAGATTGGAGGCACCGATGAAACAGGTGTAGTCGGTGGTCACGATGTTTCTATCCAGGGTTATCACGGGGATACCCTTGCGATAGACCTCCGAAACTATGGGGGTGAGAGGTTCTGCTTCCCTTGGACTGATTATTAGGAGGTCTATGCCGCGGGTAACAAGATCTTGAACATCGGCAATCTGTTTGTTGTTATCGTTTTTGGCATCGGTGTAGATGAAATCTATTTCCTCCTTGTGTTCCTCTACCGCATCCTTCATCTGCATAAGCATATTTATCCGCCAAGGGTCAATCATAGTGCTCTGGGCAAAACCGATAAGCCATTTCTTCTGAGGCTTAACTGCCTCCGATACCGCAGGTGTTGGAGTGCCCTCTTCCTTTTTTTCCTCGACTCGGAAGGTATAGAAGAGGACAACCAGAACAATAACCAAGATGCCTACGAGGAGCCAGAGCAAACTCCTTTTTCTCATATGCTAACTCACTCCCTTCTTTTTGATATATAGACGGCGAATATTATTATTGCCCCTCTAACCATTTCCTGAATATAGGTTCCTACACCTTTCAAATTAAGTATATTATCAAGGATGCCTATTATCAATGTCCCTATGACAGTATTGCCAACTCCTCCTACACCACCAGCGAGGCTTGTTCCCCCTATGACGACGCAAGCTATTGCAGAAAGCTCGTAGCCAAGCCCGAAGTTAGCGTTGGCAAGCCCATTTTGGAAACCCACCATCAGTATCCCTCCCAAACCTGCAAGTAAGCCCGAGACGGTATATATGAGCGTTTTGATCCTTTCCACATTCACGCCCGAGAGACGGACCGCCTCTTCGTTTCCTCCCAGCCCATAGACATAGCGTCCGAAAGTGGTGAATCGTAGCATAAGAAAAGCGAGAAGGGCAACCACTGCAAAAATTAGGGTTTGGACGGGAATGACATTAGCGATTTTTCCCAGTCCCAAGTTAATTATAAGAGGAACATCTGTCGGTTCAAGGGTGATGGGCTGTCCATTAGTGTAGAGGAAGGCGAAGCCCCGTGCGGAAGTCATAAGTGCCAGAGTTATGACGAAGGGTTGCATCTTCCCCTTAGTGATGAAGATGCCATTGAGAAAGCCGAAGAAAGCACCTCCTAAAAGCCCTATCATTATTGCTATTCCCACCGGTAAATGGTAATACTTTATTGCGCCTGCGGTGAGGCAAGCGGAAGCGGCAAGAAGCGAGCCAACCGATAGGTCTATCCCACCGCTTAGTATGACGAATGTCATCCCTATCGCAAGTATCCCTATGATGGAGATTCGCTGAACAACATTCTGGATGTTGGTGGGGCGGACGAAATCGGGAGAGACAATAGCGGAAAGGACGAGGAGAATAATAAGCCCAAGAGCAACTTTATATCTTTCCCATATCGCTTTTCCCATTTCCATCAATTATAAGTTTCTCTAAGAAGTGGTCAAACAAAAGCGGTAGTTCACAAATTAAGAGGAGGAATATCAATTATTATCCCATAGAGGGTATATGACCAGAGGCTATCCTTCCCCAGTTTAGCGGTAGAGAAGTTTATCCTCAACTTGTGAGGATTATCTACCCAACCATACCAATTGCGGGCAATAGCTGGGCTATGATTTAGAGGGAAACCGCTATCCTCGGGGCCGATTTCTCCGATTATCTTCCATCCGCCCTTTCCCGAGCGAAGAGATTCACCTTCTATGTAGGCGATCTGTATGTAACCAGAAACAATCGCCCTTTCGCCGCTTGGATGAAGGGGATAGGGATGCTGAGGACGAGCGAGGAAGAATATGTCCCTTTTAGGATCATAGGCGAAATCGGCATCGCTTAGAATGACCGCCATCCCCTCTTCGCGTTCCCTTAAACCCTCTGTGGGCACGAGCTTTGCTTCTCCGAAGCGTGGATTATCCATAAAGGAGAAGTCCAGTTCTCTCATATAGGTATGAGTGGAGAAATCATCTTCCTGCTTGGTGTAGAAGAGGAGAACCTTCCCCTTCTTATTTAAACTTATAACAGAGGGCTGTCCCACTCCCCAGGTGTGCTTACTCCCCTCAACTATTGGGTTGCCCTTGAATTTTACCCAGGGACCTTCAGGAGTTTCTGAGAAGGCAACGCCCAGTTGGTTATGCTTACACTCCACTCCTTCAGGGTAATAGGTGCCTAAATAAAAGAGAGCATAGTTATAGACTTTTCCATCATATTTGAACTCTCCCTTTACAACTGCTGGGTCACATACATGGAGGCTATCCCAACCTTCCTCGCTTGGAAAGAGCACGGGTAAGGGAGGAGTCCACCGTTTCTTGGAGAGGAGGAACTTACGGTAATAGATGTGGTCAACGACTTGAAGGGGATTTGCATTCTGGCACCACCAGAAGTGATGGACATCTCCCTCCTCAATGGAGCATACGGAGTAGTTATAGAACTCGCTACCTTTGGGGAAGAGTTGCCAAGCGGAGGGAACAGGACAGGAAAAGGAGGAAAGAATGAACAAAGGCATCACCTTATAGATATATTTCCTCCGGCTTCTCATACGATTTTAATTATAACTTTAGGGGGGATAAAAAGAGAGGGTAATTTTGAAGGTGCGGTTTGCCAAATCGCTAATCTTGTTCTCTCCGAAGCCAACGAGTGCGCTATCCAGGGTATCATTTAGGGGTTCGGTCCATTCCTTGGGGATATTGGAGGCTCCCAAAATCCCTCCTATTACAGAACCTGCTGTCGCACCGTTACAATCGGTGTCCAATCCCCCCATCACGCTAAGGCATATCGTCCTTCCAAAATCGTTCTCACCGTAAAGGAGACCTAAAAGCACTATCACAGCGTTGTTTATGGTGTGGACAGGATGATAGAAGCTGTATCTCTCTAATGCCCTATCAATAGCGGTTTCCCAATCCCTCTCCTTTTCTTTTAGATCGAGGGCGAACCTCATCGCCTCGGCGAAGCGAGAGCGCGAGGGGACCATAGACAAAGCTATTTCCATTCCCTCTCTCAAACCCTTCCCGGCGAGAACGCAAGATATGAGCCCTGCGAAGAAAATGGCTCCATATATACCGTTTTTCCTGTGTGATAGAATAGCATCCCTGTGAGCGAGCTCACAGGCTAAAGCGGGCTGCCCGGCGGAGACATAACCCCAAGCATCGGCCCTTATCTGCGCTCCTATCCATTCACGGAAAGGATTCAAGAAAAGGGATGTTTCCGGAGGTTCTAAGCCTATAACAAGGTTTCGGTAGGCTTCTCTCTCCGCAGTATAGACGAGGTAATAAGGGAAATGTTCTAATAACTCCCTACCTATGTCCTGAGTTGTTAAGTCCCTGCCGTAAACCTCCAAGAGGTGGAGGTTGAAGATAGTGTAATCGGTATCGTCATCCCTCTCTCCCTTTTTAATATTCTCTCTAACGAGGCTCTTTATATAAGGGTTCGGTTGAGGGAAGAATTCAAGGGGGAAATAATAGGAAAGCGGATACTCCCCAATTCTTCGGAGGTTTTCCTCTATTTTTCCCCGGCTCCAGCCCTCAACGGGCTTTCCCAACATACAACCGGCGCATCTCCCCAGCCAGGCGCCAAGGATTTTGTCTTGAAGAACTTCTTCAGGTGGAAGGGGAAGCACACCCGGAAGGGATATCTGCTCCCTTAACTCCTCCCAAAGAGAGGGCTCCTCATAAGGGAAACCTGGCATAGGTGTGAGAAGGGAAAGCTCTTTGTAGAATTTCCACAGGTTTTCCTCATCCCCCTTCAGTTTTTCCAGTTTCTCTTCAAAACTATCTACATCGCATCCTTCTTCTCTTCTCTGGATAATCTCCTGTTTCAAAAGTGTTTTCAGGTAATCTAGGTTTTTCATTATGGCTCTCCCTTCTTTTATGATATATTAGTAAGGAAAGGGATTATAATCTTCCTGAACGAATTATCGAGATGAGTAGCCAAAAACCCATCATACCCGCCAGAATATAGCCAACGATTCCGAGTAGAGGATAACCCCAGAGGAAAGGTTGGATATTAGTCTGCATAACGAGAGAAGAAGCAACGAGGATCGCGGCCACGATTATGGAGAAGGACAATCTATTGGCTATTATGTTTAGCCGGCTAAGGGGGCGGTCTATGCGGTCGTATTCAAATCTGACCTTGAGTGCTCCTCTCTCTGCTCTGTTAAGGACCTGGCTGAGTTGTCTGGGTAGTTCCAGCAAAAGGCTGGCATTTTCCCGCAAGAGGCGGGTTGTCTCTTTCCAAACATTGCTCGGCTTGAATTGTTCGGCTAAGAAGCGGTGGGCGAGGGGTTCCAAAACCTTGCGGGGGTCAAACTCGGGATCGAGTTCTATACATAGCCCTTCCAGCTCCGCCATACATTTCCCCAAAAGGGAGAAGCTCCTCGGCAACCTTATTCTATACTTCCTGGCTATATCGCTCACCGAGTAATAGAGGTCGCTTATCTTTACCTTGCGAGGGGGTATATGGGAATAACGGGCGAACAGTTCCTCTATATCTGCGGAGAGCATAGGTGTTTCAACATCCTCGGGAACTATTCCTATAATGTAAAATAGCTCGGCAATCGCATCAACATCCTGTTCAACGAGCGCCTGGGAGAGGCGGAGTAGGTTATTCTTTAATGTCCTGTTGAGGGTACCGACTAATCCGAAATCCATAAAGGCGAACCTTCCATCGGGAAGGACGAAAATATTGCCGGGATGGGGGTCGGCGTGGAAGACCCCGTAGATAGCTATCTGCTTGAAGAAAAGCTCGGCAAGTTGTTGTGCTGTCTTCTTGCGCAGGGAATTGTCCTGGGAAGTGTGGATGTAATCTGTTATCTTCGTTCCCTCTATTCGTTCCATAGTGAGGACATAAGGTGTAGATAGCTCCCAATATATCTTGGGGATATAGACATTTGGCTCATTGGAGAGGACTCTGCGGAGCCTATCAGCGTTTTCTGCCTCTATCATAAAGTTTAGTTCGTCCCTCATAGCGCTCGATAGTTCCTTCGCTATCTCGTGGACGCGGTAAAGTCTGGCAGTAGAAAGGCGCTTCTCAGCAAGTTCTGTGATGTCGAGGAGTAACTCCAGGTCCTCTATGACTTTCTTTTCCACCCCCGGGCGCTGAACCTTGACCACAACCTCTTGGCCACTGGGGGTTTTCGCCAAGTGCACCTGAGCTATGGAAGCAGAGGCGATGGGTTCCTCCTCGAACTGGGCGAATGCTTCTCTTAAAGGCTTGCCTAACTCGCTCTCCACCAATGCCTTAATCTGGGGGAATGGGGCGGGAGGAACCGCATCCTGTAATTTTTTAAGTTCCTCTACGATTCCTGGGGGAAAGATGTCAATCCTAGTTGAGGCAAGCTGACCCAGCTTGATGAAAGTTGTGCCGAGTTCCTCCAGAAACATCCGAAGGCGCGCCCCTTCGCTGGCGAATCTCACCCCTTCTTTTACACCTTGCTTGCGGAAGCGCTTACCCCCTATGCGCTCAGCGAGGTAACCGAAGCCGTGCCTTACCGCTACCTCCCCTATCTTCGCTATCCTCCCCAGGTTCCTCAAACGGCGAAGGGGACGGGGAAGATACACTTCTATTCTCCGCTCAGTTTACGCTCTATCTCCGCTAATTTCGCCTTGAGCTCCTCTATGTCCCTCCGACTCACCAAGCCGAGTAGGTTGAACAACTTCTGCTTCTTCTCTGCCATTTCCTGTTCTAATTTCTCCCTAATTTCTCGTCCAAGAGCCTTTCTCTCCTCCATCTTTTCCGCCAATTTGCTCCGTAGTTCCTTCCCTTTCTCCCGTAACTCTTTACATCTCTCCGCAAGATGGGCGATTAGCCCGAAGCCCAAGTCCAAGATATTCTCTTTCGCTCTCATAAACATTCTCCTCCTTACTAATAAAAATTATACCCCAACAACGATTTTTGGCAAAAGTATAGTTTGGTAACTTTACATACATCCGAGGATAAATAAAATTAGAGGAAGGAGGTGCTTAAAAGTGATAAGAAGGTTATTTTCCACCCTGGTTATAGTCATCTTGGCAATCTCCCCGACGGTTGGGCAGGAAGGCGTTCCCCAATCCCTCTCTCAAGAGCTCGCTCCTTCCTTCACCCTTCCCAAGGGGAACTATCAACTAGTAAAAAGTTGGGAAGCAGAGGCGGATTTGTTTCATACGGGGGGGACGGCGGTTGCTGATGAGGAAGCAAGCAATGGACGAGCTTGGGAAGTTAATTCTATGAATGCTGAGGCGGGTCGGACTGTTGTCTTTGGACCTTACATTGAGCTTTCGCCCGGCAATTATGTTGCTTTTTATCGCCTCAAGCTTTTAGAGGAAGCGGATGATGAGATAGTGGCGACACTTGATACTTGTGTTGATTACGCCCACACGATTCTCGATAGCAAGAACATTTATAGTTCGGACCTTCTCCTCGCTCACTATGCCATCCTTCCCCTCCCCTTCCGCTATCAGGGAGGCAAGCTTGAGTGCAGGGTCACCTGGAGTGGAAATGCGTCCTTGCGAATAGACAAGGTAGAACTCTATAAGGTTGAGGGTGGGAATCCCGATGATTTCGCGAGGAAGTTAGCGCCTCAGCCTGTCCCTTCTGGGGAGCCTCGCGACCTCGCTTTCCTCCCAAAGCCTCGCCCTTTTCCTTTGCTTTTCCCTCTCTCCTCCTCTCCAGCGGAGAAACTTCTGGTCTGCGATGCAAGTAAACTATCCAGCGATTGGCAACTCGCCCTTGTCACCCTGCAGGGGATAGTGAATCGGCAAAAGCCGAGGGTATACCTCCTCTTTTTCGATACGGACCAGCAATGGTTGGATTGGATGATTAAAAGAGGCTGGGTAAAGGAGAGGGAGGTGATTTCTGATCCCAAGGAACTACTTGCCAAATTCAGGGAATTGGTGAAAGGAGTTGTAATCTACGACCCCCGCCTTCCCGCTACCAAAAACATCGCTACAATGCTGGCAAGCTTAGAGGATGCAATCGTCGTTTCCCCCCGCATAGCGAGGGAGCTGGGACTCCCCCTTATTGAGGACCTCAGGGGACGCTGGAAGACGAATGTCTCAGCCTATAGTTGGGCTTTTGATAACCTGTGGGATAAAATGAACCACTCTGTCCTCGCCTGCCTTTATCCTGAGCATCTGTGGTTGAGGGATTATCTTGTCCAGAACAGGATTTTTATATTCTGGATATCAGGGCGAATAGACGGCGCCGAGCCCTATGCTGACCCTGATGAGGAAGTGCGATTGGTGGAACGGATATTAGCCAAAACGCCCGCCAACATCCCTATAATGGGTTATCCCTGGGCAGGACGGGATGTGGGAATGGGGGAGGGAGCAGGAGTAACCCTCTTCTCCGAATTCGCCAAGTTCCTCGTCGGTTCAATAAATTGCTCCAACCTAAGCGTTCACTCTGGGATTCCCTCTACTTCGTTTAAGCAAAAGCCTTCACCTTCAGCTCCCAAACTTGATAAGAACAAAGTCTACATCTCTTTCATCATCTCCGATGGGGATAATCTGCCCGTCCTGACGGTGGGGAATTTCCCCCAACTCTGGCAGGACAAAACCAGAGGACGCTTTCCCATTGGGTGGACAATTTCTCCCTCCGCTCATCTCCTCATTCCCGCTGTTGTAGATTACTATTACTCTACCGCCACGCCCAATGATGCCTTCCTCACAGCGGTCTCGGGCGTCGGCTACTGCTATCCCGATAGTTATGGCGTTCGCTACAGGAATAGGGAAAGGGTTTTCGACGAGTTCCTTGATATCACTGCGAAACATATGGAAAAGATGGGGTTGGAGATGGCTTGGATTATGGGGATAACTCGTCCCCAATTGATGAGTAGATATGCTGAGCGAATACCAAACTTGCAGGCGTTGTTCCCTGACTACGGAAGGAGGCTTAATGATTACCCAGATGCAGTATATATGACTGCTAAAAATGTCCCCGTTTTCCACGCTGTTACTGGTTGGAGGGAGAATATAACCAGGGAAGAGCAGATAGCTAACCTTGTATCAGAGGTGCGCTCTATAACCCCTCCTGAGCGTCCGGCTTTCCTCCACATCTTCATATGCAACTGGTTCTTCGACCTTCCGATGCTTGAGGAGATATTGAAACGGTTGGGACCGGATTATGTGGCGGTGCGTCCCGACCATCTCGCTATGCTCTATAAAGAATACGCTCAGGAGGAGAAACTCGCCATCCGCTCGCCTTCGCTTTTAGTGGGTATTCCCGGCCAATCAGTTGTCTTCTCCCTCACTATCCAAAATACCTCCTCGGATAAATTACCAGTTGAGATAAGTGTTGAGGGATTGGAAAGCGTGAGAGTGAAGCCTGACAAATTCTCCCTTGCGCCAGCCCAATCTGTATCAGTTGAAACGCAGGGAACCCTTAAGGAAGGCAAAGTGAAGATAGTTGTCAAGAGTGGGACGCTCCTCCTCTCTCGGGAGATCCCCCTGGTGATTGTGGAAGCGAAGGAGATAGCCACGCCCCTGCCTCCCAAGCTTGCCCTGAAATTTGTTCGTCATCTGGAGGGGGAGGAGTTGGCGCACAGGTCGGGGAAGAAAGAAGCTGACCCCTCGGCAAGTGGTGGAGCGGTATGGGTAGCGAGGGAAGGGGAGGAAGGGAACACTCACATAGTTTACGGGCCCTATATGCCCTTGGAAAAGGGGCACTATATAGCCCTTTTCCGCTTGAAGAGGTTAGGGGAGGGAGAGGGCATTGTTGCAACGCTTGATACTTGCGTTGGAGGAGGGACGCCTATCACGAGTTCCAAAGATGTTTGGACAAAGGAACTCCCCTTAAATGAGTTTAGGCGGATTGCCCTGATATTTGAGCACCCAGGGGGAGCGGTGGAGACGAGGGTATTCTGGCAGGGAAAGATACCCCTGGCAGTTGATTGCGTTGACCTCTGGCAGATTATGAGGAAATAGCCGTCTTGGGATGAAACCCTGGGCTTTCCTTTTGTCTTGTTTATTCCTTCTCCCCGCTCAGGGGGAGCAATCGGTTGCAGTTTGGGGTGGAGGGAATAAGGGTTGGGAAGGTTGGAGTTTACTGGGCTCTTGGGAAAAAACACTAAATTCCCGCCCTTCTAATCCGTTTCCTGAAGTTCCCCACCTCGAATCCAGGGAAACAGATATCGGCATCCTCCGCTCGCCTGTTTTCCCGGTTCAAGGCGATGTCCTCCGCTTTTGGGTGAATGGGTGGGATGGAAGGAGCGGAGAAAAGGGCAAGAATTTTTTCTTTCTTCGCTCTGCCAGGGATGGGCGAATCCTCCGCAGAGCAACTCCACCCTTGAGCGATCAGTTCGCTCTTTGTTCCTGGATTATCGGCGACCTAAAAGGGGAAGAAGTATATTTTGAAGCGGTTGATAATAACAGGGAGAGCGGTTTCGCTTGGTTGGGCGTAGCCCTCGTTGAGGAAATAAAGAAGGAGATACCAGCAGACAAGAGCGGATATTTTGCTATTCCCCTTTCCTTTGGTTTGGGGACCTTCAAAATCCTCACCTACGATGGGGCACATCGTCCCACCCCTCCCCACCTCTCTTCCCTGGGGGGAGGTGAGCAGGGCACTGGTGTGATTCGCTCTCCCACTTTCCCCATAACTTCTCCTAAGATACGCTTACTCGTTAATGGTTGGGATGGACAAACCGGTGGTAGAGGGGAGAACTGTTTCCAGTTGGTGGAGGCTGAGACGAAAGAAGTGCTCTTTTCCTCTTCCCCACCTCAAAGCGATTTCCCCATTTGGATAGAGTGGGATGTATCTCATCTTCAGGGAAGCGAGGTTTATATAAGAATAGTAGATGGCAATTCCGAGTTAGCATTCGCCTGGTTGGGGTTGTGGGAAGTAGATGCGGGAAAGGATTTCCATATTCGTTTCTCGGAAAATCCTTCCCTTGCTGGCTGGAGCACGGAAAGAGAAGAGCAAATTTATGTGGAGCATCCCGTGCCTTTTCTCGCCTCGCCTGTAGCCCAGTTCAGCGAGAATTCTTCAGTGCGCCTTATTCTCAAAGCAAGGGCGAAGCATATTTTTCTTTTGGGGATGACCAACTCAATTGACCAAGGTTGCCCTGTTTGGGGCGACCCCAACGACTGGGCTTCCCGCTTCTTCATTGGAGACGAGCTGGGGACAATAAAACTGAAGTATGTTGATGGCAAGGAAGAAGTATATCCTCTCGTTCTTGGAGAAAGCCTCTGGTGGGGAAAGCTCTTCCACAATGCTCCCGAGCCGTTTGCTTCCGACCCCAAGGCGAAGAAAATTTTGGAGGATACACTTCATCTTTACCCTCCTTCCCCTACACCAGAAGGGCGTTATGTCGCAGTGATCAATCCCCGTCCCATTCCCATTTACTCCTTTGAATTGGAAGATTCCCCAAAGAAAAGAGGCGCTCCCTCTCTATTTGCACTCACTATAGAAGCTTACCCTGGGCACAAGCCCGCTGGTGGTATACCTCTTCCCGCCGATAAAATACCTCCCAATTTCCTCAACTTTGTCCAAAGAAAACCGCTTATAGCGGGTAAATTCGAATTCAAGCGAGTGGAGAAACTGGTGCAAACTTTATATGTCTCTGAGAAAAATCTGCCAACTCGCCTTCCTCTTGATATTCCTCCAAATTACCGTGGCCCCTATGTCCGCTTTGAGGGCAACATCTATGCGGACATACTTACTAATGCCTTTTATCATAATGTCCAAGACATTCTGAACAAGATAGACGAGGAAGGAATGTATCATACATCAACGAAGGATGCTCCATCCTGGGGCGGTTATCAAGGTTTCGGCACATTTAAGAAGAATGTTGGCACATATTATGCTCATTCTTGGTCCCGGGATTTAGGGAGAAGTTTGCAGGAAATCCTATCCCTCGGCTATCTCTTTCCCGCTGAGCGAGTGGCAGATTACTGTTTTAAGAAAGCACTGCTCTGGAAGGACTTGGGCTTCCCTCCCCACTGGTGCAGGGTAATAAATATTCCCTCACCTAACGAGGGGAACTTTGAAAACGATGGGCATGGGCTGATATCGCTGTTCATCTATAAATTGTGGCAGCGTCTCCCAAAGGGGAAAGAATGGTTGGAAAGGCAATGGCAGGATGTGGAATATGCGGGAGATTGGATAATTTGGCAATTTCAAAATCCCGATAAATCGGGGGCTACCGATGTCCTGCTCACCGATAGCGAATGCGCTGGTGGCGTGGGGAGGAGCGTTTACGCCGATTACATCTGTATGGAGGCCCTTTACGCACTTGCCGAGATGGCAGAGAGCATAGGGAAAAGCGAAAAGGCGATGATATGGAAGGAAAGAGCTAAGAAGATGAGGGAGGCTATAGAGAAGAATTATCTCGTGGTGGAGCCTAAATATGGGCGGGTCTGGACGCTCGCCCATTCGGGCTGGCCCCATCGTAGCACCGTCCTCGGTCCCCTTATATTATATGTAGATAGACAAGGCTTTCTACCTGCCGAGGACGACCCCGATTGGATACCCTACAACCTATCCGCTTACCAAAGGCTTAGGGATTCCTATAAACCGTTCGGCTTTTATGGGGTGGCGATGGGCTATGGACAGGGATTCGTTACCCAGTCAGCTTTACTCCTTGATAGGATGGAGGATGCAACCATTATGTTAGAATGGATGGCAAAGGCGATATATGACCCCAAGTGCCAGCCATATATCACCCCCGAGGGATGTGAGGTGTCCCCCGAGGGAGCTTTCTGGCATCGCACGGGAGATTTAGGAAACGGTGTGCAGGAAGCGGAGATTGTGAAGACATTGAGGATAGTTATAGGGGTTGATAATCCTCGCCCGGGGAAGCTCAGAGTTCTCCCAAGGGTGCCCTATGGATGGAATAGGACGGAGATAAGGGATTATCCCGTTTGGTTAGAAGATGGCAGAAGAGCGAATTTGAGATACACCCTCATAAGGGATAAGGGGGAGATGAGAATGGAGCTTGCTTCAGACAGAGTGCTCCCTTCCTTGGAACTCCGTCTGGGACCTTTTAAGAATAAACCTAAATCAGGGGAAGGAAAGGCAAATGGAAAGACCATCAAAGGAAAGGTAGAGCAAAGCGGGGATTGTTGGTGGGTTAGATTCTCCATACCGGAAGGGAAAAAGGAGTTGGAGGTATGGGCGAAGTGAAGGTAGCGTCTATACTTCTACTTGCAATAGTTCCTGTTCTTCTCTTTTCCGCTGATGCAGGCCAGGAAAGGATGACCGCTTTTCATGAAACTATCATTTCTTCCTTTGACCATTTTGCCCTTCCCGGCATTTTTACCTACGACCATGACCCTCGCTACTGGCTTCATAATCTCGCCCTTGGCAAGTGGAGGATTGGTGTAAAGCTTCTTAAGGGAACGGTCTGGCTTTACGAAGGGCTTGACCAAAAGGTGGTTCAAACGCCGGAGGAGCTCGTAGTTTCTGCCCGAGTGGATAATTTCAAGATAACTGCCCGTCTCTTTCCCATGCTGGTAGGGAGAGATGGTATGCGATGGGAAGGCGCAGCTGGCCTCTGTATCGAGAGCGACCCCGAGGCCAGGTTGGTTGTTGAATTTGGTGCTCCCGGCAGGGTACGAATCCACGGTTTTGGCTCGCAACTCCCCTTCCGTTGGCAATATCTCCTTCAACCTAACCTTGCACTCTCTCCACCCAAATGGGAACAAAGGGAAGGGAACATCTTCTTAACCCCTATATCTGAAACTACCCTCTATGTAGCAGCAAGGGCTAATTTCCCCCTCCAAGTGTCTTTGGATGGCTTCTGGCTGGTGGGGGAGGGCAAGAACAAACTATATATGATAGTTGCTTTCTCGGAGGATGAGGAGAGAGCTTCTCAATTGGCCAGAGGTGATGTGCTATCCGAGGAGAGGAAGTTGAGGGAGCATTATCGCAAGCTCTTCCAAAGCGCCTGGATTAAAACTCCTGAACCTGTCCTTGACGAAGCTTTCCGCTGCGCTCTTTGGAACCTCGAGATGACATGGGTTCGTCCCTGGGGATGGATAGAAGCAGTGCACCATTGGGGGACTCTTTACTCCCAACAGCACAGTTTAGCCACTGATTGGCTGGGGCAAGAGGATAGGAGTAGGGAGATGATAATGACTCACGCTAAGCACATCCTTCCCAATGGGATGATACCTCAACTTGATACATACGGAAGAGCGAGGGTGGATTTCGGTGGTTGGAACCAATTCTTTGTATGGGATGTCCAGCACCACTGGCGGATGACGAGTGATAAGGAGTTCGCTAAGGAGATTTATCCCATTCTCTCAAGGGTCATAAACCAAACCTTCACTGCTCACGACCCAGATGGTAACGGACTCCTTGGTTTCGGTCAGCAGATAGGGAATCAAGAGGATTACATTTCTACTCCTGAGGACGGCACATCGCCCACTATAGCGGGGATAGAAATGCTCCGCACAAAAGCCGAGATAGCCGATGCTTTGGGCTTTAAGGAAGAGGCAAAAATTGCAAGGGAAAAGGCGAAGTGGATGGAAGAAAGATTGAAGGAAGAACTTTGGCAGGAGGAGCTTGGATGGTTCGCCTTTTACAAAGACGCCTTGGATGTCCTGCATATAGAGCCTCCTTACCATTCCCTCATTTGGCCGGTAATCTATAACATTGTGGACCCGCTTGACTCCTATACCTCCCTTTGTCATTTAAAAGAAGCTTTACAAGGAGGGCAGGGAGAGATATATGTGAGCAATCTCTTTCCTTCCTATGTGAACGCTACCGTTGGCTCCCAGGCGGGGGGACAGCAACAGCCCTGGGCAACCCTTGCCTTCTCTCGTATTGGCTATCCCGAAGACGGTTTAGCTCCCCTGCTTTGGATAGCTAATATCGTCACTTCACCTCCTCACGATGGAGCCTGGCCCGAACTGGGCATTGAATCCACTCGTGCCTATTTCTCCCCTCCCGCTGGGGTCTTCATCTGGGGGGTGATCGAGGGGCTATTCGGCTTGGAATTGAATAAACCCAAATCAACCCTTTTCTTGAGACCCGGTCTACCTCTCCAATGGAAATCCGCGGAGCTACACCTACCCCAATTCCACCTCGTCTTCTCTCACAGAGAAGGAGAAATTATATTGAATATTAGTTCCCAGGAAGAGTTTAAAAGGAGTCTACGCTGGGTGCTTCCCGTGGTTAATATTAAGGAAGTTATGGTAAACGGAAAGCGTTTGCCCTTTAAACTGGAACCACTTGTCAACAGAATCCTTTTAGTTTGTGATGTTCCCTCAACGAAGGAGAGCAGGTTGATTATAAAATACACACCCATAAAATGGGAATTGAATGCCCCTAAGGAGGTGGTGGAAGGGGAGAACTTCAGGGTTAAAGTGAAGGGGGGAGAAGTCGTAGGGGTTGAGGATAGACAGGGAGTAGCTCAGGGCTGGAAAATTAGGGGGAGAAACGAGATCGAGATTTGCCTCAAGCGGGGGATGGGAGACTTAAGGGAAATGTATGGTAATATGGGGAGGAAGCTTTTCTCCAGACGCACCCTTTTCC
The DNA here is from genome assembly GCA_938041455.1 of uncultured bacterium. Taxonomy (GTDB): domain Bacteria; phylum Armatimonadota; class JACIXR01; order JACIXR01; family JACIXR01; genus JACIXR01. The sequence continues at coordinate 10,490 of CALITO010000002.1, read as the reverse complement.
TCCTCTGTAAAGCAGGCGCGGTTAACTTCTGGGCATCTGTGGATTTAACCATTCTACCCCCTTTGGAGGTGGAAGCCAGCGAGGAAAGGTTTCCCGATGGTTCCTACGGGGTCGCCGTTCGTCTGAAGAACAATTCATCAAAAGCGATAAATGGAAGGAGCGAGGTGGACATTGGAGTGGATGAGGAGGGAAAGCCCGCAATTAGGGGAACGATAATGTTGGATTTGAAGGGAAAGGGAGAACAAATCACCCTATTACCCATTCCCCAAAATGCTCCGCTTTTGCCAGGCGAGAATGTGTTCTCCCTTCGCCTCCCCGATGGAAGGGTTCTCTCCACCCTTCTCCGTCTTCATAAATTCTTTGAAGAATTCCCTCTCCCTCCTGAGAAAATAATAACGGTTCCTCTCCAGGGGGATATCCTTCATTCGGATGAAGAATGGAGGAATTTCCGCTGGTGGAGCGCCTACGGACATCCTCCCTGGAACGCTCTAACTACACCACTTGAGGGAATGCAAAAGAACGAGATAAGCATTCCATCCTTCGGGGGAATGAAATTTTCACTCCAAGGGCGAAAGTTGGCTGTGGCAAGTTGGCAATTAGGTCGCCCGAGCCTAAATCTGGAAGTAAACAGTGATGTAAGAAAGATGTATCTTCTAATAGTTCCTTTCTTGGACCATCAAGACGCATATTCTATGGTCGGCAGAATAACAGCGGTATGTGCTGATGGAGCGGTTATAAAAAAGGACCTTTACTTTCCCGGCGATTTGGATTGGTGGGGTCCACCCTTAATAATCGGTGACTTCGCCACACTTGGGAAGGGTTGGTCAAGGAGTTATGCGCTGGAGACGCCTTCAGCAATTATGAATATAGTGGAATTGGACTTGGGCAAGAGAAGATCTGTGAAAAAAATAAAATTGGAAACACGGGGACGCTATCCAGCCCTTGGTTTACTTTCCCTATTGGGCGTGAGATGATGAGAAGGGGTGTTCTCCTGCTTTTGTATCTCTCAGTTTTAATTTATGTAGATGCGAACCCCCTGGCTCGCTGGCGCTGCGTGAGCAATTACATCCCTTACCCTGAGAAAAATTATGACATCGCCACTTGGCAAAGAGATTTGAAAGAAATCAAGTCGTCCGGGTTCAACGCAGTCTGGATGGTAAATGTATGGGCGGAGTTCCAGCCTTCTCTTGAGCCACCCATTTGGGAGGAAAGTAGGATAAAATGGCTCAGGGATGTTTGCGGAATGGCATATAAGGAGGGGCTGACCCTCATCATAGTTCTCGGTTATGTGGGCGAAGGCTGGGCACCCAAGGGATTGGATGCCGAGGTTTGGCCGCTCATACCCGATCAGTTGGAACATTATATTGCCTTCCTCAAACGAATGGTTAGAGAGACGAAGGATTTCCCTAACATAGTCTATATCCTTGCCTCTGAGGAAATATTACCCGCTACTCTCCTTTATAATCCTGACAAGCGGAATGAATGCATTGAGGCCTTTAGGAAATGGGCAAAAGTAGTGAACCCTCATATAGACTACTGGAATGAACGCTGGGGTAAATCCCTTAACTGGGATACCCTCAAACCTCTTCCAACGAAGGAGCGCTCGCGCTGGGAGATATGGATGGACCATTACCTCTGGTTCGCCTCCCTTCTTCGTGGGATTCTTCCCAAAATGGTAGAGGCAATCAGGCAGGAACGAAAAGATGCGGTAGTGGGTTTCCACGATTTCCTCCTCGACCCCGTTTTGCCACCCTCCTCTCCTGAGGAGGCTTCCCTACCTTTCCCCAATCCATTTGACTTCTACAGCCTTGGTTATTATCTCAACCCCAAGATGACCCTTTTGGAAAATCTCACTGCTATGCAAAGTAAAATAGATTTAGCGCGCAGGCTCTATCCCGATTTACCTCTTTGGATGGGCGAGTTAGGGGCGGATGTTGAAGCGGTGGGCGAGAAAAAGCAGAAGGATTGGCTATCGCTTGCCATCTCCTCTTTAAAGGAGCAAGGAATAGGCTACTCCATTTGGAATTGGCGCCATTATATAGAGAGGGGGGTTTCCTCCTTTAGTTTGTTAAGGGAGGATGGCTCCCCTCGCCCCGCCTTAGAGGTGGTGAAAAAATTGAACAAGGAAAATGCTACCCCCTCCCCTTTACTTCTCCCCAATGGTGAACCTCTCCTTTGTATTTACTTCTTTGGGCACTGGTGGGAACCCTGGAAGAGCGAGGATTCGGCGATTCGTAGAGATTTGAAACTGCTTCGGGAACTAGGTTTTAATACCTTGCTTGTGGACCACCAGTTCTCCCAGATGATAGATGGCAATTGGAGATGGTTGGATAGAGAACACCGGTGGGCGAAAGAAGAAGGCTTCTACATAGTTCCTTGGTTGGAAGCGCACTGTGGAAGAGATATATCTGCTCACTATGAGTATAGAATGGGTTGGGTGGAGAAACTGTTTGGTGTATCTCCCATCCCCCTTACGGTCAATCAGAAAGGAGAGAAAACACAAGCGAAGGTATATAGCGAGGAGTTCAAGAAATATCTCCTTTCCTACGCTTCTGCTTATATAGAAAGATATGGGGAAAAGGGAAGGATTTTGAAGGTTATCTGGGAGGGGAAGGAGCGTCCTGTCATTTCGCTTTCCTGCGAGATGGATTTCACCGCATTTGATGAGGAGACGAACAACCTCTTTAGAGAATGGCTGAGGAAAAGGTATAGGAACGATATAGGGGCGCTAAACGCTCTTTGGGGGACGGGTTTCCGGGATTTCGGGGAAATCGACCCAAGAGATGAAAGGATTTTCGACTACTCAAGAGTTGACCAACCGCACCAGCCTGTTCCGGTTACGGAACATGCCCGCTTTCGGGCAGAGCTCTGCAACTCCGCCTTTGAGGACATAAAGGAAAGATTGAGGGAGAAGTATCCTGACCTCCTGCTTCTTGCCGAGGTTCCCTATCCATTTGGCTCCAAGCACCCCCACGCCCTGGGCTATCAGTGGAGCTGTGCTTGTCTTCCCGAAATAGTGAGGTTTGCCGATATAGTTTTGATAAGAGGGACCCAGGGGAGGTTAACGAGGGAGGAAAGGGAGGAGATAAAGAAGTTGTTGAGGAGGGGACAGAAAGTGGTTTACTGCTATAGGGTTAGCGACCTCATAAACGAGAAATTTGGGGAGGATATAGCGGGAGTTGGGAATGGGTTGGGATACTACAGTTGGAACGAGATGGTAGACTGCCATATTGTTAGGAACCCCCCGGGCGTGGGGAGAGAAGATTTTCGGATAGATGGCGAGACGATGAGTAAGTTAGTTAAGGGGGTAAGGGAAGCGAACGGGGCGTATTTAAGCGGGGTGTTGGGAAAATTATGAGAAATGGTTACCCCAAGGAATTAAAAAATTTATTAAAAATTATTGACAAAATTTTAAAGATGTTCTACACTTAGTTAAGAAGGGAGAAGGTTTTCGCTCCCTCTTCCTCCTTGTGGGGAAGCGCGGAGAGCTGAGAGGGAGTAGACAAAAAAGAAAGGAGGTGAAAAAAGGTGTTGATGCGCAAGAAGGGATTTACCCTCATCGAGCTGCTGGTGGTGATAGCGATTATCGCCATCCTGGCAGCTATCCTTTTCCCCGTCTTCTCGAGGGCTAGAGAGCAAGCGCGTAAAACTGGCTGTTTATCCAATACGAAGCAAATAGGCACGGCTCTCCAGATGTATATACAGGATTGGGATGAAACAGCCCCTTACGCACCAAAACCTTGCTGGTCTGGAGCGGGAGGTAGTCAAACTTGGCTGTTCTGGAGGGAGCAACTTTATCCCTATCTGAAGAATTGGCATGTATATAGTTGTCCTAGTATGCGCGGGGACTCTCATTCCGCCTGGCCTGCCTGCTGTTGGCCTTGGCAAGGTCCCAATCCGAGACCCGCTAATGCTATGGTTCCCTGCAATACGAGCACGGGAGTGAAATGCGCCTATGGAATTAGCGACCTATTCCTAAGTGGAACATTCTGGTGTCAAGGAAAATCCGGGGCTATGAGATTAGCCGAGATCAAGGCACCCGCTGAATATGTGGTCATCGGCGATTCTTCTAATGGTTATGTCACGCCTTATCTACAAGCTTATGGGATCGTGGTTATGTTCGCCTTCGCTAATGCCATTGCGGGTAATAATCCCGGAATAGAATGCTGTGTAGGTGGTTGGGGCGTCAATCTCTACGACTTGAACACCGCAGTTGATAAATCCGCTCGTCATGTTGGTGGTTCTAACCTCATCTTCCTCGATGGACACGCCAAGTGGTATAAGGCGGACCAGATAAAGCCGATGGTAGCTGGTGGAAAGCTACGCATCTGCCACTGGGACCTCGTCTGGGCACCATAGCAGTTTCCAGAGACGGGGGAAGAACCTCGTGTAGGTGGTTTTTGATAGGGAAGGGGAGAAGATATATTTGAATTTCTCCCCTTCCCTATTGTCCATTATAATATAAAAAGCAAACGAACTCCGGAGGAGGCGATGTTTTATGGATAAAATGCAATGGTGGCGAGAAGCTAAGTTCGGTATGTTCATCCACTGGGGATTATATGCTATCCCGGCAGGCGTTTGGGAGGATAAAACGATTCCGGGGATTGGGGAGTGGATTATGTTCACCGCCCGCATTCCTATAAAAGAGTATGAGAAGCTCGCCGCGCAGTTCAACCCCACCCGCTTTAACGCCGAGGAATGGGTAGAACTTGCTAAGCAGGCGGGGATGCGCTACCTCGTCATCACCGCCAAGCATCACGACGGCTTCTGTATGTTTGATACTAAATATACCGATTACAACATAGTCAAAGCCACTCCGTTTGGGCGGGACCCCCTTAAGGAGCTCTCTGAAGCATGTGGGAAGAAGGGAATCCGCTTCGGCTTCTATTACTCCCAAATGCTTGATTGGCATCATCCGGACGGGATGGGCAACTTCTGGGACTTTGACCCAGGAAAAAAGAACTTCAGCAGATACCTTAGGGAATATGTGATGCCCCAACTGGAGGAACTTTTGACAAACTACGGTCCGATAGGTGTCATTTGGTTTGATATAGATACACCAACTCCCGAACTGGCCAGGGAATTGAGGGAATTTGTCCTTTCCATCCAACCGGAGACGATAATAAGTGGTAGAATAGGGCAAAACCTGGGCGATTATCAGGAGAGAGGAGATAACGAAATTCCCCCTACAATAGTCCCCGGTGATTGGGAAACCCCTGCAACGATAAACGACACCTGGGGCTACAAGAGCTATGACCATAACTGGAAATCAACAGGTCAGCTCATTTACAACCTCGTTGATATAGTAAGCAAGGGAGGGAACTACCTTTTAAATGTGGGGCCTACGGCGGAGGGGATAATTCCCGAACCCTCTGCGGTGAGGCTAAAGGAAATTGGGGAATGGCTATGGTTAAATGGAGAGAGCGTCTATGGCTGTGAGCGAAGTCCTCTGCCCCTAGAGAAGTTATGGTGGGGCAAGTGCACAAGGAAGGGGGATAAAATCTATCTTCACATCTTCGCCTGGCCCTGGTATGGGGAATTGAGCATCCCCGATTTCCCTGGCGAGGTTAGGAAAGCCTACCCCTTACTCACACGAGAAGCTCTTAACTTCAAGCAAGAAGGGGAGAGACTTTTGCTTTCCCTGCCCCCCAAGCCAATAGACCCCTTTGATACGGTGATCGTATTAGAGACAAGTTGAGGAAACTTATCTCCTGGCGAGCACTTGCGATAGGGGTTGTCCTTTCTATAGTGGTGGACCTGTGGCTCCACTATGCTGAGCTAGTCTTGGGCAGTGCGAGGGGGCACACGGCGCTTGCCAATACCTCCATTCCCGTTGGCGCCTTCTGTGCTTTCCTCTTCGTCATCTCAGTAAACCAGTTCCTGCGCCGCTATTCACTACCAACCCTCGATCGTTCCGAGCTCATCACTATTTACGCTATGCTCACCACCTCAACCGTCATCTCCTCCTCGGGAGGTCTACACTTCCTCATTCCCACATTAGTGGCGGGTTTCTGGTTTGCCTCCCCTGAGAATAAGTGGGCGGAGCTTTTTCATCACTATGTTCCCGCTTGGTTCATTCCTCAGGGAGAGTCAGCGATAGAGAATTTCTACCTTGGAGATGCACCCGTCCCCATTCATAGTTGGTTGAGACCGATGTTTATCTGGTCTGGCTTCCTTTTTGCTCTCGTCTTCGCCACGCTTTGCATAAACCTCGTCTTTCGCAAGCAGTGGATAGAAAGGGAAAGGCTTACCTTCCCCACTGTCTTCCTCCCTGTAGAGATGACGAAGGAGGGTTTTTTTCAGAATCGCCTTTTCTGGATAGGCTTTGCCATTCCCTTCCTGTTAGTAGGTGTAAATACATTGAGTTTCAATTTCCCTACAATACCCCGCATAGATGTGCGTCCCAGAGATATATCCCCTTACTTCACTACTCCACCATTTAACGCCATCGGTTACACCCCTATTTCCTTCTATCCATTCGTCATTGGGATAGGGTATCTCATCTCCCTTGAAGTTTTATTTTCCTCTTGGTTTTTCTTTTTCCTGACGAGGGTGCAGAGGATATTGGGGGCTGCTTGGGGAATTGGTCAGCAAGGCGGACCGATTGCCGAGTTTCCCTTCTTAGGGCATCAGGGGGCAGGTGCCTTTATTGCCATAGCGATTGTTAGCCTGTGGCTGGCAAGAAGGCACTTGAAGGAAGTTTTTCTCACCGCTATGGGAAAGGCGAGGGCTGATGAGGGGGAGCCTTTTTCCTATAAGTTTGCCTTCTGGGGATTGATGGCAAGTCTCGCCTTCATTATCCTCTTTTGTAATGTCGCTGGTATGAGGCTCATAGTAGCGATACCTTTGGTTCTCATCGCCCTCGCCTATATGACATCTGCAACGAGGATGAGGGCAGAGGCGGGAAATGCCTGGCTCTTTGGTCCCGATGTTGATACCAACACGCTTATGACCTCCACAATCGGAACGAAGATTTATCTGCCCCAAGACCTCACTATAATGTCCTATATGAGGGTCTTTACTTCCTATGACCTGCGCTGTCTATCTATGCCCCACCAATTGGACGCCCTCAAGATGGCGGAACTCACAGGGATATCTCCCAGGTCAATAGTAGTGAACATCCTCATCGCCATAGCATTTGGACTTCTGATCTCCTTCTACATCGCTCTGCGTATATGGTATCAATATGGTGGTGGAGCGAAGTGCGATGCCTGGCGCAGTATAACCATTCCCCAGAACAACTTCAACTCCCTTGCAAGCTGGTTGGAAACCCCCTTGCCCACAAATTGGTATTCCATCTCCTTTTTGACAGGTGGGCTGATATTCACGCTATTTTTATATTTTATGAAGTTGAATTTTCTCTGGTGGCCGTTCAATCCCATCGGCTATGCCATAGCTAATACCTTCACTATGACCTGGCTTTGGATGCCCTTTTTCCTTGCCTGGTTGATAAAACTCTTCATCATAAAGTATGGGGGGATGAAGCTTTACAGGCGGGCTATGCCCGTATTTTTAGGGTTGATAATGGGAGATTTCTTGGGAGGGGGTTTGACGACGCTTATGGGGTGCATTTTCAAGATGAATGTATATCCCATAAATTGGTGAAAATATTTTCGCTACTTCACTATCACTTCCACATCCCCTGAAAGAAGATTCGTCCCCTTCAAGGTGTATGTGCACTGCCATATTGGTTTTTGTCTTCCCATAGAGGGCGAATAGCCTGAGGGAATTATCGTTAAGACCTCTTTAACAACCCCTACCTTATCCGCATACCAGACATCGGCGGTGGCAGTGGCTCTTGCTGGCACATCTTCCCTGCCTGACTTCTTCACTGAAACTGCTATAGGGGTGGAGGTATAGACTACTTTGACGCAAGGGAAGGTGCCTATCGGTGTTTCTATGTTCTCCTCTCCGGCATAAGAGGCGCTCCATATCAATCCGAATGCCCTGCCCACCTGCCAAGTTGAGGAAAGGGAAAGGTCAAGGATAACCAGGGGAGGAACGAACCTCGCAAGCTCATCTTCGCACTGGCACTCGGGGCAGTCGTTCTTCAATCCCCAAAGGAGGAGGTTCTCCACCGTTCCACCGCTTAAATAGGCAGTTATGGAGGGGGAACGAGGCAATACTTTGGGAGGGGATGATAGGGGCTCAACATCTGGGGGAGGGGAGATGGAAGTCAGAGTGTGGGTCATCTGGAGGGCGTAGACGGGAGAGGGGAAGAGGTTCTCCTCATAAGAGATGACCTCCCAGGTTGCTATTCCCTTGGCTTCAAATGGATAGGGGACATAGTCAGGGAGTCCTTGTTTTGCTGGCTTGGAGATATCGCCCAGGAGGTTCGTGATTGTCAAGTCGTAGACCCATTCGTTTCCCACTTTAAGGGGGAAGAAAGCTCCCTTGATTTCTCCCAGTTCAACGGTGGCTGTTGTGGTTATATTGACTAACACGGTGATGTTTGTTGAACCCACCGCGAGGGGTTCGTTATTTGCATCATAGGCTGTAACGCTCACAACCTTATCTCCAACTGGCACTCTGAGGGTGACCGTAATGCTTACCTCTCCGGGTTGGCGCTCTACCTTTTGCTCTATGGGTTTATCCAAGCCGGCTCCACTTATCTTGATTATTACATAGGCGGTGTTCTCTGGGATTGCGCGGGTAGGCCACTGGATGATGATTCGCACTGTTCCCGTGTCCGTGGGAGTCGAGCCCGTTACTGAGGGACCTCCCCCTCCACATCCTGCGAGAAGGAAGATGCCTCCAACTATGAGGAAGCCCACTATAACTTTCCGATTGAACATTCGCGTGCTTATTCACCTCACTTTAATATTTAGACGAAAAAAAAGGAAAGAAAAGTTCCAACAGTTCTTCTATTTCTTTCGCCTTTTATCTGGAACAAGTCTAATAGAGTTCCTGGGGGAAATCCAGCATCTGCCCCTGAGCGTTGCTTGCTATCTCTATAACCGCTATGACCCGTCTTGCTTCCTCTGGTTTGACGGCGAGCTCGGCTCCTTTTAGGAGATGCTCTGCGACATTCTTGTAATAGGCGCTCCAATCGCTTTCTTTATAGGGAACGAGTCCTTCAACTTGTATACCATCAACGAGTTTCCTTAACCTAAATCCCCTCGCTCCCCACTCATCCTCCAGGCTTCCCTGCGTTCCTAAGATGAACCATCTTCGCTTCTGCGCCATTGCTATTGAGGACATCTCTACATACGCTACCGCCCCATTCTCAAACTGAATTACTGCCTCCACATTGTCCTCGTTGGTGACATCATTCCAGACTAATTTGTGGCTGAAGCCTCCCACTCTTTTAATTTTGGAAGGCACAAGCCCCAAAATCCAGTCCACCAGATGAGCGCCCCAATCGTAGAGTGCTCCCCCTGATATTTCCTTATATGAGCGCCACCAAGGTCCAGGAGCTCCGTAATGCCCCATAAACATCTCTAAGTGGAATATATCGCCAATGAGCCCTTTCTCTACCACCTCTTTCAAAGCGAGATAATCGCCATCCCATCTTCTATTGTGAAAAACAGAGAGCATAAGTCCCTTCTCTTTGGCTAAATTTATCATATCGGTTGCCTCTTGAACAGTTATGCAGAAGGGCTTATCTATGACCACATTCTTCCCAGCAGAAAGACACTTTATAGCGATGGGATAATGGGTGTTGTGGGGAGTGACGATTACCGCAAGATCAAAATCGTAGTTTTTTAGCAAATCATCAACTGAGTCGAAGGTTTGAATGAAGGGGAAATCTTTCTTCGCCATCTCCCTGCGAACCCCGTCTATGTCGCAAACCCCAACGAGCTCTAAACCCTCTGTGGAACTGATGAATTGGCTATGTGCTTTCCCCATACCATAACCTATGACGACGCATTTTATATTTTCCATTTGAATTCACGCTCCTCATCAAAATTTTCTCATCATTATAGAAAGGGATTTGAAACGGTCAATAAATAACTTGCACAAAAATAATTTGCAAATAAAATTATAACTTCTAAAATAGAATTAACAGCTTTGAGGAAAAAAGGGGGTTTTAAAATGTTTTCAAATAGCCGAGGAGTTCCAGGGGTAAGAGTGCAAGAAAAAAGGCGAATACAGAAGGGGTATTTCTATTTATTCGCTTTTTTTTCCCTCTTACTGCTCTCAATACCAGGCTGGAGCCAGGTAGCTCCCATACCTGCACCTGCCTATGTCTATGATGGGCTAACCCCACCTGACATAGATTACACTAATTCTACCACCAGCCTATCCGCCAACTGGGCGCCGATTATGGAATATGTAGATGGCTACGAGTGCGCCATAGGGACCAAGCCCGGTAGCACGGATGTGGTGGATTGGACGAATGTGGGGAATGTAACCTCCACTACACTGCAGACTCCTACCCTACAGCACGGGATGACTTATTACTTCTCGGTGCGCGGATGGCGCAGCGTGGATAAGGGGGAAGTAGCAACCTCCGATGGGGTAACAGTTGATACACAGCCTCCCTCTTC
>CALITO010000001.1 GCA_938041455.1 uncultured bacterium | reverse complement strand
AAAAAGTGAAAAGAAACCATCTTTTATTAGCCGTTTAACTTGAGAATCTCCTTCTAAAAATTTCTAAATGCTATATTTCTACAAACTTCGTCATCCCTTCAAGGTGGAAGTTGAACGTTCTTTGAATTATTCAACAAAACTGTTTTCTGATAAAATTAAATTTGAAGGAAGGTGAGACAATGTTTCTCCCTATCTTGTTGCTTTGTGCCATCGTTGAAGCTACGACCCTTGGGATTCAGGGTAAAAATTTTACCGTTAATGGTAAGCCTACTTTCTTATTAGGGATAAGTTATTACGGAGGGCTGGGCGCTCCCCGGCAATTCATCAGGCAAGACCTTGATGATCTGAAAAGGTATGGTTTCAATTGGCTACGGATCTGGGCGGTCTGGAATGTATTTGGGGACGATGTTTCAACGGTGGATAAGAATGGCAATCCTCGGGAACCATATTTTAGAAAATTGGAATGGCTTGTCAAGGAGTGTGACAAGCGCGGTTTGATTGTGGACATCACTTTGGCAAGAGGAACCTTGCTTCCCACTCAACAATCACATCTGAGGGCGGTGAGAGCCTTAGTCAGCGCTTTGAAAACCTACCGAAATTGGTATATAGACTTAGCAAATGAGCGAAATGTCAGGGACGAAAGGTTCGTTAGCTTCAGCGAGTTAAAAGAGTTAAGGGACGAGGTGAAAAGGATGGATCCCCAAAGATTGGTAACCGCTTCAGGAACACCGGGGAGCAAAGAGGATCTGCGAAGATATCTATTTGATGCAGGAGTGGACTTCATCTCTCCCCATCTGGCGAGGAACCCCCAGGCCCCCAGGGAAACGGAAGGTATAACGAGGCGATATTATTCCTGGATGGAGGAATTAGGAAGGGTTGTGCCGGTGCACTACCAGGAACCTTTTCGGCGGGGTTATACACCAGGGTGGGAACCAGTGGCTGATGATTTTCTTCTCGACCTTAGGGGAGCGATAAAGGGAGGTGCAGGGGGGTGGTGTTTACACAACGGTAGTCAAAGGGATACTCCGGATAACAAACCGCGTCGCTCCTTTGATATGAGAGAGAGGCGCCTTTTCGAGCAATTGGACGAGGAAGAACGAAAGTTTCTCAACTCCCTGCCCCCGAAATCCTTGTCTAATAAGGAGAATTGATGTATAATAAATATTGAAATATATAAGGGGATAGGAAAGAGAACAAATCCTCTGAAAGAGTTTCGCTTAATCGGTTCTCTCAATAGGAAAGGAGGCATAAGGAAATATCCGAGCTCCTTAAGGCAAAGGAGATTTTGTTGCGATTTTTATCCTTCCGCGACAGAACGGAGAAGGAAGCGAGGGAGAAATTAAGGAAGAAAGGGATAGACGAAGATACAACGGAGCAGGCTATTAGTTGGCTTAAAAGGGAGGGGTTATTGAACGATGATACCTTCGCCCGACAATGGGTTGAGGGGCGGAAGGAGAAGTATGGACGTTCTCGTCTTTATCGCGAACTGCTGGAGAAAGGGGTAGATGCGGAGACGGCAGGGGAAGCAATTGCCCAGCTATCAGCGGAAGAGGAATTAAAAGTAGCACTCCGAGTAGGGCAGCGTCGCCTTGCCTCCCTATCCGAGGAAGACCCTCGTCGGAAAGAAAAACTCGCTTCTTTTCTCCTGAGGCGGGGCTTCCTGTGGGAGATGGTTGAAAAAGTATTGAGGTTTCTCTTTCCCTCCCCTTAACAAGGGAGGTGTTTAAGGATGTTAGTATTGATGATAGCCCTGATTTTATGGGTTTTATTGCCCGTGGGTGTTTACCTCCTTTATCAAAAAACCGTAAGGAAAGCAAGGGAAAGAGAGGAAAGGGCAGAGTGGCTTCTCAAGGAAGCGGAGAAGCAAGTAGAATCATTAAAGCGTGAGGCTCTGCTGGAAGCAAAGGAAGAAGCCCACAAGCTTAAGGCGCAGATAGAGGAAAGTCTTCAACAGCAAAGAAGGGAACTGAGCAGGCGGGAGAACAGGCTACTGCAGGAACACGAGCGGTTGGAGAGGAAGGCTGAAACATTAGATAAGAGGGAGAAACAAATTGCTGCGCGAGAGAAGCTGTTAGAGGAATTACAAGCGAAAGCCGAAGAACTTGTGAAGCAGCAAGAAGAACAGTTAGAAAGGATAGCCGGTCTTTCTCAAGAGGAGGCTAGAGAACTGATCTTAAAGCAAAAAGAAGAAGAATTGCAGAAGGAGCTGATGCGCAAAATAGCGGAGGAGGAGGAACGGGCAAAGGAAATAGCGGAAAGCAGGGCGAGGGAGATAATCTCTTTTGCCATACAGAAATGCGCTGTTGATATGGCACAAGAAACAACGGTAACAATTGTTCCCTTACCGAGCGACGAGGTGAAAGGCAAAATTATAGGGAGAGAAGGGCGAAATATACGAACTTTTGAAAGCCTCACCGGCGTTGACCTCCTCATAGATGACACACCTGAGGTGGTAGTTCTCTCTTGCTTTGATCCAGTGAGGAGGGAAATAGCCCGCATTGCCCTGGAGAAACTCCTCCTGGATGGGAGAATTCATCCCGCGAAAATAGAGGAAATGGTGGAGAAAGCGAGGAAAGAGGTGGAAGTTGCGATAATAAGGGCGGGTGAGGAGGCGATGGAGAAGGCAAAAGTCACGGGGCTACATCCCGAGATGGTGAGGCTTTTAGGGAAGCTCAAATACAGGACATCTTATGGACAAAATGTGCTTGCTCATTCCCTGGAAGTCGCTTTTATCGCAGGGCAAATGGCGGAGGAGCTGGGAGTTAACGCTAATCTAGCGCGGCGGGCGGGTTTGCTCCACGATATTGGAAAGGCTCTGCTGGAGGAGGGCTCACACACTCAATTAGGAGCCAAGGCAGCGAAAAGATACGGCGAGCGAGAGGAGGTAATAAATGCCATACTTTCCCATCATGGAGAAGTAGACCCTAATTGTATAGAGTCGGTGCTCGTGCAAGCTGCTGACACTCTATCCGCTGCCCGCCCCGGAGCAAGAAGGGAAATGTTGGAAGCTTACCTACGACGTTTGGAACAAATGGAGAAAATAGTTTCCTCCTTTTCCGGCGTTGAACGCTCCTATGCTATCCAGGCTGGGCGGGAGGTTAGAGTAATCGTCAAGCCAGAGGAAATAGACGATGTCCAAGCAGCTGTGTTAGCCAGGGATATCGCGAAGAGAATCGAGCAGGAAATGGAATACCCAGGTCAAATAAAAGTTGTGGTGATAAGGGAGACACGAGCGATAGAATACGCCAAATAAGTGCTATAGCTAAGCGGGGGGCTGCCCAAATAGATTTTTTATGCGCTCTTATGTCCCACAAATTGATATAAGGGGCATCGCCCCCCGCTATTGCTCAACCCCTAAGGTATAGGTGCTTCCTTCCCCGCTTCCGCCACTTCTATTATCTTCATCGCTTCCTGCAGGCTCACCGCCTCATCCCCTTCTAATAATCTTATATCTCTTATGCTTGCCATAGGAACGAAATGGATATGGTCCCTAAACTTTACCTCCCCTTTTCGGCGGGTGGAGAAGGCGACCTCAAATTCATGGAACCAAACGCCTTCCTTCTCCCAGGAGACGATAAAGCCATGCTTATAAGCGAGATTAGCCCCATCAGCCCCCTGGAAGAGGACGATCTCCACGGGTATTTCTCCTTTTTTAACCTTTTCCTTTATTTCCTCTCTAAACCGCATTTCTTCTCCTTTACCGAATTTAGAAATAGAGCGCCGGGTGAGAGGATA